>JBCAXJ010000045.1:0-43793 GCA_038534135.1 Pseudomonadota bacterium | reverse complement strand
CCACTGCGCCAGCAGAAGCCCCTTGAGCATCGACAGCGGCGGATAACCCCGCGCGCCCCGCGTCCCGGCGTTGATCCCGTCGAGAAGCCCGTCGATCCGATCCCAGTCGAGCAAACCGTCGATCCGCTCCAGCTTCTCCAGCCGCTTGCGCCGACGGATCCGGCCCTCGATCAAAGTATCGGAAAAAGTCTTCTGACTGTAGTCACGGCGTGACATCGCCACCCCCACTGAAATCCAACCGCGCTCCGGCCCAATTGAATCACATCAGAAAGTCAAACTCAATTCAGAGGGCTCAGTGAGTTAATCGAGTTTGGATGATGTGCGAATTGCGAGACCAGGCACAGCAGCGCCACGACGACGGTGTGGTGCTGTGAGTGGCGGCAACCAGACGCCGGAACAACTAGCCCGAGACAACATCGACAAGATGTTGGTCGCTGCCGGATGGGTAGTTCAGGCCAAATAGGACCTCGATTTCAACGCAGGTCCGGGCATCGCTATTCGTGAGTACCAAACCGATATCGGTCCTGCTGACTATGTGCTCTTCGTGAGCAAGACAGCCGTCGGTGTCATAGAGGCCAAACCTGAAAGCTGGGGGCAGAAACTCACCACGGTAGAAGAACAATCGACCGGCTACGCTGTTGCCGATCTGAAGTGGGTCAGCAACAAAGAACCGCTGCCATTCGTGTACGAGAGCACCGGCGTGATCACCCGCTTCACTGACGGGCGTGATCCGAAGCCTCGCTCACGTGAAGTCTTCAGTTTCCATCAGCCATCTACGCTTTCAACCTGGTTCAAGCAGCAGAATTCTCTTCGGTCGTTGCTCACCACGATGCCGCCACTGGATGTGACGGGCCTTCGCGAGTGCCAGGTCCTTGCCATCACTGATCTGGAGAAATCTCTGGCCCAGGCCAAGCCCAGGGCCCTGATCCAGATGGCAACGGGGTCGGGGAAAAGTTTCACCGCTGTAGTTCAAGTCTACCGGTTGCTCAAACATGCCAATGCCAAGCGCGTTCTGTTCCTCGTGGACACCAAGAACCTCGGCGAACAGGCTGAGCAAGAGTTCATGTCCTACGTCCCATCGGACGACAACCGGAAGTTTACTGAACTCTACAACGTCCAGCGTCTGAAATCCGGCCATGTCGCCAATGACAGCCAAGTCTGCATCAGCACCATCCAGCGCATGTACTCGATCCTGAAGGGCGAGGAACTCGATGAAGGGGCTGAAGAGGATAACCCCAACGAACGCGCCCAGGTGGGCCGCCAGCCGTTACCTGTGGTTTACTCCGACCGCATCCCGCCGGAACACTTCGATTTCGTGATCATTGATGAGTGCCACCGGTCGATCTACAATCTTTGGCGGCAGGTCATCGAATACTTCGACAGCTTCCTGATCGGCCTCACCGCCACGCCGGACAATCGAACCTACGGGTTCTTCCAGAAGAACGTGGTCTGCGAGTACACGCACGAGAAGGCCGTCGCCGACGGCGTGAACGTCGGCAACGAAGTCTACCTGATCGAGACCGAACGCACCGCCCAAGGCACCACGGTGAAAGCCGACCAGCTGGTGGAACGACGGGAACGCCAGACCCGGAAGAAGCGGTGGGAAAAGCAGGACCAGGATGAAGGTTTCGCGGCCAATCAACTGGATCGATCCGTCGTGGTCCCAGATCAGATCAGGAAAGTCATCCGAACATTCAAGGAAAAGCTTCCCGACATCTTCCCAGGCCGCACCGAAGTCCCGAAGACCCTGATCTTCGCCAAGACGGACAGCCATGCCGACGACATCATCCAGATCGTTCGTGACGAGTTCGGGGAAGCCAACCAGTTCTGCAAGAAGGTCACCTATGGCGCGACCGAGGACCCGAAATCCGTGCTCTCCCAATTCCGCAACGACTACTACCCCCGCATCGCAGTCACCGTGGACATGATCGCCACCGGTACAGATGTGAAACCCCTCGAATGCTTGCTCTTCATGCGGGACGTGCGCAGCCGGAACTACTTCGAACAGATGAAGGGGCGGGGCACCCGGGTGCTCGACGCCGATGATCTGAAGAAGGTCACGCCCTCCGCCACCGCCAAGACTCACTATGTGATCGTCGATGCCGTCGGCGTCACCCGTTCGGTCAAGACCGCCAGCCAACCCCTGGACACCAAACCCACGGTGCCGCTGAAGGACCTGGCCATGGCCCTGATGATGGGCCAGCGGGATGAGGAGATCGTCAGTTCCCTGGCCGGTCGCCTGGCCCGCCTTGACCGGCAATTGGACCAGGACGACCGTGACAAGATCGAAACCGAGGCCGGTCAACCCCTTCAGCAGATCGTCAGCGGCCTGCTGAGCGCAATCGACCCCGATAACGTCACCAACGCCGCCCAACAGCAGACCGGCGCTGAGGAGCCGTCTCAGGAAGCACTAGACACAGCCCAGGATGAACTGGTCACCCAGGCGTCCAATGTGTTCACCGGCCCACTGATCAACCTGATCGACTCGATCCGTCGCGACAAGGAACAGACCATTGATCACGACGCCCTCGATACAGTCACGAAATCCGAGTGGGCGGGCGAGACGACCGAGAACGCACAGGCCATCGCCCAGGACTTCACCGCGTACCTGGAAGAGAACCGCGATCAGATCGAGGCGCTGACCATCTTCTTCGGTCAACCCGCCCGGCGGGCCGAGATCACCTATGCCATGATCAAAACCACGTTGGAGAAGCTGAAGGCCGACCGGCCCCGCCTGGCCCCGCTGCATGTCTGGCGGGCCTATGCGCATCTGGACGACTACAAGGGCAAGGACCCATCGACCGAGTTGACGGCGTTGGTGGCGTTGATCCGCCGGGTGACCGGGCTGGATAGCACGCTGACCACGAATTCCGAGCGGGTGCGGAAGAATTTTCAGGACTGGGTGATGAAGCGCCACTCAGGCTCAGGCGACAAGTTCACCGAGGGGCAGATGGATTGGCTCCGTATGATCCGTGATCACCTGGCGACATCGTTTCACATCGACCGCAATGACCTCGATATGGCTCCCTTCGATTCCCAGGGTGGCCTGGGTCAGATGCACCAGTTGTTCGGGGAGGACATGGACGCGGTGATGGTCGAGTTGAACGAGGCGCTGGCGGTATGAGTGAACTAGATGTTGGTCTTCATTTCCCGATTCAGTTGGCCGATCTTCCTCAGTCCTGGGATACGGTGTACGTGGGAGAGATCGCCACCAATATTCAATCAGGCTTTGCCTGCGGACGCCACGGCGATGATGGTGTAGTCGTCCCGCACATGCGTCCTATGAACATTTCCCGTGAAGGGAAGTTTGACCACACCGAGATCAAATCGGTGCCCAAGGATTACGATGATCGCCGCCTCGATGCTGACGATGTTCTATTCAACAACACGAACAGCCCTCCACTGATTGGAAAAACCGCTGTTGTCAGCCCAAACACCGCCGGTTTTGCCTTCTCTAACCACATGACAAGAATCAAAGTTTCGGAAGGCATCTCACCCAAGTTCGCGGCGTTCCAATTGCACTTTCTTTGGTCGTCCAAGTACTTTCTCCACAAATGCGTCAAGCATGTGAACCAAGCCAGCATCTCTTCCACCGAACTGGGTCGCAGCGTTCCTTTTTTGTGTCCCCCCACCAACGAACAACGCCGGATCGTGGCGAAGATCGAGGAGTTGTTCTCGGAACTGGACAAGGGGATCGAGAGCCTCAAGCTGGCGCGGGCGCAACTCAAGCTCTACCGCCAGTCCGTCCTGAAACACGCCTTCGAGGGCAAACTGACCGCCGACTGGCGAGAGGCCAACCCGGACAAACTGGAAGCCCCCGAAACCCTCCTCGCCCGCATCCAGGCCGAACGCGACGCCCGGTACAAACAACAACTCGACGACTGGAACCATGCCGTCATCACCTGGCGGGCCAATGGGGAGGAGGGGAAGAAACCAAGGAAGCCAAGAAGCCAGGCCATAAAGGAGAGCAAGCCGTCTGACTTCGATGAATTGGGTAAGCTTCCTTTGGAATGGAGGTATGTGTTTCTGAACGAACTGTCAGAGCATATCGTTGATGGAACCCATAAGACACCGACGTACACCGACACAGGAGTGTCGTTCATTTCGGCAAAGGACGTCAAAGACTTTAGAATCAAATTTGACGATACAAGGTTCATAGACGAACCACAGCACATGGAGTTGTCGAGGCGATGCCTGGTCAAGCGAGGGAATGTCTTGCTGACCAAGAGTGGTACAATCGGACGAGTGGCAGTTGTCGAGACTGACGTGGAGTTCTCGCTCTTTGAAAGTGTGGCGAATATCCCACTGTTGCCGCCGATGGAACCACGGTTTGTGGCTATGTCTGCGTTCCACACAATCGATGTATTCTTCGGGGCGCGGAACCAAAAAGGCGTCGCGGTCCGCCATCTGCATCTGGAGGACATCAGGCTGCTACCAATCCCGTTGATGGGTGCTGACGAGCAGCGTGAGATTTCTTTTAGGCTCGATGAAGTCTTCTCCGAGATTGAGCATGTTGAGAACACCATCGATGACGGTCTCCGTAGGATCGAAGCCCTCCGTCAATCGATCCTGAAGCAAGCCTTCTCTGGCAAACTCGTCCCCCAGGACCCATCCGACGAACCCGCTTCCGCCCTGTTGGAGCGGATCAAGGCCAACAAGGCGACGGCAACGAAACCCCGGCGGCAAAGGATGGTCCATGCAAGCTGATGATCATGCAGTAGAAGTCATCCTTGCAGAGGGACGACGGTTCATGGTGCCTCTCTACCAGCGCAAGTACCAGTGGCACGACATCCAACTGATCCCGTTCTGGGAAGATGTTGAAGCCAAGGCCATCGAGGTGCTGGAGGGCGAGAGCAAGTTCCACCACTACATGGGGGCCTTGATCCTCGCTCCGGTTGGCGAAGCGGCACAGATTGGGGTCACGCCCAGGGCCCAGGTTGTCGATGGACAGCAGCGGCTGACGACGTTCCAGCTTTTCCTGGCGGCCCTGCGTGAAGTCGCCCGGAAACATGCTTGTGAAGATGTCGTCGAGCACGTCAAGGACTATCTCTTCAATAAGCTGAAGTCGAAGGACGCAGACAAGCTGACCCGGTTCAAGCTGACGCCGACTCCCTCGGATCAGGCCGTCTTCCACGACATCATCGAAGAGCCCTACTCGACGATACGCAGCAAGTATCATGGGTTCTACTGGGGAAACCGGGTTCCCAAGAACACGCCGCACCGTGCCTTGCGTGCTTATGAAGAGTTCTACCAGCGGATCGACTACTTTGCCCAATACGGCTCAGCAGAGATGTACGTCTCTGAGGACGATGAAGACGAAGAGTTCGAGACGATTGCCGATGAGACGGACACGGCGGAAGCCATCTCTGCCAGGTTGGAAGCCACTCTCACGGCCTTACTGAACCGCATGAAGCTGGTGGTCATCACGTTGGGCGAAGACGACGATGCCCAGGTCATCTTCGAGACGTTGAACTCCAAGGGCGAGCCACTGCTCGCGATGGACCTGGTGCGGAACAACATCTTCTATCGGGCCGAGAAGGAAGAGGCCGAGATCGAGGAGCTATATAAGTCCCTGTGGGACCCGTTCGATCACCCTTGGTGGCGGGACGACGCCCCGTTCGCCCGTCCGAAACGCCCAAGGATCGATCACTTCTTGGCCCATGTGCTTGCCGCACAGACCGGCGAGAAGATATCCATGCGGGAACTCTATGCGGAGTACCGTGCATTTGCCGTTCCCAAGGGCACGCCCCGCTTCGAGAAGGTTGAAGAAGAGTTGGTGATGCTGGGGCAGTACGCCCCGATCTACGAAACACTTGAAGGTCGTATCGACGAAGATGCCGACCTCCATTGGTTCGGTCGGAAACTCGCAACTTGGCAAGTGACGACAGCGTATCCGATTGTCATGCAGATCAGTGCCAGCGAACTTGAAGCTGAAGAAAAGCTGCAACTGTATCGGTTGATCTACTCCTACATAGTGCGTCGGGCACTTTCTGGCCTGACCCCAAAGAACATGAACCGCGTATTCCAAAGCCTGGCTGATGTGTTTGTTGAGCAGGGGCCAAGCGTCGAAGCGTTCCGGGGGTACTTCGCAGGCCGGGGTGGGGACAGCACACGTTTCCCTGAAGATCGCGAATTTCGTCAGGGCGTGCTGACGAAGCCTGCATACTCCCTCGCACCCCAGGCCCGGATCAAAGATGTTCTTTGGGAACTGGAAATGGCGAGCCGGTCTAAGTTTGCCGAGAAAGTCGAGATGCCAGGTCAGCTATGGACGGAGCACGTCCTGCCGGTCTCCTGGAATGAAGACTGGCCGTTTGAAGACGGCGAGTTTGTTGAACGGCACTCTGGCGATCCGAAAGCCGAAGATCGGGACCGTATCCTTCACACTCTTGGTAATCTGACGCTGCTGACCGACCTTCTGAACATATCAGTTGGCAACAAGGGTTTCGCGGAAAAACAGGAGAAGCTGGAGGAGCACACAGGGCTTTTTCTGAATAAGTGGTTTGCCAAGCAGGACGTTTGGTATGAAGGGCGCATCCATGAACGTGGTGATGCGTTGGCGGACATGGCGATAGAGATATGGCCAGCCCTATGAGGCAAAATCAATCCACCTGGTGGAGAAAGAGAATATGAACACTGCCCCAATTATCTCCAAGGTTTGGAGTTTCTGCACCACGTTGCGTGACGATGGCGTCGAGTATGGCGACTACCTGGAGCAGTTGACGTACCTGATCTTCCTGAAGATGGCCGATGAGTACGCCAAACCGCCCTACAGCCGCGATGTTGGTATTCCGGACGGATACGGCTGGCAAAGTCTGCGGGAGAAACGAGGGGCAGAACTGGAGGTTCACTACGTCGATCTGCTGCGTACCCTTGGTGCCCGTCCAGGGATGCTCGGCCAGATATTTACGAAGTCGCAGAACAAGATTCAGGACCCGGCGAAGCTCTACAGCCTGATCAACATGGTTGATGGGACGGGCTGGGTCACTATGGGCGCGGATGTGAAGGGGGACATCTACGAGGGCCTGCTTGAACGCAACGCGGAGGATACGAAGTCCGGGGCAGGTCAGTATTTCACGCCACGTTCGCTGATCCGGGCGATGGTCGAGTGTGTTCGCCCTGAGCCCGGCAAGACCATCGCTGATCCTGCTTGCGGTACCGGTGGCTTCTTTCTCGCAGCGTATGATTTCCTGACCGACCCAGAGAACCACCAGTTGGATCGCGACCAGAAGGCATTCCTGAAGCACGACACGTTCTCCGGCAACGAGATCGTCGCCAATACTCGTCGGATGTGTCTGATGAACGCATTCCTGCACAACATCGGTGAGATCGACGGCGAGAGCATGGTGTCGCCAAACGATGCCCTGGTGGCCGCGAGTTCGACCACATATGACTACGTTCTGGCCAATCCGCCGTTCGGCAAGAAAAGTTCGATGAGCTTTACCAACGATGATGGCGAGCAGGAAACCGACGACCTGACGTATAACCGACAGGATTTCTGGGCGACCACCTCGAACAAGCAGTTGAACTTCGTCCAACACATTCGGACGATGCTCAAGACGACAGGACGGGCCGCCTTAGTGGTACCGGACAATGTTTTGTTCGAGGGTGGGGCCGGGGAAGTCATCCGACGGAAGCTACTGGAGAGCACCGATCTCCACACGATTCTGAGGCTCCCAACTGGCATCTTTTATGCCCAGGGCGTGAAAGCCAACGTGATTTTCTTCGACAACCGCGCCGCCAGCCCGGACCCTCAGACTTCGGAAGTCTGGTACTACGATTACCGGACGAACGTGCATCACACACTGAAAAAGAAGCCGATGACGTTCGAGCACCTGCGCGAGTTCGTGGAGTGTTACAATCCCAGGAACCGGCATGACCGGGTGGCCACCTGGGACGAGGATGGGAGCCCTGATGGCCGGTGGCGTACCTACTCCCGGGAGGAATTGTTAGAGCGTGACAAGGCCAGCCTCGATGTCTTCTGGCTGAAGGACAAGAGCCTGACCGATCTCGACAATCTCCCGGAGCCGGATGAATTGGCTGGTGAAATCATCGAGAACCTGGAGGCAGGTCTGAATAGCTTCCGCGAGGTTTTGGGTTCGCTCCGGGCTTGAACAGCAGATTTTGTTCCCAAATCTCGCACGGGAAACTTGGAAAATCGCTGTGCAAGGAGACCTCGCGTGCGTCGGCCACGTTTGGGGCCGAATGGGAGTTGGTTATGCAGATTACTACTGACACGGAGCTTTTCATGCGCCAGCAAAGTCGTCTGGTAGGCTTTGCCGAGTCCCGTCGAGATCAGTTTTCTTCCGATACCGACGTTCAAAACCGCCTCCGGCGAACAGTATTGGGTACCGATACCTTCACCGTCGAGGAGGCCGCGAAGATTCTTCACTCGGACATCCCGAAGACTGCGATCTACAATCTGATCCAGAGCGGTAGGCTCAGAGCGCGGATGGTGGGAAAGAAATTTTTGATTACCGGCGACGATTTAAAGGAGTTCCTGACTTGCCAAGAAGAAGACTTCCCCCACGCCTGTGGAAGCGACCGGACGAAGGTGTCTGGGTCATCCTCGATGGCAACAAGCAGGTCAGGACAGGATGCAGCGTTGAGGAGCGTGAACAGGCTGAAGAAGCTCTCCGGGAGTACCTGAACGCGAAGGCCGACTACGAACCTAGACATGCCAACCCGGACACAATCACACTTGGCGAAATCCTTGCAAGATATGTCGATGACCAAGGACCTGAATTGCTTGCACCCGAAAGACTAGGGTACGCAGTCAGTGCTCTGGCCCCTTACTGGGGCAATCTTTCACCCAACGATATCTCAATTCAGCGATCCCGTGAGTACCAGAAGCGGAGAGGCGTCAGCCCCTCCACTGTCCGAAGAGAGCTTGGTGTGCTCCAGGCCGCATTGAACCATGCCGGAGTCGCGATGCAGCTACCGAATCCTCCAAGGGTGAAGCTTCCACGCAAGGCTCCTCCAAGAGACCGGTGGTTAACACTGGAGGAGGTTGAAAGGCTTCGTAGGTATATGCCGGATCACTTAGATCAGTTTGTGCAGGTTGCCTTGATCACCGGAAGGCGCATGAGGGCGGTCCTCAATCTGAAGTGGTCCGAACACTCCGAAGGTGGATGGGTCGATCTGGAGCGGGGGGTCATACACTTCGCCGCACGAGGCGAGGCTGAATCGAAGAAGAAGAAGGGTTCAGTGCAAATGACCCCAGAGCTACTTGAATCGGCGCAAGAATGGGTTGCTGACGGGAACCCTTGGGTCATCCATTTCAGAGGGAATCCCGTCAACGACATCGGAACCGGATTCGACGGTGCCTGTGCCAGGGCGGGATTGACGGACGTGTGCCCGCACGTACTCAAGCACACCGCCGTCACCTGGGCCTTTCAGGACGGTATGACTTTGGAAGATGCATCAAGCTATTTCGCTACCTCGGTTGAGACCCTCATGGAAACATACAGGAAGCATTCGCCTCACTACAATCAGCGGGCAGTGGCGGTAATGAGCCGAGTCGGGCGGCGATTATTTGCAGATAGAATTGCGGATGCCGAGCCTCTCGAAGGTCAGCCTGCATAACTCGTTGATTTAATTGGCGCACCCGAGAGGATTCGAACCTCTGGCCTCTGCCTTCGGACGGCAGCGCTCTATCCAGCTGAGCTACGGGTGCGTTGCGGCGGCTATAGCAGGATCGTCATAGCGATGCAAATGGATCGCGGGCGTCGAGGACGACGTTAGGATGCCTTTGGCAGCACCAGTGCGGTACCGCGCTTTGCATCGCGTTTAACGGTACGCGATCCCTTTTTCGCAAGGAAAGGGGGAAGCCCTGTACCACGTTTCTCACTCGCCTCTGTCTGCGCGGCATCCGGCTTGACGATCGGCACGAATACAGTCGTTCCTTGCCCCCATGCAGCCGAGGCGAGCAGCGCGGAAACCGTCAGGGCAGCGGTAAACCCAAAGGACTTCATGTTACTCTCCAATAATCTCAAATTGAGAGATAGCATAGGTTGACCAGGATTTCAACCCGTGAGATCCAAGTGTCACGACAGCCTGCCCACCTGCCGCCGGCTCGACTTGCCGGAAGGAGCCCTGAAAATGATGCCGCAGACGCCCTCGCTGGCGCGGATCGGGATGTTGATTTCCGTCATTGCAATCGGTGCGATTGGTGGGCTTCTGGCGACACTGGTCGGAACGCCGCTTCCATGGTTGCTGGGTGCGATGCTGGCGACGGCATTCGCGTTGGCACTCGGTATCCGTCCCTTCGGCGAAGAACTGTCATTCCCGAAAGACGTCCGGACCGGCTTCATCGCCGTGATTGGTGTTGCCATTGGGGGCACTGCAACGCCCGAGATGTGGGCCGAGATCGGCGGGTGGTGGCGATCGCTGGTGGCTGTGGGGGCCTTTGTCGCCGTTGCGCATTCAGTCAATTATCAGATATTCCGCAGACTTGCTGGATATGATCAGCCGACCGCCTTCTATTGCGCAACCCCGGGCGGGTTGATCGAGTCCGTTCAGCTTGGTGAGGAGGCGGGAGGAGATCCGGCCCTTCTGACGGTCCAGCACTTCTCCCGTATCGCGATCACGGTGACCTGTGTGCCAATACTCTATTGGATCATGCGGGGTGAGGCAGTTGGCAGTGCTGCTGGTGTGAGCCTCGATACGGGCGTTGTCGGTATTGGAATCCTCGACGTGCTGATCCTGTTTGGATGCGGTTATATTGGCGTGGTCGGCGGGAGACGCGTTGGGCTGCCTGCCGCCATAATAACAGGCCCGATCCTTGTCTCCACGATCGCGCATGGTGCGGGGTTCACGCAGGCTCAACCGCCGGACTGGCTGATCTCGGTCGCGCAGTTGATCATCGGGCTGGGGCTGGCGATGCGCTTCAAGGGGCTCGATCGAGAGAAGCTGGTCAAAGGGCTTGGTTTTGGTGCGCTGACGGTTGCCGCCATGTTGAGCCTGGGTGCACTCTTCGCCGCGGCTTTATCAGGCATCGGGCCGAAGACATTCCAGGTGCTGTTCATGTGCTTCGCACCGGGCGGCGTCGTCGAAATGGGTTTGATCGCACTCTCTTTGGGTGTTTCGCCCTTGATCGTCACCCTGCATCACGTCCTGCGCATTCTCGTGACGGTCGTTGCTGTACCCATCGTCGCAACGCGCATTCTGCAACCGGTCAAACCGCCAGATCCGCGCTGAGCCGATGCGGCAGGACGTAATTGATATGGTGTGACTGCTCCGCTTCGGCCAGAGCGCACCCTGTCGCCATGAGGTAGAGGCCGGAAAGAAGCGTGGCATACTCCGTCCGCGTGTACCGTGGCCCAGTTATCGACGAAGAGACGATCTGATCACACAGCGACATTGCACGCAGCTTCGCCTCGTCTAACGAAAAGCCAGCGTCACGAAAGAGGTGTTCGATGATCGTGGATCGTTCGTTATCCAAGACATCGACTGCAGTCCGAGCCATCGCATCTTCACGTCCCCAGCGGCGGAGGGCGCGATCGAAAGCAAGAGCTTCCAGTTCCGTTGTTGTCGGTTGGTGCAGAGTGTCCAGCAAGCGGAGCACGCCCTTTCCGAAGCCGAGCTTTGGAAGCCGGTCGAAGACCGTCAACCGAGCGCCCACGCGACATTCCTCGAGAAGATCACCAAGGAGATCCTCACGGTTCTTGAAGTGCCAGTAGAAAGCACCGCGCGTGAGCTTCAAGCCGCGTGCCAGGCTCGAGATGGTAACGCCGTCAGGACCGTGAGAGAGCAAGGCCTGACGCGCGGCAGTGATCCAGGCGGCGCGCGCGGCGACGGCATCCTGCTGCCCATCAGATGGTGCGATAGCCTGCGCTGCTGCAGTCAAAACAGACCTCCCCAAACCGTCCAGACGACGTTGCTTGCCGAAAGGTTATGTTTGGGAAGGCTAACGAATCCTAAACGGAAGACGGGGTTGGTTACGTTCTCTACTTCTTTATTACTCAGCTGCGACCGCCTGCAGAGCGGACGTCTCCTGAAAAGCGAGCTTGACCAGCTCCGCGAGGGCGTCGGCGCTCGCCATCTCCACAGTCCGGCGACAGTACATATTGATGCGGCTCGACGGCAGATCGGGCAGAGCGCCGCCGTGCGGGATCTTCTCGAATTGCGGGGAAACAGCGCCTTCCAGGATCGCATTGATGGCGAGGTCCGCCGCAATCGTCGCCTCGACCGTGCGCGTCGATCCGGTGTCGACCGCCATTTCCCAAGGAATGTTCGCGCGATCCAGCGCCTCCAGCGCCCAAGGCCGGAACAGGCACTTGCGCTCGAACGCGAGCCGCAGAGGCCGGTTGCGCCATGCGATCCCAGCGGGTGCGCCGACCCAGACAAGTTTTTGCCGGGCAAGCAGCACCGCTTCTGGTGGCGTCTCGTCCTCGGTCGTCAGGGCGATGTCCAACTCACCCTGATCCATCAGTTCCCGCAGCTTCAGCGTGTAGGACGAAATCAGCTTGATCTTCAAGCGTGGATACTCCCGATCGAAGCGGCGCAGGATTTGTGGGATGTGTGGGTAGATGATGTCGTGCGGCACGCCCAGCGTCAGTTCGCCGACAAAGGCCGTATCCGTCATCCTGGACCAGACCTCGTCGTTCAAGGCCAGCATCCGGCGCCCATAAGCGAGCAGCTGTTCGCCTTGTGATGTGGGGGCCACGCCGCGGCCCGCGCGATCGAGCAAAGGCTGCCCCAGAGACTCTTCCAGCCGCTTCAGTTGCATCGAGACCGCGGATTGCGTCAGATGCAACTGGTGGGCCGCACGCGTGACGCCCCCGGTCTCCAAAACGGTCACGAAACTGCGCAGTGCTGTCAGATCGAGATTACGAGGCATCTCATCACCTTTTGTGATTCAATCCAGAAGAAACATTCATTTTGTTTATAAGCACAGCTTCCCATATCCATCAACACAGAAGATGCAATTCCGCATCGGATCACCAAAGCTGATGGAGGACATCATGAAAACTCAGGCTCACGCCCTCGGTTTCACCACAACCGCACCCTCGTTCTTCGCTGGTCTGACGGTGAAGAACATCATGAAGGCATTCGCCGTCGCGCAGGAACGCCGTGCGCTGCGCAATATGCCAGAAAGCGTGCTTAAGGACATTGGCCTCAGCCGCGCCGAAGCCGAATACGAAGCATCGCGCCCGTTCTGGGATCTGCCCGCCGGACGCTAATCGACTGGGTTATATGCGGATCCCCCATCGCTAACCCCCAAGGGCACCGAGGAAGCGGTCTACGTCTTCCTCGGTCGTCCGAAAGCTCGTAACCAGCCTGACTGTGATGATCTGATCATCCGATCCGTCCGGATCAAAGGATGACACCGGGAAGTATTGTGCACCCGCCGCCACAAGCCGTTTGTGGTGCGCCAGCGTGATCTCCGGGAACAGCATATTCGCGCCGACAGCATTTGAAACGTGGACGCCCGGCGTGTCGGCGATGCCATCCGCCAATCGGTCCGTCATCGCATTGGAATGTGCTGCAAGCCTTAGCCAAAGCGCGTCGGTCAAGTAGGCATCCATCTGTGCCGAGATGAACCGCATCTTCGAGAATAGATGCCCACCGCGCTTGCGCCGAAGTTCGAACTCCCACGCTCTCTCCGGATCGAACAGGATCACTGCCTCGGCAGCGAGCGCACCGTTCTTCGTGGCCCCCAGGCACAGCACATCGACGCCCGCACGCCATGTCATGTCAGCGGGTGAGACGTTTTGCCGGGCCAGCGCATTGGCGAGGCGTGTTCCGTCCATGTGCACCGGAACCCCGGCATTCCGGGCGATGCCGGCCAAGGATTGCACTTCGCTCAGCGAGTAGGAGGCACCCGCTTCTGTGGCCTGCGTCAAGGACAGCGCACCCTTCTGGACGTTCTGGACGCCACGCGGTGCCGCGCCCTCGATCGCGCTTCGAAGTCCTGCTTCGGTCATCTTGGCGTCATCGCCATCCAGAAGCGTCAGCTTGGCGCCGCCTGTGAAGAACTCCGGTGCGCCGCACTCGTCTTCCTCGATGTGACTGCCGCGATGGCAGTAGATCGTCGCCCAGGGCGGGCAGACACATGCCAGAGCCAAAGCGTTCGCCGCGGTCCCCGTTGCGACAAAGTAGACTGCGGCTTCGGGCGCTTCGAAGACCTTCCTGATCTTTGCCTGGGCGCGGGCAGTGACCTCGTCGTTGCCATAAGATCTGGCATAGCCGACTTCCGCCTCGGCCAGGGCATCCATGATCTCCGGGGCAGCACCCGACGCATTGTCCGAGGTAAAGATCAAATCGGTTCTCCGTGGATTAGATCATCGGCGATCACGTGGTCTTCCAAGTCTTCTTCCGCGACCTCGTACTCCGGCGTCAATGGTGCGCGCACGGCAACCCCGGCCTCTGCGACGCTGTCGGGAGTGCCCGAGATCAGGGGATGCCATCCGGCCAGCCCGCGCCCCTCGTACAGCCTGCGATAAGCACAGCTTGCCGGCATCCACTCCGATGCCTCTTCAATCGTCTCAGGTGTCAGGACAACGCAACCCGGGACAAGCTGGCGGCGCAGCGGGTAGTTGCCACACCGCCGCGTTTCACCGTCGAACAAACGGCACGAGACGGACGTGTAGTGCACGATGCCTGTATCTTCGTCCTCGAGCTTGAGCAGGCAACAGCGCCCGCAGCCATCGCAAAGTGCCTCCCACTCCTCACGGGTCATCTCGTCAAGCGGCACCGTCTCCCAGAACCGGTCCCGCATCATCTGGGCCAGATTGATAAGGCCAGCCGTCCCAGAAGCGTCTCTGGCGCGAAGCGGGCAACCAGGAACGCCATCGGCAACCCGGTCAGCGTGATCACCACCAGAACAGATCGCGTATCCAGGCCGATGGCGACCAGAACAGCAACGACGACTGCGTTCAGCACGATCAACGAAGAGTCGACGACGTTCGAGGCGGCAATGAAGCTGGCGCGCTTGTCGTCGGGGGATTCGGTTTGCAGGATTGCATTCATCGGCGTCACGTAGATCCCGGCAAATGCTGCCAGCACAACGAAGTCAATCAGGACCCGCCATCCCGCGATGTCCGAGAAGAACTCGGCCCGTGTCAGCAACTCAACTCCGGGTTCTGGGGCAGGGGGCGTGGCCATCCACAATTCCACCGCCATGATTGCGAGACCCAGCGCGCCCCAGGGTGGCAAGTGCGGGCCGACGCGACCGCCGCTCAGCCTGTCCGAGGCGATCGCTCCGATGGCAACGCCGATGGAAAACCCGGCCAGAAGAACCGTCAGCACACCCTCGTCGACGCCCAATTCCTCCTTCGCATAGGACGGTAGAAGCGACAGGAAAGTTGCACCGAGAAACCAGAACCAGCTGATTGCCAGGATCGCACGCCAGGCGGGCCGGTTCTTCCTGCACATCGAGATCAGCTTCCAGATCGCGCGAACGAAGAACCAGTCGACCGGCTCGGCGTTCGGTTGTGCGGGTGCCGACGGCGTGTAGAGGCTCGAGATGAAGCCGATCACGGCGACCGAGACGACGAAGATCGAGACGATCAAAACGCCGCCTTCGCGCAGGATCAATTCGTTCCCGATAATGGTTCCGAAGATGATCGCCAGGAAGGTGAACCCCTGGACCAGTCCGTTCCCCGCCATCAGTTCTTCGCGCCTTAGGTATTGAGGCAGAACGGAATACTTGATCGGCGCGAACATCGCTGACTGCGCGCCCATCAGGAACAGCACGAAGTACAGGAAGACGATGTTCTGCGTGTAGTAGCCAACGACCGCCAGCCCCATCACGACGATCTCCCATGCCTTGATCCAACGCATCATGACCGCCTTGTCCATCCGGTCGGCGATCTGCCCCGCCATCGGGGTGATCAGCGCAAAGGGCAGGATGAAGAGTGCCGAGGCGATGATCCCCAGCATCGCGATGGGAATGCCAACCTGATCGGCCAAGCGGTAGGTGATGAGTGCGACGAAGGCCTTCTGGTAGACTTGATCGTTAAAGGCTCCCAGAAATTGCACCAGGAACAGCGGCAGAAATCGGCGCGTACCCAACAGGGCAAACTGGTTCGAAGCTGGCTCTGTCAAATGGTGCTCCCGGGAGAAACCAAGGCGTTGAGTGCATGTCCCACCATCGCGCTGACGCGCGCAAGTGAAAAGTCGCTGCCAGGAAATCGCGGGGTTGATTGTCAGAGCGCGCGCCTGCTGTCAGGGTGCCGGACAAACAGGGAGGTCACCATGATCGTCATCAGCGGATTCATCGAAATCAACCCCGATCACACAGCGCAGGCGCGCGCCGCGACGCTGGCCATGATGACCGAA
The DNA here is from genome assembly GCA_038534135.1 of Pseudomonadota bacterium. GTDB lineage: Bacteria > Pseudomonadota > Alphaproteobacteria > Rhodobacterales > Rhodobacteraceae > Thermohalobaculum. Next base: position 27,512 of record JBCAXJ010000045.1, on the reverse strand, counting down.
AGCGGGAAGGAGGACGGCTGCATCCGATACCGTTTCTATCAGGATGTCGAGCATGCTCATATGTTTCACGTCTACGAGGAGTGGGAGAGCGCCGCCCATCTGAAGGCCCACGCCGAGAGCGCCCACATGAAGGTCTTCCGCGCCGCCATGGGAGAACTCGACGTCAAGTCCCGCGATGTGAAGATGATCGAGGTTGACCCAGCGCACTGGAAGTCATTGTGATCAGGTAGGAGCGGCTTCAACCGCGCGGTTACCGACTTGGTCTCGCGCTGTGGCGCCACCCATCCAGTGTGGCGCGTCTGGGCCATGTCAGTGAGATCTCCGGTTGTTCTTCATTAAGGCATCGATTTCATTCTGCAGTGATTGACGTGCAAGCCGGTGCCGAGTCTCGCTCGCTCGTCTGCGGGTCGGTTCAAAGCTGAGGTAACTCAGAACGCGGACGTGACGCCGGGATCTCTGGCGTTGAGATCGCGGAATAGATAGCGATTTTCGTGTCTTATTGCATCTATTTCCGCGCACTCGTCGGGTGCGCCGCGATGCTGGGCTCTACGCAAATTTGGCTCAGAACGCCTTGCCTTTGGCAGCCAGGTGATCCCGCGCTTTCTGAGCGTATGAGCCGTTTTCCCGCGCGATCGCAGTCAGCCCCTCAACTCCAGCACTCTGGTCTCCAAAGATCTCCTGCGACAGGGCCAGATAGTACCCACTGCGTTCATTGGCGGGTTCCGCTTCTTGTGCACGCGTGAGAATCCCGATCGCCGCCTGGCCCTCGTTGCGTTCCAGATAAAGCAGGGCGAGATCAGTCAGCGCGGTGGCGTCCTCGGGTGCAGCCTCGATCAGCCGCCGCAGATGCGCTTCGGCTTCGACGGATCGTCCTCGTGCCATCAGGGTGAGCACAAGGTGCCGACGCGCCGACAGGTTCTCCGGATCCAGCCGTAACGCGGCTTCCAGCGCGTCTGTCGCCGAACCAAGATCCTGCCGGGCAAATCGGATGACGCCGAGCTGCGACCAGGCTTGTGCGGACCCCGGTTCAATCGTGACTGCCTGCACGAGCAGATCATGAGCTTCGGGAAGGCGTCCCCGGGTTGCAATCAGCCCACCAAGTGCAACCAACCGTTCGGCTGAAGGCTCATCGAGGGTCAGCGCCTCGCGAAACGCCCGTTCAGCCGTATCGAACCGCTCCGCCAGCAAGGCCAAGCGTCCGAGGTTGTCCCACGCCGTCAGGCTTTCTGGGTCGATCGCAACCGCTTGCTCCAGCAGATTCAACCCACCGGGCACGTCGCCCAGCGCAGCCTGAGAAGCGCCAAGATTGGCGCACGCCGTGGCGCGCTCGGGATCGAGATCAAGCGCCGTTCGATAGTGCGCGATCGCCTGCTCGTGATCTCCGGTCTGCGCCAACAGAAAGCCAAGGTTGTTGTGTGCGGATGCATTGTTTGCATCGGATTCGATTGCCCGCTGGTACATGCGGATAGCGTCCTGTTCCTGCCCATTCATGTGGAGCAGCACAGCATCATTGTTCAGGCTAATGCTCGTATCGGCTACGGGTTCGGTCATGGCTACCTCCATCCTGTCAGGCGATCGACCTGATCAATCCCTTTACAGCGTCGATCGGGTTGACCTCGGGCGTTGTGAATTCGATGTCGTCGGTCGAGATCGGTTGGAACTCATTGTTCTCCACCCGCGCGGTCAAAGCAGCGCCGAAGGTCATGTTCGATCCGAACTCGACCGAGGCCAGTTGCCAGCGTTTCGAATACAGCTCGACCGTATCCAGAACGAGGTCGGCGCTGACATCAACGAAACCTGTCAGGTCGAAGGTAAACTTCGGCTGTGCCTCGACGCTGGCGCGTGCTTCCATGTTGATGCCGTTCTGCGGTGTCCATTCGACGGTGGCCGACGCTGACGCCTCGCCGGTGATCCCCAGTTCGCCGCCGACCTCGAGCCCTGCACGGGCCGAGACGATGGGAATCCCCGCACCGAGAGCACCGGAGATGCCCAGCCGCAACCCGGCATCCGCGGGGATCACGAAGCGCCCGGTGCCGGTGATCCGCGTCTGGCTTTCGTCTTCGGGGTTATAGGTCACGTCGACAGCGACGTCCTTCAGTTCGCCGGGGCCAATGGCTGCACGCGCTGTCAGGTTGCCTTCGATGTTCAGAAAGATCCCGATGCGTTGGCCTGCGACGGCGACGCCTACGATCGGGATGTCCACGCCGATCGAGAGGATCTCCTTCTCGATCTTCTTCTCCGGGAACACCTCGACGCTGTCGGGCAGGGCGACTCTTCCGGTCACCTCGATTGCTCCGGTCTGGTCCATGCTGATCCCGGCGGTGCCTTCGAGCCACGGTGTGAACTTGATGGTGACCGAGCCCGAGCCGTAGATGCTTACCGTCTCGGTCGGCTCGCCTGCAGGTTCGCCCGAGCCGTCGTCGATGGGCATATTTGTTGCGCCGACAGTGAGCGTGCCCTTGGCAAGCCCGCGTTCGAATCCTACGGTGGCCTCGGCGCGGAAGAGGCCGTCGCGGTATTCCGCCGTGATCGCCGAGGTGACACCGGGGATGTCGAACTCTGCCGATCCTCGACCCGACAAGATGTAGGCGTCGTCTTCCTTTCGAAGCGTCGCTTCGAGATAGCCACCTTTGACGCGCGGGATGTCGCTGCCCAAGGTTAAGCGTCCGGTGATTTCGAAACCGCCGTCGGGGTTGAAAGTCATCTCCAGATGACCTTCGCTGATACCGGGTATTTTCGGGACGACTGTGCCGGTTGCACTCCAGATGTCGTCCTCGAACGAGACGTTGAGTTCGGCGGATTCTATCCCTTTGATCTGATCCGCACCGATACGGATCGTCCCTTCGCCCGAGAATTTGTTTTCTTCGTAGCGGACTGAGATGCTCGCATCCGCGCCCTGGAACAAAGCCGGGTCGAATTCGAAGCTCCCCTCTAAGGAAAAACCGGTTTGAGAACCTGCGCGACCATGCAGGTTGCCCGTCCCGACACGGTCGACGTCAAAATTCATATCGCCATCGACGGTGACACCGACGCCGCGCCTGCCTGCTTGAAGCGCCAGCGTCAGGGAGGTGTCTTTGATCGAGACTGGGCCGGGTAGGTCGAATTCACCCGCCGAGAAGGTCTTCGACAGCTCTACGCCAGTCGTGTCGATTTTCAGATCGGCGGTTGTCCCTTGCTTCATCATCGGGATCGTGAATTGCAGTTGGCCGATAATCTCGATGCCGCTTGGACCGAGCTTTGCCGACGTGACAGCAACCGGACTGAAGGCGCGGGCGCGCAGACGGCCGGCCGCAATCTGTTGAGTGATGTTGCCGGGGATCATGTAGGCGGTCTGAGCGGCGCCCATCCGTGTGACCGGAATCTCTTCATTTACTTCGTGGAAGTACGGCGCGAACCGATCACCAGAGCGAGTGAACAACTCCAAATGCAGCGCGGTGACCGTCTCAGGGCCGCCCGAGTGAACCGGGCTGATCATGCTCACAGGTGAAAGTGTTCGCTGGACCGAGAAGAGTTCCGGTAGGATATCGTCAGGAACTTCACCATTGCGGAGCGGCACGAAGAGAGGGTTTGAGACTTGCCCCGCATAAAAGAAAGAGATGCCCGGTCGACTGCCGCCACCCAGCAACCGCTCGATCCGGGTGAGATCCGTGATCGGTTCCAACGCGTCTATGTGATCGCCCCGTTCGATTTGATCCTTGGACCATGAGTCGTCCCGGCTCGGGGCTTGTCGCTTGTTCGAGGGCGTTGACGAGGCTTGCCGATAGCGAACTTCCAGATCGATGTTGTCCAGATTTTCTCGCAAGTTGTTGAAGCTTGCCGCACCGCGCCGCGTTGTAGCGCCTGCAACGATGTCGGCGAACCTGGTATTTTGCGGAGGATTGCGGTTCTGACGCATCACGTTGGTCAGCGCTGATTGAATGCTGTCTCGCATTTCCTCCTCGATGGCGAGCCGGGCGCGTTGGTTCGCAACCTTGGTCAGCAACTGCAAGTTCGGCAGATCGTCCGCGCCACCGACCTGCAGCTCCTTTAGATGGTCAACCTGGAAGGCGTTGTTTCCCGTATCTGCAAGCAGACCATCTTCCTGCCAGTTCGGGATCTTAGAGTTGTCCGCGATGCTGCTCATCGTACCGACGAGCGGTTTTTGTGAAGTTCCTTTGGGCTCCAGAAAGAAGAGTGGGTCGCGGAGCTGGTCCGGATCGTCATGGCCCTCGATCGCCGGGGGGGTATAGTTCGCCAGCTTTCCGCCAACGGTTTCCTCGGTCAGCGTCACGCCTTCCAACCACATGCCAATTTGTTGGTTCTGCCGACCTGTTGTCTTGGTCAGAACAAATGGCGCGCTCATGGTCGACTTGTTCCCAAACGACGGTAACCGCAGTTCGTCGAAGACCATCTCAGCCCTGCCGCTGCTGGGGACAGTGAACGTCCCGCCAGGGAACGAGAATGAACCGTGTCCGAGACCGACACTTGCGGGCGGAGCCCCGTTCGTGCGCTGCACTGGATTGCGACTTACTGCGCTCGCACCAGAATGCGCGGCTGCACCTGTGGCACGCTTACCGGTCTGCTGCACCACGTGCGCCGCCTCATGTGCTATCAGGCGTGTGTTTGTCGGGCTCTCACCTTTGCCCAGCCAGATGTCTCTGCCGCTGGCAAAGGCGCGCGCGTTCAGGTCTTTTGCCGCTTGCTGAGCGCGGGTGTCATCGTGGACCCGCACGTCAGACAGATCTGATCCGGTAGAGTGTTCGATTTGGGAACGCACAGTTTCGGGGATCGGATTGCCCGCGCCGCGCATCCGCATGGCCCGTTCCGCATCGGCGCGATTTTCGTGTTGCGCCGCGCCCGCTGACTTAGCCTGAGCCTCCTCCTCTTCCTCCATGCGCTGAGTTTGGGCGGCTTCCTCCTCTTCCTCCATGCGCTGGGTTTGTGCGGTCTCCTCCTCTTCCTCCGTGCGCTGAGTTTGGGCGGTGTCCTCTTCTTCCTCCATGCGCTGGGCTTGAGCGGCCTCCTCTTCTTCCTCCATGCGCTGCGTTTGGGCGGCTTCCTCCTCTTCCTCCATGCGTTGGGTCTGGGCTGTCTCTTTCTCTTCGCCCTCCATCTCTTTGGATTGGGTCGCGGAGCCGAGCCCCGCGGCCGGAATGCGCGAGATCGACGGGCTCGGCTGCCCACTCATCACCCTGTCTGCGACGGCATCGGCCTCGCGTTCGTAAGCATCGCCCGCCTTTCCGACCGCCAGCTTGCGCTGGATGCTGGGCAGTGCGAGCGCCGGTGCTGCATGAGTGGCGGAGCCGTTGCCCTGTTTCGTCGGAGTGTGCCGTGGCGGCGTTGTCGAGCCTGTCTTCTTGGGCGTGCGGTGCTTCGTCTTGCGGGTCATCGCAAACCTCCGCTGCGGTGGGCCGACAGCGCGCTGGCCAATTGTGAGAGCCGGGTCGCACCACGAGGTCCGGGCCTCTCTTGCACTGGCGGTATCGCGCCTGCCTTTTGCATTTCGCGCGCGATGCCTTCGCGCAACTGCGATGCCCCGAGTTCCGCGCGGTCGCTCAGCGCTCGGCTAAGTCCATGGCGCACGGCGTTCCGTATCTGTCCGCCGGTAATGTCGCTCGTGGCCAGTGCACCCAACTCGTCAGATGTCACTGCGTGCTCGCCGGGGAGATGCGACCGCCAGATCGACAAACGCTCGGCGATATCGGGCCGGTTGAAGGGAACCGCGACGTCCATGCGGCGCTGGAAGGCGGGATCGATCCCGTCTGGCAGGTTGGTGGTTACGATGACGATCCCTTCGTGGCTTTCCAAGCGCTGCAAAAGGAAGTTGGTCTCGAGATTGGCGAAGCGATCGTTGGCCGATCGCACATCGGTGCGCCGCGCCATCAGTGCCTCGCCTTCGTCCAACAGAAGGATCACGTCCAATGCCTCGGCCCGAACCAGCAGTTGATGAAGGTTTTTCTCGGTCTCGCCGACATACTTGTCGACCACGGCGGAGAGATCGACCCGGTACAGATCCATGCCAAGTTCGTTCGCCAGCACGCGCGCGGCCAGCGTTTTACCGGTGCCGCTTGGCCCGGTGAAGAGCGCACGAACACCGCGCCCAACTGTGCCGGTCCGGGTTTGCCCCAGATGCGATGGAAGCCGTTCACGATGGACGCAGCGCGCTTCCAGTTCTTCGAGCAGGTGCCGTGTAATGCCCGGCAGTACCAACGCGTTCCAGTCCCCGACCGGGTCTAGCGGCTCTGCAAGACGTTCGAGCTGTTGGCGGCCCAGTTCCCGCGAGGCGCGCCGAACGTCCTCTGCCTGCACCGCATCTCGGCCCTCCAAGGCGGCCATGCCGCGCGCCATGCGAGCAACCCGGTTGAGATGACCATCGGAGAAGTGGAAGCGGTCACCGATCTGATCCAGAACTTCCGGCTGCAAGTCACCGAGCGCGGCGCTCCAATGCTGCAGTCTCAGGCGGCGCTCGGGGAACGGAATCTGGATGGTCGATTGGCGGATGTCGGTGTCACCGGTCGCTTTGCTGACATCAATCCCACCCTGATGCCCGAGCGCGAGAAGGACCGGCCCTTGCCAGGCGCCCAGCATGGGAACCTGGGCAGTTTCCCCGGGACCGGGATCAAGATGAAAGAGTGGCCAGCTTCCGGACAAAGCGGCAAGCGCGCCGATCGTGAGCTGTGGTGGCTCCGCCTGACCTGCCGATGCAATCGTCAGCAGGTTTTGGCCCGCGGCACGAGCGATTGCTCTGGCGATCCGCACCGTGTCAGTCCCGGGAGCGCATCGCAAACAAAGCTGATCGACAGATCCAGCCACAAGAAGCTCCGCTGCACGGCGAAGTTTGTCTCGGACCGAATCGGCCACAATCATGTCGTCGAGACGCGCTGCGTCCTTGGCCAAATGTATTGCTGTGCTGGGTGGGAGGTCTGGCTGCTCGGCACCGCGCAGCAGATCCCAGATCGCGCTTGGGACCGTGAGAGGGCGTGTCGCACGGGCACCTTGCGCTCGAAGCTCAAGCAACAGTCCAGACCGCTGGAGCGGCGCTATCAGATCCAACGCAGATCCGATCTCAGGCGCTTTGTGCGAAAGGATGTGCATCAGGGTTTCGGCGGATGGCTGAGCCTCCGGCGTTGATTGCAGGTTGGCGAAAAAGCGGCCAAAGCGAGAGTCCTCTTCGGCCAGCAGGATTGTTGCAATCGCGATACGATGGATCGGCGTGAGGTCGAATGCCTGGGCGGCGCGGCAGAACGGTAAGTCAGTCTCCGCGTCCTCCCATCGTAAGACGGCGGCGCGCCAGCGTGCCGGATCAGCGCTTGGAAGAACCGCGTCGAGGTTTGCGCGATAGCGTTCGAAAACTGATGTTCTGGCGAGGAGCTCCGGATCAGCGCAACGCTCGGCCCAATCGAGAACATGGGCTGCCGCGGCATAAAGCCAGAGCGTCATCTGATTGGCAGGGGAGCGCGGCATTTGGGCGAGGGCGTGCGCTGTCGGCGCCGTGGCGTGTGCTGGTTCGACACGCATCCGTGCGGTGTCCATCTGGTTCACTGCGTGCCCTCCTGCCTATTCGCGATAGTCGAAGCTGATGATCCGACCGAAGCGCGGGCACCAGCCGGGATCGATGTCCAAGCCGAGAATCCGGGTGAGGGGATCGGCCGTATCCAGCCGCATCTCCACATCAATGTGCATAGCGCCGACGTAGATCTGTGCGTTGCGCTGCAAGATCTCCGGCAGCGTCTTGTGGATCGACGCAGGCAGCGAGGCGAGGCTTTGCGCGAACCAACTCTGGATCGTGTTCGCCAGGTCCTCGACCACCAATTCCGACACTGGAGAGGTCTCGTCGGTCCGACCGTCGAGATCCGCCAACAACGACCAGATGTTGTCATCCGACTGCGCGTCTTCGCCCAGCAGACGCCTCGCAGTGGCGCTCAGAATGCTCCAGGCACCGTGTTCTGACCAATCGAGCGTCGTGGCGGCAGAGGCGATCGTCTTTGAAAGTGCATCTCGCTCGAGCACGTTAACCAGGAAGAGGGCTCCAGCGTAGCTGGTTTCCACGCCGTCTTCGCGCGCATCATCGTGGCGTTGCTCCGACGATTCTTCAGGGGAAGAAAGTTGCGACTGTGTCTTTGGCGTTGAAGCCGTCACGTCGGCGTCAGCCGTTGGGAGCAATTGATCCTCTGGCGCAAACGCCGCGTCCTCGTCTCGGGATCTGACTTCGCGGTAGACGCTCTCGCCCGTGACCGGATCTGCCGAGACTGAGTTCAGCACCTGCGGTGAACAGGTGTTGTGCGCAGACTCTAGAGTATCTGTTCTTTCGGCAGCCCGGGGGCGTCTTGACTCCGTATCCTCAATTGCCTCGAGATCGACTTCGCGGTCAGTCGCACCCCGTGCCCGGCGGATCACCTGGGCCGTCATGGCCGTAAGGATCTCTCCGGAAACGTGCGGTTGGAAGCGCCGAACCAATGAGACTGAGAGAAGACAGCCAGCCGGTTGGGAGAGTGCTCTGAATGCCCTCTCAACGCGTTCTTGGATTCTTAGGGGAAGGACGTTCCCGCGCACTGGACCGAACTCGCGCATGCGGTGTTCCAGATCGTCCGGGTTTGTGTCGAGTGCATCCGACACAGCATTGGCGATATGCGCCAGGTTGACGCCAAGAAGCTCCGAGGCGCTGCGACAGGTATCGTCTGACATCTGCGAAAGGACCGCGACTGCCGTTTGACGGTCCACCAATGCTTCGATAACTGCAGGAAGGTAGATCGGTTCCGCCAACAGAATGTGATCCGGATTTGCGGTTCCAAAATGCTTCAGGACCGATCGCCACCACCAGCTTTCGCTGCGTCCGAACACAAGGTCTTCGATCAAGCAGGTCAGTATCTCGGCGCGGTCGCGGAACCGTACGGCGACCGCATCGCTGGGAGTAGGACCAGAGATTGGGGTCGCTGCGTGTTGCCGAAACCAATCGAGTTCGACGGCAAGTGCACGATCCCAATGGCCCGAGGCGCGATCTGCCAACAGCCCACCCGGCATTGGATCTTTCAGCGTGCGAATGATCAGGATCTCGGAGCGATGGAGCGGCAGATCCGGGTCGCTGTTTTCGATCCGGCGGAGCGCCCTCGTGCGCGAGCTACGCGACACGGTCCGGTCGCGGACTTCCAGTCTGTCGACGCTTATTGATCCTGTATCGAACATCAGCCTTGCGCCTGAACCAGGATGAAGTCGACGACCTGGCTCGACCCGTTGACGATACTGACGTTCTCGACTGGCCCGATGCCGAAGGATTCCATGACATCCAGAGGAAGCTGCAGAGTCACAGTGTAAGTTCCTGGCTGCACGCTGACCGTGAAGTTCCCGTCAATATCGGTGACGGCTCCGGCGACAGATCCGTCAGATCCACCCTGGACGATCACGGGAATGCCGGGGATTGGGTCCTCGGAGTTGATGGTCAGCGCTGCAGTCGTGAAGTTTGGTGGCGTTGCCCGACGGAGCCGCACGGAACCAGAAATCGTGCCCGGTGTCGAAATTAGCTCTTCCAGCATCTCGATGCGCGCCTCGAGCTCGGCACATTTGCGGTCGGTCTTCTCGGCGCTGGGCACGGTATCCAAGACGAACAATGCATGCGTATCCCGGCTCGCGATCGAGAACAGGCAGAACCGCGCACTTTCCGAGGCAAGATCGACCGCCGGGTATGCGCGCGCCGCATCCAGAACCGCGTTCAGCCGGGCTGCTGGCAACGTGAGCGTGTCGGGGTCGGCGCGGGTGCCGAGGAAATCGACACCATTTCCGAAGTCCAGCAGTCCGGCGGGCGGCAGATAGCGAAAGAACCCGGCGGCGTTGATGTTCGTACTGCCCAGAAGCCCGCGCAACCATGCGAGGTGACGTTGGAACTGGAAGAACATGGCCTCGCCCACAGCACGCTGGCGGTCGGCGGCGACAAGGGGCCACTCGGCCTCGGTATGGGTCTGCACGACGCGTCTGCGCACAGACCACATGTCGAGATACCCGATCCCGAGTTGGGTCCAGTAGATCACCCCCAGCGGTGTCTCGCAGTCCTGCAGGGGCGGCGTTGAGCCAGCTCGAAGCGCATCCAGGATGCCGATATTTTGGTAACTGCTTTCGCCAGAGGGATCGTCGGAGAACGGATCCAGCGGGAACGCCGCCGCGTCTGCTGTGCCAAAGCACAGATGTGCGACGCGATTGCGAAGCTGCGACAGGCCCGTCGGGTCGGTCCGGCCCACCAACGCCGACAGGATCTGCGCATCTTCGGGCGCGAGCAGGACCGGGTTGAACTGCACCAGCCGGAATTGAACTCCGAGGGTTTCGTACCGCCGCCCGCAGCCTCCAGCGACACCAGTGTCATCCAATCCGCTTTGCGGTGCCTGTTGCTCGTATTCGGTTGCAGGACCGATGGTCAGGATGTAGAACCCAATGCCCGCTGTCAGGCTCGATCCAGGCAGATGTACGCTACACGGACCAAAGTCATCGTCTGTCGCGTCCGCAGGCGCATTGTCCGTGCGTGTGAGGCACACCAGCTTGTCCGAGGGCAGGGCGAGCGTCTGCCCCTCGGCATTGATGGCAAGACCCGCGGAGACGCGCACCACAGGATCAAGCGGCGTATCGGCTGAGGTCGCATCGCTAACCTCAAGACCGTGCACGATGCCCGCGCCGATCCCGCGTCCCAGGTCCGTGCGCTGCCGCCGGTCCGCTGCCTGTTCGTCACGCAAGTCGCGGCCGGTCAGGATCCTGCCTTCGAAGAAATTGACGAACCGGGTGCCGCCATCGACCGAAGGTTCTCGCAGGTTCAGTGTCATTGCGACCTCCTACTGACCCGGGAACCGGATGCGGTCGGAATTGCTCAGTGTTGCGATCGTTGCGGGGCCGACACCGGTGATGCCGCGCAAGTCGGCCGGTCTGCTGATGACGGCTCCGGAATCGCGTGCCGCAATGATTGCATCGGCGGCCCGTGGAGAGATCCCCGCACCTGTCATGTCGTCGCGAGACGCGACATTGATCAGGACGCCACCGCCCGCATCGATATCGAGATCACGCCTCAGGTTGACCCAACTGCGGAAGACGCCGCCCTGAATGCCGCGCTCGGCGTCGCGTGGGCGGTCACCGGTCGGAAGCTGGGCCCGGACGAATTCGGCATCAATCGCGCGCGCTTCTTCTGGGTCTCGCTCGCCCTCCAGCACGAGATTGCCGTCGATTTCGATCTCGACCTTGTTAACGCCGGTCTCGTTGTTCTCCAGGATCCGCAGGAACCTGTCATCAAAGCGCAGGAGTGCCGCTGGCGCCGGGATTGGTACGGGCTCGCGCCCGATCTCGCGACCTTCACGGAACAAGCCCTCCGCGATCTGGTCTCCGGGTTCGATTGGAACGAGGTCGACCGGCGTGATCTGCAGGCGTTGCGTTGCACCGGGAACGTTTGGGGTCTGAATGTCGACAAAGACCCGGAACGAACAGGCATCCAGTGAGCCGAGGTCCAGGATCGGCAGATCGAGATCGCGGCGCACACCGATCAACGCGGTTGAACCATCTCCGAACTCCTCCCGCCCGAAGGCCACGGCAACGCCGATTACCTCTTCTCCATCCAGATTGAAGCGGAAGTCCGACGGCAGGTTGTGACGCCAGCTCAGGCCGAAGATGCGAACGAGATCTGTTTCGCCGAAATCTCCCCCGCCACCACCCGAAGGAGCGGCCAGAAGCTGCCAGCTTGGTCCCGCACCGACACCAAGGAACCGTCCGACCTGCGCTGGCGTGGGGTTCGGAACGTCGAGGCTATGAATCCGAACGACCGTGGGATTTGGATAGGGGCCGCTCAGATCGCCGAGTGCCGGTTGGCCGATTGCCATCGCATCCCGGTCGGCTCCGTTGAATGGCAAGCCGCCGATCCGGCGATCATCAGCGTCGATATCCCTGATCAGCCGGTCCGCCGGTTCGCCGTCCGCTCGGCCCTCGATCCGGAGGTACTGGAGGTGATCGTCCTGATCGAGGCCGGACAGATCGCCATGCGCCTCAGTGCCAGTCTCGCTTGTCGATCCCGACCCGAGCAGCAGCTCCTGAAGGAGCTTGGTCTGCACAAGGTAGGGGCGGTTATCTTCGTCTACTGTGACGATGTCCATCGCCCCGTCGACGATTGGGCCAGCGCCGCTTGCGGCGATCGGGAAACTCAGACGTGCGAGCGGTATGCAGCCATCGCCACCCGGACCGTCGGCGCAGTGCCTGCCGGTCGGCAAAAGGCGGGGCCGCACGAACGTGACCCATGTCAGGAAAGCCGCTTCGAGATATGCCTCGATCTCGGCTTCGGGAACACGGATCGGGTCCGGCGGCGCGGGTGGTGGTGGCTCGACAGCGCCTGGCGCGAGCGCCTGGATTAGTGTGGTGAGTTCCTCGATCGTCAGGTCCGGTGCTCCGGCGGGAACCACGTCGATCTGGCGGATCAGGTCGCCGAACTGGCGGATTGCATCGCATTCGGTCTGGTCGGGACGGGTCAACGCGAAGGACAACGCGAAGCTTTCGGTGATCCGCGACGCGGTCATCGAGTCTTCTGGTGTCCGGCACGGACCGCCTGGGATCGGAACCAGATCAGTCTCGCATTCACGGTAGCAGAGCTGGACCCAGAGCTCGACAGGACCCGGAGGCTCGGGCAGCGTTGGTCCGTCGTCCTCTGCCTCGAACCGGCCCAGCCATTCGTTCAGGCGGGCGCATTGCGCGACGTCCACACAGACCGTTCGGCCGTTCGTGTCCATCGCATACCCGGGATCGACCACGATCTCCGGCCCTGCATCGCCCGCGTCTTGCACCGAGACGTCCAGTCCGCACACCGTCCCGTAGCCGTGCAATCCCCTGACATGGCGGCGTTCCGTCTCGAGGAAATAGTATTCCTCTTGCTCGAACTCATCGACACCGAGCACGAGGCCTTCCGAGTAGCGCACGCGCTTATGCGACTCGAGGGTTGCGGATTTCGAAGTGCCTGACGTGAAGCTCATAGCTGGATCTCCCCAACACGATCGCGGCCGATCACCATGCGGTCACGCACAGCATAGGGATGGCCGTATCCGATGAAGCCTTCGCTGAGCGCAGTTCGGCCCAGCTCGATGGCGGTGAAACGCGCGCCGCTGCCCAGGGTGGTGTCGAGCCCGAGCCGGGCGCTCCCGACCTGAAAGAGTGCCCAGATGGGCTGTACGTCGAAGACGGTGTGCGCAGGTTTTTCGCGCTCGACGATGGCGGTGACGTGATCGATGCGCGCACGCCGGTCGGGCAGCGGTTCGCTCGGCGCGTTCGGGACCAGAACCGAGAACCGGTGCGCGGCGTTCCGCAGCGGCACCGCTGTCGAGACGAATGCAATCCAGTCCGACAGCGCCGCGCCGTCGGCGGGCAAATCTGCGGGCAGGGTAATGTCAGAGAACGTCGCTGGGCGTGCAGCACCTACCAGTTGGTGTGCGGACGCAAGACGCTCGATCCGGCGATAACGGTGCTGAAGAAAACTCTGCCACGCGCTACGCTCGGCGTCGGTAACGGTCGCGTAGGTGAACCCGATCGGTCCGGCGGTGAAGGCAAGCCAGTCCTCGGATTCGCCCGCGTTTGCCGGGAGCGTGGGCGAGAGCCTGACCTGGCTCAGCGCGGCGATGCCCGACGGGCGGCCCCAAGCCTCGGCGATGGCGTTAAGTGCGGCCCCACCCGCAAGCCCGGGCGCGCGCCGTTCAGCGACAAAATCGGCGAACCGCTGATGCAACACGGACGCACCTTGCGCGACGGACCATGCGGTCCCGGTGTCTGTGACAGTGATCTCGTCATCTGCTTCGATTGCGGTGTCGACACCCGCGGGCGGACGCAGCAGGAAGGCCTCGACAACTCGCAGACCCGCCGCGCGGTTGCCATCGCTGTCGGGCGTGCCCGCGCGCAGGTCCGTGAATATGCTCTCGTCCGGGCAGTCCTCGGTCGCAAGCCGCAAAAGAGCCGTCAATCCGGGCACGGTGCCACGCCAGCGAAACATCAGTTCGGCATTGTCGATGAACAGTCGCCGCCGCGCCTCGTCCCAATCCGGCTCGAGCGTGCCGCCGAGCCATCCCGAGAGCCAGTCCAGATAGTCAGGCGGTGCGCTGCGCGTGTCGATCAACCCCTCGGCTGTGGCGACCCGGTCTTCCAGCGCTGTGAACATGCCTTCGATGTTTGCAAGGAAGCGGTCGAGGAAATCGCCCGACACGGCGTTGTCGCGATAGATGTCCGGGAGATAGCGATCGAGATAGGAGAACCGCGGATGATGAATGCGCAGCGCGTGGATCTGGGGGCTGGTGCGCCCATCTCCCACAAGCGTGACGCGCACTTCCAGGAACCGTCCGCGAACCGACTGGAACAGGAACTCCCAACTGCCGAGGCCGCGGCGCTGTTCCCCGGGCGCTTCATAAGGGCACCAGAACGGCAGTTCCGAACCGTCCTGTCGCTGATAGGGGTCGGGTTGTTCGACCCACAGCGTCCGCGCCAGATCGTCGGGATCGTCGGCAGCGCGTGCCTCGATCCGGACACTGCCACCCGGTGGGACGCAGCCATCGAAGATCAATCGGTGCCAGACGGTGCCCGGCAGTGCTGCGGCGAAGGTCAGCCCGGCCAGCCGCCCGGTCTCGACAAACTGTTGTTGTGGACGCGCCGCGAGACGCACGATCCGGTCCGCCAGATCGTAAAAGGCTGCGTTGCCATGGGCCGTCAGAGCCCGCCCCGCATAGGATCTCAGCGGCAGGAACTCGGGCCGCGGCGTCAAGGCGATGTCGGCCGATGCCGGCAGATCCGGATGGTCGCGTTCGGCGATGAAGTCGAAGCCAAACGCCTGATTGCCATTCTCACCGACGATGAAGAGCGTTCCGTGAATCTCACCTGGCGGGGTGTTCGCATCGGTCAGAAAGACCAGATCATGACCGCGCAATCGCGCGGGTGGCGGCAAAACGCTTGCCATCACCGTCTCATCCAGCACGACGTCACCGATCATCCTGCCACGTCCCGCGCGGAGAAGGCGCGAGGGCTGATCGCCCGGAGGTGTCTCGAGCAAAACAACCGTGCCGTCGCCAAGATCCGCCAATCCACGAGGCAGAGCCAATGGCAGAATATCTGGTAAAGCGCCTTCGCCGACAGGTTCGGCCATCGGGAACGTGATGCGCTGGAGATCCGGCACCTCACCACCCGCCGGCTTGAAATCAATCGGCGCTGCCGGGCCCAGATCGACGTCTCCCTGCGCGTTGGTGACAATCAGGTTGCAATCGAGCCGCCAAAGCCGCGCGTCCGTATCGGCCTCCGCACCCTGATCCAACAACCAGGCGCCACCGTCGAACGATCTGGCAAACTCGTAAAACGAGACATCCAGTTCCTCTGGCCATAACCGCCAGATCGGAGGACCGATACCGTGCAGGTCGAAGATCAATAGACCGGCTGGCGCACGGGTGCCGACGACAAGGAAGTGCCGGGCCGTAACTGTGAGCCCGTACAGGCGGGTCGCCGATGATAGTGCGTTGGGCTCTGTATCAATCGGCTTGAATGCGCCGGCTTCGCTGTCTTCGAGCCCAGAGCCCGACAGGTCGTCGATGGACCAGTAGGCATCAGATGCAAGACGGTCGGTGCGTGTTGTCCGGATCGTGCGGCGATCTTCGCCAATCCAGTACCAGTTGCCGTACTGGTCGCAGTCGGTCCCGCGCCGGTCGTCTGCACTCAACGGGCTCGTGCTGGGGGAGGTCGGAAATCGCTCGACGATCGGACGCAGCGTGATGGACTGGCGCTCGGCGTCATAGACAACGTCCGCGGTGTCCGGATGGACCAGACCCTCGGCCCAATCCTCTGCGCCGAGCCTCAGACTGAATGTTGTGCCGTTCGCGTCCATGTCTTCGCTCTCAACACAGTTCGGGGATGACGGGGACCGGCGTCAGCGCGCCACCCGCACCGGGATCGGGCGCGGGCGATGCACCTTGCAAGGCATCGATAGCAACAGCATCGCCGTCGCTGACAACCGACATCCCAACAAGACGCGGCAGTTGCATCGGTCCGAGTTCGAGAGGTTGCGCGCGGGCGCCCGATGTGTCGCCCAGGATCAGCGTGTCCACGCGGGCAACCCCATCGACCTGTGCGGCCCGCACCAGAATCTCCGCCGGATCTACCGTGCGCCCGAAGGGCCATCCCGTGCCATCGAACCCGCCGATCAGCGGAGAGAAGAAGTCCTGGATCTGCGACTGCACGGCTTCGCGCACCGGTGCAGCAGCGCGCCCCGTGATCGGGTCGAAGGCGATCGAGACCCAGATGTCGACATAGTCCGGACCGCGCACGTGAAGTTCGGTTGTGATCAGTCGCCGCGGGGCGACATGTGCACAGACTGCGCGCAGGAACAGCAGATCGGGCTCGGGCGCCAGCGGATTGCGTGGATCGTTCGCCGGAATGACGATGATCGTGACAGCCCCTGGCGCAGCGAGGTCGGGGTCTTCCGGCGTCAGGGTCGGCAGGATTTTCACCCGTGCGACGTCGACACCCGGGGTCGCTTGGGTGATGGTTTCGAAATCGCCCAGCGTGACCAGCCGGTCCCGGTTGGCGATGAACTGGGGAATACGCCGTTCGGCTTGCGCCACGGTCTCACCGTCAACGCCGCCCCAGGTCGGCACAGGGTTCACGACCCGTACGCCGGAGGGCAGGTTCCCGGTCCGCACTTCGCCGATCCCGACCATGCCACGGGTGCCACCGCCATGGTCATAACGTGCCTGGATGATCGCCCCACGCGGGGGCCGCGCGCCGTTCAAGCCGGTTCCGAAGCGGATCTCTCCGGCCTCCTGGTCGAGAGTGTATACCAACGGAGAAGCCTGGACACCCGTTTCGGCTTCATCGTCCATTGCCGTTTGCGCCAACGTCGCCGCGGCCTCGGGCGGTGCGGCGTTCAGATCATCGATCCGCGACCACGGCGTCCCGTTCACGAACAGCGTCAGGCTATCTGGCAGAACCGGCGTGTTCGCGAGACGGGCAACCTGGTCCGGCTCTCCCGTGCCCTGCGCCAGCAATTCCGCTGCAACACTCACGCGTTGTTCGATCGGCGCGGCATTGATCCCGATCCAGCTGTTCCGGAATTGCACGCGGCCGCCCGCGCTTCCCGCGTCGTCCGGCAGGCGCACACGCACCCAGGTGATCAACCGCTCGGCGCGGGGGTCGGTGTCGAGATCTGGCGGATAGGCGCCGGTTCCCGCTTCGAGCGGTTCCAATGCGTCCCAACTTCTGAGTTGGTTGGCCTCGCCCAGCGTGATCTCGACCTGGGCCGGTGCCACCAGCGGGTCCGAGGTTGCGGACGCAGGAAGTTGCCGGTAGGCGGCCACGCCTCCGGCTGCCGAGATATTGGGCATCTCGAAGACAAGACCGCTGACCGGTTCGGCGTCCTGCACGCCGAGAGGCGGCAAGATGCGGGAGTCAGTATCCAGATCCGGCATCATGCCGAGGCTGAGCGTCTTCCCGGCGAGTTCCGCGCGGACATCGTCGACATCGTCGCCCCGACGCGCGAACAGCGCGATCCAGATCCCGTCCACGGTCTCGCCACCGACATCCAGTGCATCGGACAGAACACCGGCCCTGGGCGGCTCGAGAACTTCTGTCTCGTAGAGATCGAGACTGTCCGAATTGCCCGGCGGTAGTTCAAAGCTTGCATAGAGATCGCGATAACTCTCCAACGCTGTCTCGCGCTCGGCCCCGACAAGGCGGCGCTTGTAGAAAATCCCGGTCTCGATCGGCAGCACGTCCAACCCGCGCGTGGTCTTGAACGGGATCTGCCCTGCGGCCAGCGAGGCTCCAGCGGACAGTGTCCGGGTCTGGATCGGGCCTGTCGGCAGACTGAACTGCACCAGACCCTGCGCTGCGGCGGCAGGTTGGAGCTGTACGCCGAGCAGGCGCAGGAACTTGAGCCGGTTGCGTTCAGGGATGCGATTGGCGCGGTAGATCACAGACTCGCCGATGAAGGCGAAGAGCTGCAACAGCGTCATGCCGGGATCGCTGTCCGACTGGTTCGTCCATTCCGGCGTGTGGACCGGAATGCGCTTGGTCGCTTCGGCGACCAGGTCGCGGAAGGTGCGGGTATCGAAGACGGGATCAGGCAGCGGCATCTTGGTTCCTCGTCAACTCAGTCGGACCTGGACGGAGATCGTGTCGTCGGTGCCGGTCTGCACGACTCGGTAGCTGATCCGGGCCAGGACCGCGTCGGCCTCGGCAGGGTCGGGACCGACATCGACCCGTTGCACGCTGACCCGCGGTTCCCATCGTCCCAGCGTTTGCAGGATCGTCTCTTCGATCAGGCGATGAACGGCGGTTGTGTTCGGCTGGAAGAGGAAGCGTTTCAGTCCACCGCCAAAGGCCGGCCGCATGACACGTTCCTGACGCTCGGTCCCCAGAATGATGCGGATCGATTGCCGGATGTTCTCGGGTCCCGATGACCATTCCCATCGGCCATCGGTTCCGATGCTTGGAGGGAAGGCAAAGCCGCGACCCAGTGCGCCCGCACGATCCGTCATGGTGTTTTCCCCCGCAGACCGGGGATGCGGATGACGGTCAACAAATAGGGGAACCATTTGAAGATCAGGTCGAACAGCGCCACCATGATGATCATCAGAATGAACGCACAGATTGTGACGATCGGGATCGAGATCGACACCAGCAAGCCGAAGCCGTTGCCGCCTCCGCCGCACGGCGTTGTCTTCGCGCCGGGAAGGTCCTTGTGCAGCGGCCATGGCAAGACCGAGCGGATCAGATCGCCCAGCGTCATCTTCTTGAAGCGTCCGAACTGCCCGCAGAACATGTCCGACAGGATAAACCCAGCACCCTTCTTGTACTTCCGAAGTGCAGAAGGTGAGAGGTCCAACGGCATCGGGATTCGGATGTCGCGCGCCGGGGCATCAGGATCGAAGAAGCTCGCCATCTGAAACGCCGCCGAGGGACGCGAGACGATCGGTCGGGCGAAGCCCTGACAGTTCGGCCGCTCGTAGACGCAGCGGATGACAAAGAAGGGTTGCTCTGCCAGTGCCGAACGGGCGGGCGGCGGCGCAAGCTCCGGGACCGGGCCGTTTGGCGTCTGAGGCAATGCTGCGGCGACCAGATCGGCCAGCGCCTCGATCCGTTCGATTTCCATTTCGATCGCGGAATCCCGGGTCTCACCCTCGGTGTTCGGAAAGGCGAGCTGCGGGAAGGCGTAATCGTCGCTGATCTCGAGATTGTCCAACTCGGTCCCGTCGGAATTCACGGTGACTGTGGCGCCCGGATGGGCGGGCAGGAACAGGAAACTCGGCCAGTCCGGGTCTGCTGTCGGTGTCTCGGGATCGAAACTGCCGTCCGGCTCGATGGCTCTCGCGAGGCTAAGCTCGGTCTCGACGGTTTCCAGATCGGCGATGTTGGTCCCTTCGACAATCCGTGTCAGCGCGTCGGCAAAGGTCGACGCGATCTCGTACTCTGCTGACTCGGGCGGGTCCGACGGGGCGAACTCACGCGTCAACTGCGTGACCAGGTCTTCCGGCATCTCGATCGCCTGGATCTCATCCAGCAACGCAGTCTCGTCAGAGTTCAAACCCGGAGATACCGATTGCCCCTGCAGACGCGACCAGATGCGCGGCAGATAGGTCTGAAGGAACACGGCAGAGTCGGCCAGCAGGTACCAACCCGTGGTCTGGGCGCGCTCCCGGAACTGTGTCTGCAGTGCGTGCGCCGCCGCCCGTGTCTCGGAGAACGGATCACCGCTTTGACTGACCTCACGCATCGCCTGTCGGGTGATTTCGGCCTGCTCGATCAACGCGCGCCAGGGCGACGTGATCTGGGTCTGGAACAGAAGCTGGAGCGGCGAGGGCTGCGGGACCAGATCCGCGAGATCCGGTTCCGGTCCACCAGTGATCTGAGCGCCAGCATAGGCCTCGCGCCGTGCAACAGGTATTGCGCCAACCATCATGCGACGTTTGCGTCCAATCTGGTCGTAGATGAGGGGCGAGAGGGGAAGGCGTTCCTCGTCCGACTGCAGGCGCGTCCGCTCGACCGTATCAAGGCGTCGCCAGGAAAAGGTCTCACCATCCGTGACGAAGGCATATTCATCGTTCGCGGGTGAATCCGGATCGATCTGCGCCGCGCCTTCTGGCGGTATGATCCGGCGGATCACGAAACGCGCGGATTCTTCGCGCGCAGCTTCGATCCTGCGATCCGGCAGGCCGGGAAGCTGGCAGACCAGGCTGGCCGCGACCAGGTAGTGCCGCGATTGCGCCGGTTGATACAGTTTCAGCGGTGTCGAGGCGGGTGTCGGCGCCTGCACCACCTCGCCACTGCCGTTGACCCGTCGGGCCAGAGCCGACAGCCGAGTCCGCGTGACCGATTGCGGTGCTGCCGTGTTGAGCCCGGCAGCCGGAGGTGCAGGCATGGGATCGAGCCAAGTTTCCGGCTGAGCGAGCCAGGCGGGCAGTGCCTCGGGTCGTGTCCCTGCCGCGGCGATAAGCTCGTCCATGAACTCATCCGTCGCAAAGCGCAGCAACGATGGCCGCATCGGTGCACCATTTCGGTCCGGCGCTGCACCGGCTTGCCACATCGGCTGAGGTGACATCCAGCGGATGTCGTGGCGGTGACGTTCGGCTACCATATGTTGCCCGCTCCCGGTGTATAGGACGTCCCGACAACACTGGTCGCGATCACCGTCTGGGCTTGGACAACGCCCGAGAACTTCGACATCCCGGCGTTCACGTTGACCATCCCCGCAGAAATCTCGACCTGGCTGGCGTTCACGGTCACCTTCGCGGATGCATCGATCGTCACCCCGGACGGCGCCATCGTCACGGTGTTGCCATTGGCATCGGCGACTGTGATCTCGTTCCCTTGGTCGGTCATGGTCATGGACTGACCGCCAGGGGTCTCCATGGTCAGTGTCTCGGACCCTGATGTGTCATCCAAGCTGATGCGAACGCCACTGCGGGATTGGATCGTCTTGATGTTGTTCTCACCGCCGCCATCCATTTCTTCGGGAGGCGCGTCCGACCCGTTCCAGAGCCCTCCCAAAACGAACGGTGAACGAGGGTCTCCACCTGCGAAAGCGACCAGCACCTCGTCCTCTGGGTCCGGGATGAACCACGATCCACGGTCTGGTCCGGCAAACATCGTTGCGATCCGGGCCCAGGCTTCGTAACGCGCAGTGTCCCCGTCCGGAGACCACGGCAAGCGGACCAGCACACGGCCCTGTTGATCGGGATCTACGACGTCGACTACAATTGCCGGATAGACGCCGTAGAACGGCGACCCTTGCCCAATCGGAAGCCGGGCGGCGCTGTCTGGGTCGATACCTGGGTCGATGAGCATGCAGTTCTCCTCAGGTTCCGATCCAGGGGCGTTCGACGCGGAATTCCGTCCGGAAACCGCCTGCGAGATCGAACAGATGGCGCGTGCGCACCACCGCGTAGACGCCGTCGAACAGCTTGCCGCAGCCGCGCAGGCGCACGCTGGAGCCGACCTTGATGCGCGCATTCCCCTCAGCGACGCCTTCACCCGATACGAAGCGCCGCGCGCTGCGGCGGAACGTGGCCTGAGCTTGGGCCTCGGCGATCTCTCGGGTGGCGGGCTGCAAGTGAGCGATGACATCGGTGCGCGCGCCGATCGCCGCTTCAAGAACGGCCGGACCGGTTTCGCCTTGGTTTTCCCCTGACAGCAAGCCAGACTCGGCCACGGCTTCGATGCCGTCCTTGGCCGCCACATCGTAGCCTCCGACGACCAATCTGGTTCGCTGATCCGCCAGGTCGGCGGTGATTTGCAGCTCCTTCAGCCCCTGGCCATAAGTCAGCGCCACTTCCTCCGCCGAACGTCGTGATCGGGCCTGCGCGAACAGCGTCGTGTCCTGCACCCAAACCTCGGCGTCGATCTCGCGCGCGACGTGGCGCAGGAAGGCGAGATCGCTCTGATTGAGCTGCGCCAACGCGGGAAAGGTCGGGCTGTCGACATCGATCTCGGACTCCAGTCCATGGTCCGAGGCGATGGCCGATGCGATGTCCTCGAAGGAAGCATCGAGGAACGTCCTGCTCCGCCGCGTCATCCGAAGGTCCTGGAATCGGTCCTCGGCCAGCACCGTAAGTTCGGGCGGGCGGCTCTGGGGAAAGCGACCCTCGAGCGCCATGATCCGGCCGGAAAAGACCTGACCCGCGGCACCGCCCGCGCCCATCTCCACCGTGAGTTCACGGCCAAATTCCAGACTGTCGCGCTCGAAATACAGGAACCCGACATCGCCACCCGACGTTCCCCAGTTGCCGAAACAGGCCTCCAACCGAACCATTCCCTCAACACTGTCCTCGACCAGCAGCGTCATCAGACCGTCCTCAAGGCCTTCATCCCGGTCGCCGTCCAACGAGATCGCCGGGCGGGCCGAATAGTGCAGGGATGTGGTGCCGAGGTCGGTCATCCACTCACCTCAATGCGCCTGGACCCGGCGGGCACGGTCGCGCAGGCGTTCGCCGATCCGCGCATGGTCCGCTGGGGTTAGGGGGGGTCCACCCTCGGGTGCTGGATCCGTTGCAGGCGCTGCGGCCGCGTCTGCGCCATCCGCGCCGGAGGTCTCCAGAATGATTTCGAGATCGTTGATGATCACGGGCATTGCAGTGCTCCTCAGGGCCGCTGATCCAGCGGCGTGCCGGCGGGCAGATTGCGCGGATTGTCGATATCGTTGGCGTTGGCGATCTCCTGCCAGGTGTTCTGGTTGCCTTCGCGCGCAGCAGCTTCCTGGACACTGTCGCCTTCGCGAATGGCGGACGGCGGGGTCGCCGCGGGCGGTTGTCCGGTCCCGATCCCAGGGGCTGCCTGATTGCCGAAGCGAAAGTTGATCTCCTGCTTGGACAGGCTCATCGAGACCTTGGCGCGCAACGGCTTGCCGTCCTCGGAGAAGTAATCGAGCGTCTCGTTGATCGAGTCGACCACGCCCTCGAACAGAAACGTCCCCCAGAGAAAGCGCATCCCCGGCGGGATGTATTTGTCTTCCTCGTCGCTCTCCATCGGTGTGATGAAATCGACCAGCTTCTTGGTCAACCGGCGGACGTCATTGACATTCTCCTCGCCCAATGCCGAGCGGTCCGGCTGCGGTGCCGTGACATCCAGCCAAAGATCAAAGGTCAGCTTGGTCGTGCCCTGGCCGACGAATTGCACCGCCGAGCCGCCGCGCTGATCGCCGCCCGCGCTGCGATTGGAATAGCTGACCTTCAGTGACTCAGGATTGAACTGAACGAAGATCGGCTGACCGCTCTCCGAGACCTGCTGATCTTCGTCCCACGAGATCATCTGGATCTGCGCTTTCTGGAGCTTGCGGGCTTCGGGCATCCAGCGTCCTCCTATGCCGCTCGGACGTCGAGCGTTTCGTAGGCGATCTGCATCTCCTCGATCGCAACGATGCCGTCCGTGGCGTTCAGGCTGGGCATTTTCAGTTTCATCGGCAGGCAGCCGGTCAGGATGAACTTTATCGTTTCGCTTTCGCGGTCTCCGGACAGCAGCACGATCTCGCCCGAGGCACGCAGATCACGGCGTTCGTTGACCGCGTTGAACCACGTCCAGAGATCCAGCCCCTTCGTCAGCCCACGCTTCAGGGTCGCCTGGCCGTAGCTGATCTGGCCCATCAGGTGGATCTGCCGCGTGTTGTTGCCGCCCTCGCGTATCGTCTGGGTGTCGATCGAAGCCTCAAGCCCGGTCACCTCCGAGAACGCGCCATCGCAGATCGGCCGCTGTTCACCATCGAGCAGCAGGCGGACTGCGAAATTGAAGGCTGAGAGCGGCTGCATCTGTTCAACCCTCCCTGACGCTGATCTGTTCCGGCCCGGTCTGGAGCAGCCGGACGTTGAGGAACTTGAAGGGCCGGGACGGAGCGACGCGCAGTTCGATGGTCAGGCGTCCCAGATTCACGGCGTTGGCAGGATTGGCGCTTTCGTCGGTGATGACGTTGAAGCTCTCAGCAGGCGTGTCCCCGGCAAAGCCGCCGCGCTGGTGGATGCGGGAAAGCAGGCCTTCAAAGCGATTCTGGACAAAGGCCCGGAAGGAGGGGCTGTTCGGCTCGAACACGAAGGTGTCGCCCTCGGTTCGTGCGAGGCGGCGGAGCAGGATCATCAGCCGCCGCACGCTGAGCGGGCGCAACTCGTCGGTCAGGGACAAGGTCTCGCCGTTCAGGAACAGGAAGCCGCGTGGGTCGCGCAGGCAGGGATTGATCTGCTGTGCGATCAGCCGAGCCGCCGCATCGCGCGGCAGTTCTGGGTCGAGTGCGACCGCATCGAACACCGGCTGGTTCGCCATCGAGATCCAGGCGCCTTCCTCGATGGTGCGTTTGGCCAACAACCCGGCGGCAGGACCGTCCGGTGGCAGAAAACTGCCAGCCTCACCCGAGATCACGGCGATCCACGGATGGTAGAGCGCTGCAAAGCTCAGCGCGGCATCCTCGCCGAACCTCAGCGCCGGTACCAGAAATTCGCCAGCTGCGACGCTGTCTTCGGTATCGGGGTCGAGTTGCGGGATCAGACGTTCGGCATGGCTGCGCACGTCCTGTTCGCGGAAGTGGCGTGGCATCGACAGCAACGCGACGGCGTCCCCGCGCGCGCCTGCAAAGCGGATGAGGCCGCGGTGGATCGCCGTGAGTGTGCCCGGATCGAATGTGTCTTCGGGCTCGAGCACCAGCGACAGGCGCGCTCCTGGCAGGATCGCCACGGTTTCCGACCACAGGCCAGGAGCGCCATCCCGGATCACGCGCACGCGGTAGTAGCGGACGCCTTCGAATGCGGTGTCCGGCTCGAACTCTGTCGCGGTAGGGTCCGGAACCTCGACGGTCTCGGCGCCCTTCATGGTTGGCGCATCGGCCACGACCAACTCGAACTCGTCGCCAGGGAGGCCGTTGATGGGGTTCTCGTAGCGCCAGGTTAGGCGCAGCGGATCGGCGGCTACCTCGATGATCAGGCTCGTCCGGTCGGGATCCGGCTGCGCGCAGTCGCCGAACACCTCGTCCGGGATCAGACTGAAGCGGGTGTTCGACCACGGGCCGACCTCACCCTCGCGCGCTGCACGGACCCGCACGGCGACTGGTTCGGGCCACTCCCGGGCAACCGGAATTGCGTCCGTGGTTTCGATGGTCTCGACGCGCGAGGCGCCATCGAAGGATCGATCATTGGCCCAATCGATCTGATAGCGCGTTGCTCCAGGCACCGCGGTCCAATCCAGACGCAGCCGTCCGAACGGGCCGGTCTCTGCGGGGAGAGGTGCGAGACGCGGTGCGCTCAGCGGCGGATCGAGATCAGGGATCCCAAAGCTCCAGTGCCGGTGAACTGCGTCCGGCACGGCAACCATCGAAACCTCGCTGACCGGTGCCAGCGCATAGATCCCGCGCAGGGGCGGCACGGCAGCGGTTCCTGGTAATCCCGAAGCGTCGAAGCCCGACGCATACCGCGCCTCCATGTTCGCGAGCAGCGCCTGCGTGGGCGACCCGGTGAGTTCCTGATCCAGAAACAGACCGTCGCTGTATGCGGACAATCCGTTGATCTCGGCATCCGAGCCTGTCACCGCGTTTGCGGGCACGGCCGCGTCGCGCCGGATCTCGAGCGAGATGCCGAGCGGGTAGGTTGGGGCCGTAGCTGCGGGGCCCGCGATCGGAAAGCGCGGCGCATTGGCATCGGTCAGGGCGCGCAACGCGGCCGGTGTCTTTTGCCGGGCACGGCGGCCCCGCGCCGACGCAAACAGCAAGTCGTCGGTCGGCAGCGCGCCCCAGAAGCGCGGATGATCCGGCGCGAAACCCAGATCCTCGAGGACGTGCGATACCCTCGCACCCTGCCAGGCAACCAGATCCATCGACAGGCGATGCACTCGGTCCGGGAGTGTCGGCGCGCCGCTCAACGCGTCCTCCTGGTTGGTAAGATCTGCGCCGTCCAAAGCTTGCAGATCGCCGTTCTCGACGCCCAGCGGCGCGTCAGCTGGGCTGGCCGAGCCATCCAGCCAGACCCGGCGGCTGCTGCGGACCTGCACCGTCGCGCCAGAGACCACGACCTCGTCGATATAGGCCAGCAACAAAATGTCGTCTGCATCGAACGCGAGCTCGAGCAAATCCCCCGCGACGAGCGGCGTACGGGTCGTCGCCAGCGGGATCGACAGGGTATCGTCGCTCAGGCTGACTTCGCCACCTGCGGGTGCCGGGAACAGTCGTTGCCGCATCAGCCGCGAACCAAACGCGAACTGCCGGGCCCAACTTCCGGGAGACCGGGCACGAGCCGTGGCGGGCCCGCTTTCTATACGGATGCCAGGCACCTCGAAGTCCAGCGAGACCGCCTGATCCTCGTCTGCCACCCGCACGATCCAGGCACGCCGCCCGCCATTGGCAAAGAACGCCTCGACGGCGGGTGCCAACATCGCCCGCTGTTCGGTGTTGCGCTCGCTATCGAACGCCAGAACCGGCGCTGTCCCGAAGATGTCGCGAAACCGGTTCAGATCGTCCACGGGGACTGGAACGTGCAACGGTCCCGAGCCCGCAAATCCCACGAACCCGGCGATGTCCATACGCGGAAGCTCGTCCGAAAGATCGGGCGTTTCGGTCTCGAAGTAGACCCCCGGCAGACGTGCTTCTGGACGGATCATCGCTGTGTGCCCCGGATCAGCTCATTTCGATCCGGTGCGCGGCCAGCACCAGTTCCTCGACCGCCACGTCAGTGCCCTTTCCGTTCAGTGATGGACCAGTGTACTTGATCGGCCTCGCACCGAGCAGCGTCCAGGTGAAGACGGTCGACTCGCGGTCCTCGGACAACAGGTCGATTTTCGCCGTCCGAAGCTGTTCCTGTGAGCCGTCGCGGACGAGACCGATCCACTCGTTGAGATCGACAAAGCCCATCAACCCGCGTTTCAGCGTGATGTCAGGCGTTTTGTAGGTTCCCGTGATCTTGATCGGCGAGTTCTCGTTCGAGTTGCCAGCCCGGTACTCGGCGACGTTTATCTCGAGGCCGAGGCCCGTGACCTCCTGGAAGCCAGCCTGGGCGGCGGTTCCATCGGAACCGTCGAACGAGACGAGAAAGTTGAAGGCGTTGTACGGGACGCCGGGACGTTCGATGGCCATCGCTCAGCCCTCCTCAGCCGCGCGCATCAACGGTCTTCTGACCGATGCGGAAGATGACAAATTCAGCCGGGCGCAGCGGTGCGACACCGATCAGGCAGATCAGACGCCCGTTATCCCGGTCGTTCTGGGTCATGGTCGTCTCGTCGCAGCGCACGAAATATGCGTCCTCCGGCCTGCGTCCGGCCAGGTGGCCCGAGACGAACTCGTTGTAGAGGAAGTCCTCGACGGTGCGTTGCAGATTGGCCCAGAGGCGCGGGCCGTTCGGCTCGAACACGGTCCACTGTGTGCCTTTGTCGATCGACTGCTCGAGGAACAGGAAGTAACGGCGCACATTGACGTATCGCCATTCCGGGTCCGACGAGACGGTGCGGCCGCCCCAGACCCGGAAGCCGCGTCCCTCGAAGAAACGCAGACAGTTGATCCCTTCGGGGTTCAGCGCCTCCTGCTGGCGGCGGTTGATCAGGAATTCGAA
>JBCAXJ010000044.1:0-44057 GCA_038534135.1 Pseudomonadota bacterium | reverse complement strand
GTAATCCTGGCCTGGGCGGCCTTGGGCTGGCTGGTTGGCGGTGCGCGGGCCGACCAGATACCCAGCGGGAGCCCGATCAGGATTGCCAGCACAACTGACGCCAGGGCTGCATAGAGCGTGATGATCGCCCGGTCCCACCAGCCCGTCATCGCGATAATCGCGTAGAACCCACCGGCCATCAGGGCGACCCGCGCACCGCCAACCAGCCAGCCCAAGGCCGCCCAGGCCAGGATTACAGATACGCTCGGGAGCCACAGCAACGCGTCGCGGAACGGGATCAGCACATCGACAATCAGGAACGTACGGATCGCGTTTGAAACGGCCTGCACACTGTCGATGTCGAGGAACGCCTTGATGGCGTTGTCGATCTCCTTGCCCTGCGAGAGGTGCTGGGTGCGATGCACGCCGTCGAGCGAACTCCAGAACCACTGAATCAGGTTGCCCTGCCGCTCGCCCTCGTCGAGCGTGTAGTTCTGAGACTCGCCCGCCAGCGCCGCAAGTCCAATGAACGCGACGAACAGGCCCAGCCCGATCAGCAGGTACCCGTGGCGAATCCACCAGGGCGTGCCTTTGTCGAAATGCTCAGGCTGCTTCAGCACCCAGGCCTTTGACATCCGGTCCAGCATCACCGCGATCAGCACGATGCTGACCCCGATCTCGAACGAGCGGCCCAGCTTGAAGCTGTTCATGTTCGAGAGCAGTTTCTGGCCAAGCCCCGGCATGCCGATGAACGCCGTCAGCACGACCATCGCGAGGCACAGCATGATGATCTGGTTGAGGCCCACCAGCATCTCGGTCCGCGCGGACGGCACATAGACGTGACGCAGCATCTGCCACCGGGTGCACCCGGCCATCTTGCCTGCTTCGACCACCTCCGGCGGAACCTTGCGCAACCCGACCGAGGTCATCAGCACCATGGGTGGGATCGCATAGACAATGGTGGCGACCGCCGCGGCGGTTGGTCCGACAATAAAAAAGATAACGGCGGGCAAGAGGTAGGTGAAGAAGGGCAGCGTCTGCAGGATCGCAAGGATCGGTTTGATCGCCGTGTCGACCCAGCGGTACTTCCAGGAAAGAATACCAAGCCCCAGCCCGACGAAAAAGGCGAGCGGGGCCGCGACCGCGATCACCGCAAGCGTCTGCATCGCAAGCTTCCATTGGCCGATCAATGCGACCCAGAGGAACGTACCGCCAGCAATCAGCGCCATACGCCAGCCGCCCAGCCAATACCCGATCACGGCTGCCGAAGCCGCAATGGCGGGCCATGGGATCGGCCCCAGGTGCGGCCATCGCCGTTTGCCTTCGAGCAGATTGGCCGAGGTATCCAGCAGGAACTTCAGCGGGTTCGACGCGATCCACCGTGTAACGGCTTCCAGACCAAGGTCGTAACGCAGGAAATTGAAGACGGCGTCCAGCCAGACGGCCAGTGGGAACAGACCGCTGTCATCGGGTCGATCGATCATCCACTCGGGCAACAACGGGCGTGCAATCGCAATCACAATCGCGAGCGTCAGCAGGCCGAGTGCGACCTGCTGCTTGGTGAACCGAGGGGCCTCGATGGGCGCGGTGTCCGTGGTGACCGCCATCCGCCGAGGCTACGCCTGACCCAGAAGCACGTCCAGCGCCTGTTGCCGATCCATAGCTCCTATCGGTGCTCCATCGGCACCGTTCACCGGAATGGCGGGTGCCGGATCATTGATGAGCCGACGCGCCAGCGATTGGATCGTGGCCGAAGCAGTGACCGGTTCGCCCTCTCCTGCAAGGCCCGCTTGCGCCAGCACACCTGCATGGACGACGCGCGCCTTGTCGATGTCCTCGGTAAACTTGGCGACGTATTCGGTCGCGGGGTTGAGCACGATCTTGTCCGGCGTATCGCATTGCTCGACAGCGCCGTCCTTCATGATGGCAATCCGGTCGGCAAGACGAAGCGCCTCGTCAAAATCATGGGTGATAAACACGATGGTCTTACCCAGCATGTCCTGCAGGCGGAGGAACTCGTCCTGCATTTCGCGCCGGATCAACGGATCGAGCGCACTGAAGGGTTCGTCGAGGAACCAGATATCCGGCTCGATCGCCAGAGACCGGGCAATCCCGACGCGCTGTTGCTGACCTCCGGACAGCTCCCGGGGAAAGTATTCCTCACGCCCTTCGAGACCAACAAGCCTGATCACCTCGAGCGCGCGCGCGCGGCGGTCGTGCCGGTCCTGACCGCGCATCTGCAGCGGGAAGGCGACGTTCTCCAGCACTGTTCGGTGCGGCAGCAGACCGAAGCTCTGGAACACCATCCCCATCTTGGAGCGGCGAAGCTCGATCAGATCTTTCTCGGTCAAGGCACCGATGTCCGTGCCGTCAACTTTGATGGTACCGCCCGTGATCTCGTGCAGACGTGAGAAACAGCGCACCAGGGTGGACTTGCCCGATCCGGACAGGCCCATGATGACCAGCATCTCGCCACGGGCAACCTCGATCGAGACATCCTTCACGCCCGCAATGTAGCCATCGGTGCGGATCTGGTCGAAGGAGTGGTTGGTCGGCACGGACGCCAGATACCGTTCGGGGTCCGGGCCGAAAAGCTTCCAGACATTGCTGGCCGAGATGACGGGAGCATCGGTCAAGGCAGTCTCCTCGTATGTAGGGTGCGGCGCACCGCACCCCACGGATCAATAGGAGATACGGCTTACTCGGTCCACGGCTTCCAGACGGCCTCGTTCTCTTCGAGCCATGCAGCCGCGGCTTCTTCCGGCTCCATCTCGTCGATATCGACCAGCTTAGCCATTTCAGCGATCTGAGCATTGGTGAACGAGATCTTGGTTAGAACCTTGTAAGCGCCCGGCCACTTGGCTTCCATACCGTCCCACGCGGCCTTCTTCAGGTAACCCTTGGCCGGGTTTCCGCAGTCATACAGAGCATCCGGGTTCGGGCCGACCTTCGGATCCTTGTCACAACCATCGACCCATTCGGGGAACTCAACGAACTCGCCCGGCCATACAGCTTCCGCGAAGTTCGGTGTCCAGTTGAACACGACGATCGGCTTCTTGTCCTTCTCGGCAGCACCGATTGCTGCCCAAAGCGCCGCCGCTGAGCCCGCATTGATCACGGTAAAGTCCATGTCGAGCGCCTCGACCCGTTCCTTGCCGTGCTTCAACCAGTCAACCGGACCATCCAGGTACATGCCCTTGTCGCCGGTCTCAGCGGTCTTGAACAGTGCTGCGCAATCGTTCAGTGCTTCCCAGGACGGCAGACCCGGGCAGGCTTCCTTGGTCCAGCTCGGATACCACCAGTCCTCGCGGGTGACCGCATCGTGGTCGCCGACATCGACGATGCCGCCCTTCTCCAGTGCCGCGCGGAACGAGGCCCCGAACGCACCTTCCCAGACTTCCAGTTCCAGGGTCACATCGCCCAGACGGACTGATTCATAGACCGCCTGGCTGTCCGTGGTGACAAACTCGACGTTGTTGCCCATCTCCTCGAAGATCTGGCCAACCGCGTGGCTCATCACGATCTGGCTAGACCAGTTGTGCAGCGGAATAGTGATCGGATCGTCGCTGTCCGCAGCCATGGCCGGGGCAGCTATTGCGCTTGCAAGCAGCGCCGCTGTCAGTTTTCTGTACATGTACTTTCTCCTGTTGGCGGGGTCTCTGCCCCTG
The DNA here is from genome assembly GCA_038534135.1 of Pseudomonadota bacterium. Classification (GTDB taxonomy): domain Bacteria; phylum Pseudomonadota; class Alphaproteobacteria; order Rhodobacterales; family Rhodobacteraceae; genus Thermohalobaculum. The sequence continues at coordinate 40,410 of JBCAXJ010000044.1, read as the reverse complement.
ATGTTCGGCCGGCCATTGGCCTTGTCGTGGCCCGCCTTTCTCCTGCGGCGTCGGCCGGGATGCACGGGGCACCCCGCCGATTGATCACTGACGCAGGTAATCCTCCATCGAGTCGTCAAGGCAGTCCTTCCACACCGTGTGGTGGGCTGGGGCCTCGGTGCCTGTCATCGGCGAGACGTAACCGTTGTCCCGGAACGTCATGATGTTCTGCTTCTTGTGTTTCTTCCACTGATAGAACGCCTCGTTCGACTTCTTGATGTCGAAGTTGGGATAATCCGTCTCGTTCATCAGCTCTTCGGTATAGGCGCCCTGATAATCGATGCAGGCATAATCATCAGCCAGTTCGCCTTCAGCAGCGATACGCGCGTCGATATCGGCCTGCATCTCGGCACGACCCGGGATCTCGATCCGGCCCATCATCACGTCGCGCGCCCACCATGCCTGGGCGTCGAACATGTTGAACGTGTACCATTGGTCCTGCATCCCGAGATAAAAGATCTTCGGGTTATCGATGAACGCGACACCCTTGTAGAGGTGCGGCGTCGCGAGCACGTTCGGGCATTCCAGCCGCAACTCCTTCGGCAGGAACGGGAAGTGATGTTTGTAGCCGGTGCACAGCAGAACCGCGTCGACGTCCTTTGACGTGCCGTCCTTGAAGAACGCGGTGTTGCCCTCGACCTTCACGAGCGCGGGCACTTCCTGCCAGTTGTCTGGCCAATCATAGCCCATCGGTGCCGTCCGATGCGCGACGGTCACCGACTTGCAGCCATACTTCCAGCACTGAGAGCCAATGTCTTCGGCAGAATACGACGTGCCGAGGATCAGGATGTCCTTGTCCTTGAACTCCAGCGCGTCGCGGAAGTCGTGCGCGTGCAGGACACGGCCCTTGAAGCTTTCGAAACCCGGATAGTGCGGGACGTTCGGGGTCGAGAAATGGCCCGTCGCGATCACAACGTGATCGAAGATCTCGGAATAGGTCTTGGCCGCAGGCAGATCCTCGACAGTCACCCTGAACTTGCCGTCTTCGGTCTCCTCGACCTGGCGACAAACTGTACGAAACCGGATCTTGTCACGGACACCCGCCTTCTTCACACGACCTTCGATGTAATCGTACAGGACGGCGCGCGGCGGATAAGACGCAATCGGCCGGCCAAAGTGCTCGTCGAACGTGTAGTCGGCGAACTCCAGGCCTTCCTTCGGGCCATTCGACCACAGGTAGCGATACATCGAGTTGTGGACCGGCTCGCCGTATTCATCGACACCAGTGCGCCAGGAATACCGCCAGAGGCCGCCCCAATCCTCTTGCTTCTCGAAGCAGACAACCTCGGGCACCTCGGCGCCCTTTTCTGCCGCCGACTGGAATGCGCGCAACTGCGCCAGCCCGGATGGCCCCGCACCGATAATCGCCACTCTCTTTGTCATCTCTACCCCCTGTCAGAATTGTCTCAAACGCCCTCGACGATGGTCTGCACGCTGTACGAGGCCGCCATGCGCATGGCTTTTGCCTCAGCGTACGCGTCAGAGTGATACCACTCTACCGCCTTCTCATATGATGGAAACCTGACCACGACCGTTCGCTGTCCCGGCGGCGCGCCTTCGTGGAATTCACCGCGACCGCCCCGCACGAGGAACTCCCCACCGAACATCTCGATGATCGGCTGAACCTTGGCCAGGTAAGCCGGATAGGCGTCGGGATCGGTCACTGTGATCTGGGCGACGACATATCCGTAGGGCATCGGCGGGTCCTTCAGACGGGGCTCGGGTCGGCGGTCGAGGTCTTCCAGTCAGGCTCGAAGCCCAGAATCACCGTGTTGTCCGGCAGCGTGGGATTGAAAAGCCTGTTGTGCCAATACGTAGACTGCCACAGCGGGTTCTTGGCGGTCAGCTTCCAGACCTGGCAATCCAGGTCATAGCGCTGGTTGAAGACGTCGAAAGTCACCGTGCAGCGCTCGGCCCGGCGAATGGCAGCCGCCCCCGCACTCTCGGGCGGAAACGTTGCCGTCAGGATGTCGCTGAACTCACTCGCTTTCTGATAGTAAAACTCGCCGAAGAACTTCAGCGCCGCCTCTCGGATCGATGCGGGATCGTTCGTGCGCTGCGCCATGTGCCGCATCTCCGGTGTCTTGGAGTGCGCGGGGCCCTTCGACAGCACTGTAATGATGTGGCCCATCGGCTCGGTCGCCCCCGGCAAGGTCAGCGCGGGCATGATCGCGTCGCCCGGTCGGCCACGATCGTCGCGCATCATCATCTGGCGGATCCTGCACTGCCAGCGCAGAAACGCATCACGCAGAGGCTGAGGCTCCGGCGCAAGTCCCAGAAGCTTGGCGGTCGCAGGGTTCATTTCGATGGCGGCCATGACTCTCGGGGTTTGGGTTCTGCCGTCCCACGCCCCGGCATACGGGAGGACGAGGAACGGGGCTGCATTCTCAGAATTTGCAATAGGCCTGACGCAATTGCACCAGCGGGTGATTGGGCGACATCTGGAACTTCAGTAGAAGCTCGCGGGCGATCATGTCCCGATCCTGCTGATTGTCCGGCAGGTCAATCGACGCGGGCACACGAACCCAGCCGTTGATATTGCGGTCGAAGACCGCCGGATTGCCTTCCTCGTAGCCCATGTGGACATCTTCGAGCCAGTTGAGGTCGTCCCAGCCCATGTGCTCCATGTACGTCTTCAGGTACGGCGTGATCCGGTCGTAATCCGGCACCAGGTTGACGTCATAGCGGTACCCGATGTGCTGGCCGATTTCCTTCTCACGTTCGGACTCCAGACCGTCCCCTTTGAGGAACTGATCGACGTCCTTGATCTCCGAACCCTTGTAGCTAGTGCCTGCCATGTGTCTCTCCCGTCCCCGGAGGGCTTTGCGCTCACCCTGCCGACATCGTAGGATGGGCGCCCCGCCCATCCTTGACTTCAGATGTGGTGGTAGTCGTCGACGCCGACCGTGTAGTTCGTGCCCGCGATCGGAACCATGGCAACGGCTGACGCCTCCATGGTCAGCGCGGCCAGATCTTCCGGCTCGAGCGAGTGCAGGCTCGTCTTCCCGCAAGCGCGCGCGAACAGCTGGGCCTCGATGGTCAGCGTGTGCAGGAAGTTATAGACCCGCTCGGCGGCTTCATCGGGGTTCAGGCGCTTGCGCAGTTCCGGATCCTGCGTCGCCACGCCAACCGGGCACCGACCCGTGTGGCAGTGGTAGCAATAGCCGGGCTCTGCTCCGATCTCTTCGGGATAGTTCGCCTCGTCGATGTCCTTGTTGCAGTTCAGGGCCATCAGAGACGAGTGACCGATGGCGATTGCATCGGCGCCCAGCGCGATGGCCTTGGCAACGTCCGCACCGTTCCGAATGCCGCCCGCATAGACCAGCGTGATCTCACCGCGCTTGCCGAGGTCATCGATCGCTTTACGCGCCTGACGGATCGCCGCCATGCCCGGAACGCCGGTATCCTCGGTGGCAAGATGCGGACCGGCACCCGTGCCGCCTTCCATCCCATCGATGTAGATCGCATCGGGGTCACACTTCACCGCCATCCGCACGTCGTCATAAACGCGCGCAGCACCCAACTTGAGCTGGATCGGGATCTGCCAATCGGTTGCTTCGCGGATTTCCTGGATCTTCAGCGCCAGATCGTCCGGGCCCAGCCAGTCCGGATGACGAGCAGGCGAACGTTGGTCGATGCCCGCAGGCAGCGAGCGCATCTCGGCGACCTGGTCGGTCACTTTCTGACCCATCAGGTGACCGCCGAGACCGACCTTGCACCCCTGACCGATGAAGAACTCGCAGGCATCCGCCAGCATCAGGTGATGCGGGTTGAAGCCATAGCGCGACTGGATGCACTGGTAGTACCACTTGGTCGAATAGCGCCGCTCGTCCGGGATCATGCCGCCTTCGCCGGAACAAGTCGCGGACCCGGCCATGGTGGCACCGCGGGCCAGCGCGGTCTTCGCCTCGAACGACAGCGCGCCAAAGCTCATGCCGGTGATGTAGACCGGAATGTCCAGCTTGATCGGTTTCTTCGCGCGCGGGCCGATGACAACATCGGTGTCGCACTTCTCGCGGTAGCCCTCGATGACGAAGCGCGTCAGCGTGCCGGGCATGAAGGTCAGATCATCCCAGTGCGGGATCTTCTTCATCAACGAAAAGCCGCGCATCCGATAGCGGCCAAGCTCGGCCTTGATGTGGATATCGTCCATCACCCGGGGCGGGAAGATAAAGCTCTCGCCCAAGCGGTTCGGATCGCGGGCAAGTGCCGGCTTCTTCGGGGGGGCGCCGTCTGCGGCCATTGTGGTCTCCCACTTTTCTCAATCGGTAAGCAGGCACCATAGCCTGCCTAGGCGTAGGGTGGGCGCCTCGCCCACCGGAGGGTGCGGCGTACCGCACAACTACAGGATCAGTTTCTTCTCGTTCGGTTCCAGGTTGTCGTAGTTCCAGAGCTGCTTGCCCGCCACAATCTTGCGGAAATGAGCAACGCCCTGCTCTGGCAGCAGCCCGTATTGGTTCAGCTTGCGCTTCAGCCAGGCCTGGTCCAGTTCGGTCAACTCCGCGTCCACGGCATCGACGCCCAGCGATTTAATCTCGCCACCGACATAGATCGTGCCGTCATACATCGAGTCGCCCAGGTTCTTGCCCGCGTTGCCGCAAACGACCATACGCCCGCGCTGCATCATGAAACCCGAGAGCGCGCCAGTGTCGCCACCGACGATGATGGTACCGCCCTTCATGTCGATGCCGGTGCGCGACCCGACCGAGCCCTTGCAGACCAGATCGCCACCGCGGATCGCAGCGCCAAAGGTCGAGCCTGCGTTCTTTTCGATGACGATGGTTCCGGACATCATGTTTTCGCCGCAGGACCAGCCGACCCGGCCGTTCACACGCACGTTCGGTCCGTCTATCAACCCGGTCGAGAAGTACCCGGTCGAGCCCTCTATGATCAGGTTAAGCCGGTTCAGGATACCCACACCGATCGAGTGCTTGCCGCGCGGGTTCTGGATCACGATCGTGCCGAAGCCTTCATCCATCAACGCACGGATGTTCTTGTTGACCTCCATGGTGTCCATGTCGGCCGTATCGATCTCGGTGCGCTTGTTGAAGTCGACATCTTTCGAGAAAGCGTAGGTGAGGTTTTCGTCCTCGGCCGGTTCGAAGAATGTTTCCATCGAGCGTCCCGAAAGCTGCTCGGACATCATGCCAAGCTCTTTCGCGCGCGCTTCCTGCTTGTCGCCCCACGCGAGGTCGGGCGTCCAGTCTATGCTCGCCATACCCGAACCTCCTCGTCATATGGATCGTATGTGTCGATTTCCTGCGGCAGGATCGCGCGAATGGCGACCTCTTCCGACGCCATCGCAATCATGTCGTCGCTTTCGAACAGGACCAGCGGCTTCGCAGCCATCGTGTCCTTGGCCATGCCCAGACTGTCCTTGGTCGCGACCAGATAGGTGAACACGCCATCGATCTCGCGGATCGAACGCTCCAGGCTTTCTTCCAGTTCGATGCCGTTGTTCAGGTTGTCCGCCGTGTAGACCGCCAGAAGCTCGGAGTCGCAGGACGACATGAACCGGTGGCCCTTGCGCTCCATCTCGCGGCGCATGTTCCAGTAGTTCGTGATCTGGCCGTTGTGCACGACCGAGACGTCATTGTACGGGAAGGCCCAATATGGGTGCGCCGAGCGGATGTCGACATCCGACTCCGTTGCCATGCGCGTGTGGCCGATGCTGTGCGTGCCTTGGAAGCTGCCAAGGTTGTACTGGTCGGACACAACAGTCGCGTCGCCCAGGTCCTTGATCAGTTCCAGCGCGTTGCCCATCGACAGGATTTCGGTGCCTTCGACATCCTCGACATAGCGGGCAAGCGCCTCGGTATTGCCATTGTGCGCGATCACCCAGCGCTGAGCATAGGCAGTCGCCTCGTCTCGGGACTTGATGATCGCACCGTGTTCGCCAAGGCGCTTTTCAACCTCAGCAATCCGTGCTGCGATCTTGGCCGGCATATCAAAGCCGCCGTCCATGTCTTCGGCCTCGGCGACCTTGAAACGCATGACGTATTCGCCGTCGTTGGCGTTGCCGTATACTGCAAACCCGGTGGAGTCAGGTCCGCGGTGTTTGAGTGCCTGAAGCATCGAAGTCATCTCGGAGCCGACGCCCGAGCTTTTCCCCCGATGGATCAGTCCTGCAATTCCGCACATACAGGTATCCCCTTGAAAGGATTGGTTTCGTTTTTCCTTAGGGGTGGGGCCGGACCCCACCCTGCGATTGGATCAGGGCAGGCATTCCATGTAGGTTTCCTTGTCCCAATCGGTGACGGTCGACATGAACCGTGCGTATTCGTCCGATTTGTACTCATCGTAGAGCCGGAACATCTCGCCCGGCATCCCACGTTGTATGACTTCGCTTCCGCGCAGGTGATCGAGCGCTTCGCCCAAGGACATCGGCAGCTTCTTGACGTCTTTGCCCTCTTTGATCGCCTCGTAGATGTTGCGCTCTTCCGGGGCGCCCGGGTCCAGTTGGTTGTCGATGCCATCGTCCATTGCGGCGAGCAGCGTCGATCCCATCAGGTATGGATTGACCATGGAGTCGACCGAGCGATACTCGAACCGGCCGGGAGCCGAGACGCGCAGGCCCGTGGTGCGGTTCTGGAAACCCCAGTCGGCGAAGACCGGCGCCCAGAAGCCCGTGTCCCAGAGACGACGGTACGAGTTGACGGTCGAACAGCCGATCGCCGTCAGTGCCTGCAGGTGGTGGACCACGCCGCCGATCGCGACGAGGCCTTCCTTGCCCGGCATCTGCGGATCGTCATCATCCGGCATGAAGGTGTTCTCGCCACCCTTTACGTACATGTAGTTGTCGCGCATGCCGGGAAGGTTGTCCGGGTCGTTGCCCGTGCGGACGAATTCGTCCTGACCACCGCGCCACAGCGACATGTTGTGGTGGCAGCCCGAGGCCGAGACGCCCATGAACGGCTTGGTCATGAAGCAGGCGAAGATACCATGCTCGCGTGCGACCTGAGCGCAGATCTGGCGATACGTCGTCAGACGATCCGCGTTGCGCAGCACGTCATCGAACATCCAGTTGAGTTCCAACTGACCCGGCGCGTCCTCGTGGTCGCCCTGGATCATGTCCAGACCCATTTTGCGGGTATACTCCATGACCTTCAAGGTCACGGGACGCAGGCTTTCGAACTGGTCGATGTGGTAGCAGTAGGGTTTGGAGAAGCCCTCTTCCGGTACGCCGTTCTCGTTGAACTTGAGCCACATCATTTCCGGCTCGGTGCCGATGCGCAGCTGACGCCCGTGCTTCTCCTGGAACTTCTTATGAAGGCGGCGCAGGTTGCCACGGCAGTCGGCAGTCAGGTAGCCGCCCGGATCAACCTTTTCCTCGCGGTTGCGGAAGAGCGTGCAATAGAACCGTCCGATCTTCGGCGCCCAAGGCAGCTGCATGAAGGTTTCAGGCTCGGGGATGCCCACCAGTTCAGCGGCCTCTGGGCCATAGCCCATGTAATTTCCGGCACGGTCCGTGAACAGGTTCATCGTCGCGCCGTAGACGAGCTGGAACCCCTTCTTCGCGACGCTTTCCCAGTGGTCTGCCGGGATACCCTTGCCCATGATCTTGCCGGTGACGGACACGAACTGGAGATAGAGATACTCGATCCCCAGCTTGTCGATCATTTCGCGGACTTCTTTGACTTTCTCGTCACGCCCCGGGGCGTCGACAAAGGCTTCGATATCCATCGGCCCCTCTCTCCTGTCGCTGGCGGGCTCTGACGGCCCTGTTCGAATCTCGCAGAGCGTAAGCTGCACCAAAGCCGAACCAATATGCAACCGCATTTGTGTTTTTGGTTCAGAATTGGTATCGATGATTCATGAATGCTCGCGACATCACCCTCGACCTGCGCCGTCAGATCACCAATGCGCACTATTCAATGGACGCGCGTCTGCCACCTGAACGCACGTTGTCGGAAGAGTATGGCGTCGCGCGCGGCACGGTCCGCGAGGCACTGAAGACGCTCGAGGACATGGGTTTCGTTGAACGGCGCGCCGGGTCCGGCACCTATGTCACCTATGCCAGCGGATCGCCGACTGCCTCGGTGATCGAGACGACCCGCCCACTGGAACTGGTAGACGCCCGTTTCGCGCTAGAGCCTCACATGGTCCGCTTGGCGGTGTTGCATGCGACTGAAGCGGATCTGGAGCGGGCCGAGACGCATCTGGCCGTCATGGAATCGGGATCGGAGAGCCGCCGGTTTGCCGACACCGACGAGCAATTCCACCTCGCGCTGGCAGATGCCGCGCGCAATCCAATGATCCGCTGGATGATGGAGAAGACACACGAGGTCCGCAGCCACGCGCAGTGGGCACGGATGCGCACTCTGACGCTGAACCCGGCGATCATCACGAAATACAATCGCCAGCACCGCGCCATTGTGAATGCTATCCGGTCCCGCGATGCAGAAGCAGCGGCGCAGGCCATGCGTGATCACCTCGACACCGCGCGCCGCTCGCTGGTCGAGGCAACGATCTGAATGCCAATCGACCGCTCAGGCTCTGGTTTGGGAATCCGATCAGGTCGAGCCGATCATCGGGAGCGATGTGCTGTATCGCACCTGTGTCGCTTCCAGGTCGTATCCGCATGAACACGATCCCGAGCTGGGCGTGTATTCGAACGATCTCAGGAAACTGTGAACGCCGAACCCACGCGCGCCACCAATGACAATGTGAATCGGCGACCTATGTCCGATGAGAACCCGCCGGAAGGATCGAACTCATGTCTGCCATCCGTATCGTTTACCTGGTGCTCGCGATTATCGGCACGATCCTTCCGTGGACCTATTTCGCACGCTGGTTCAACGAATTCGGCTGGAGCCTGTCTGGTATGGTCGAGGCCTGGAACGTGAACGACGCCGCCACCGGCCTGGTCTACGACCTGACTGTAAGCTACACGGCACTCGTGATTTGGGTGGTTTATGAGTGTGTGCGGGACCGGCGCTGGCTGGACCTAGTGATCACGCCGCTTGTCGGGATCTCGATCGGAGTGAGTTGCGCGCTGCCTTTGTACCTGTTCCTCAGGTCACGCCCCGGCGCACGGGGGTAGTCGGGGCCAGAGACCGGCCCCAGAACCAATTACGCCGACATAACGTATGCTGGAAGACGCATCCACGTCCGTGGCTTCGCCGGATGCTCGGCAGCGTCCGCATCCTCACTTGTGGCGCTCAGATCGTCGCCGCAGTGTTCAGATGCCTGGAACTCGATGAGATCACCCTTGTCGTAATTGTCTTTCATCTCGTCATCCTTCCATAAGTGAAGGCGCGACCTGCACCGGATGAAATCAACATCCGGTCAAGCCCCGCGCATTTTGGGTGGTAATCCCTGTATATATGGCCAAGTGTCCGAGAGTCTATAGCCGAGTGGCCACGGATCTGATGGATCCAACATTTCGGTCCGTTGCCCCGTGATCCAGGCCCGCCCCGATATACTAGGAATGATTGCGGTTTTATCTGCCAGTTCAGTCGTGCTCTCAATACTGCACTCGAAGCGAGAGCCGATCAGAGAAAGGCCGACAAAGTTCTCACCAATTGCGAGCTCACCCCGCGCGTGCATCACAGCCATTCGGGCAGAACATCCGGTGCCCGTCGGTGAACGGTCGATCTTGCCCGGCTGGATCACAACCGCATTGCGGCCGGTCTTGACATCGTCGATTGTCTCGACCGGCCCGGCGATCTGACAGAACGAGATGTGATCCCACTCAGAATTGACCGGATGGCGGAACCCAAGCTGATCGTTGGCCGCAGCGGTGATCCTGATCCCGGCCTCCGCCAGATCACGCGCCTCATCCGGCGTCAGCGCGAAACCGAGTGCAGGCGCCTCGACGATGACGAAGCTATCGCCGCCATAAGCAGTGTCGACGTTCAGTGTTCCGATCCCCGCAACCTCCAGCGGCACGCTCAACTGATCGGCAAAGCTGGGATGATTTCGCACGCGTATGCATTCAACGCGCCCCTCGCGGCAGGTTGCCCGGACTTGCACCAAACCGCCCGGGGCTTCCAGCGTCAGCACGGTTTCCGGTTCCGTCATCGGCAGGATTCCGGTCTCGAGCAACACCGTTGCAACGCAGATCGAGTTTGACCCCGACATCGGCGGCGTATCCTCAGGCTCCATGATGATCCAGGCCGCATCCGCGTCGGGATGCTTCGGCGGCACCAGCAGATTGACATGGCGAAAGACACCGCCACGCGGTTCGTTCAAGACAAACTTGCGCAAGGTTTCGTCGCGGGCGATCCAGCGGGACTGATCCCAAAGCGTCTCTCCGGGCGGAGGCGCCACACCGCCGGTGATCACGTCACCGACTTCGCCTTCGGCATGGCAAGCGGTGATGTGGATAGATTTGACCGACCGCATTCTGTCCTCCGTGATATCGTCCGCTTGGGCATCCGGGCGATAGCACGCTGGCGTGCCGTGACGGCGCTATTTCTTAAGGACATCTTCCAGCTGCGTCACGCTGCCGATCGCCTGCGCCAGGAAATCCTCGTAGACAATCGCGAGGATGTTCGTCGACGCCGGCATGAAGATCAGGTTCACCAAAAGGCTGAACACCACAACGAATCCGACAATCCGGAACACTCGGCCAAAGACCGTGCCGCCACGCGCTCCGAAGGCAACGTTGCCAATCACAAAAATGCTCACGAGAACGACGCCGAGTAGCACCGGCATGTACTTCGACAGCCAGCGCTGAGTCTCAAGCGACTGCGTAAAGCTCTGGAACACGACAACTATGATACCGACCACAACGAGCGCCACTGCAGATCGGCCGAGGATCTGCCGCAGGATGCGCTTTCGATTGAACGCCCTGCGATCCTCGCGGATCTCGGACTGCTCTTCCTGCCGAGCGAGCACCCGTTGTTGCCATTTCTCGATGTCTGCGTCCTCGCCAACGTAGCCGGACCGAACCTGGTCGCCCTGACCTCGCAATTGTTCCGTGAACACACGATCAGCCTCGAGCGCGCGGGTCTCTTCGGACAGATGTGTCCGCGCTTCGATCGCCTCGTCTCGTTCCTCGGCGATGTGCCGCGCGTAAGCTCCCGGCAATGAGAACGCGAACAGGAAAGCGCACCATACCAGTGGCAGCATCAGCAGGAACGCATCGGCGATCCAGATCGTCTGGAGCCAGTAGGTGCGAACAGTCTCGATCGCTGAGACAAAGATGAATGGAATGCCGACGGCGTAAATCACCGCCAGAACGAGCCGCCAGCGCCAATCCGCGCGTCTGAAAAGGAAATGACGCGTGGATTTCGGGTAGAGCAGTACCCACGCCACGACCAGCCATAGCAGGGGGTAGAGGCTCGCCCGCAGCGTATCGACCACCAGAACCAGTGGCCCGCCAGTGATGAACGGAAAGGTGTAACGTTGCAGCGCCAGCCACGCGGGTATCAAAGCTGCGAAACCAGTCAGACGTGCTGCCGTCGCTCCGATGTAATCCACAACTAACATGGCCCCACCCCTCGACAGGACACCTAAACCTTGGCGCAGATTAACCAATCTGAACAGTGAACGCCATGCGTGTGTGCCCTTTCGGCGGTTGGTCGAACAGGTCTTTGTTGCGTAGATCTGAAAACGTCCTTGCTCTTAAGCGGGGATGTTTCCGCGTTGGCCCGGGGCTAAGTTACTTTCAGGAACGCCGATGAGGAGCGCGACATGGGACTGCTGGTGGACGGTGTCTGGCATGACACTTGGTACGATACGAAGAAATCCGGTGGGAAGTTCGAGCGTTCGGCTGCCCAGTTCCGCAACTGGGTGACTGCGGACGGATCAGCCGGGCCATCAGGCGAAGGCGGTTTCAAGGCCGAGAGTGGACGCTATCACCTTTATGTCTCGTATGCGTGTCCCTGGGCGCATCGAGCGCTGATCTTCCGGGCGTTGAAAGGGTTGGAGAAGCATATTGGCGTCAGCGTGGTGCATCCCCTGATGTTCGAGCACGGATGGACCCTTGACCCTGACTGGCCGGGGGCAACGGGTGATCTGCTGTTCGGCAAGCAGTTCATGCATCAGGTCTACACAACCGCCGATCCGACCGTGTCGACCCGCGTCACGGTACCGGTCCTTTGGGACACTAAGCGCAACACCATCGTCTCGAACGAAAGCTCCGAGATCATTCGGATGTTCAATACGGCCTTTGATGGGCTGACCGGCAATGGCCTCGATTTCTATCCTGAGGCCTTGCGCGCGGAGATCGATGCGATCAACGCTCCGATCTACGACAACGTCAATAACGGGGTCTACAAAGCAGGCTTCGCGACATCTCAGGACGCTTACGATTCAGCTGTGACGGCGCTGTTTGCAGAGCTTGATCACCTGGAAGAGCGTCTGTCGGCCCGGCGGTATCTGGCAGGCGACCAGATCACGGAAGCCGACTGGCGCCTGTTCACGACTCTGGTTCGGTTCGACGCCGTCTATGTCGGGCACTTCAAGTGCAACATCCGTCGGATCATGGACTATCCGGCGCTCTGGGCATACACCCGCGAACTCTATCAGTGGCCGGGTGTGGCGGAGACCGTGAACATGGATCACATCCGACACCACTACCACCGGAGCCATGAGACGATAAATCCCCACCGGATCCTTCCGGCGGGACCCGTCATCGACTTCATGGCGCCGCACGGGCGTGAGGCCCTGCAAGCAGCGTGATTCCCGGACGCCTCAGTCCGAGCGCTATCCGAAGACGGCAATGCCGACGACCAAGGCGGCCAGAAGCGCGACATTGGTCATAACAAGCTCACGATGCGTGCCGCGCAGGCGGTTCTGAGCCGCCTCCCGCACCAATGGCTCTGCATCACGCAACGCCACGACGCGCTGCGTGTTCTCACGAATCATCGAACGGGTTGGTTCGGTCTGCGTTATCACCATGCCGGCGACCATGGCGGCCAAAGCAAAGGCCGGCTTGACGCCCTCTGCGATCATGAACAATCCGGCAAGCGTCAGAACGATCCCGGCCACCATCATGATCCCAAGACGAACTCCGTGCTTGAACTGAGTTCCGCGTGCCTCTGAAACCGCTGTATCCGAGATAGTCGCCCGTCCGTTCACGTAAGGGCACATGAAAAAGTAAACGATGGAATGCACGGCAATAAGCGCCATGAGCGCGACCACAATCCAGGACCGCCAGTCGCCAGCCAGCATCTGCAGTTCCGAGATCAGCATGTTCATGGCGTCACCTAATCTGCCTTTGCCTGTTCCTGCGCCTCGTTAGATTGAGACGCAACAAGCTCCTCGATCACCCGCACCCAAGTTTCAGGCGGTTGGGCGCCCTGCACCACGTATTTTCCGCCAACAATGAAGCAAGGTACGCCGCCGACGCCCATCTCGCGCGCGGTCACATCCTCTTCCTGTAGCACATCACGGTCTGCGTCACCTTCGAGCAAACGCTGAACGACCGTTCGTTCCATACCGATTGCCTCGGCTGCGTCGAGCAGGACGGCGTGGTCCGAGATGTCCTCGCCCCTCTCGAAGTATCGTATGAAAAGCTGCTGCACCAAGGCCGTCTGCATGCCCGTTGTCTTGGACCAACGGATCAGTCGGTGCGCGTCCATGGTGTTCGGCGTTCTTGCGATCAGGTCGAAGTTGACGGCAAGACCCGCTTCTTCGGCAGCGCCCCGGATCCGGCCGTAGATTTCTGTCGCACGGTCGGGCCCGCCAAATTTCGTCTCGAGGTATTCTCGCCGATCGGCGCCAGCAGGTGGCATATCAGGATTGAGCTGGAAGATCCGCCAGTTGATGTCGAACGGATTCTGGCCTGTTCGGGCGATCGCCTCGTCCAGGTTGGCCTTGCCGATGTAACACCAAGGGCAGATCGGGTCGGAGATGATATCAAGTGTGATCATTTCCGGAATGTAGCGTCGATCCCGTGGCTGTGAAAGGTCCAAGCACCCGGTTGTGAATTTGCGTCGCGTTCGGGCTTGCGACGGATGCGCGATCAGGTCCAAACTGCGCGCCTGCCCAATGGAGACCCCAATGCCGCTGACGATCGCCACTTGGAACATCAATTCTGTGCGCCTGCGCGCCGAACTGGTCGAAACGCTGATGGCAGAGGAATGCCCGGATCTACTCTGTCTTCAGGAAACCAAGTCGCCGGTTGAGAAGATCCCGACCGAAACCTTCGAAGCACGCGGCTACCGGCTGGTCACCGCGCGGGGGTTCAAGGGCTACAACGGGGTCGCTATTTTCAGTCGTGTCGGTTGCGACCCGGTTGATCACGTTGATTGGTGCGGTCGCGAGGACGCGCGCCACTGCGCGGTGCGTCTGCACGACGGGACATTGCTGCATAATTTCTATGTACCAGCTGGAGGAGACATACCGGATCGGGAGCAGAACGAGAAATTCGGCCACAAGTTAGATTTTGTCGCCGAGATGACCGATTGGTCCCGGAAGCTCGACGGACAGCATATTCTGGTCGGCGATCTGAACATTGCTCCGCTGGAGACCGACGTCTGGTCACACAAACAGCTTCTGAAGGTGGTCAGCCACACGCCGGTCGAAACCGATGCAATGGCGGCGCTCATGGCCGCGGGCGCCTGGACCGATGTCACGCGTGTCGACATTCCCGAGCCGGAGAAGCTTTATTCCTGGTGGTCATATCGTGCACGCGACTGGGCGGCTGCCGACAAGGGACGCAGGCTCGATCATATTTGGTGCCGTGGCGGTGTCGCTCACGTTGAAGGATCGAGCCGCATTGGCAAGAACTGGCGTGGACACGAGAAGCCGTCCGATCACGCCCCCGTCTTCGCTCAGTTCGACGTTTGAGATAGGAGCCGAGGGCCGAGCACATACTCTTTTGCGAGCCTTGAGAGGCGCTGTGATGGAGCATGGCATAGCGTTACGTCGACGTTTCGAGATCTCCGCATAGTGCAGAGATCCTTATAGCATTCGGCAATTCAGCTGTCGGCACCCTTCGCCGAGAGAAGATCTTTCATATCACCAAGCTTTTGCATGCTCGTGATCTCCGCCATCGAGAATCGCACTTCGTATGCGGTTTCGACTGCGAGCAGGAGCTCGATATGCCTGAGACTATCCCAGTTGCGGGTGTTCAAAGCGTTGGATTCGTTGTCTAGTTCCGTCTCATCCACCGCAAGGACCTGCGCGACGATTTTTTCCAGCTTCATTCTCGAAACTCCATTCTCACTTTGGTTTTTGTGCGCAGTTCAAACCGGAAAAATTGCGTCGCGCACGCGCTGCGGCCAACGGCTTGGATCAAAACCGTGTTGGGTGAACGCAGATATCACCCAGCGCTCGACGCCGAGACCAATGCACCCGGTGTGTGCCGGCCTGCCATCCTCGGTGGTGATGTTGAACCGTTCTCCGAAGAAGGTTCCGTGCATGTTCACTGAGCCCCCCGCCATCACCTTCGGCGAGCCATCCGGCTTCAAGGATGACAAAAGGATCTCGTTCTTCACGTCATGCGCCTGCTGGAAGAACTTCTTTGCGGCAGAGACGGTTGCAAAGAATGGATCTGTCGCACTCTGCAAATTCATGTCCAAATCCAGCGTTTCCGCGAGAGTCTTGATGAGAGGAAGCGCGCGTTCACGCCGCTCCGCGACAAAGTCCTCGGATCCGACAAACACAATCTCGCGCACGTTGAACTCATAGAGCCGGTCTAGCCCAGAGATGTTTCTGGATTCGTAACGGAAGACCCGCCCAAGCCAACTTATAATGTGCCCCTCGGGACCGATCGTTCTGCCCTCCAGCGTCGGATACGCTGGCAGACAGGCAGCTGGATTCAGGCACATGCCCGCGTGATGGATATCCGTTTCCGGTGGCATCGCCGGACCGGCGCCACAGGAGTTTGCCAGCCGGTAAGCCTCCAGCTTGTCGAAATCCTCGACCATGCTCGCGACATGGCTGACCGCGTTCGGATGAGACTCGATATACCCGCACTTGTGCAAGGTCTCGTGATCGATGAAGGCGGGAAAGTGTGCATCCTCGGTCGCAAAGACTTGCGCATAGAGCTTGGCTGCCTCGTCATTTACAAATCGAGCAAGGCTGAGCACCGGGCCGGTGTAGGCAACTTGGCCTTTCCCGTAGTCATGGACCCATCCGCGATCGACCAGGCCCTGGTGCGCATTCTGGATGTACGCCCCTTGATCCTGTCTTTCAGTCTTGAAGAGGACCTTGACGTCGAAGCCGCTCAGGTGCTTCGCCATGACTTCGAGATAACGTGTCGCCTTGTCGATGACCTCGTCGGTCATGTCCGAGGATCGTAACAGCACGGTAGCGTGCGTACGATCAGAATTGACGACGATCCGCTCAATCTCTGGTGAGACATAGACAGATTCTTTTTCTATATCTCCAGCGGTTTCATCGGAGATTTCACGCGGCAAAGGAAGCTCAACCGTCGCGCCCGAGTTTGGGACCATGTTCATTTTCTACCTCTCACGCACAATCGGGGCGACACGGAACATCACTCAAAAATCGTAGTACAAGAACCCGGAGGTATCGTTGAGTGACGTAGCGGCAATTACGATCAGCAGTCCGACACCAGCGGCCCAAGCTGCAGTCGGTGACCAACGCAACCAACTTTTGGATGTCCGGATGTTCTCTGGCATTTTATCGCAACTCATCCATTGTCCGCGAAGGATCTCTTGCGAATTTGGCATCGTAAGAACGATGACGATGCCAACAATGATCGCCAAGACTGCAGGGTAGACGTCGAGCGAGATCCAAACTGACGCCTGCATCTCGATAAAGATCTGCGTCAAGCCCCACATCGCTGCCAGGATTGTCCCTGCCGTCCCCAGATCTTGCGCTCTGAACACCACGAGACCCATGACGACGACCAGCATTGTGAGGAACCATCCCAAAGCTGATGGAATCTTCGGAAAGCCGAATTCACGCCATCCGTGGTTGATGGCCAATGCTGTTCCGTGGATCAGCCCGTACACCACAAACGTCCAGCCGGCACCGTGCCAGATCCCTGCAATGACAAAGGTGTAGAAGACAGGTGCGGCCCCGGCAGCCAGCCATTTTCTCAGGCGTCCGTAGTCGTGTTCTTGCGCGCGCCGCGCATTCGTCATGGCGAAGTGGGTGTAAATGAACGTGGTGAAGAACCGTGTCATCGTCATGTGCCAACGGCTCCAGAACTCGGAGATGCTCGTCGCCTTGAATGGCGAGTTGAAGTTCAGAGGCAACTTAAAGCCGAAGAGGAATGCAATCCCAATTGCCATATCGGAGTAACCAGAAAAGTCGAAGTAAAGTTGGAGCGTGTAGCAAAGGCTACCGATCCAAGCCTCTGTCATGGCGATCGCTTGCCCTGCTGCCACCCCGTCGAAAACGGTATTCGAAAACGGTGCGATCGAATCTGCGATCAGAACCTTTTTCGCAAGTCCGATACCAAACATCGTCAACGCAATGGACACACGCGCCGGATTGAACGCTGAGTCCGTTCGCTTGTCCATCTGGTCGAACATTTCGCGCTGAAGCAGCAATGGACCTGCCGTGACGCAGGGGAAGAAACCCGCGAAGAGGGCGTATTTTACAAAGTTGACCTTACGAGCACGCCCGGCCGACGCCTCGATCAAGTAACCGATCTGAGTGAATGTGAAAAATGACACCCCGACCGGAACCAGAATATCGAGGTGCGAGAAGCCGCCACCAGACACGGAATTGGTGATGTCGATAAAGAAGTTAACGTACTTGAAGTACCCGAGAGCCACCAAATTGACCGTGATCGCACCAAGCATCAACAGGCGTGCAGCAGACCGGTCAGCCAACTTCTGAATAGTTTGGCCGACCAGGAAATTGAACGTGATCGATCCCACCAGAACCAAGGCCAAAAGCACATTGAACTGCGCGTAGAATATGACCGAGGTGACAACCAGAAACGCGTATGCACCCGGCCAGCCCAAGCCACGATGCGTAAGGATGAACCCTGCGTAACACAGCGGTAGGAACAACAGGATGAACGAAAGCGAGTTGAAAATCATTGGGTTGCTCCCGTCTCGATGCTCGCCAGTCGTGGCACCTCGGGGTGCAGTGCTTCAGCAATGATCTCGGCCAGGCACAATGGACTTGAGTGTTCGCCGTCAATGTACATGTCGTTGGTGCACCCGACATCGTAGGGATTGAAGCTCCCAACCACAGGTATCCCATGTGCATCCGCGATCGACTGCACCGCGTCCTCGATGCGCTTCAACGCCGAGATATACCGCGTTCCTTCCACATGATCCCAAACGATTGGATTGAAGGGCGGATGCGTGAGAGACACTTCGACGCCGTGATCGATCATGAAAGCGAGCACCCGATCCAAAGCCTCGAGCCCTGCCGGATCAATTGTTGGTGGAGACGCGATCTTTGCCTCTGCGAGCGCAATGGACTCACGATATGTCCGCTCATCCGTGAACTTGCGTCGATGCTTTTCGGACCAATAAATCCCGCCATCGGGCAACAAAACATCCAGAGTATCGTGCCGGAACTCAGAAGACACCTGCGGTAGAACCGGCGAGTTCAAGAAACGCTCAACGTTGTCCCAGAGAAGTGGTAACGATACGGCTTGCCGCATACGCGGTGTCAAGCCGTTTGCATACGCTTGGTGCGCTTCCAGACCGAAGATCGGCGCTGCTTGGCGATAATCCGGAAGGATCGGAACCCACAGAAAGTCCGTTCGATCTTCGACCGGTGCAAACTGATTGTCCCGAATTGAGATCATCAGCTTCTCTGGCATTTTATCGAACTGGTAGAACCAACTCGCGACTGCCACGATATCCTCGTAGTAGTCGCGGTGTACGTGAGCGTTGTAGAAATCAACGCCGGGGGCAATCGCACCATGCGCTTCCTGCCAATGGCTCGCCCCCATGACAACAAATTCTGGGCGCGTTGGCAGGTTGCGAATGCTTTCACGACGCAGGCCGCGTGTTTCGATGTTCAGGTCATATGTGAGATAGCTGCGACCCTCGCTCAGCGTCTCCCCAACCGACCAGACATGACGATCATCGTAAAGCAACGGCGCGAAGTAGGAATTGAGCGACCGAACACCAACCACACCGATCATCAGGGTGGCGAAGAGAATGAACAGATAGGACACAGGCGTCGACCGCGGCACAGCATCTTCGACATCAAGATCCGGCAAGATGTCCTTGGTCTTAACGTCCTCGGACCTTCGCCCGGGCTCGGAGCGCGGAAGAAATCGCCGGTCAGAGGCGCCGGACATGCGTTGGTCTTGATCGTCGCTGGACATTCACAGGTTCCCGGTCGAATGAGACTCGGGGAGAGTTGTCCTCGTAAAACCTTCCGATCTCGTAAATGAGCACTCAATACATTGAAATGAAGGTGATTTCTGCGTCTATCTCAAACATTACTAAATACTCATACTTAATATTCTATGATGCATCCGTGATTATACAGGATCTTCATGAGAAATTTGAATGAATTATCGATAAACCACTGAAGGTCACGTAGATTTGCGCCTGCAAGGCAACGATACTATTGCTCAAGAAATCCACGACACGTTCAAATCGAGCAATCCGCGGAAAGCCCAGCCTCCCAGACTGGGGGTCGCAGTGATCTTCATACCCGGCAAAACCGAAAAAATCATCGGCAAGGCGACGTCTGCAATCAAGCTGCGAGACGCCGCTGCGCCCGCGCAGAAATGCGGTCCAGCGCCAAAGGCGATATGCTTCGAGGTATTCCGAGTGATGTCGAACCGGTGCGCGTCCTCGAATACTGACTCATCGCGATTGGCCGAGCTGAACATGAAGAAGACGCGATCCCCTGGCGCCAGGTCGATACCATCCCACTCGAATGATTGCGCGATGCGGCGCGGCGACATCCCGATCGGAGACATCCAGCGTGCGTACTCCTCGAACACCTGTTGCCATGAAACCTCGCCTGCCCTGACCTGAGCAAGTTGCTCCGGGTGTGTGAGCAGCGCCCAAATCGCGCCGGCGATGGCATCGCGTGGTTCGTTCTGCCCGCCAGAGATCGCCAGTTTCACATTTGCGCGGATCGCTTCGACCGGCAGTCCGGCTTGTGCCTGAACCGAGATCAAGGACTTGTCCGGCGCGGCGCGCAAGGCGGCCAGACGACCATCAATCGCCGCATCCACAAAGCACGTGGCGCGGTGACACTCGGCTTCTACCTCCGGATCACCGGCGTAGTTCGCGATCCCGTTGATCATCGACTGGCTGATCCAGTCGATCTGCTGCGGTTTCAGATCCTCCAATCCGGTCATGGCACACAGCGCCGCGCCCGAAAGCGGCATGGCGTAGTCGCGCACAAGGTCGGCATGGCCATGCGGCTTCAGTTTGTCCAGCAGCACCTCTGCGTCTGCGCGAAACCGTTCTGCCCATTGGTCCCGAACGGTGCGCGGTGAGTAGGCTGGGAACGTCGCCTTGCGTTCGACCTGATGCGCCGGACCGTCCTTGCGCATCATGTTCTGGCCCATCAGCTTATTCATCAGCCCATCGGGCTGGTCGGACGAGAACACCGCGATGTTCTTCTCACACTCCGCGACATCATCACGCCGCGTGAACAGGATCGAGCCAAGTTGCGGAACGAAGCATACCGGTGCCTCGGACCGCATCCGGGCGAGATCCGGGTAGGGATCTGCCCAGAACGTCTGCAGATCAATGTTGAACTCTGGTGGTGCCGCCATGATGCTTGGTCCCGCGCGGTTTCCCACGAGGGTGACCTGAATCGATCCTCAGATCCAGCGCCGCGTCCGGCTCAGGAACTCGACATAAGGTGTGCCAAACTTCGCAGTCAGATAGGCTTCTTCGCGCAGCACAACGCCACGATGCAGCGTGACCCACAGGACCGGCAGCACAAACAGACCCCAGTCGAGCGAGAAAATGAAGCTGACGCCTAGGTGGAGCAGAAGCAGCCCGAGATACATCGGATTGCGCGTGAAGCGGTACGGGCCATCCTCGACCAGCACCAGCGCGGGTTTGTGCGGCTCGACATGTGTCCCGGCCCGCTTGAAGGCAAGAATCGCCGAGATCGCGATGAACGCCGCCAGCGCACAGTCGGCAAGACCGAAGACCAATGCGATGCCTGAGAACGCGGGAGGCAGCAGCGAAAGCGGCAAGAGCACGCCCAACCCCCACGACACCGCCAACGCAGACGCCAAAATCAACGGCGGGAAGGCGATGACGTTCGGATGGTCCCTGGCCGCATCGGACATCGGACGAATGATCAGTCTTTGTAGTCCGGTTCCGAGCGATCGAGCAGCGCCTTGACGCTGTCCAGATGTTTGTCGGCGACAACACCGAACTCGTCGTTCTCTCGTGCCACCTGAGCCGCTGTCGCGTCGTCGATCACGGCCAATTCCTGTCCGGTCCAGAGCGCTTTGATATAAATCTCGCAAGCCCGTTCGAAGTAATACATCCGGTTGAACGCTTCCGCGACAGTCTGCCCGATGACCATGATGCCATGGTTGCCCATGACCAACACCTGCTTCGAGGCATCTCTCAGCGCGTGGCAGGCACGCTCGGCTTCCTCGTCCAGCGCCAAACCTCCGTATTCGGTGTCATAGGCGATCCGGTCAAAGAACAACGCGCAGTTCTGATCGAGCGGAGGCAAGACAGGATTCTTCAGGGTCGCCAGAACCGTCGCATGGATCGAGTGCACATGCATCGCGCAGCGGGCATGCGGGCAGAGCCGGTGCAGAGCACCGTGCAGACCCCAGGCAGTCGGATCCGGTGCGTCGGGCCGGTCCATGGTCGCTGGATCGTTCGCGTCGAGCAGCAGCATGTCAGACGCCTTGATCAGGCTGAAATGAACCTGATTGGGGTTCATCAGGAACTGGGTCCCGTCCTCGTTCACGCTGAGAGAGAAATGGTTCGAGACACCTTCGTGCATGTTCAGCCGAGCCGTCCAGCGGAAGCTCGCGGCAAGATCAACACGCTCCTGCCAAAACGGCAGGTTGTCGTCTTTCGGGTGGAGATCGGTGACTGACATGGCGGCGTCCTCAAAGAATCGCATACAGCCCAAACCGTGAATGCGCCAGCGCGGCAATGCAAGCAAATGGGTTCCACCGCACTCGGCAGGAACGATTGGCCGCAGCGCCTGCCTTGGTATAGGGGCGTTAACCAACTTTCACTATGAGCTTCGCCCGAAACGCGCGGGACAGTTTTTGGTGGAACACCGGACGTGGACGGGACTGTGGATGAAACTGCATCGACGCTCGATCACGAGCGGGCCCGGTTGGCCGCGTTCCAGCCGCAGGACTGTTCGGTCTATCCGGCAACGCAGCATCCGGATGTCGAGATTCTAAATCCGGAAGCGCAGTCAACACTGCGCACACCGCCCTATCCCGTCGAACTCTACGATTGCCGGAAAATCCGCATCAATCCCCAGTTCGCCGACGAGATCGAGAGCGCTCGGAAGAAACTGAGGGCGGGTCGCATCGAAGAGATCATCTTCCACGATGAAGCGATCCTGTCGGCCAGCGACGTCTATATGGAAATGAAGCTCGCCCGGATCGGCGAGCGCTTCCTGCCGCTTTCGGCAGGCACCAAGGACATGACAGAGCACTATGACCCCAATGGCAGGCACTGGGCTTTGCGGGTTGGCGTCCTGGCCGAGCCGGAGATTGTGCGCGGGCGCTCCATTGCCTTCACGGGCGTCGGTCAGGCATCGAATTTCTATCACTGGGTGGGCGAACAGATGCCCCGATTGGCCCTTTTGGCCCGATACCGGTCACTTTCGGACTTCGACAACATCGTGGTGTTCGCAAAGGACCAGACAACGTTCATCCGGGAATCGGTCAAGCAGCTGTTCCCGCAGTTTCGCGGGCAGATCCGGCACATCCTTGGCGCTTCCGTACAGATGGACGAGGCCGTTTTCTTTGCGCCACGCTCGTTGATCGGAGAGGAAAGCGCGACGCCCGCGACACTAACGGACTCGCCAACGGCTCAGAAAGCCTGGGGATCACTCTCAGCAATCGTCGAGCACATCGCCGCCCGGGACGCGGCGCCGATGAGAGGGTCGTTGTCGCAAGTCCAGGGATCCAAGGCGCTGCTGATCTCTCGCGATGGAAGCAATGGGCGATGCTGGCGAGATGAGGCAGAACTGCTGAGCAGGCTGCGCCCTTGGGGCGTGCGCAGCATCCGATCGGAAGAGCATTCTCTGCCCGTCCAGATGGCAATGTTTCGACAGGCGAAGGTCGTGATTGCGCAGCACGGCGCGGGTCTGGCGAACATCCTGTTCTGCCAGCCGGGCACGCGGATCATCGAGGTTACAACGCGCAATCACGTGCTCCGGTCCTGGGATTTCGCCAAGCTCGCCCAGGTCCGAGGGTTGAACTACCATATTATCGTTGCCGACGCGCGGGATGACGATCCCCACATCAAACAACGCACGGCAGACCCTCACGTCCCAAAGGCCTATCTCAGCGATATGGAAATTAGCTACGTAGCCGCCCTGCAAATCGAGTTGCTTGTCGCCGATGTTCTGGGCAAGGGACGCGCCTACCGGTTGCCGGGAACCGTTCCCACGACCTTGCCCTGACAGTGTGGGCAACCGCGGTTGCCCGACATCGCGGACTGATGCGGTACAATCCGAATACCGCAGGGCTTCGCTGGATGGTCACAAACTCTTAACCAAACAAACATGGCGTCGTGATGCGCGCTTTACCTATGGTTGATCGAGTGGGAAGCCCATAAGGACGGAGGTCAGAATGAGAATGTCTTTATCAGCCATGGTCGCCGCGACGTTGATCGCGCCACAGGCCCTGGCAAAGGATGCATCCTATATAGGCTCGGTCGAGGTCGTGAAAGGCACGGCGCCAGCAGACATGGTGCGCGGGACGGTCTTCAATGACGCCAACCGCAACTCGAAGCTGGACGCGGGCGAAACAGGTATCGCGGGCGTTCTGGTCTCGAACGGGCTCGAGGTCGTGACGACCGGCGATGACGGCATCTATGAATTGCCTGGCTACGAGGACATGAACGTCTTCATCACCAAACCGGCCGGACACGCGGTGCCAGTGAACGACCGGATGGTTCCGCAATTCCATTACATCCACAAAGTTGAAGGATCGCCTGATCTGCGCTTTGGCGGCATCGAGGCAACCGGACCGCTGCCCCAGGCGATCAACTTTCCGCTGATCGAAGACGGCACCGGCGACGTCTTCTCCTGCCTGATCTTCGGCGATGCGCAGCCCTACACCAATACCGAGATCGGCTATGTTCGCGAGACCGCGGGCAACATGCTGGCCGCGCGCGACAACTCGTCGACCGAGTGTCTGATCTTCGCCGGCGACGTGATGGGGGACGATCTGTCACTCTATAAGCGGTTCCAGCGGATCATAGCGGTCGGCGGGACACCGCAGTACTTCGTCGGCGGCAACCACGATCTGGACTTCGACGCGCCCAGCGACGCGCACTCGTTCGATACCTTCCGCCGCGAATGGGGACCGGAGTACTACTCCTTCGACATTGGTGACGTGCACTTCGTGGGCCTCGACAATGTCCGGTACCCGTGCAACGGGGTCGATCCGCATCCGTTCTGCGCCGAGGACGAGAAGCCGAGCTACAACGGTGTGATCTCGGGCCGCCAGTTGGAGTGGTTGAAGAACGATCTGGCGAACGTGCCGGAGGACAAGCTGATTGTCCTGACGGCGCACATCCCGTTTGTCACCTTCACGGACAACATGGCGGCAAAGCATCAGACCGACAATCTGCATGAGCTTTACCACATCATTGGCGATCGTCCGGCACTGGGCCTCTCGGGTCACACCCATACGACCGAGAACATCGAACCGGGCGAGAACTTCGAGGGCTGGGCCGAGAACACAGGCACCGGCGCCGTACCGTTCCACCAGATCGTGACCGGTGCGCTTTCGGGCTCGTGGTGGGCGGGTGACCTGAACGATCAGGGCATCCCCGAGGCGACGCAGCGTTTGGGCGCGCCGCGCGGCTATTACCAGCTCGACTTCAACGGCGCGACCTATGTCGACACGTACAAGACGTTCCATGCGCCCGACACCGCGCAGATGCATGCCTCGTTCAGCACTCCGCGCTTCCGGGAATGGGGCGAACGGCTGCTTGCCTACCGCGACTTGTATCAGAGCGATTGGAGCCAGACCCCGCCGGTCAACCTGCGGGATTTGGGCGACATGAACATGATCTCGAAGGACGATCTGCAGGACGGCACTTGGGTGGCAGTCAACGTCTGGAACGGTTCGGCCAAGTCAACGGTCTCGATTTCGATCAATGGCGGCGAAGCCCGCGAAGGGGTCCGCACTCAGACTGGTACGGGCGAGGCCAAGAACAAAGGGATTGAGTTCGCGGATCCTCTGGCGCTTGCGAAACAGGCCGAAGTCGGTCGCGTCGCCGTGGGCTCGGTTGACGGTGGTTCGGACACCGAGGGCTTCACGACCTGGCAAGGCTATGAGTGGAAAGGAAAACCGGGGCCGTTCCAGCGCTGGATGTTGACCGACAACAGCCATCACCTTTGGCGGATCGATCTGCCAACAGACCTGCCCACTGGTACGCATAGGATGGAGGTTTCAACCACCGACCGCCATGACCGAACCTTCACCAAGGTGATGGCTTTCGAGGTCGTCGACCAGATCCCGGACCCGAACTGGCAGACCAAGTTCTGGGAATGAGGAACTGATTCTGCCCCGCGCGCGGTTCGCTCGACAGCGCGCGGGGCACTTCATTTCGCTACTCCAGTGGACCCGTGTTAACGAACCCGTCTGATGACCGAACACGTCCCCGGGCGTGCCGTTAACAGACTGCCATGTATCGAGAACCCCAGCGATTTTAGTTGAAACTCCCGAAGATTTTAGAGAATTTTTCCCGTATAGGAGTTGATTAACCAACGGGTTCGGGAGTTCACATGGCCGCCTCGATATCCAGGCAGTTCGAGACGGGGGCGGAACCGGTCGAGCCGCATGACATGAGCGGCGATACCTCGATCGCCACGCCATACGGCATCCTCGACACCCAGGCCCATTTCATCCGCGACGTACCGAGCGTTTCGATCCTGAACGAGGGTGAACCAAGCCAAACCGCACGCCCGAATGACCAGGTGTTCG
Source organism: Pseudomonadota bacterium (assembly GCA_038534135.1). Taxonomy (GTDB): domain Bacteria; phylum Pseudomonadota; class Alphaproteobacteria; order Rhodobacterales; family Rhodobacteraceae; genus Thermohalobaculum. Next base: position 14,396 of record JBCAXJ010000044.1, on the reverse strand, counting down.
TCCACGACATGCGCGCGGTGCAGGTGAACCCACAGTTCGCCGAAGAGATCGAGACCTGCCGCCGGAAGATCAGCAATATCCACTACGAAGGCGCGGGGTTCATGGAAGAGGCGGTCTGCTTCACGCCGGACGGCTACTTCGAGTTGAAGACTGCGCGTTCAAAGGACAAATTCCTCTGGGTCTCGGGCGGCAGTGGACGGCTGGCGCAAGCGTTGGATCCCAACGGACGCCATTTCGACACGAAGATGAACATCATGCACAATCCCGAACAGGTCTCGGGGCGTGGCATCATCTTCATGGGCGTCGGCCGGGCATCAAACTATTACCACTGGATGGGCGAGCAGATGCCGCGCCTGGCACTGCTGCGCAAGCACACCGATCTGTCGAGCATCGACAACATCGTCGTGTTCGTGAAGGAACCGGTCAGCTTCATCCCTGCCTCGGTCAAGGCCCTGTTCCCCGAGTTCAAAGGCAATGTTCAGCAGGTCAGAGGACATTCGACCCATCTGGATGAGGCGTTCTTCTTTGTTCCGCACCCACTGGCCTCACGCAGCGAAAGCGGGGACGAGACACCGAAACCCACCGGTCGCTTGCGCGCGACCTGGGGATCGCTGCTGGATTTCAGCCACCATTTCGATACGCAGACAGATCGCCTCATCGCACCGAAGGGTGACAGGCCCGACATCGTCGTCGTCTCTCGTGAGAAGGCACCGATGCGCAAATGGCTCAATGAACAGGCGCTGCTGGACAGGCTGGAGGGCGCCGATGCGCGTAAAATCCTCTCAGAGGATCTGGACTTCATGGCGCAGATCAATGTCTTCCATCACGCTCGGGTGGTGATCGCCCAGCATGGTGCGGGGCTGGCGAACATCCTGTTCTGCAAACCGGGCACCCGGGTGATTGAAGTCACCGGCCGCAGCCACGCACGCCGGTCCTGGGACTTCGTCAAGCTCGCCCTCGCCCGGGGGTTGGAGTACCATGTCGTCGTGATCGATGCCGAGTTGGACGCACCCTATGACGCGGTCGCAGAGCCGGAGGAGCGGATACCCTCGCTCTATGCCAGCGACCTGTCCGCGTCAGACGAGGCCCTCGCACGGATCAGCGAGCTCGCGCTGGGCTGACCGGCGCGGACTGTTTCCTTCCCATCGTTGCGCATCACCCCGATGTCTTGCCAAGCCAAGAACGTCGTGATCAACTTTCCCGCGTGAACGACAAGCGCAAAGCGCGACAAACGGGAGGATACCATGCTCGACACGACACCAGAGAGCCGTGCGGCCCATGTGCTCAAGACCTTCGGCGATGCGCTGGAACGCGGCGATATCGATGCCGCCGTCGCGCAATTCGCGGACACGTGCTATTGGCGCGATCTGGTCAGCTTCACGTGGAACATTAGAACGATGGAGGGGCCGGATCAGATCCGTGCGATGCTCGAAAGCCAGCTTGGATCGATCAATCCCAGCGCATGGGCATTGAACCCGGACGAAGCCGTGACCGACGAGGGCGGCATCACGACCGCGTGGTTCAGCTTCGAAACCGGAGTGTCGCGCGGGTATGGCCTCGTGCGGCTTCAGGGCGACAAGATCTGGACTTTGCTGACATCGATGGTCGAGCTGAAGGGACACGAGGAGCCGAAGAACTTCCACCGCCCGCTCGGCGCAAAGCATGGCCATGGCAAGCACCGCCCGACATGGAAGGAAGAGCGCGAGGACGAGGCCAAGTCACTCGGCTACACCACTCAGCCCTACTGCGTGATCATCGGCGGCGGCCAGGGTGGCATCGCACTGGGGGCTCGCATGCGCCAACTCGGCGTGCCGACCATCATCATCGAAAAGAACGAGCGCCCCGGCGACAGCTGGCGCAACCGCTACAAGTCGCTCTGCCTGCACGATCCGGTCTGGTACGATCACCTGCCCTATCTTCCGTTCCCAGCGAACTGGCCGGTGTTCAGCCCGAAAGACAAGATCGGCGACTGGCTCGAGATGTACACGCGGATCATGGAACTGAACTACTGGACCCGGTCGGAAGCGAAGTCCGCGTCCTATGATGAAGGCTCGGGTGAGTGGACGATTGTTGTCGACCGGGACGGCGAGGAGGTCGTGCTGAAGCCCAAGCAACTCGTGCTCGCAACTGGCATGTCGGGCAAAGCGAACGTGCCGAACTTCCCGGGCATGGACACGTTCCAGGGCGACCAGCACCATTCGTCGGAGCATCCAGGGCCGGATGCCTACAAAGGCAAGAAGTGCGTGATCGTCGGCTCGAACAACTCGGCGCACGATATCGCCGCCGCCTTGTGGGAAAACGATGCCGATGTGACGATGATCCAGCGAACCTCGACCCATATTGTCCGGTCAGAGCCGCTGATGAAGCACGGGCTTGGCGCACTTTACTCCGAGGAAGCGGTCGAGTCGGGAATTGATCATCACAAGGCCGACCTGATCTTCGCGTCGGTGCCGTACGGCATCCTGCACGAGTTCCAGAAACCGATCTATGACACGATCCGCGAGGAAGATGCCGATTTCTACGCCGGTTTGGAGAAGGCCGGATTCTGGCTGGACTGGGGCGACGATGACTCCGGGCTGTTCATGAAGTACCTGCGCCGCGGGTCGGGCTACTACATCGACATCGGCGCAAGCCAGTTGATCATTGACGGCGAGGTCAAGGTGAAGCGCGGACAGGTGATCGAAGTTACACCAAACGGCGTGAAGCTGGACAGCGGCGAGGAGGTTCCGGCGGACCTGATTGTCTACGCCACCGGATATGGCTCGATGAACGGCTGGGCGGCGGACCTGATCAGCCAGGACGTCGCGGACAAGGTTGGCAAGGTTTGGGGGCTCGGCTCGGACACCACAAAGGACCCCGGCCCGTGGGAGGGCGAGCAACGCAACATGTGGAAGCCAACCCAACAGGAAGCGCTGTGGTTCCATGGCGGCAACCTGCACCAGTCACGGCACTACTCGCAATTTTTGTCACTGCAGATCAAGGCGCGGATGGAGGGTATTCCGACCCCGGTCTACGGGTTGCAGGAGGTGCACCACCTGAGCTGATGCGCACAGCCTGACAGACTGCAAGGCCAACAACCTTGGTCGGAGGTCAACGCTGTCCCGCCTGTAAGGCGGGCAGCGCCCGACCTTCCCGTTGAGTGAGCCTTTTGGCATCGTTCGCCACAGACGCCCTTTGGTACTGTAAACATTCGTCAGCGTTACACCAGCAAAGCGAGTGCCCACTTCGGGTCGATCGCTGCCGAAACTCGCGACCGTCGAGGAAACAGAAAAGCGTCGATCCGCTAAAGCCGTGCGCCAAGCACGTAGGCAACGATCAGCGCAAGATCGAGAGCGGCCATCCCAAAGGCGATCCGCAACACCACGAACTTGCGCCGCAGCACCTTGGCCATTGCACCGTTCGTCTGCGCCAGCGACATGATCAATTGATCTCCGCTGGCCTGTCGCGCAAACTCGGCATGATCGAGCGGCTCGTAACCAGCGGCCACCAGCGCAGGCCACGAGAACCGGTCGCGCCGGTGGATCAGCTTGTTCAGGCCCTTGTCAGGATAACGCGGGATGACCGCCCAGGCGGCAACGCCGATCGTCGCCATGATCAGGATGAAGACCGCGATGGCGTCGATTGTCGCCGTCGCCACGGTGTAAATCTTCACCGGGCCATTCAGCGCAACCAGCCCCATTACAGTCATCAAGGCCGCCGCCTTGGCATCGGCAAACTGGGTCTGCGATACCAGCGACGCGTGTTGGCTGGCCAGGAACTGCAGCCGCATCCGGTCGATCGTACCGGCATCCGTTTCGGTCTCACTGTTCGACGACACGGTCTCGATGTCGAAGCCTCGATGATCCGGGGCCGGTTTCACGCCTGATGGGGCCGTATTGTCATTCGAGAGAGTCATTGCCTCACAATCGCATGATCCGTTACGCACGCAACATGAGGATACACCGCAGAGATGTCCTAAATTTGACCAGCCAAGGAAACCTGTCGTGACGGGCTTCCGGGCCGACGCGCTGCAATATTGCAACTGGTCTCGCGACATCTTCGAGGACATGCGCGCGGGCGGGTTGGATGCAGTGCACGCAACCATCGCCTATCATGAAGACTTCGCCGAGGTGGTGCATCGTCTGAAGGACTGGGATACGCGCTTTCGCGACCACGGCGATCTGATCATGCCGGGTCTCTCGGGGCGCGATGTGCGCAAAGCGCGCGCGCTCGGCAAGACGGCTGTTTTCCTAGGGTTTCAGAACCCCGCGCCGATCGGCTCGGATCTCGGTATGCTGGCGATCTGCCAGCGGCTTGGCGTCCGGTTCATGCAACTGACGTACAATCTTCAATCGTTGTGCGGCGCTGGCTGGCAAGAGCCGGAGGATACGGGCCTGACCCGGTTTGGGGGCGAGGTCATCGCCGAGATGAACCGGCTCGGCATGATCATCGACCTCAGCCATGCAGGCGAAAGAACGACACTGGATGCGATCGAAACGTCCGGTCGGCCCGTAGCCGTGACCCATGCGAACCCGCGCACATGGCGCGATACGAACCGAAACGTACCGGATTCGGTGGTCCGCGCATTGACCGAGAGCGGCGGCATGCTCGGGTTCTCAATGTACCCGCATCATCTGGCGGATGGCTCGGACTGCAGGCTTCAGGCGTTCTGCGAAATGGTGGCGAGGACGGCCGAGGTCACCGGCGCGGAAAGACTCGGGATTGGCTCGGACCTCTGTCAGGGGCAACCGGACGAGGTGGTTCAGTGGATGCGCGACGGGCGCTGGACGTTCGCGCAGTCCGGCGCGGTCTTTCCACAGCAACCTGTCTGGTTCCGCTCGAACCGGGACTGGGATGGCATAGCCGCCGGCCTGTACGCCGTTGGCTTCTCGAAATCCGATGTCGACGGCATTCTCGGCGAGAATTGGCTGACGTTCTGGGAAACCGGGATGTGCGCAGGATGAGCCCGAAGACCGGCGAAGGCGCACGACCGGGCCTGCTCGGCTGGTGCGTGGCCGAGCATGGTCGCTACTATGCGCGCGAATGGGGTTTCGGCACGTTCTTCGAAGCGAAGGTCGCCACCGACATGTCATCATTTCTGGTGCGCGCCGACACACCCGGATGCCACATCTGGTGGGCCGAGGACGATGCCGGTTTCACCGGAACCTTGACGATCGACGGCGGCGATGCGGATGACGGACTGACGCATCTGCGCTGGTTTATCACGTCTGATCGCGCACGTGGGCAGGGCCTTGGGAACTCGCTCCTGAACACCGCCATCTCTGCCGCACGCGATGACGGCGCACGCGGCGTCTTCCTGACAACCTTCGCAGGACTGGACGCAGCGCGTCGCTTGTACGAAAAGCATGGCTTCGTGCTCGTGTCCGAGCAGCGCGATACGAGCTGGGGCACCGAGGTGACGGAACAGCGGTTCGAGGTGACATTCTGATGGATGGTGTAGCGACTGCAGCCGCAATTGCCCCGCGCCCGCCAGAGGTGGTGATGCGGCTCGCCCGCATGGGCGCCGCCCATCCGACACGTCTTAGCTTCATGCGGATCCTGCTGCGCCGGATCAAAGCCGAGGGCTGGCGGGTCGAGCGCGCGGTCTGGAACATAGACGATCGAGGCGTCGGTCGCGCGGTATACAGTGCGATCGGACCGGAGCGCACATATTCGCTGGTCACCTTCGCGCACGATCTTCCGGATCACCTGCGCAGCGACCGCGTGATTGCCGAGGCCTGGGACGCGACCTTCGTCCTGTTCGATGGCGTCCCGACCGAGGCGGATCTTGATCGGCTTGAAACGCACGTTCCGAAACAGGAAGCAGGCCGGATGTCGATCCGCGAGCTGACGCTGAGCCGCGCCAATCGTTCAGTCCGCTTGTACAGTCACGTCATCGACGCCCTCGCCGACGGTCGCCAGCCGGATCTGAAAGATCTGATGAAAGTCGGATACCTTATGCGTACGACGGCCGTTTATGGCTCGGCGAAATTCGGGCTCGCGGACCGGGACGTCTATTGCGACCGGCCGGAGCTCGCCGCACCTTTCCAGGCCGAGATGCTGACCGTATGGCTGATCCGAACATTCTCAGTCGATATCATCGAACACCTGGCACAGGTGAAAGGCGGCGACAGGGCCGTTCGCCTAAACCCGGATTTCCGCCGGACACTGGGGATCGGCAATTCCACGGGCCTCGGTATGGCACCCTTCCTGCTCACGCACCCGGTGTTGATCCACAATTGGTTCGCGGCACGGGAGACCGCTTTGGCGCGCATCCGCACACATCCAGAGATGATCGCGAGCGACCATACCGCGCTCTTGGATGCGCTCAGGTCGTCACGCGAGCGGTTGAGCGATTGGCACACCGACCACCCCGAGCAGAAAGAAAAGCTAGACGGATTGGCCAGGGATCAGGCTGTGCTTGAAGGGTACCTCACCTCAGGTCCGGTGAATGACCCGCTCCCTTGGGATGCACTCTGGACTTGGGGAGAGGAAGCCCTCTCGCTCGAAGGCCAAGAACTGCTGCTTGCTCTGATGCTCGAGGTCAATGGTCCAGACATCGACGCGCTGACGCAGAACATGTCAGCGGATGAATCATCAACGTTCACCATAGATGGGGCGATGACGGTCGGCGACCTTCTTGCAATGATCGAGGGTGATTACGCCTGGGCGCTCAACACGGACTGGGATGCACACGATCGCACTGCACGTCTTTGGTACACCTCCGCCGAGAAACTCGAACCGCGACTCGCCGAGCGGTACGACGAAGATCTGGGATTGTACGAGCAATCTTTGGCCCCGGCGCGTGATATCGTGAAGCTCTGGAAGTCTCTGGGCAACGCCAATCCCTGTACAACCTGCGCCGATTTCCTTCAGCACCATCCAGATCATCGGTACGCGGTGCGGCGCGTCCAGATCGTGGCACGCCATCCATACTCCGAAATCCGCGACAACACGATCGATGCAGGCATGCGACCCAGCGATATGCTGCGCGCAAAGCTCAGCTTCTTCGGTGCGACACGGTTCGATCCGCGCTCGGACCGCTGGGTACGTGTCACCATGTTCAATGGTGCGCCATTCCCCGATGAGATTGCAGCGATGGAGGGTGACGCGTGGATGTATCCACCGGCGGCTGGTCTATCGGAGAACTGAGCGCACTCGCCGCCAAGGCCGTACGAGGTGCAGGACTGCCCTGGGGCATCGCGGAAGAAGCCGGGCATATCGTTCGAACGCTCTGTGGATGGAATCTCGCCGCCGTCGAACCTCTCGTTGCCGACCTCGCTTGCGACAACCCGGGCCAGAGCCTTCACCTAGCCTGCTCAATATCCGATGGGATGGCGCTCGAAGACCTGGCGAAGGAGACGGGAGAAATCGTCCCGCTGCTGATTGCCCCTGCGCTCTCATCCCGGCTGGACGGTTCCGAAACGCTCACACTTCGCGATGCAGCCGGGGTGGCCGGTCTTCATGTCTGGAATGGCGGCGCAGAGTTTCCGAAAGAGGCCGGCCTTTCGATGCATGGGCCATTTTCCTTCGCTACATCCGTGCGGCCAACACCGCCGACCAGGGCGGCGCATTCGAACCGAGTGTCCGACGTCGACCCGGTTGCATACAATCGGCTCGCACAGCTTGCTCATCGCACCTATGCTCCTGCAAGTGCTCGTTCACGAGCGACCGGCGCAGGTGCAGGTCTGCTGGACAACGACTGACCCTCGTTCCGGATTCCGGGTTTCTTTACGCACACACTGTATCTCTGATTCCCGGAATTCGGTCGTTCTTTGCGTATTTGGGGGTTCTCGTGGTCCAAGTGAATAAGCTCAATTCAAGTGTAACTATCGTCAAGCCGCAAACGCATCGCCTCGACGCGTCCATGGCGGAGACGTTCAAGAACGAGGTTAAGGAAGTCGTCGACGGTGGCGCTCGTCACTTGATCGTAGACTTCTCGGAAGTTCAGTTCATGGACTCCTCGGGCCTCGGCGCGCTGGTCGGCAGCCTGAAATATATCGGCGCTGGCGGCGTCATCGAAATCGCGCAGCCTTGCGATGCCGTGCAAAAAGTGCTGCGCCTGACACGCATGAACAAAGTGTTCCCGGTCCGGGACACGGTTCCAACCAGTTGATGCGCCGGACGCTCTGACATGATCCATCATGCCGAGATCGCTCCGGTTATGGCTTGCCGCCTCGAAGGCGGCAACACCGTGATCCCCGGAATCGTCGACGAGGTGCTCTCGCATCGGCATGCATGGGTTCGCTCTGGCCAGCCCACGCCTGAAATGCTCGAGCTGCTTGGGCTCGCGTTGAACGAGGTGCTCCACACGGTTGTCGAGTTTGCAGGTGCCCAGCTCCCGGACAATGACTCCCGCGTCGAGCTTTGGATTGAGAAGTCATTGGTCATCCTGACGGTGCGGTTTCACGGCCGGGGTCTTCCGCAATGGTTGACGACAAACTGGGACCGCGGTCAGGAGCCGGCGGTTCTGGCACCGCCCCAAGATGTCGGTTGGGGGTGGCTTCTGGTTCGTGAGGCGATGGACAGCGTCAACTACGCGTCATCCGGCAGCGGCCAACTGCTGTTCCTGGAAAAACGTCTTTAGGACCCCGAACGTTGCAAGAGACCTTGTTGACCGGATTACTCATCGGCGCCGCTGTGGCATCACTTGCGACCGTCGTGTTGTTTCTCAGAATCCGCAGGTCGGAAAGGCGTCGCACCGACACGCTTCGTCGGTTGAACTTCGGGGCGTTGGTACTGGACCAGAACGCCGCCTGTCTGGAAACCTTCGGCGATTTGAGCCGTTTGCTGGAACGACCGGACGACTGGTCGCCGGTGGGCCAGACACTGCCAGAGATCATTTCAGAATCCGCCGCACGCGGCGATTTCGGACCCAGGATCAACACGACGATGACGGTTGATCCGCAGTTCTTTCTATCGGCGAACGTCGAGGACATCTATCTTGAAACGCCGTCGGGCCGGGTGTTGGCGATCGCGATGTTCGAAGCCGACACTGGCGGCTGGATCATGTCCTACTCTGACATTACCCACATGAAAGAGCAGACCAGGATGCTCTACCGGGCAAAGGTCGAGCTCGCGAACAGCGAAGCACGGGCCAAGGAACTGGCTTACGACGCCGAAGCCGCCAATCGTGCCAAGACCGCTTTCTTGGCGGCGATGAGCCACGAGATCCGGACGCCGATGAACGGCATAATCGGCATGAGCGAAATGTTGGGCGAAACCAAGCTCACGGCAGAACAGAAATCCTATTCCGATACGATCAGGCAGTCTGCGGATGCCCTGCTTGGAATCATCAATGACATTCTCGATTTCTCGAAGATCGAAGCCGGTCGGATGAACCTGCGCGAAGAGACTTTCGATCTCCTGACGACATGCGAAGACGTTCTCATGCTGGTGTCGCCAAAGGCCCACGAAAAGGGCCTGGATGTGGCGCTAGTCTTCGACCCGGATCTGCCGCGCAATCTGGTCGGAGATGTTCTTCGTCTGCGCCAGGTCCTGATCAACCTGGCCGGCAACGCAGCGAAGTTCACGCTCAAAGGAAAGATCGTCCTCCGTGTCAGCGGCGTGCAACGCGGGCAAAACCTCGCAATGCAGATCGATGTCGAGGACACCGGGATCGGGATCTCGGACGAGAACATCGATCGGATATTCTCAGAGTTCACTCGCGTTGATCACTCCGGTACACGGCATTTCGAGGGCACCGGCCTCGGCCTCGCCATCACACGGAAAATCGTTGAGATCATGGCTGGCGACATAACGGTCGAATCCACCATCGATGTCGGCACGACATTCCGGCTTCGCCTGACGATGCCCTTGGCAAAGGAGGCATCCACCGACGCCGAAGATACAGCTCTGACGGGCGAAGCGATGCGTCTCTTGTGCATTGATCCGATGGAGGAGAACCGGCGCGGCCAGGAGGTACATCTCGAGGCACTTGGACACTCTGTTTCGACAGCACAGGAAGTGAAGGCCGCCGAATCGCTGATTGCGCTTTCCGAAGAGACGCGGGGACCATTCGATGTCATCATTCTTGATGGATCTCTTGCACAACCGGGCCTCGATGCGCTGAGCAAACTCGCTGAAGATGGCGCCGCGAAGACGCCAATCATCATCACATCAGCAGCTGAACTCGAGCATGGCGTTGCCGAACATCCCAGAGTGGCAGGACGTCTCTTGAAGCCACTCAGATACTCCACCATCGATCTGATGATTCGCGACGTCCTGAATCCGCCAGTGGCACTGGATCCGCCGCCCGAGCAAGATCCGCCCGCCGTCCTGCAGGCCGGGCGAAGTGTCAGATTGCTGGTCGCCGAAGACAACAAGACGAACCGTATCGTCGTATCGAAGATGCTCAAGGACTCGCCGGTCGAGTTGACCTTCGCAGAAAACGGTCGTTGCGCGGTCGAGATGCACCGAGACTTCGTGCCCGCGTTGATCTTCATGGACCTTTCGATGCCCGAAATGAACGGAATGGACGCCGCCCGCGCGATCCGCAAAGCGGAGCGCCAGTTCGGCCTCCCGAGAACACCAATTGTGGCGCTCACGGCGAATGCCATGGAAGGTGATCGCGAAAAGTGTATCGAAGCTGGCATGGACGACTACTTGTCAAAACCGATCCGCAAGAAACAGCTCTTGGCAATGATCGAGCGCTATGGCGTTCCTTCCGCAACCACTGCATCGGAGGCAATGCATGAGGACGAAGGGCTGATCGGTCCGCCGATCTCAGCAGCATCGTAGCCAAAGTGGTGTGCCCAGCCATCCAGGGCGCGACGGATTTGCTGGATCTCACCCGGCGGACATTCGTCGGCCCAGGCGTTCAGAGTGTTCAAATCCGCCTCCGCGAAGACATTCTTATCAGCATCAATCCCAAGTCGACTGCACATCATCAGACCGGCGCTTTGGGGTGCTGCAGCGACGCTCTCGATCGTGATCACGATCGGTTTGTAGCCCAGAGACGCCGCGCGCCTCTGACTTTCGAGCCAGGCCGAACAATAGCCCGCAACCCATGCGCAGCAGGATGCAAGATCCTGCGGCCCCCAGGGCATCCGGCGCAGCGAAAACGCGATTGATCGAGGATCACGCATGACGTGAATAAACTGCGGCAACGGCGCGATCCGACCGAGAACATCCATAAACAGCAGCGTGTGTGGCGTCTTCTCCAGAAACGCAACCGGACGTGAACCCGTTCCTTTCAACGCGGCGGCAAGACTGGAAAGATCAATCAAAAGCCCTCGTGCGGCATCGTCGAACTCGGCAGCACCCATTTTCATAGGGACGCCCTGGTCCATCACCTTCGCGCAGAACGCATCGATCAGATCCTGCCATGCGCCGGCCGGCGCGAGGCTTTCAAACGCGGGTTGCCCGAACTGACCGTTGACGAGGGCGTTGAACAGCTTCCGAAACTGTTCCAACGCGACGCCTGCCCGATTTGGGGAGTAGCGTTCGACAAGCGCATGGCGCAGATCCAGCAATCCATTCTTTTCAGAGAAGATCTTGAGTTCGATGCCCTGGAATGAACAAATCTCCGGATGTCGCCCCAACCGCTCCGCGATGAATGACGTTCCACTGCGGCCCGGACCGCCAACAAAGATCGTCCGCTGCGGTGCAAACACCTCATCCTTCATCAGACCAGTGCCCGCCCGAGCACTCCACCGAGTTTAACAAACGCTCCGAATGCACCTCGCACCCCATTGTCCTGAAGCAGTTCGCGCGCACGGGGCGATGCTTCCAGGTATCGGTTGCCAAGAAACGTCGGACCTGGGTTCCGGCCCTCGCCGCTTCCATGCCGCAGGAAGTGCCCAAGAGGGCTCAGGATCTGGCCGGTCCGCAATGCCATCGGCAGATCCGGGTTCTCCGCGAGATACCAAAAGCTGTCGAAGAACTCGATGGGCTCGATCCGGTTCGGCAGACCCACTTCAAGATAGTGCCACAGGAGCGTTCCGCGCATCGTCCCGGCCTGTTCGCGCAGGATATGCCCCTCATGACGACGCCCACGATCATGGTAGTATGACGACACGAAGAACTCGTTCGGATCCATGAACAGCCGCGACCCGAGAAGGCAGTAATGCTCGAGCGCCGAGGAAAACTGGCCTGAGGCGACCTGCTCTGCTGCATCGGGGTATTCCGAGAGATAGTACTCCGCGTCGAAGAGATCATGAAATGCCGCTTCCAGGCGTTCGGACGGAATCCGGTAGCCTCCGACCAATCCGGGTCGATGCTGCCGAACCCATTCCAGAAAGTTCAGACGGTCGGAGGGACAAGCAAACGGATCGGGAAACGCACGCCGGAGATCGCCATGACGGCGATAGAGTTTGCGCAACTCGGCCGTAACAGGTTCGCCATTGTCGAAGCTGTCATACGCGAATGGATACTGTTCGAACTCTGCCTGTCCATGACGTTCGATCGCGTCCTCATAGATCCGCTCGATCTCGGCCGTTGCGGCGTTGCCCGGGTCAAAAACATCACGAACGCGGCGATGCGTCCCCGTCGGGCCGGTGCCCGAGAAATGATAGGTGATCAACGGTTTTCCATCGACATCGAAACGCGGCGCCGGGTCCTCTCCGCACTCTGCGCGCTGAGCGATGGTGCGCCCAAACAGGTTCCAACTGGCGACATCGATGTTCGGCTCACGCAGGATCCGGACGCGCGGAAAAATCGCGGGCGCAAGGTCGACCCAACGCTGATCCGTGAAGAGCCCCCGGTCGCGTTCGTCGAAGCAGTACTGGTCAAGCCGCGCGGCCCACCAGTCCGCGAAAGCAGCGCCGATCTCGTCCTTCCGGACGACGAGATGCCCCAGATTGTAGATCCCATGTTCGGTGATCGACATCTCTGTCAATCGAACGCCGATATCGCATTCCTCAGGGCGCAGAATGTGCGGCACCAGACCGATGGAATGATCGCCGAGGTAGTCGTCGATCGGGTCGAGCCGACCAAACAGATAGACGTCCGGATCGAGATAGAGAATGATGCTCGCATCTTCCTCGGCGAGCATGCGCCGCAAGGCCTGGCCCTTAACCGCCGTACAAAGCTCCATCACATTGTGCTCAAAAATCCAGGCGCGGCTGTAACCCAGATCGGTAGGTGTCCAAATCTGGGCAAACGGTTCTGCCGAAGGATCCAGATCGTTCGGCAGAACGTCGTTCAGACACAACGTCAACCGGACATCCGGGTGAAACCGTGCAAGGCTTTCCGCAAGCGCTCGCGCCTTCGGCAGATAGTTCAATGCACAACTCGTGTAGACCGCAAAGCTCATGCGGCACGCTCCCGGGTCGGAGCCTGCTGCCCCCGCAAGCCAGTCAGCAACTGCCTGAGAAGCCGGATCTCCTGGTTCCGGCGGGACAGCACATCGCGCAGGTCTGCAAGCTCCTCTGCGTGCGGCGCCGAGATATCCGGATCAGAAGCAACGCGCGCCGCCCATTGGCCAGGACCCGCAACGGCGCCCGATTGCGCAAGATCGGCCAGGAAGCGGCTGATGTCGCGCACCCAAGGGCGCCGGTCAGTCATCATGATCGAGTTCTCGGTTCCCCGGACGGAAATGTGCGCCACACTGTCAAGGCATTCATAGATCGGCGGCAGTTCCGGATCCGTCAGGATCAAAAGGGAAAGCGCGTAATCCTCGCTCAGATCGTGGTTGAGAGCGAAGTTCTTCAGGCGTGCCCTCAGCCGCGCGCGCGGGATCATCATGCCGCAGATCGGAAGCTTGTTCACACCGTTGAACATCTGACGCCAGCCACTCGCAGGATACCGGCTCATCTGCATCGAATGGGTCAGGACCCAGCGGCCGCTTGGCGTGTCCTCCCAGGTTTCTTCATGCACATCGCAACTGTTGACGATCAACGGGCGGTTGCCCGCGAAACCGGCCGCGCGGATCGTGTCGAAGGCGAACAGATCCAGATAGTCGTCGTCATCCAGCAACATCACATAGTCACCGGTCGCCACCTTGACGCCGCCGACAAGGTTGGTGACCCGGCTATGACCCGCCGGAGGGTTGAGCTTCAGACGAAGCTTCAGGTGCACGAAGGCACCCTGCAAGTCCTTGAACGCAGTCTCGGCCAGTGCCGGGTCTGCGTCGGTACTGATCACCACCTCCAACGGTTGGTCGTCGCGCCGCGCCCGACTGATGCTGGCGAGCATCCGCCGCAACAGATGCGGTCGGTCCAACCGGGTTCGCGTGACGATAGACAGCGAGAATGGCGCCGCGTGCCGCCGGACCACGTCGATCAGTGTTGCAGTCAGGTCGACCCCGGCCGCACTGCCATTCGGCGCCGGACTGCCAAATTTCACAGCACCGGACAAAGTGTGAATGACCTGCCCCGCAAGGCATTCACCGAACAACGCGCCCAGTTCCTGCTCGACCCGGATCAGATCGCGCGACATCAGTTCACCGTCGATCGCAGCACAAAGCTCTGGCGCGA
>JBCAXJ010000043.1:0-44105 GCA_038534135.1 Pseudomonadota bacterium | reverse complement strand
GTTTCCGGCCATGTGTTTCACGCTGTCGCCGATCAATTCCACCGTCCGTTTCAACTCTTCGGACGCGGCGGCCTGGGTCTGTGTGGCGTCATTCAACCCGTTCGAGATTTCGTTCATCTGTTCGGATCCAATCGAAATCGCCGTCACCATGTTGCCGGACTCCAGCGCCATGGTATCAAGCGACGATCTCATCCGCTCGAGCGAGATCGCCATCTCGTCCTGATCGGACGAGGGAACAATCACGCGCGACAGATCGCCCCGCGCCATCTCGTTGGCATGCGCTGCCACGGATTTCATCGTCGTCCGCAGGTTGTTCAGACGCTCGCGCAACTGTCGAATATCGCTGGCCGAACCCAATTTGGCACCTTCCGAGAGATCCCCGATGCTCAGTCGTTCGATATCCTCTGAGATCTTGCGGAAACCGGCCGAGAAACCGCGCAACGCCGCGTAACCGAAATAAACCGAGGTCAACACTGCCAGAACGCCAAGCCCAAAGATGATGTAGGCTTCAAACAACTGGGCTTCGTAAGCCTCCTGGGCGCTGACTTCGGTGTCAGTCACGATCCGGTCTTCCAACTGCTTGAAGAGGTTCAATCGCTCGGTTGCGATTGCGAACCATTCAGCGCCAGCAATGCCCTGCGGGTCGTTGGTATCGATGATCGCATCGAGCACGGCCCGGATCTGCATCGCCTGATCGACCTTGGCTCCGGTCACCATCGTGTCGAACCACTCCATGTATTCCTTGCTTGCCGTCGCTTCGAACTCGCTCAATGCGATCTTCTCGCCAGCGAGTTCGGTCAGGTACTTTTTGAAGGTCGCCATCTTCACGCCGTCGCCCGCGGCCTGGTTCAGCAGCACTGCGCCAACAGCGCGTTCAAGCCCGCCATGCTCCTTGGCAATGATCAGCGCGAGGAGTGGAATCATACGGCTCGTCACGACCTCGGTCTTGCTGTGTTGAATAACGTGGCCGATGACCTTGATCATGTCTTCGACGACGTGCGTGTAGAACCCGACCGCTTCGGGCACCGAATGGGCTTTCGCGTCGATCTCGGACCGGAATGCCCCCAGCCCCCGGAGGTCGAGCCGCAACTGAGCGATGGCGGACTCGACATCCTCGCTCATCGGCGCTCGCCCTTCTTTGCCGACGACCGCCTCAAACTCGGCAATCCGCTGATCCACAACCAGACGTTGTTTTGCAAGCTGCTCGCCCGCCTTTGCATCGTACCCGGTCGAAATGTACCCCGCACTTTGCCCGCGTTCCGCCTGCATTTCATGGATGACGCCGCTGACCTTGCGCGGCAGATTGATGTCAGCGACGTAGGCGCGTGCCGCCTTGTACTCGAGCACGCCGATCTCGACCACTGCCACGACCAGCGCGAAACACGCGACCAGGATTGCCAGGAAAACTTTGGATTTCAGACTCATAGCGCGCGCGCCCCTTTGCGGGAAAAATGTTGATGCATCATCAAACGGAGTTCTTTGCGAAGCGTTACGAGAGCACGAGAAACTGTCTAAACTTGTCACGAGCAAACTTTTCACCGACGGGCGAAAGATGCACTCGGCGCCGCACGGCCTCGATAGATCTAGCCTGATGGTTTGACTCCTCCCTTAACGTTGGAAAGCCCCTCTCGGATCGACCGGCAGCCAACCGTCAACCGCGGCGTCCGGGCCAGTCTCAAGGCTCCGGCCTTCGCCATGGATCTCGTAGAGCGCCATATCCATCGATAGACTGCAACACTCACTGCACGGTTTGCGCCCATGCCCTGACGCGCATGAATCGCGCCGGGCACAGACCGCGCCCGGGCACGAGCATCTTCGCGGAGTGGACCGACGAATGCGGCCAAACTCGGGGAACCATCAAGGCCGCAGGCCCGGTCAAGCCACCGCCTGCCCCTGAAAGAAAGCCACCAAACCAACCGAGACCGCTCTGAAGCCCGCCGGACACCTGCCCTTGCGTGCCGCGAGCGGCTCTGGCACGATTCGCGCACAGATTGATAGGGACGCCCATTGGGTGAATTTGATATGGAAAAAGTTGATTGGGCAGACATTATGCGACGCCATCCGGTGTTCGCGATTTTATCGGACGATGATCGGGCGAAGCTGCTGTCGCCAAGTGTTTCGTCCGAGGTAACCTATGAGAAAGACGCCATTATTCTGCGGCAGGGAGAGCTGGGCCGCGCGATCTTCCTGATGGGCTCGGGCTCGGCCTGCGTGAAGGTACAGCGCGGCGGGGCCGATACGGTCGATCTCTACACCATCGGATATGGCGAACTGTTCGGTGAAATGGCGCTGATCGAGGAACGCCCGCGCGCCGCCACGATTGTCGCGCAGGAGACGTCACAGGCCCTCAGGATCGACGGACAGGCCTTCGTGTCACTCCTCAGGACCCAGCCCGAGATCGCGTTCATCCTGCTCGGGAAGATCAGCCGCCGCCTGCGGTTTGCCAATGCCAAGGTGATGGAGCAGCGGATCTCGGGCCTGGACGAGACGGTGAATGTAATGAACAGCCGGGTCGACTCGATGCTGGCGAAAACGGAAGCGCATCTCGACGCCGCCAAGGTCGTATTCCAGCAGACGACGCAAAGTGCCAACGAAGTCGTCGAGAGTGCCGGGCGCAAGCAGGCCATCCTGACGCGCGTGGGTACTATCGGCGCGCTGGTTCTGACGATCGCGGCGAGCTTCGGCTTCTGGGACATGAAGAACACCGCCGAATCCTTCGACGAGCAGAGCGATCTGGTCGATCAGCGCGTCGAACGGATCGACACGAAGCTGGCCGAGATCAACGTCAAGACCAAGCAGATCGACGCCGTGTTGGCCAATCTCGGAACCATCGAAACCCGGGCCGCGGCGGCAATCGGCAGCTTAGAGGACCAGCTCTCGAAAGCGAAAGAAATCGGCACCCGGGCCAATGACGTACTGATCTCGACGACAATTCGCATCACGACCTTCGAAGAAAAGATCGACGCGCGACTGGTCCTGACCGAGCTTGGCAGCCGGGATGATCTGGAAGCCGACCGGTCCGGCGAGATCAGGGGCGTGGCCTTCACATCCGAGCAATTGCGCCGTCTGCGGACGCTGGTGCAACTGCATGACGAGGACGACATCTCGGAGCTGGGGCAGCTCTTCACCGGGTTCCTGGCGGACGGGCTGCGGTTCCATCAGCCACTGGGCGAGCTGCTTGGCAATCCGAAGCTGACAAACCCCAACGGCATCGTGTTCCTGACCTATTTCGGCGGTCTGTCGGCGCTGCGCGACCTGGGCGATGACTCCGCCTATGACCAGTTCCGCAATGCGCTGGAAAGCTTTGGCAACGATTCCGGCCTGCGCAACCCGTGGCTGGTGACCGAGGACGACCGCGACGTCCTGAAGTTCGTCATGGCCGCGAACGAGAACGATCTGAGCCGGATCGCCCTGATCGAACGCCGGGTCGACCTGTTGGTCGACCGCATGCAGGACCTCTCGCGCCGGTAGCGGTTCGCAAGTCTCAGCGCTTAACCTCGCGCTCTGGCCGACGACGCGGCGGGCGCGATACGTCCGCGCCGGACACAAAGCGAATTTCGCGCTTTGCCTCCGGCCTGTGCGTCGATAGCGTTCCCGCGAAGCATCTGGAAGCGGCGAGGACCGGCACATGACGGCAGACAAGATCGAGGCCCTGGTGATCGGCGGCGGTCAGGCGGGTCTGGCCGCAAGCGAGCACCTCAGCGCGTGCGACGTGCCGCATCTGGTGCTCGAGAAAGGCCGGATCGCCGAGCATTGGCGCTCGCGCCGCTGGGACTCGCTGGTCGCCAATGGCCCGGCCTGGCATGATCGGTTCCCGGGTCTGGAATTCGACGATGTCGCCCCGGACGCCTTCGCGCCGAAGGAGCGCGTGGCGACATATTTCGAGGATTACGCCACGAAGTTCTCGCTGCCGATCCGCTGCGGGGTCGAGGTGACCGAAGTGACCCGGACCCCCGGCAAGCCCGGCTTTCACGTCACGACCTCCGAAGGCGAGATCGAGACCAACTACATCGTCGCCGCGACCGGCCCGTTCCAGAAGCCGATCATCCCGCCGATCGTGCCGCCGGATGCAGGCGTGATGCAGCTCCACTCCTGCGACTACCGCAACCCCGAGCAGCTGCCCGACGGTGCGGTACTCGTGGTCGGCGGCGGGGCCTCCGGCTCGCAGATCGCTGACGAGCTGCTGCGCGCGGGGCGCCGCGTCTCTCTCTCGATCGGGCCACACAGCCGCTATCCGCGCTGGTATCGTGGGCACGATTATTGCTGGTGGCTGGGCGTGCTGGGCCAATGGGACATCGAGGCGCCCGAACCCGGCACCGAGCACGTCACCATCGCGGTCAGCGGCGCCTATGGCGGCTACACGGTCGACTTCCGCCCGTTCGCCGAGCGCGGGATGACGCTTCTGGGCATGACCCGGGGCTACGCCGACGGGGTGCTGAGCTTCGCCCCGGACCTCGCGCAGAACATGTCGGACGGAGATGCCGCCTTCCGGAAGGTGCTGGACGATGCCGACGCCTATGTCGCACGTGCGGGGCTGGAACTGCCCGAAGACCCGGAGGCGCGCCGCTTCGGCGTCATGCCTGACTGTGTGACCAACCCAATCCTGGAGATGAACGTTGCAGAGGCCGGGATTACCTCGATCGTCTGGGCAACCGGTTACGGGCTGGACTACAGCTGGCTGAAGGTCGACGCCTTCGATGCCCAGGGCAAACCGGACCACAAGCGCGGCGTGTCGTCCGAGTCAGGGGTCTACTTCCTGGGCCTGCCCTGGCTCTCGCGCCGCGGCTCGTCCTTCATCTGGGGCGTCTGGCACGATGCGCGCTACATCGCCCACCACATCGCGACCCATCGCGGATACATGGAGTATCACGCAGCGGCGCGCGGGTGATGGCGTCCCTCTGACGAAGTTACACGCCTGGCGCCGGTGAGGCCTCGACCACCAGTCGCTTGGTGAGCGCCCAAGGGCGCGACACCCCGCGCGGATCGCCAAAAAATGGGACGTGCATGACCGGAGCCTCCAAGACGCGCAGTGTCCACTGGGTCTCGCCAAAGAACGAAAATGCGATGTCGCGATCAAGAATGCCATGAAGCCGGAAACTGCCTGTCGCGTAGGCCGCTATCAGAGAGACGGTGTCCTCGACACGATCGGGCGATAACAGCGAGAAGTGCAATCCGTCTTCGTACGGGATTCCGTCCGTCGTCGCCAAAAGGTACTCATCGGCAAAGGACCATGCTCCTTCCAAGACTGCGCCATCGACGTGCCAGGTTTTGTCCCCCAGGCGAGCAACTGCCTTTGGCATCTCACCCGGCTGCGGTTCAATTCGCATGTCCGAGATGGCCCGGCTAGAAACCACGTCAGAAGAAGACATAGACCACCCCGAAAGCTCCGATGGGCACACAGACCGGCGCGCCCGGACCAAAGGCAAGCCCTGCCAACGCACCGCCCGGTATGTCGCCTCCGACACCGGCTCGGGTTGATGCTGCTTCGCGCGCTGCTGCATTAGCTTTGTCCTCGGTCATTCCTTTGTCGTAGCGCAAGATCGCGCTCGACACAGCTATCAATCCGAAACGCCGACCTCGTCGCGCACGCTCATAGTGCACACTGCTTCGCTTGGAAGATCTGCCCTTAAGCACTCATACGGTTCAGAGAACAGCAAGGACAGCGAACCAGAGCGGGGCCGCGCTGAACAAGCCGTGAAAGCATCACGAAAGGTGCGGAACTAGACGGCGGGTCTGTCTTTGCCTAACGCCCGCCGAGTTCATTCATTCGCCAGTTCAGGTCACGAGCTTCAGTTTGGGACGCGCCGCACGCCGCGCCGATCTTTCAGATGCAAGATCATCGTCCCATTTGTAGACTTCAGTCTCGTCCGTCCCTTTCGTGGCCTCGCTGTCGCCTCGCCCCGGATCGTTGCTGCTTGAAAGAACCTTGACGAGCGCCTCGGTTTCGGCCCGCGTCAGGACCGGTCGGGCCACAGGGCCGTACCCGCTGACGGGGTTTTCGCGCACGGCCGGGAACAAAGCCTCCAAGTCGGCGCGCGACCTTCGGTGCAGCATGCTCAGCGCTGTTGGGCCGACATAGAACGACTCGGACCAAGCGCCGTTGGCCAGGATGACTTCGTGGCGTTCGCACAGCAGGCTGTAATACGTGACGTCTCGCTTGCCGCTCATGGCGCGGATATGGTCCAGACCCGTCAGGCCCTTGGCCAACGCCAGCACCTCGCGCGCGCCGAACATCGTCTCGACCGCAGTACCTTGCAGCAGAACACGATGCTGAGGCGAGACGACAAGCGTCTGCCGCGGCAGGCCAGGTCCCAGACTGCCCGACTTGATCTCGATCGGTTTGTGCTTGTGCGGGCCGTCGCGGAAGCTGTGCCGGGTCCGAATGACGCGTAGGATCTTCCGTGCGCCGTGATCGGCGGTGATCAACCGGTCGCCAATGCGCAGGTGCTCGACCGCGACCTCGCCGCGCATCGTCAGGATCAACGTGCCGGGGGTGTAACACACAGGGCCTGGCGTCCCGGGATTCGGCGTCCCTTCGGCGAAGTTGCCGCTCGCATCCCGTACGAAAGCTGTGTTGTTCGGCCCTCCGCTGTTCAGCGTCTCGCCCGCGCCGACCTGGGTCGTTCCCGGAAAGCCCGGTGGCAGGATCGGTGCCTGAGGAGGTTCGCCATAAGAGAAGACGACATACTCCCCCGTGTCGGTGTTCACGAGGAAAATGGAGTCGTTTCTGCTGCCTTCGCCATCCGCGAGGAAATTGGTGCCGTCACTGTTCCCGGCGTCGTAATAATCATCGGGCAGCGTGCCGGTGTATTCCCCCACCACGGTCGCCGTCTGCCCTGGTTCGATCGTGTCGCCGGGGCTGAATTCATAAAGCTTGCCGCGATCTTCCGACCAGAGCTCGTAACCGTCTAACGACTTCGTTGATCCCGTGGAATTCTGCAGTTCCACGTATTCGTCGCCCTTGGACGATGCGCCGTCACCGTCTGTGTCCGTGCCGCTTCCACCGCTGCTGGGGTTGTCCACCAGCATCTCGCTGATGAAGATCCCATCGAGGAAATCCGTCATCGTGCTTCTCCCGCGTGGGAGGGTATGCGGCTTCCGTTGCGATCAGATTAACGGGCGCTAACCATGTTCAGAGCGGGCGTCGCGCGGGCGGGCGCGATGCCAAGTCTTCAAGCATTGCCGGATGAACCCTTGATCGGCTCTCACGCCGGGCGACGGATGCAAACGTCAGGGATGACCTAAGCAGGAACCTTGAGCGACGTTGTACTGCGACGCCCTCAGCAGCGAATGTTCCACCAGACCAGCCCCGTGCGTTCGAGCAGCTTGTCGCCGCTTCCATCACGCTCGACGTTCAGCCGCTGGCAGTCGCGGAAGCTCGCGTTGTGCTCCGACCAGGCGGATTGCAGATTGGCGCGCGTCATGCAGCAGCCGGTCGATGCCTGCGCCGCCATGCCGATCTGGGTTGAACCGAAAAAGGCCAGTGCGGTCAGGGTCGAAAGGGTGCGGATGGATCGCATCGGGGTCTCCGTTCTCTGTTTGACGCAAAGTCTATCGCAGGCAGCGCGGCGCGCCTACTCCCATCAATGCAGAAGTCTTTCGAAGGTTTGGTCATCGCCGCGCTGGGCCGGGATCCATGCGGTCAGTCAGTGATTACCCGGAGTCTGCGCAGCAGGCTTGATATCAAGCCATTCGTTATTAAATTCCAAATTGCATATTAAATTCATATTTATTAGCGCCCGAGGGGTCTCTCTGACGGCACCTGATTGGAGATATAGATGCTACTCAATGTCTTATCGCGCACCACCGCGTTTACCCTCATCACCCTTCTGACCGCGCCCGCAGCGGCTGAAGAAACGCAAACATCGTTCATTCCGAAATGGACCGCCTGGGGCGAGGTCGGCGGCACCGCCTCGACTGACGACGGCCACGGGAATCTGACGGTTTTCCTGCCGGTGCTTCAGGATTCGAACTCGCTGTTGTTCGTCGAGGGAACGGCTTCGGCCAATGGCGACGGCATCAACGAGGGTAACGTGGCTCTCGGTATGCGGCGCATCTTCGACAACGAGGTGATCGTCGGCGGATGGGCCGGATTCGACGTGCGCTCCTCCGAGCAGGACAACACGTTCCAGCGTATCTCGTTCGGGTTGGAGGCGATGACGGAGGTATACGACGCCCGCGTGAACGGTTACGTCGCGCTGTCAGATCCTGCGACGACACCCAACACTGCGCGGGCCGTCCTGTCCGGCAACAGCATTGCCCTCGCCGGGACCGAAGAAGTCGCGCTGTCCGGCGTGGACGGCGAAGTCGGCGCCCGGGTCCTCGACTTCGACACCGATGCACTGCTCTCCGGCACGACACAACACGAACTGCGCTTCTATGCTGGCGGCTACCATTTCAGGGCGGATGAGGCTGCCAAGAACCTGTCCGGTCCCCGCCTGCGTGCCGAGTATCGCATCGACAACATCATCCCCGCGCTGCCCGGCTCGCGCCTTTCCTTTGTAACGCGCTACCAGCATGACCGCGTGCGCGACCACCAGTTCGCCGGTGGCATCCAGTTGCGGATCCCGTTCAACGTGACGTCAGACAGCTACGCAGGCGAGCTTTCCCCGCTGGAGCGCCGCATGTCGGAGCGGTTGGAGCGGACAAAGGAGGTCCTCGTGACCGAGGCCGCGCCCGAGGCTGTCACCGACGTGCTCACCGGTGTCTCGTTCGACCAGTTCGTCCAACTTGGCGCCGGTCAGAACCTGACCGCCGCAGCCCAGGCCGCAGGACCGAACACGCTGATCGTCGCCGATGGCGGCACGCATACCGGCCCGCAGGCGCTGACTGCCAACCAGACGCTCCAGGGTGGCGGATCCACGATCGTCCTGCGCGGCCAGCGGACCGGCACGCAGGTCGCCTTCACAGCACCCGGCTCGCGCCCGACCTTCCGGAACACTCAGACCGTGCCGACACTGACGATTGCCGCCAACACCCATGTCAACGGGATAAACGTTCAAGGCCTGGGCGGCACCACCTTCACCGCAGGTAACATCGGCATTTTCGGGACGGGCAATCTCGGAACATCCGTGATCACCAACAACACGCTGACAGATCTCGGTGCCGATGGGGTCTCGCTGTTCCCGAGCAGCGGCACGAACACGCTCACCATCAGCGGCAATACGGTCGACCGGATCGGCGACGAGGGCATCTTCCTCGAGCCCGACGGAAACGCCGTGACGAACGCGTTCATCCGCAACAACACCATCCGCAATACCGGGTTTGACGGCATCGACGTCCAAATGTTCGGAACGTCCAGAACCTTTGTGCTCATCGAGGGCAACACGTTGGACCAGGTTGGCGACGACGGCATCGACGTCTCGATGAACCAGTCCAGTGTGACAACGGCGCATGTCATCGGCAACCGCGTGCTCAGCGCACCTAACGACGATGGTCTGGACTTCGATGCGCGTGACTCCTCGGTCAATACGCTCTTGATCGCGGACAACGTTGTACTCAACACGTCCGGCGACTCCCTAGACTTCAACCTTGAACAGAACAGCCGAACCTTCGGAACTGTGCGCAACAATGTCGGCATATCAGGCGTTCCCGGCGCAGGAGCCCAGGATGGCTTCGACCTGGAGCTCGAGGACAATGCCTTCGCGCAGTTCCAGGTCACGAACAATCAGTTCCTCGGCGCGCCGGATGACGGTTTGTTCCTTGATCTGGATGACAACAGTGTCGGGATCTTCCAGTTCAGCAATAACATCTTCTCGTCGACGAACCAGATCATCGGTGGCGCGATCGACGTCGACACGGATAACAATTCGCGGCTCAGCCTGCAAATGACGGGCAATATCGCAAACCAGAATTTCGTGTTCCGCGAACTCGGCGCCTCGACGTTCCAGCTTGAGTCAACGCTCAACAAGAACACCTTGCAGAACGGGTCAGTTCTTCAAATCGGAGCCGGCATTGGGATGGTTCCGGCACAGACATTCTTCCCGCTGCCGCCATCCTGATCCATCTGGCGGCGCTGGGTAGCAAACCTCGCGCCGCCGAAATTGGGCTTTCCTTAACGATCAATGGGCGTATAATGCGCGCCATGACGACACGCGCCCACATCGCTGTCTTGCCGATCAGCCTGCCACTTGGCGGGCTCCTCCTTCTTATCGGCCTCTGAGGGCGCCGGGTTCCGCGGCGCCGCCCTCGGAGGATGCCCTGGACGCGCCGCACTAACCCTGCAAAGACGATGCTAGACGGACAGATCCGATGAACGAACAGACTCCCATTGCGGCCGATGAACAGGCCGACCCGCAAGACCGCGTAAAGATCTTCGACACAACCATGCGCGACGGCGAACAATCGCCCGGCGCCTCGATGACCCTGGCCGAGAAGCTCCAGATCGGACAGCTGCTGGACGAGATGGGCGTGGACATCATCGAGGCCGGGTTCCCGATCGCCTCCGAAGGCGACTTCGAGGCGGTGACCGAGGTCTCCAAGGTGGTCGAGAACGCCACGGTCTGCGGTCTCTCACGCTCGCCACTGGGCGATATCGACCGCGCCTTCAACGCGCTGAAGCACGCCAAGAAGCCGCGCATCCACACCTTCATCGCGACCTCGGACCTGCACATGGAGTTCAAGCTCCAGATGACGCGGGACCAGGTGCTGAACGAGATCCAGAACTCGGTCTCCCACGCCAAGTCGCTGGGGGTTGAGGTCCAATGGTCGCCCGAGGATGCGACCCGCACCGACCGCGACTTCCTCTGCACCGCCGTCCAGACCGCGATCGAAAACGGTGCCACGACGATCAACATCCCCGACACGGTGGGTTACACGGCGCCGGGCGAGTCCGCCGAGATCATCCGGATGCTGAAAGAGCGCGTGCCCGGCATCGACGATGTCACCATCTCGACCCACTGCCACAACGACCTGGGCATGGCGACCGCGAACTCGATGGCCGCCGTGCTGGCAGGCGCACGGCAGATCGAGTGCACGGTCAACGGTCTCGGCGAGCGCGCGGGCAACACCGCGATGGAAGAAGTCGTGATGGCCATGAAGGTCCGCAACGACATCATGCCCTTTGCGACCCGGATCGACACGACCCGCATCATGCAGGCCAGCCGCCTGATCAGCAGCGTCACGGGCTTCCCGGTCCAGTACAACAAGGCGGTCGTCGGCAAGAACGCCTTCGCGCACGAGGCCGGTATCCACCAGGACGGGATGCTCAAGCACGCGGGCACCTACGAGATCATGACACCGGAATCCGTCGGCCTGACCGAGTCGACGCTGGCGATGGGCAAGCATTCGGGCCGTCATGCGCTGAAGTCAAAGCTGTCCGACCTGGGCATCGATGTCGGCGACAACCAGCTGAAAGAGCTGTTCGTCCGGTTCAAGGCGCTGGCCGACCGCAAGAAAGAGGTCTTCGACGACGACATCCTGGCACTGGTCGAACAACAGACCGCCGATGCGGGCGCCGAACACGTCAAGCTGAAGTTCCTGCGGGTGATCTGCGGGACCGAGGCGCCCCAATCCGCCGACATTATCCTCGAGATCGATGGCAGGGAGCAGTCAGTCACAGCCCAGGGCGATGGCCCGGTTGATGCCGCGTTCAACGCAGTGATGGCGCTGGTTCCGCACAATGCGACGCTCGAGCTTTACCAGGTCCACGCGGTGACCCAGGGCACCGACGCCCAGGCCACCGTCAGCGTGCGCCTGCGCGAAGGCGGGCACATCGCCTCGGCCCAATCTTCGGACACCGACACCGTGGTTGCATCGTGCCGGGCCTATGTCCATGCGATCAACAAGCTGATGGTTCGGCGCGAAAAGTCTGCACCAACCGCGATCGCGGGGTAACCGCCGTACCGCAGGGCGAGCATAGGCCCGCCCTGCATACACCGCATCAGCCGGTCTCGCGGTTCTTGCCGACAAGCCCGTAACCGCCATGATCGAGGTAGTGCCCCGCAGGCTTGTTCTCG
Organism: Pseudomonadota bacterium; assembly: GCA_038534135.1. GTDB lineage: Bacteria > Pseudomonadota > Alphaproteobacteria > Rhodobacterales > Rhodobacteraceae > Thermohalobaculum. The sequence goes on along the minus strand of JBCAXJ010000043.1, from coordinate 32,148 downwards.
AGGTGAATCGCGGCATCCTGGTCTATCTGAGATTCCAATTGATCCCATGATCCCGCCGCGAAGGCGCCCATACCGGTCAACTCCATACCAACATTGGTACCAAGCTTGACCGTCGGCGCTGCGCCGCATTTCTGAAGAGCCCACTGCTTTAAACCGCGCTTGTCTCCGATGGATGTGCCTGAGTCCCCATTTCCCATGAACCCCTGGGCAGCATGTTCGTTAATTGCGTGCACAAGGATGATCTGGGTCGGCTTGAGCGTGGACGCCCAAAGGTTCATATCCTTGACGCAGTCCGGGTAGGATTCGAGCGAATTGGCAGGATAGTGGAACGCGCCTGCATAACCGCCAGTGCCTATACCGGCGATCAGTGTGCAGCTGCTGATCCTCGAGGTCGAGATAACGTGTGGAGCCTTGCTGACAAAGCCCTGGCCCATTTCGATAAAGAATTGCATTTCAAATCCTTTCAAAAGATCCGCAGTTTGGTTGGTCACTGAATGGAATTCGCAGTGCCCTTGACACCTGCAGAGGTAGCGATCTTTAAAATTCAATAAACATGTTAAATTGAGTTATTTATTGGGTTTTGATGAGCAATCCTGAGAGACTCTGAGGAAATCTGAGAAAGACTGAGCAAACGAAAAACCGCAGCGGCGTCGCTTGACCGCTGCGGTTCGGAAGACGTGACATCTGGAACTTTTTGTGCCGTCCACGCAGAACTCTGGACGGTGGTTTATCGGCTAAGGGCGTCGGACGACCAGGACGCCTTCAGGCTACCTGATCTTCAGGCTTCGGTTTTCCTTCGGCTTGGCGTGCTTGTACCCCAAGGCAACATCGTTCGTGGCGCCGATCTTGTGCCTTATGATCTTCTCACGTGCCCAGGCCTGACGGATCCAGCATGGCGACCTCAGGTGGTTGTCGTTCAGCTCATTCAGGGACAGGTTCGGGAAGTGCCAGTCCTCGGTCCAGCCATCGACGATGCAGCACAACTTGCCAAGTTCGTGACAATCCAGCGCATGCATTGGCCTGATCTCGACATCAGAGATAATGACGAACGCATGGTCCCAGCCGACGCTTCCAACGATCTGGACATTGTGATCGGCTTTGCTGTGCGCCAAGCGCACATTCTGGTACAGGTTGAAGTACAGAACGACGGCCTTGTCCTCGCAATTCCCAACGCCGTTGCGCGCAACGTTCTCAACGGTTTGCGCGGTGCTCGCGAGATGGGAGTCGCTGCTCCGGTAACCATTGATCGTGTTCCAGGCTTTTTCTTTGCCGGAACGGTTGCCGATCCAATGAAACGGATTGTTCGCACTCTTGATGTTGCGACCTTTGAAAAACAGTAAGGCGCTTTTCGCCGCCTCTCTGCGGGTCTCACAGATTTCGCGTTCCGTAGCAGTCAACATGTCTTTAGCCTCTGAATTCATTCTGAAAGCGGGTCGGGCACTCTGTCTCTCCGGCCCGGTCCCGGCGCCGCGCCGTGACTGTTACAGTTTTATGAATTCTATAATAAATTTCAATTTCATACTTAAAAAGATTTTTAAGTATACTTCTCCGAAGGGGCCAAGTGTTCAGCCTGCGTTCAGATTCGGCTGGACCTCTCGGCATATTGACCGCCAAGACGGCTCAAAGAACACTTAGTGGCGTTGACGTCCAATCGACACGACGCCAGATCGACCAGCATGGCCGCGCCCCCGAACTCCCGTTCCGATATCGACAACGCACTCGCCGAGACCGAGCGTGCCGGGCTGCTGCTGACGCTGAATGTCCGCACGATCCTGGTGCTTCTGCTCATGGTCTTCATCGGCGGCACGCAAGGATTGGACACCGGGTACTTCGGCGTCGCCGTCTGCTCGATCTTCCTGATCTCGGGCCTGATCTACCGACGGCTGGTCCAGCAGCAGCGCGACCGCGACTGGATGCGCTATGGCTTCGTCGCGCTCGACGTCGCGCTGCTGGCACTGGTCGCAACGGTCGTCCCGCTCTCCTTGCATGGCGACGTCCCACAGATCTTTGTGTTCCGGACCTACGGCATCAACGTTTTCTTCTTCATCCTTGCAACGTCGGCACTGTCTTTGTCGCCAAGACTGGTCCTCTGGACCGGCTTCGCCTCGGCGGCATCGATCTGGGCGGCATGGGCTTGGATCGTCTCGGGCATGGAACGCCGGGTCACCTGGTCCGACATCGTCGATGACCGCACCGCCGACAAGTACATCGAAATCGTCCTCGACCCGGACCATATCGGTATTGCCGACCGTGTGGTCGAGACACTGCTCATCGCGGTCACCGCCGCCGTCACAGCCGCCGCCGTCCAGCGTGCCCGCACGATGCTGCGCCGGCAGATCTCGTCCGAGCGTGCCCGCGCAGAAGTGGCCGAGGTCTTCGGGCGTTTCGTCCCGCAGGAGGTCGTTGACCGGCTCAGCACATCGTCAGGGCAACTGCCCTCGATCTCGCGCGACGCGACGGTGCTGTTCGTCGACATTGCAGGCTTCACCCGCTTTGCCGAGACCGCTGATCCAGAGCACATCGTGAAGACCCTGGATTCCTATTTCGACGCCGTCTCGGACGTGATGACCCGATACGACGGCGTGGTGATCAGCCTGATCGGCGACGCCGCGATGGTCGCATTCAACGCACCTTTGGAGAACGCTGCCCACGCTAAATCTGCCGTCCACGCCGCCCGCGACCTGCTCGACCGGATCCGGACGGAAACCTTCGCGGGCCAGCACTTTGACATCAGGATCGGCATCGCCACCGGACCGGTTGCCGCGGGCACCGTGGGCGGAAAGGGCCGCCGAAGCTACACGCTCTACGGCGACACCGTGAACCTCGCGCAACGACTCGAGGCTTACAACAAGGAGACCGGGACCCTCCTGCTGGTCGACGAGAGCACATGGCGGGCTGCCGGGTCGCCAAAATCGCTGGAACCAAGCGGCGAATGCCCCGTGCGGGGACGCGAAGCTGCCACATCAATCTACCGACTAGCGGGGGATGCCGATTAAAGGGGCATTCATAGTCCACAACCCTCCGGACCGCGCACGCAGGCGCGGCCCGGGCGGCGGCCCCCCTCAGCGCTGCAAGGCGCCGATCACCGCTGTTCCGTCCGAGGCAATCGGCCGACCAAGCTGGTCGTGACTGTAAGGCGCACGACCGATCGGGATGACCGGCAACTCGGTCGCAGGCCCGGGCGCGTACAACCCGTCACCCAGTGCAGTGCCCGAGAAACTGCGGTCATCGACCCAGTCTGGGTTCAGCGGAACCGACGGTGTGCCGTGCCGATCGCCGAAGGCTTCGATCTCGCCCAGCCAGGAGCCGACACCAACCGTGTCGCCACCGGCACTCCCGATCAGGGCCGAGTTTCCGCAGCACCCGACCTGGTGGATCACGCTCCAGTTCCCGATCAGCGCACCATTGGTGCCGAACACATCCGACTTGGTGTTGCGCTGTTCGTGCACGCAGAACTTCTGTGCCAGCACCTTGTCGATCCGCACCGAGCCCGAGTCCTGGTAGGAAAGGTTCGAGCGCGCCCCAACGACGGTGTTGCAGTGCAGGACGACATTGTCGATCGCACTGAAGTCGCCGTCGGCGCTGATGTACAGGCACGGCCCCGTGACGCCGCCATATTGCTCGAGAACACAGCCAACGATCGCGGCACCCCGCTCGCCGATGACCTGATCCTCGAAGTTCACACAGCGTTCGGCGTTCGTGCCTTGGCCGATGTGACACCAGCCAAGGAACTCGCCAACCGAGTCCGGGCGATGCGCCGCCGCAACGTTGATCTCGAACGTCCCGGCCAGATCCTTGCAGCCCGCCGCGTGATAGGTCCCGGACTGGATCGAGCCATTCCCGGACCCGATCGCGATCATCGTCTTGAAGACGGACGAGAAAACGCTGCCTTGCCCGCAATCATCGCCTGCACAGTCGATGTTCCAGAACCGACCGACCCGGTAGAGCCACGCCCCCCAGCTCGGCCCAAGCCCGTTATCGTCCCAGATGCAACCCTGCGTGACCAGCATGTTCTCGGATCCGGACCCCGAGGTCGCCGCACTGTCCAGAAAGACGACGTTGCTCGTCGAATTGCGCTGCAGCGTCAGGTTGCGGAGCACCAGCTTGTCGGTGATGCCGTTCGAAACGCTCGATCCGCGATCCTGATAGATGGTCGTCGCGGCGGCGGCCGGATCGGCAGCCTCGACGATCAGCGGAATGTCGCCCACGGCCACCGAGGAGAACGACGTATGCTGGTGCGTTCCCGCCATCAGCCGGATAACGCCGCCCGACGCATTGGACCGCCCGAAGGTCGCGGCATTGTGGCTCTGGATCGCAGCCGCCGCCGCCGAAACGGTGGCAAACGGCGTCGTGGCTGCCACCGCCGGATCCGCGTTCACGGCAGCGCCCGCGCCCGCGCCTGCCTCGACATAGGCATAGACCGTCCCGAAACCGCCCGTCCGGTCGTTCAGGAATGTCAGCACCGTCAGGTTCGAGGACGGGTACGGATCCGCATCGGTCGAGATTGTGAACGGATCGCCGATCCACGGGAAAATCGTGGCATCCACGGTCACCAGCTCACCCTGGTTCAGTGTCGTCAGATCCAGATCCGCCTCGAAATGCGGAACCGACAACCCGGTCGCCGCATAGCTGATCACCGACGTGTCCGAGACGATCTCGGTCGTCGAATTCCCGCTCTGGTCCGTCGCGGTGAACCGGACGAGGGTCACCGGGCGCCCGGCCCGCGCATGGGCATGGGCCACCGCCAGGCGAACGGTGTGGGTCGAGCCCGTTGCCCATTCGCGATCGTGGTTGAGCCACATCGCCTGCGGTTTCGGATAGGGCCGGGTCGAATTGTTGACCACACCCTGAACCGTATCACCGGCATAGATGAACTCGTTCAGCGCCACATCGTTCGGCGTCAGCGATGCCTGGTTCGGATAGGTGTCGCGGATGCGCGTCATCAGCAGCAACGCGTCTGAAACCGTCGTCGGCGCGCCGAAATCGTCAAAGCCCGGACGCCCGACAATGACGTACCGCGGATTGCTCACCGGATCGAAGGCGATCGGCGCGGTATAGCTCGCACGCCAGCCCTCGACGCTGATCTCGGTCACATTCGGATCGGTCGTCGCCGTTTGCGTCGCCTGAACCGTGATCTGGAAGGCCGATTGCGCCGTCTGGCCGATGCTGTCGGTTGCCGTGATCGTCACGATCTGACCCGACACCTGTGCAATCGGCGTACCCGTCAGAATCCCGGCCCCCGACAGGGACAAGCCCGTCGGCAAGCCGTCCGCCGCGAAGCTCATCGTATCGCCAGAATCCGAGAAGTCGCTCGACAGATCCGTCGCGGCGATTGTGACATCGCGCTCCAGGGTCAGGTCCGGCAAGGCACCCGCAGCGACCGGCGCCGTATTCGCACGGCTCACCGTCACCGTCAGCGGCACGGTCCGCGTCGAGACCCCGTCCGAGATCCGCACCGAGAACGACGTCGCCCTGCTGTCACCCTGTAGAAAGGCGTCGCCCAGGCCGTCGCGGTCGAACGCGACCAGAATGAAGCCCGAGGACTCCGTGACAGTGAACAGCCCTCCGCCGCTGCCAGGCGCGTCGAACACCTCGCCATCCGGCAAGCCGATCGCACCCGCAGCCTCGCTGATCTGGACGAAGCCCAGCGGGCCTTCGGTCACATCATGGGCCACCTGCGACGAGAACACCGCGTTGAAATTCGACACTGCAACGCCGCGCGGCCGTTGCGTGATCCTGGATCCGAAATGCAGCATTACCAAATCGCCACGATGTCCGCTGCTGTCGTACCACTGGACAGGACGCGTGAGACGCGCATCGGAAGCAAGCCCTCGGCAACGTTGGTGAAAGTCACGGCGGATCCGCCCGCCGTCAGGACGCGCACATCGCCCGAAACGCCGACATACAGCGCGCGCGACGTGAACGTGAGATCGTTCGAATCGCTCGGTGTCACGGAAATCGCGTCATAGCCGGGGCTCTCTAACCCGCTCGACCGGTCCTCAAAAATATCGGGCATCCGATTCTCCTTCTCCGTTTCCCGACAAACAGAAAGGACAGGCGCGGTAAGTCCGCCCTGCCCCGTGCTCGTCAACGTGCTTCGATGAGGAGAATACAGTCAGCCAGACGCCGTTGCGTCCGGATCTGGCAGCGCGCGCTCACACGCTGCGGCCGCAACACATCAGACAAGGCCCGCGGCCACTGTTTCAGCCAGAGCGGCGGTCGCCTGAGATCTGGTCCTGAAGATCGGCGGCCAGATCTGCGGCAAAGCGCTCAGCCGCCTTGTCCGCATCCCAGCGCGAGAACTCGGTATCGTGATAGTCCCGATCCACCCCGATCGGTTCCATCATCTCGTCCGATCCCAGGAACGCCCATGCCCCTGCGATCAAGACACTGAGAAAACTGCCCGAAATCCAGACCGTCAGGGCGATCGAAACCGAGCTCCACCCATACAGTCCCAGGGCAAAACCACCCGCGAGGGCAATCGCATATCCGGCAACCAAGGAACGCAACAGGTGTATCATGGCGATCACCCTAGCCACTCAGCCTTATGAGCGTGTGAAAAGACGCAGTTAACCGGCCATTAAATTGCAGCATTCAGAAGCGAAAGACGGCGATCAGGCGCTTTGGGAGAGTGGCATCCGACTTCTACACATCAGCGCGGACTATCCCGACCCGATCCGGCCCGCCAAGACGCCCGCCATTTCGAATCTGCTCGAACTGGCCGTCGATCATGACCACCGGGTTCTCTCGCTGAACCGAACGGGCTGGGGCTCGGGCATCCATGCACTCAGGTTTTCCGACACCGTGGGCGATCAGAACGCTGCCATCACCTATAGCGCGCTGCCGCATGGATTGGGTCATCTCAGCTTCCTGCGGCGGCTCGCGGAATGGACCATCGCATCCGAGGCGCAATCAGCCTTCCGGCCCGATGCGATCCACGCGCACAAGCTGAGCATCGAAGGCCTGGTTGCAGCCCAGCTGGCGGATCACCTCGGCCTCCCGTTTTTCTTGTCGATCCAGGGCAACACGGATCTGAAGATCCTGCGCGCCCGGCCGGATCTGCGCGCCACATACCGTCGGGTCTGGCAGCAGGCCGCACACGTGTTTCCGTTCGCGCCTTGGGCCGCGAAGGCGGTCGAGGCACAGCTCGGGCCACGCGCTGGCCCGGTGACCTGTCTGCCCTGTCCCGGACGGGCGGACCGCCTGCTGGCGCCACGCGACACACCACCGGTCGTCCGCACGGCCTTTCACTTTCGCGACTGGAAGAACAAGAACGCCGCACGCCTGATCGACGCCGTCGGCGTCGCGTCCGGCGAAATCCCTGATCTGCGGCTCGAGATCATTGGCGGCGGCGACCCGCACGCGTTCGCAGCGCTCTCACAACGGGCGCACCGGACCGCGCCGGGCCGGGTCCGGTTTCTCGGCTCGGTGCCGCACGACCATATCCAGCCGCTGCTGAACGCCAGCACCTGCTTCGCGCTGGTCTCGCACCGTGAAAGCTATGGCCTCGTCTTTGCAGAAGCCCTTCTGGCCGGCACGCCCTGCCTGATCCCCGAGGGCCGCGCGATCGACGGATACTTCGAAGATGGCTCGGTCGTCGTGTCCGTGCCCCCGAACGACGTCGCGGCGACGGCTCAGGGGCTCATCCGGCTCGTGGAGGAGCAAACCGCGTTCAAATCGCGGCTCGAGGCGCTTCAGACCTCTGGCGGCCTCGAAGCCCTGCGCCGTCCGGGCATTGCGCGCGCCTACGCCTCGGCCATCGCAAACCTTCCGACAGGCACACAAACCGCCCAGGATACCCCGGCCCCGGCCGAACTGACACGAATGCAAACGCTCGCGCCCGCCTAGACGCACCGATCGCCAGCGTTTGCGCCTGGCGCGCGCACCGGGTAGTCTGCGCGCGAACCTAACCGGATTGGCCCGAGAGACCCGTGCCGCGTGCGCCCATCACATCCCGACGCGCCCTTCTGACGGCAGCAGCGACGCTGGCACTGTCCGCCGCGTGGCCATTGCCTGTCCGGGCGAACGGTTGGCCACTGCAAAGCGGCTTCGCCGGGCTTGACGAACAACATCTCTGGATCCGCCAGACCGGCCGGGCCGAGGCTACGCATACGCGCATCCGGCGCGACGACGGACAACCGGACCCGAACGGCATCGCCGATCTGTCCTGGCTGTTCCGCGACTGGCGCGACGGCGACGCGCATCACTGGATCGATGTGCGACTGTTCGACCTGCTCGCGACGGTCCAGACCTTTACGACGCTCGTGCATGGCCGACCGACCGAACTGGTTCTGAACTCCGGCTACCGCACCGCCCGGCGCAATGCCACGATCGAGGGTGCTGCCGTCAACTCACAGCACATCCACGGGCGCGCAGCCGACATCACTGTCACGGGCGTGCCGAACAGCGACGTGCGCCAGGTGGCCGAAGCCGCCCGAGCGCAAGGCATCGGCCGCTATGCCAGATTCACGCATCTCGACGTGGGACGACCAGGGCGGCGCTGGCGCGGCTGACGGGGAGCCGCGAAATCGCGCCGATATCCAGTTAATGGAAAATTGCGTGATTTTCGTCCCATGAGGAATCACATCTGGCGCCGCCGAAAAACCGCGCCCAAACCACCTACATTTCGAGCTCGATCAGGTACGGGCCACCGTTCACCAACCCGGCCTCGAGCGCCTTGGCCAATCCGTGAGTATCAGCGACCCGCTCAGCCTCGACGCCCATGCCGCGCGCCATCTCGACCCAGCCCAGTGCCGGGCGATCCAGCGTCAGCATATCAACTGCGCGCGGGCCGGGGTTCTGCACGCCGACATTGGTCAACTCGCCCTGCAGGATGCGATAGGTCCGGTTTGCAAAGACCAGCACCGTGATGTCCAGCTCCTCTCGGGCCATGGTCCAGAGCGACTGAACCGTGTACATGGCCGAGCCATCCCCTTCTAAAGCAATGACTTTTCGGTCCGGGCAGGCAATCGCAGCCCCGATCGCACAGGGCATGCCGTAGCCGATCGATCCACCCCGGTTGTTCAACCAGTCATGCGGCGGGGCGCCCGCCGTCATCGGGAAGAACCTGCGCCCGGTCGTTACGGACTCGTCCACGACGATAGCGTTCTCCGGGATCATCGCGCCGAGCACCGGTGCGATCGTCTCGGGCGTCAGGGCACCGTCCGCGATCTCGGGCCGCCCAGCCTGCGCCACGCCGACGGGCGCGGAAGCATTGGCACCCACGGCATCGCACAGCGCCTCGAGCCCGCCCAGAAGGTCGCCGCCCCAGTCACAAAGCTCAACGAATTCAGTGCCTTCCTGGGTCAGCACGCCCGGTTTGTCGGGGTAGGCAAAGAACGCGACAGGCGGTTTCGAGCCGACAAGAACGATCCGTTTGTACGGCTGCAACACCTCGAGCGCCTGCTCGACCGGGTAGGGAATGCGGTTCACAGCGACCCGCCCCGCACCGCGTTCCAGCCGTGCATTCGACCACTCTGTCAGCAGGCCACAGCCGGTTTTCGCCGCGATTTTCCCTGCCAGATCAAGCCCTTGCTGCGTCAGCGCGACGCCACCCAGGATGATCAGGCTGCCCTCGCCCGCCAGCATCTTCGCCGCGTCATCGACGCGGTCACCGGCCACGGGAGCGCGTTCCGGCGCGGGCAAGGCCTCGGCCACCACGCCGCCCGGGTTCCACGCCGTATCCCCCGGCAGGATCAGGGTGGCAATCTGTCCCGGCGGTGTTAGGGCTGCCTGCACCGCGCGGGCGCCCGCCGTCCCGATCTCGGAGGCTTCGGTCGATGTCTCGACCCAATGCGACATCGGCCACGAGAGCCCTTCGATGTCCGATGTCAGCGGCGCGTCCAGCGCGATGTGCGCCGTCGCGTGCTCGCCCACGATGTTGACAACGCCCGATCCCGCTTTCTTTGCATTGTGCAGGTTGGACAGCCCGTTCGCCAGCCCTGGGCCCAGATGCAGCAGCGTTGACGCCGGATGACCCTTCATCCGGTAATAGCCGTCGGCAGCACCCGTCGCGACGCCCTCGAACAGCGCGAGCACACACCGCATCCCCGGCACGCTGTCCAAGGCAGCCACGAAGTGCATTTCGGACGTTCCGGGGTTCGTGAAACACACGTCCACCTTGCTCGCCAGCAGCGAGCGCACAAGGCTCTCGGCGCCGTTCATTGGGTCAGTCACTGCGGTCTCCTTGATCTTTCCGGCCAGAGGCTATTGCTGCGCCGCACCATCATCAACCACGCGATTGTGCGGGCATCAGGATATCGGCAGCGGGATGAAGCTGGTGTTCGGGCGGGGTCGGCGCCTAGACTTTCTCGATTGCGAGGTAGCTGTGAATGTAATCCATGGCGTGACCGTCCGGGTCGTCGGCGACCATGTCCTCGTACCGCTGATAGAACGCATCAACGATCTCCGCACGCTCTTCAGGCGCGCGATCTGTCGACAACGCATTGGCAAAAACCGTTTCAGACCAGGATCTTAAGGTCGGGACGTAGCTGCGGGCGAACGCCGCCGGGCTGATACCATCGGATGCAAGGAAAGCCTCGCGATACGGGCATTTGGTCAGCCCGGTGCGGGCCGAGACCAGGCGCAGGCCCGCCTTGTGGACAGCAGATGTCTCGTCCTTCAGCGGAGCGGTAAACTGCTCCGGCGTGCGGTAGACCTGCGCGAAGGTAGCGGCATCGTATTCTTCGGCGCTGATCACGCCCTCATCGCACAATGCTCTCCAGTGCAGATCAAACGTGTCGAACATGTTGACCCCGCCCGTGTTACCCAGATAGCGGCCCTGCTCGTCCTTGCCGAAACTGATGATCACGAGGCGTCCGCCAGCCCGCAGCTCTGCCGCGCGGGCCAGCAGGATCCGCTCCCAATCCAGCGCTGCTTGCCGGTCGAACGCGGACAACTCTTCGTCCGCCGCACCGACATGATGGACATGACCATGGATCAGGCATGGACGCTCGGACACGTAGTGCATCGCGGTCGCCGAAAAACCCAGATCGAGGGTCGAATCCGGCAGAAGCTGGTGGTGGAATCCGATCCCGATCCCTTGCACGAACACGCCCGTGCCGGGCGCCCAATACGTGTGGTCCGATCCGTCAAGTCCCTGAACCATCTTGAAAACCTGGCTCCAGTCGTTCGACGCCAGATCGGTGTAGGTTATCTGGACCTGCCTGCCCGGCCAGCGGGCGCGGATTGCCTGGATCGTATCGTGGATCGCCTGCTTTGACGTACCCCCATCGGCCGCACCGAAATCGGCGATCCGCACGGGTCCGGACCCACCATCGGGCAGTGCGGCGACGGCCTCCAGCAACATGCCCTTGGCGTTGTCTATGGTGTCCTTCGCGCCCCGCGTCGATTGGCTGTAGTAGCCACCGCCCTTCATCGAGGTCGTGGCTGCGGTCTTGGTCGCGTCGTTCATGCATGTCCCTCCCGTCCTGGCGAGAGGATATTCAGGCGACAGCCGATGTCACCCGGTTTCGCGCGGCGTTCCGAAAACGCCGAGCAATCCGCCAAGCAGAATGAAGTACCGCCCGGCCGATGTCTCGGCCAATTCGACCAGTCGGGAGTCCGCCCCGATATCGTCGATCGCGCGCGCGATGAGCACTCGGTAGGCCTCGACAAACCGGAACGCGAGCTGCTGGTGCTCGGGATCACGACGCAACCAACCACGCGCAATGGCGTTGGCGACGTTGTCGTTAACCCCCGCGAGCGCTGCCACTTCCCCGGCGTTCTGCTGCCGGACAAACGCCTGCCAGACCGCAGCGTCAGCGTGCTCTGGCAGAACATCGTCCGGGAACAATCCGTCAGCGCCCAATCCGGCGATCACCTGATCGCGCAACCGGATCAGTGCGGCCAAATCAGGATCTCGCAGGGTCTCGTCAATCAGGCCCTGCGTTCCGGGAACAGCCTCGAGCCCTGCCAGAACATGAACGACAGACGTCCAGTTGAGCGCGCGGCGCTCTTCACCGCTGGGAACCTCGCCCAGAGGAAGCGCGGGATCTCCATGCGAGGCAACGACCGGAGCAGTCTTGGCAACCTCGCCCATCCACGGAGCCAGACGCGAGCTGCGGTCGATCTTCTCGATCAAGGTGCGCGCCTGATCCTCGAGTGCCGTGATGCGCAGCACACTTTGGGTCAAGGCAGTCCTTTCGGGACTGACGATCCGGTGGACGGCTTCCCCCATCAGTGCGGCAAGATCCTCGGCACTGGCAGGCGGGTGCGCCGCGACGCTCCCTTTTACCTGCTCGAGATCCTCGCGCAGGGCGCGCACACCCTCCGTCAGGTCCTTGCGAACGGTCTCGGATGTATCCGACGCAACCGCCGCGATCTCGGCGTTCGATGCCCGCAGCCGCTCGTCGATCGAGTCGATCCGTGCCTGAACCGATGACGCCAGATCACCGGCGGCGGTTTCAGCCGATGCCTGCACCGTCGCGTTTGCCGCCTTGATGCCTTCGGAATGCGATGTCGCGATCTCTCCAAGAAGGCTGTCAATCTTCGCGCGAACCTCGGCCGATCCTGCATCGACGGCCTCCGCAAGTCCCTCGCGAACCGTTCCGATACGCTCGACTTCCGCCTTCATCGCGGTCTGCAGCGTCGCAACCGCCGACTTCAAGACCGCCGTGACCTCGTCCTGATGTTGCTCCAGCGACGCGCCCGTCCGCTCGGCACGTTCGCGCATGTTGCTGTCAATCAGGATGACGCCGTCCAGCAAAGCGGTCTCGAGCTTCTCCGTCGATGCCTTGAGCGCCTTGTCGAGCGCGACGACACTCGCCGCAGCCTCACGCTCCATGCGGTCGCAAGCTTGCTCCAGGCGGCCAGTCGTGTTCGATGCCAGCGCATCCACGCTGTCGTTGAGATTGTTAATCGTGGACGCGAGCGCGAGAGCGCTTTCGGATTGGCCGGATATCGCGTCCGACAGGCGTTCCGCCCTGTTCAAAAGCGCGACCACGACCCACAGCATTGCGACCGGCCCGATGATCGCGAATGCGAAGAAGATCAGATCCAGCGTCGGCAGCGACCGGACAGCACCTTCGCCGGTGCCGAGCCGCGTGAAGTATCCAACACCGTAGGCCGCCAGCGCCGCGATCCACAGCGCTGAAACCACAAGGGCCAACCGGCTGGCGGATGACTGATCAGGACCGCGGTGGTGGAATGCGGCAGTCGACACCTGACGGCGATCAGCCCCGCCCCACAATCGAGCAAACCAGTCCGAGATTCGGGTGATAAGCGTCGCACCAGCCCAGCCGTCTTTCGTTCCCTGACCAAGCAGGGAACGCAGGCTTCGATCATCATCGGCGCGGTGATCTACCATGGTAGATAGATCTCATTTTTTCACTGATTTTGCAATCAGATATATTTCACACTTAATATCTCGTATGAGCGTCCACCGCCGGGTGTGTTGACCTCGACCGAGTCGCCCTCTTCCTTGCCGATCATGGCCCGGGCAATCGGCGATCTGATGTTCAGCTTGCCTTTGTCGATGTCCGCTTCCGGTTCGCCAACGATCTGATACGTCTTCTCTTCGTCGGTATCCTCGTCGACGATCTTGATCGTCGCGCCGAACTTGATGGTGTCGCCGGTCATCTTGGTCGGATCGATCACGTCTGCACGCCCGATCAGACCTTCGAGCTCCTTGATCCGCCCCTCGACGAAGCTCTGCTTCTCGCGCGCCGCGTGGTATTCGGCGTTCTCCGACAGATCACCATGCTCGCGCGCCTCGGCAATCGCCTTGATCACCGAAGGCCGCGTATCTTCTTTCAGCGTCTTCAGTTCTTCGTTCAGAGCATCATAGCCCTGGCGTGTCACCGGAACCTTCTCCATGGATCCCTCCGATTCGCATTCAGCGACAAAAACTCAGACAATCACAAAAAACAGGGCGGCGAAATTCCTTCGCCGCCCGTATCACAACGAAACAATATTGCGGAATTCCTGTCCGAGCAAGTCCTCCGATACGCGCATCCGCGTCAGCGCGGCGGACAGATCAGGTCTACACAGCGTAGTCTTGCAACGGTGCAACGGTGAGCTCGCCCTTCAGACGGTCCGCGATGGCCTGTGCTGCTGCGTATGCACCGGCGGCGGTCGTGTAGTAGGGGATCTTCTGGCGCAGTGCCGTTGCGCGAATGTCAAAGCTGTCCCGCACGGACTGGGCGCCTTCGGTCGTGTTGAAGACGAGCGTGATGCCACCATCCTTCATGCGGTCGACGATGTTCGGACGCCCCTCGTATACCTTGTTGACGCGCTCGGCCGGGACACCATGCTCTGCCAGGAACGCCTGCGTGCCTCCCGTCGCGACAATCGTGAAGCCAAGATCCGAGACGATGCGGGCGGCCTTCAGAACGATGTCCTTATCCATGTCCTTGACCGAGATGAACGCGGTTCCGCCTTCGGGCAGCGGTGCGCCCGCGCCAAGCTGGCTCTTCAGGAAGGCGCGCGCGAAGCCTGTGTCGAGACCCATGACCTCGCCGGTGGATCGCATCTCTGGGCCAAGCAACGTATCGACGCCAGGGAAGCGGGCAAACGGCAGAACCGCTTCCTTGACCGAGACATGCGCCGTGTTCGGGTCCTTCAGATCAAACGCATCCAAAGACTCTCCGGCCATCACACGCGCCGCAATCGAAGCAATCGGCGAACCTACGGCTTTGGCGACAAACGGCACCGTGCGGGACGCTCTTGGATTGACCTCGAGCACATAGATATCAGTGCCCTTGATCGCGAACTGCACGTTCATCAGACCGACCACATCCAAACCCAGCGCCATTGCTTCCGTCTGACGCTCAAGTTCCGAGATGACCTCTGGGCTCAACGAGTGAGGTGGCAGAGAGCACGCACTGTCGCCGGAATGGACGCCAGCTTCCTCGATATGTTCCATGATCCCGGCCACGTGAACCTTCTCGCCATCGCACAGCGCATCGACATCAACCTCGACCGCCCCCGAAAGATAACTGTCGATCAGGACCGGGCTGTCGCCGGACACGACAACGGCTTCGGTGATGTAGCGACGAAGTTCCGAGTCATTTCGCACGATCTCCATCGCCCGTCCGCCCAACACATAGGATGGCCGGATGACGACCGGATAGCCGACCTGCCCGGCAATCACGAACGCCTCCTCGCCCGAATGGGCGATGCCATTTTGCGGTTGGCGCAGGTCAAGTCTCCGCAGCAATTGCTGGAACTGCTCACGGTCCTCGGCCAGATCAATCGCAGTCGGAGATGTGCCAAGGATCGGAATACCAGCCGCTTCGAGCCCACGCGCAAGTTTCAGCGGCGTCTGTCCGCCAAACTGAACAATCACTCCGTGCAGCGTGCCGTTGTCCTGCTCGACCCGCAGGATCTCCAGCACGGTCTCCATGGTCAGCGGTTCGAAATACAGCCGATCCGAGGTGTCGTAGTCGGTGCTGACCGTCTCCGGATTGCAGTTGATCATCACTGTCTCGTAGCCCGCATCGGTCAACGCGTAGCACGCATGGCAACAGCAGTAATCGAACTCGATCCCCTGGCCGATCCGGTTTGGGCCACCGCCCAGGATGACGACCTTCTTCTTGTCGGTCGGGCGTGCCTCGCACTCGACCTCGCCATCCACCGGCGCCTCGTAGGTCGAGTACATGTAGGGCGTCTGGGCCTCGAACTCGGCGGCACATGTGTCGATGCGCTTGAAAACCGCCTCGACGCCGTGCGCTTGCCGGATGCGGCGCACGCCATCCTCGGTCAGATTGCACAACCTGGCCAAACGGGCATCAGAGAAGCCCATCGCCTTGAGGTGCCGCAGCCCGTGTGCTGCGGACGGCAGGCCATTCTCGATCAAGGCGGCCTCGACACTGACAATGTCATCGATCCGGTCAAGGAACCACGGGTCGAACTTGGTCGCCGCATGAATGTCATCCAATGACAGCCCTTCGCGGATCGCCTGCGCGATCACGCGTATCCGGTCCGGCGTTTGCCGAGCCAATGCGGCAACCACCGCGCGACGACGCTCATCCTCGGTCTGATCGTTGGTCACACCGTCAATCTCGATCTCGTCGAAGCCGTCAAGCCCGGTCTCCATCGATCGCAAAGCCTTCTGCACCGACTCGTGGAAGGTCCGGCCAATGGCCATCGCCTCGCCGACCGACTTCATCGCGGTGGTCAGTTCCGGCTTGGCGCCCGGGAACTTCTCGAACGCGAAACGCGGTATCTTGGTGACGACGTAATCGATTGTCGGCTCGAACGAGGCCGGGGTGACGCCGGTGATGTCGTTGTCCAACTCATCCAACGTGTAGCCGACCGCCAGCTTCGCAGCGATCTTGGCGATCGGGAACCCCGTGGCCTTGGACGCCAAGGCCGAAGACCGCGAGACGCGCGGGTTCATTTCGATCACGACAATGCGGCCCGTCTCGGGCTCGATCGCGAACTGAACGTTCGAGCCCCCGGTCTCGACCCCGATCTCGCGCAGGACCGCGATGCTGGCATTGCGCAGCATCTGGTATTCCTTGTCGGTCAGCGTCAGCGCCGGTGCGACGGTTATGGAGTCACCGGTATGCACGCCCATCGGATCGACGTTCTCAATGGAGCAGATGATGATGCAGTTGTCCGCGGTGTCGCGGACGACCTCCATCTCGAACTCCTTCCAGCCTAGCAGCGACTCGTCGATCAGGATCTGATTGACGGGAGAGGCATCCAACCCGCCCCGGCAGATCGCTTCGTATTCCTCGCGGTTGTAAGCGACGCCGCCTCCGGTGCCACCCAGCGTGAAGGCAGGCCGGATGATGGCTGGAAGCCCGACATGGTCCAACGCGTCCATGCAGTCTTCAATCGATTCGGCGATGGTCGCCTTCGGGTTTTCCAGCCCGATCCGATCCATCGCTTCCCGAAAGAGCTTGCGGTCCTCAGCCTTTTCGATCGCCTCCCGGTTGGCGCCGATCAACTCGACATCGAACTTCTCGAGCACGCCGAGGTCGTCCACCGCCAGAGCCGTGTTCAATGCCGTCTGTCCGCCCATCGTGGGCAGCAAGGCATCCGGGCGTTCCTTTTCGATGATCCGCGCGACCACTTCCGGTGTGATCGGCTCGATATAAGTGGCATCGGCCATCCCGGGATCGGTCATGATGGTCGCGGGGTTCGAGTTCACCAGGATGACCCGGTACCCTTCCTCGCGCAGTGCCTTGCACGCCTGCGCACCCGAATAGTCAAACTCGCAGGCCTGTCCTATGACGATGGGGCCCGCCCCGATGATCATGATCGACTGAATATCCGTGCGCTTGGGCATCGCGATCCTCCGGCACGCCAGACCGGGCCACACGCATCGTGTCGCCGCGCCTCGGGCGGGAATGGGATGATTTTCGCGCGGTTTAGGGGAAGTCCCGGCAAAGGGCAATACGGCCTGTCGCGACTTGAACACGCGGACCGTCTGGGCCAGCTTTATTGAAAGGACAGGAGAACACCATGGCCGAAGCGCCGCTGCCGCAAACTCTGTCCCGGTTCTACTGGTTTTCGCGCGTTGACGACCGGGCCGAGACCCTGATCGCTCAGAACAAGCACGTCGCGGCGGCATTGCAAGAGCACAAGCGCCGCGGCATCGAGCTTGCAGTCCGTGCACGGATCATTGCAATGAGCGTGATCGGCATCATGGTCCTGTATCTGACGCCCTGGCCCGAAGTGCTGTATTACGAGGTTCTGGTTGGGCTGTTCATCCTGATAGGGCTCGCGCAAAGACGCTACGCGCGGGTCGGGACGTCCCGCGCAGAGTTGGCGTTGCTGTTCTGCGATCTGTTGCTCATGACAATCATCGCCGGTGTGCCAAATCCCTTCGCAGCTCAGGATCTGCCAGCAACCTTTCATTTCCAGTTCGACATTCACAAGTATTTCTTCGTTTTGCTGGCAATGGCGACTTTGGCCTATTCTTGGCGCACCATCTTCGCGGTCGGCACCTGGACAACCATGCTCTGGCTGTCGGTCGCCGCGATCATTTGGTTCAACTCGACGCCCGATCCTGCAATCGGAGCCGCTCTGCTCGAGCTTTACGGCGGCGCAGAAGTGTATGCGACCTTCCTCGATCCAACGCGCATGGTCTGGGACCAGCGGATACAGGAGGCCGTGGTCTTCCTGATGTGCGCCTTTATCCTCGGGATCTCGGTCCGGCGCTTCAATCATCTGCTGATGGCCCAAGCCACGGCCGAACGGGAGCGCACCAACCTCGCGCGGTACTTCTCACCCAACGTGGTGGAGCAACTGTCCGGAAATGACGAACCGCTGAAACAGGTACGAACGCAGAACATTGCCGTGCTGTTCGTCGACATTGTCGGGTTCACCAATTTCGCCGCGCAGCGCAGCCCGGAGGATGTGATCAAGGTCCTGCGGGACTTTCATGCGCGCATGGAAACCGAAGTCTTCCGGCACAATGGCACGCTCGACAAGTTTCTCGGCGATGGATTGATGGCAACGTTCGGAACACCGGTCACGAGCGATCGCGATGCCGCAAACGCACTGGCGTGTGCACGGTCAATGATCGACACCATGTCGGTGTGGAACGCTGAACGCGCAGAAGCGGGCGAGCCGGAAATCCGCGCAAGCGTCGGCGTGCATTACGGTCCCGCAGTGCTTGGCGACATCGGCGGCGAACAGCGCCTCGAGTACGCGGTCATCGGGAACACCGTGAATGTGGCGAGCCGTCTCGAAGCATTGACACGGCCTCTTGGCGCGCGCCTCCTGGCAAGTGCGGATCTGATTGATCGCGCGCGGTCGGAGTGCGGTTCCGAGGACGGCATTCTGGAGGCGCTCGATCTGTTGGAGCCGCAATCCGTGCGCGGGGTCCCAGATCCCGTACCGGTTTGGGCGCTCCGATAGTCCGAAGCTGTTGGTTCAGCCGAAATGCCGCAGATGATGTGCCAAGATTTCGCGCAGATCATCGGCGTAAGAGCGCATGACCATCAATCGATAGCGCGGCGTGTCGCCGTCGTCGTGTCGCAGCACCTTCAAAAACATATGGTGCAAGGTGGTCGACCCAAATCTGAGATCTGGAAAAGCCGTGTCGCGCAGATCGAACGACACCATCCGTTTCAACAGATCCCGCGCATGGGAACCGCCCACGTCGATCGCTGCCTGATCGTGGCTCATGTCCAGCCAGGCGCCTGCCTCGACTTCGGGCTTCAACGGGCAATCCGCGCCGTCCTCACCCAGCACCCACCATTTGAGGGGCTCGATCCGGACCAGAAAGCGCCCGTCGGCGGTTTTCACGGCCTCTCCCGGACCGGGAGCCGCGCATCCGCATACCTGGGCCAAGTCCGTCTCAATGCTCGAAAAGGTCTCGGGCCAGCAAGCAATCTGCCAGAGCGAGCCCCGATCCGGCGCGGAAACCTCGATGCCCGAACGCCCGGTCTGGACAGTACCTGCGAAAGGTGATGCGCGCTCAACCATGCATCCGCTCCCCTTTCGGATCGAAGAAGTGAGGCGAGACGACCCGGACCCGCGTCGACTCTCCGTCGATCGGATTCTCGGCCGAGATCTCCTTGCCTTCCCATTTCGGAAGGCCTCCCGTCACGAAGCCAAGACCAACCCACGAGCCAAGCTCGGGGCTGTCCGCAATCGACGACACGTGGCCCAGCCCGTGCCCCTTCGATTCATTCTGCGGGAACAGGATCGCGCCCGCCTTGAACCGGGCACCCTTCTCGACCGGCAGAAGGCCAACCAGCGTCGGCCGGTCCTCGCGCACCAGATCGGGGCGTCCGGCCAGAACACGTCCAATGTACGGCTTCTTCTTCGAGGCCATCATGCCGAGCCCGATATCCGCGGCCGTGGTGCGCCCATCAAGCTCACGGCCCGTGACATGGCCCTTCTCGACCCGCATGCAGTCCATCGCCTCCAGACCGTAAGGCACACCGCCCGCCGCGCGCACACGAGTCAGCAGGGCGCGGAACATCGCCGGACAGTAATCGGCGGGCGTCATGACTTCCCAGGCCTGCTCACCCGAAAACGACAGCCGCGCCGTCATCACAGGGATGTCCTGCCCGCTTTCGACCCGCAGATGGCCCTGGCGGACGCCCATGAACGGCATCGCATCGTCCGAGAAATCGATGTCCGGACAGGCACCATCCAGCACCTCGCGTGCTTTCGGCCCTGCCACCGCCAAACCGCCCCAGTGATCCGAGACCGAGGTGATATGAACGCGCATCTCCGGCCACCGCGTCTGCAACAGGTTCGCGAGGTGCAACATGACCGGCCCGGCATTCGCCGTCGTCGTGGTCATGAAGTAATCGGTCTCGGTCAGGCGCCAGGTCGTGCCGTCGTCAAAGACGAACCCGTCGTCCCGCAGCATCAGGCCATAGCGCGCCTTGCCCACCGGCAGCTTGGCAAAGGGGTTGGAATAGACCCGGTTCAGGAATTCGGTCGCGTCCGGCCCTTGCACCATGATCTTGCCGAGTGTCGAGACATCGACCATGCCCACCGACGCGCGCACCGCCTTTGCTTCGCGCTTCGCGGCCCGGGCAAGGTTCTCACCCTTTTCCGGATAGTACCAGGATCGGCGCCAGAACCCCGCATCGACGAACTTGCATCCCAGTTGCTCGTGCTCCAGCCGCATCGGCGTGTGGCGGGTCGGGCGCCAAAGCGTCCCGCGTTCATCTCCGGCCAAAGCACCAATGGAAACTGGCGTGTACGGTGGACGGAACGTCGTCGTGCCGGTCTCGGGGATCGTCGACCCTGCTGCCTCGGCCATCAACGCCAGGCCAACCACGTTGCCCATCTTGCCCTGATCGGTTGCCATACCAAGCGTGGTGTAACGCTTCATGTGCTCGACGCTGACGTAACCTTCCCGATGGGCGAGCCGGACATCCTCGGTCGTCACATCGTGTTGCGGATCGATGAAGCATTTCAGCTTGCGATCCGGCTCGTGGATCTCCCACACCGGCTGCAACGGCGCTTCCCAGTCGGTCACCGGCTCCGGCAGCTTCGTTCGCCGTTTTCCTGTCAGCGCCTTGATCGCTTCGGCCGCCGCCCGTTCGCCGCCCTTCAGCGCCGCCTCGGTCGTGAAGTGGCCGGCGGCGGACCCGGCGAGTGCTACGGGTTCGATCCCGGTATCCTCGACGATGAATGCCGAAAGCTCCTCGTTCCAGGCCGGCTTGATCCCCTTGTGAGAGATCAGGTGCATCACGGGCGTCCAACCCCCTGAGACACCGATCACGTCACACGGCAAACGATCCTCTGCGAGGGCGCGTTCGCCATCGTATCGACCGATGTCCAATGCCCTGACGCCGCGAGATCCAATGGCCTGAACAGGTACCATTCCCGCGCGGACATCGATCCCCGCCTCGCGCGCTGTGGAGGCGAGAGATCTTGGCACGGACGCACGCGCGTCCAGCAGCGTCGTCTCGATCCCCGCCTGCGCGAGCGTCATGGCCGATGCATAGCCTGAGTCATTGTTGACGCCGATCACGGCGCGCTTGCCCGGTGCCACACCGAACCGGGACACATAGGTCGCCGCGGAAGAGGCCAACATGACGCCTGGGCGATCATTGTCGCCGAAGGCGAAGGGCCGCTCGACCGCGCCGGTCGCCAGGATAATCCGCCGAGCACGCACGATCCTGCAGCGCTCGCGCGGCAGGTCGCCCGGATGCTCGAGATGATCGGTGACCCGTTCGATCAGGCCGACCACGCCATGATCGTACAAGCCGAACGCTGTTGTCCGCGACCAGATCCGCACACCTTTGGCCGTCAGATCCTCGACCGTCGACGCAAGCCAGGCATCTGAAGCAGAGCCGCCGTCGTCCGACCCGCCAGACAGAATTGATCCGCCGACTGCAAAGTCCTGCTCGGCCAGGATCACATCCATGCCCTGCGATGCAAGAGC
This sequence comes from Pseudomonadota bacterium, assembly GCA_038534135.1. Classification (GTDB taxonomy): domain Bacteria; phylum Pseudomonadota; class Alphaproteobacteria; order Rhodobacterales; family Rhodobacteraceae; genus Thermohalobaculum. The sequence continues at coordinate 10,337 of JBCAXJ010000043.1, read as the reverse complement.
CGCCGCTGCACTCAGACCTGCCGGTCCCGAACCGACAACAAGCACATCGCAATGATCATGCATGATCTCGTAGTGATCCGGGTCCGGCTTATCGCTCGCCCGGCCCATGCCCGCCGCTTGGCGGATCAACTTCTCGAACTGCATCCACTCCCAGGTCCCTCGACCCGAGATGCCAAAGAACGTCTTGTAGTAGAACCCGGCGCCAAAGAACCGGCCAAACAGGTTGTTAATCGAGCCCAGATCCATGCGGACCGAGGGCCACGCATTCTGCCCCCAAACCGCCAGTCCGGGCACGATTTCGGCCTGCGTCGCCTTCACGTTCGCCACGCGGCGGGCATCCGACCACAGCGACACGACAGCACCCGATTCCTCGACGCCTGCCGACATGATCCCGCGCGCCCGGTGATACTTGAACGAGCGGCCGATGATCCGCTCACCCCGCGCCATAAGCGCCGAGGCGACCGTGTCACCCGTGAAACCCATGTACCGCGTATCGTCCCAGGTGAAACTGACGGCGCGGCTGCGGTCGATCCGCCCGCCCCTTGGCAAACGATACCCGCTCATTCGTCCGCCTCCGCCACCACCTTGGCCATGCCGGGATGGGCGATCTTCACGGACCGGATCTCGTGCGTGACCATGTGGCGCTCAACCTCGAGGAACAGGCCGCAGCCAAAGCCGTGCCGCCAGTACTCCCGGTGCCATCCGCGCGGATTCTCGCGCAGGAAGACCGCATCGAACCAGGCGTCTTCACTGGCGTCGAGCGCCGGGTACTCGACGGTTGCATCACCTTCATAGGAGAACTCGGTGTGGTCACGCAGGCCACAAAATGGGCAATTGATGCGGATCATTCCGGCTCCTCCTCACCCAGAACCGTGGTGCGCGGCGGGCTGAACGCATCGATCAGACGGCAATCCTCGAGCGCTTCGCCCCCGTGCGGAACGTGCGGCGGCAGGCGCATCAGGTCGCCCGGACCCAGTTGGACCGGCGTCGCATCTTCGCCGACGTCCAGACGCACCCGGCCTTCCAGCACGATCACCAGCTGTTCGTTGTGATGGGCGTGCGGCGCGAACACGGCGCCCTTGGGCATCGTCGCCTCCTGCAACATCACCTGATCGCCCCCGAACCGGCGCATCGTGCATCCAGTCAGAGGATGCACGTTCTCCAAGTCCGAAAGACTGCTCTTCAGTTTGGCAACATCGGTCATGCCGGGGCCTCGTCGTACAGCCACATGCCCGTCGTGATCGCCTTGAAGCCCAGCTTCTTCCAGAACCCGCGCGGGCCACCATCGGCAACCTCGATGCGAACCTGCCGCCCAGCGGGCCAGATGTCCTGCCTCAACCCAGCCAGAAACTGTTTTCCCAGCCCTCCGGTCCGCGCGGCCCGGTCAATGGCAAAGCTGCGCAGGAAGATATACTCGATCAGATCCGTCCACAGCGCAAAGCCGACGACTTTTCCGTCCCGGCGAGCCTGAGTTATACGCCACGGACCGGCCTGCATGATCGTCAGACGCCGATGCGCTTCGGCTTCTGTCAGCGTGTAGCCGGGATAGGAATACATCTCGGCAAACATTCGGGACGCTTCCGTCAGGTCTGTCGCCTCGCGCAACACCATCAGTGATGCTTCGGCACGGGGCCGCCTCCCGTCTCGTCGATCTGCCGTCCCTCGCGATACCGGTCCAGTGTCAGGCGCCGGTTCGCCCAATGTGGCTCGTCCTTGGCGATCGTATGCGCAAAACACCAACCGGACCCCGGGATCGCCTTGAACCCGCCATAGCACCATCCGGCATTCAGATAGAGGCCATTGACGTCGGTTTTGGTGATGAACGGCGAGCCATCCATCGACATGTCCATGATCCCGGCCCACTGGCGCAGCACCTTGATGCGTCCCGCCATCGGCAAGATGTTCATCGTGCAGCCCATAACGTCCTGATAGATTGGAAGGTTCCCCTTCTGGGCGTACGAATTGTACATGTCCAGATCCCCGCCGAACACCAGTCCGCCCTTGTCGGATTGGCTGATGTAGTAGTGTCCGTGGCCATATCCGTAGACGATGACGTGGTGGATCAGAGGCTTCAGCGGTTCCGACACGAACGCCTGAAGCTTGTGCGTCTCGATGGGCAGCTTGCCGAGCCCCGCCTTGCCTGCCAGGGTCGAGGTCGACCCGGCCACGGCCATGCCGATCTTCTCTGCCCGGATCTCGCCGCGCGTGGTGTTCACACCAACCACCGCGCCATTTTCATGGATGAAGTCCGTGACCTCGCAGTTCTGGATGATGTCGACCCCGAGCTGATCTGCGGCCCGCGCATATCCCCAGTTCACCGCGTCATGGCGGGCTGTTCCCGCGCGCGGCTGCACGAAGGCGCCTTCGATCGGGAACCGCGAGTCCTTCGAGTAGTTCAGGTAGGGGATCTCGGATTTCAGCTTGGAAAGGTTCCAGTACTCACCATCGATCCCGTTGGTGCGCATGATGTTGTAGCGCCGCCGTCCGCCATCGGTGTGCGCCGGAGAGAACATCAGGCTGACATGCGCGCGCTGGCTGAACATCACGTTGTAGTTCAGCTCGTGGCTCAGATCCTCCCACAGCTTCAGCGAGTGCTCGTAGAACTCGCAGTTGCCCGGAACCATGTAGTTCGAGCGGACGATGGTCGTGTTCCGGCCCGAGTTGCCGCCGCCGATCCAGCCCTTTTCGAGCAAGGCAACCCGCGTGATGCCATGGTTCTTCGCCAGGTAATACGCCGTCGCCAGCCCATGGCCACCGCCGCCGATGATGATGACCTGATACTTCGACTTCGGCTGAGGATCGCGCCAGGCACGTTCCCATCCCTTGTTGCCCGTCAGCCCTTGCCAGAAGACGTTGAGCGCATTGTAGCGGCCCATAGCACAGCTCTCCCTCGTGTACGGGATGACGCTAGTCAGAATACGAGACGTCGCAAGCGGATTTCCGGCAGTCTGGTGTCGCAGGAGCGACACCAACCGGCATGGCCGATCAGCGGGTTCTCTTGCCAATGGCGGAAATCGACGAAAGTCTGGACGCTGGAGGACGATGCCCATGACCGACTTGATCGAAGGCCACCGGCCAATCGACCCGCCTGACGGCGTACCGGTGCTCGATGTCGACCCTTACGACGAACAGGTTCTGGCAAACCCGACAGCTTTCTATGCTGAACTCCGGGCGTGCGGCCCCTTCGCCTATATCCCGAAATACGCGGTGCTGGCTTGTGGGCGCCATGCCGAGGTGTCCGAGGTTTTCGGTGATTGGGAACGCTTCACATCGGCGCGCGGTGTCGGTCTTCAGGATTTCGCTTTGGAGGAACCCTGGCGCCCGCCGTCGAAAGTGCTCGAGGTTGATCCGCCCTTTCACACACGTACGCGACGTGTGCTGACGCGTGCCCTGTCACCGAAAGCCGTCGCGGATCTGCGGGAGAGCTTCCGGGCCGAAGCGGATCGTCTTGTCGATGAACTGCTCACGCGTGACGAATTTGATGGTGTGGCGGACTTCGCCGAAGTGTTCCCAACACGGGTTTTTCCGGACGCTGTTGGCCTGAAACATGCCGATCCGCGCAAGCTGATCGATTACGGCGCGATGGTCTTCAATGCGCTTGGTCCGGACAATGCCATTCGCGGCGACGCCATGGCGAAGGGTCCCGAGATCGTCCCATGGATCAACCAGCAATGCCTGCGTGAGAACCTGCAGTCTTCTGGCTTTGGCGCCTCTATCTACGCCGCCGCAGAGGCGGGAGACATCACCGAGGACGAGGCAGGGATGCTCGTCCGGTCGCTGCTGTCTGCGGGCGTCGATACGACAGTCACAGCGTTGGGCAGCGCACTCTGGTGCCTGGCAACGAACCCAAGTGAGTTTGAGAAACTGAAGACGGATCCGTCGCTGGCGCGCGCGGCGTTCGAAGAGACGATGCGCTACACCTCGCCGGTCGCGGCATTCTGCCGAACAGCTTCAGCGGATACGATGGTCTCCGGCGTCGGTCTTGAAGAGGGCACGAAGATCATCTGTGTTCTGGGATCGGCCAATCTCGACGAAGCGCACTGGCGCAATGCCGAACGGTACGACATCACGCGCAGAACCATGGGTCATCTTGCGTTAGGGATCGGCATCCACAACTGCGTCGGCCAGAACGTTGCTCGGGCCGAGGGCGAAGCAGTGCTGGCAGCAATCGCAGCACGGGTCGCCAAGATCGAGATGACCGGTGACGCAGTCTGGCGCCCGAACAATGCCATCCATGCTTTGGACCAGTTGCCGCTCCGGTTCATCGCCTAAAGAGCACGGTTCAGGCTGGACGCAGTTGATGCGTCGCGAGCCTTTCATAATGCGGTCGGCACGCATCAGCTATATCAAGAAGGGACTCCGGGCAGTCTTGTGCCGGACGGGGTGGCGAGAAGCCGCTCGACGCTTCAACGGACCCGTACCAATGCGCGGCCCAGATACCATCGGTGGATCGGCGGCCCGGTTTCCAGGACAGCATTGCGGGATCGAACGCCACTGCGAGGGCGTCGCACAACACTCGCAGGGTTGCTTCCGGATCGGTGAGCACATCGCGCGCTTCGATCACCGGTGCAGGCTCTCCCGAAAGCGATGAAACATGATCGAACAGTTCCGCCTGACGCCGAAATCCAAGATCATCCGGGCCGAACCCTTCCCACTTGGCGCCAAAGGACGCAGCAACCTCTTCAGGCGGCCTGATGAGAAACGCGTGGCGACAAGATGCCGTCCAATCCAGCGGAGCGTCTTCGGTCATGTGCTGGCACATGTGCTTTTGATAGATGACCGAAGCATCCGCACGCGCGCCGCATTCACCGGCGATTTGTTTCCAGTCTACCGGATGCGCTGCCAGGATTTCGTCCCGCATCGGATGCTGAAGCCCGGTCGACGCCAGATAGGCACCGTAAAACGGCTCATCCATCACGGCACAATCCGACCTCGCATCCCACGCGCGCATCATCGCGGTCGAAATGTTGCGCGGACCCGACCACATCGCAACGCGGATCGTCATGGGCTTCAGGTTGACCAGGCGGGTTTGCGCTTGTCGAAGAACGCGCCAATACCTTCATGCGCCTCGGGCTTGTCCCAACTGTCGGCGAGGGCCGCGATCGTGGATTCGATCACCTCTTCGGTGATCGGCGTGCCCAGCATGCGGGCCAAACGCTTGGAATCTGCGACCGCACCCGGTGCGCAGGCCAAGTACGGCAAGACCTCGGCTTCGACCGCCGCATCAAGCTCTTCGACCGCCACGACCTTCGCCACCAACCCCAGATCTTGGGCCTCATCGGCACTGAACAGACGCGCAGACATGAAGACCCGGCGCGCCATCCCTTCGCCCATCCGTGCGAGCACATAAGGAGAGATCGTCGCGGGGATCAGGCCAAGCCGCGCCTCGGTGAAGCCGAACCGCGCAGTGTCGACGGCCACGGCGACGTCACAGACCGACAGCATGCCCATGCCCCCGCCATAAGCCTGACCATTGATCCGGCCGATCAGCGGCTTCGGGAGTTCATTCAAGGCACCCAGCATCGCTGCGAGTTTCCGCGCCTCGGCAATACGATCTTCCCGTGCCGCGGTGAACTGCTGACGCATCCAGCCCAGATCTCCGCCTGCGCAGAAGGATTTCCCGGCCCCGGTGAGCACGACCACACGCACCGCGTCATCGGCTCCCAGTTCCACCGCCGCGCGATGCAGGTCGGCGATCATCTGCGGGGCCAGTGCGTTGTGCTTCTCCGGCAGGTTCAACGTGACGATCGCGACGCCGCGCGCGTCTGTCTCCACCAATATGGTCTCGAACGCCATTATGTCTCCTCACCCGTTCTCCAGACCCGGTGCCGTCCGATGCGCACCGCGCATCGACGGGCGGAGGTTGGCGGGACCTGAAAGAATCCAACCCCGCGCTGCGGAGATGTCCAGTTCATGCGGCAGCCGCGTCCGAACGCAAAGTCCGCGCAAAATTCGCGATCTCGGCCAGCCGCGTCTTGTCGATTCCCGTTACAAAGCCCTTGGCCTCGGCAATCTCGACCACTGCTTCGGTCGCGACATTGCCCTTCGACCCCGGAGCGTAGGGACACCCGCCAAGCCCGGCGACGGCCCCGTCGAACGTGCGAAGCCCGAGGTCGAGGCTCACGCCGATGTTCTCCTGCGCCCGGCCATTCGTATCGTGATAGTGCCCGGCCAGGTTCTCGGCACCGACCTCGGCAATTGTCGCGCCCAGCATGGCCTCAATCGTCTGCGGCGTTCCGGCGCCGATCGTATCGCCAAGGCTGACCTCGTAGCAGCCCGCCTCCATCAGGATTCCGGCCACACGAGCAACAGCGTTGGGCGCAACCGGGCCATCAAACGGGCAGGCCACCACGCAACTGACATAGCCGCGCACCGGGATACCATCGGACTTCGCGGCATCCACAACCGGGCGCATCCGTTCGATCGCCTCCTCCGCAGAGCAGTTCACATTCGAGCGCGAGAAACCGTCCGAGGCAGATCCGAACACCGCGACCTCGTCCACGCCAGCCTCCACCGCGCGCGCATAGCCTTTCATGTTCGGGGTCAGACCGGTGTAGAGAACGCCGGGCATCCGCGTGATCCCTGCCATCACGTCCGCACCGTCACCCATCTGCGGCACCCATTTCGGGCTGACAAAGCTGACAGTTTCGATCTTTCGAAACCCACACTCCGAAAGCATGTCCACCAGCTTGATCTTGTCCTCGGTCGGGATCATCCGGGCCTCGTTCTGCAAGCCATCGCGCGGTCCCATCTCGAAAATGGTGACCATCCCCCGGTCGGCACCCGCGACCGTCTTTTGCGCAGTCTCAGTCATCTCCTGGCTCCAGGGCAACCAATACGGCACCTTCCTCGACCTGATCGCCCACTGCCGCATTGACCGAAGCGACCACGCCGTCGCGCGGGGCCGTCAATGTATGCTCCATCTTCATGGCCTCCATCAGCACCATGACATCCCCTTCGCGGACGGTCTGGCCGGTCTGGGCATGTACGGCGCGCACGGCACCAGTCATCGGTGCTGCCACGGCATCGCCGCCCGCATCCGCCTCGTCATCGGGCGCGAGCATATCCGGGACCGTGATGACATGCGAAGAGCCTTCGAAGAACACGGTCACGTGGGCATCATCGCGGAACAATCCCGCAGACCAGATTCGATCGGTCAGGAACAGTCTGATCTTGTCGCCATCTCGCCGGGCCTCGAAATCGAAGGTGCTGTCCGGCATCCCGATCGTAAACCGCCGCGCCGCCTGGGTTTCGACGACCACAAGCTGGCTACCCTCGCCCCAGTCCAGATGAACAGCCTGCCGCCCCTTGCCCCAGATACGAAAGCCGGTCAGCGCGCTCCAGGGATCAGACGTATCCGGTGGATCGAGCAGACCGAGCACGTCGAGCGCCGCCAGGGCAACCGCGGCGCGCGGGACCTCCGGCACGTGCAGCAAGTCGCCCAGATCGCGTTCGATCAGCCCGGTGTCGACATCTCCGTCTGCAAACCCCGGATGCGCCGCGAGGGCTGAGAGAAACGCGACATTGGTGACCGTCCCTGCCACCTGCGTGGCGCCAAGCGCGTTTGACAATGCCGCCAGAGCCGCCTCCCGCGTTGCCCCGTGCGTGATCACCTTGGCAATCATCGGGTCGTAGAACGGCGTGATCCGGTCGCCCGAGCGCACGCCGGAATCACACCGCGCCAGTCCTTGCGGCAGCTTCAGGTGCTTCAGCGGCCCTGTCGCGGGCAGGAAGTTCTTTGCGGCGTTCTCGGCATAGACCCGGGCCTCGAAGGCATGGCCGTCAATCGTCAGGTCCTCCTGCGCCACCGGCAAAGGTTGACCCGACGCCACGCGCAACTGCCACTCGACCAGATCATGCCCGGTGATCGCCTCGGTGACCGGGTGTTCGACCTGCAGCCGCGTGTTCATCTCCATGAACCAGAACCCGTCCGGTTTCAGACCGTCAGAGCCGTCGACGATGAACTCGACCGTCCCCGCACCAGAATAACCGATCGCCTCTGCCGCGCGCACGGCGGCAGAGCCCATGGCCGAGCGAACCTCGTCGGTCATGTCGGGAGCCGGTGCTTCCTCGATCACCTTCTGATGTCGCCGCTGCAGCGAGCAGTCGCGCTCGAACAGATGCACGGCTTTCTCGCCATCGCCGAAGACCTGCACTTCGATGTGGCGCGGCTTGGTGACGAACTTCTCGATCAGACAATGGTCGTTGCCAAACGCCGCGGTCGCCTCGCGCTTGGCGCCCGCGAGTGCGGCCTCGAACCCGTCCGGGCCCTCGACCTTGCGCATCCCCTTACCACCGCCACCGGCGCTGGCCTTGATCAGAACCGGATAGCCGATCTTCTCGGCCTCGGCAGCCAGGAAAGCCGGATCCTGATTATCGCCGTGATATCCGGGGACCACGGGAACGCCTGCCTCTTCCATGAGGCGCTTCGCGGCGTCCTTCAGGCCCATCGCCCGGATCGCGTCCGCCGAAGGTCCGATGAAGGTCAGGCCCGAGACCTCGACCGCCTCGACAAAATCGGGGTTCTCGCTGAGGAACCCGTACCCGGGATGGATCGCCTGCGCACCGGTCCGAAGCGCCGCGTCGATGATGATGTCCATGTTGAGGTAGCTGTCCCGCGCCGGAGCCGGACCGATATGCATCGCTTCGTCCGCCATCTGGACGTGCAATGCCTGAGCGTCGGCATCCGAGTAAACCGACACCGTGGCCACGCCCATGTCTCGAGCAGTTCGTATGACGCGGCAGGCGATCTCGCCACGGTTTGCGATGAGGATTTTAGAGAACATTCAACACCACCCGCTGCGCTGCCCGCCTTGATAAGGCTTTGCCAATCCTAAAGAGATCATCTCCCCAGCAACACTCTCTCCATCAATCAACAAAGTGGCGAGGCGTCTTTCGTAGCGATCTTGTCCACCCAGAACGATATCTACGTCTTTGGCGAACCATAGTTTTTTCCGAAGCGTCCAAGTCGCCTGGGTACCGAGCCAAAACTCGGCGATGCATGATGGCGAGAACACCTCCGGTGTGTCGAAGCCACTCAACCTCGCTTTGATCAACCCTCTGCCAGGACAGTACAAGCGGACCGTATCCCCATCGATCACACTTGAGACGCTACAAGTACCACCGACAATTGCTCCACGTGCGACAAGATAAGCTTCTCGGGCATAGACGGCAGCGCCAGCCAGAAGTGCGAGTACGAGAACTTTGAACCACGGCCGCCAACTCCCATGAGCTCCCGAGATTCGTCGGCCGCCGGCCCGCTTGGGAAACCTGCGCTTGCCGAATCCACGAAGCGATCGGTTTACCGGCGCTGTTCTGAGATGTTTACGATCCCTTGTCATCACATCCTGAAGACGCCGAAGTGGAAGTCCGGGATCGGGGCGTTCAGCGCCGCCGACAGGCTTAGTCCCAGCACATCCCGCGTCTTCCTCGGGTCTATCACACCGTCATCCCAGATCCGGGCCGAGGCATACAAACAATGCGACTGCCGGTCGAACTGCGCGATGATCGGGTCCTTGATGGCGCGTTCCTCTTCCTCGGTGAACGTGCCGCCGGAACGCTCGACCGCTTCCTTGCGCACGGTGGCCAGGACCCCTGCCGCCTGCTCGCCACCCATGACCGAGATCCGCGCATTGGGCCAGGAGAACAGGAACCGAGGCCCGTAGGCCCGCCCACACATGCCATAGTTCCCGGCGCCGAACGACCCGCCGATCATCATGGTCACCTTGGGCACCTGTGCCGTCGCGACCGCATGGATCATCTTGGCGCCGTGCTTGGCGATGCCCTCGGCCTCGTATTTCCGGCCAACCATGTAACCCGTGATATTCTGTAGGAAGACCAGCGGGATCTTGCGCTGACAGCACAGCTCGATGAAATGCGCGGCCTTCTGCGCGCTTTCGGAGTAGATCACGCCGTTGTTGCCAATCACGCCGACCGGAATGCCGTGAAGATGTGCGAAACCACAAATCAGCGACGTCCCATAGCGCGCTTTGAACTCCTCAAATCGCGAGCCATCGACCAGGCGGGCGATCACTTCGCGCGCGTCATAGGAAACACGCCAGTCCTGTGGCACGATGCCGAGGATTTCATCGGGATCATAGGCGGGCGGCTCAGCGGGCTGGAGCTTCACATCCACGGTCTTCTCGTAGTTCAAACCCGCCACGACCTGCCGCGCCAAGGCCAGTGCATGGTAGTCATCGCGCGCCAGGTGATCGGCTACGCCAGACAGGCGCGTATGCACATCGCCACCGCCCAATTCCTCGGCCGTCACAACCTCACCGATCGCCGCCTTGACCAGCGGCGGTCCGGCCAGGAAGATCGTCCCCTGGTCGCGCACG
>JBCAXJ010000042.1:0-47341 GCA_038534135.1 Pseudomonadota bacterium | reverse complement strand
ACCCGCCAATTCGACCCCTCCAAACCGGCCCGGAAGGCCGTGCGCCGAAATCGCCGGAGATGTTCAGAGGGCTCTACTGGAAGCTCATTCGAACCGGTTAAATGCGATCAACACCGAGCTTTTGAAGATGTGAGTTAGGCTGCTTCATGAAACAAGGTTTGCTTGGGAGTGCTCTCATCGGCATCTCCGTTGTCGAACTTGCTGATCGTCTGCTTCAATTCTTTAGCTTGAAGAGATAGATCCTGGGCCCGTTCTTTCGCTTGATCAGATGTCTTGGCATTTTGCTGGATAACTTGGTCAAGATCCCTGATCGCTTCGTTGATCTGATCCGCCCCAGTATTCTGCTCGCGCGATGCTGAGGAAATCTGTTGCACGAGGTCAGCAGTCCGCTGAATGTCGGGGACGAGTTCATCCAGCATTGTGCCAGCCCTGCCCGCAGCTTCAACTGTCCGCCCAGAAAGGTCCGATATCTCTGTGGCCGAATGCTGACTGCGCTCCGCGAGCTTGCGAACTTCAGAGGCGACAACCGCAAATCCCTTGCCGTGATCTCCAGCGCGCGCGGCTTCGACGGCTGCATTCAACGCCAGTAGATCTGTTTGGCGTGCAATCTCTTGTACAACGCCAATCTTCTCGGCAATCGCCCGCATTGCATCGATGGCGCTCGTAACCACTTCGCCAGTTGTAATCGCTTTGGTTGCGGCTTGGGCTGCAATTTTCTCGGTTTCGGTCGCATTGTCAGCGGATTGCCGGATGTTCGCCGACATCTCTTCGATGGCTGCGCTCGCCTGCTGCGCTGAGGCTGCCTGGGATTTGGCTCCTGCGCTGATCTGCTCTGACGAGCCTTGCAGCTCCGTCGAGACCTCTGCGACGGAAACCGAGCTCTTCAGCGCATTGGAAAGAACGCCTTGGAGGGATGCCTTGAGTTCTTCCGTCTTTCGCATATTGTTCCGGAAAACCTCGAGCGCAGCAGCGAGGCGTGCCACTTCAGCGAGGTCGTTGCTGCGCCGGTCGATGTCGACATCCTGATCTCCGGTAGAAAGACCTTCAAGAGCCTCTGTCGTCACTTCGAGACGCGTGATCAAACGTCGATGCAGCTGATTCCAAACGGCCAGGATTGTCACTATGAGTGTAATCATCACTGAGAAGTTTACCAATAACAACATCAGAGAAGTTGATTTCCGACCTTCCCAGTAGGTTACCAATTCGCTGCCCGCGAGTTTCGACAGCGCTGTCATGTGATCCAGTGCTTCATTCGAGCGATTGAAAAAGGCCGGAAAGTCCAATGGATAATCCGGCGTCCCAGACGACGCTTCGAACGAGCGTTCCATCATCAACTGCGTCAACGCCACATAGTCTACGAAATACAATCCCTTGCCAGTTTCAACTTGGCCAGAGATGGTCTCCGGCATCGTGCTGGCCGTTGCTATGTTCAACAATGCCTCCCAGGCTGCAAAGGCACGCTTTTCGTCTGAGTCGATCAAGTTAAAATAGCTGTCAGGAATCGGCTTGCCGCCTAGGGCAGCGATTGCATAGTACGTGCGCGCACGACCGCCGAACTCTCTAACTTCCCAAGCTCGGTCCTGAATTCCACCAAGTGCGACGGATAAATCAGAGCTTACTTGATTGTGGGGCGTAAGGAGCAGACCCTCATCCTTCATGCGCGAAATTTCGGCTTTCAACTCGAAGGGCAGCATTTTGGCTCGTTTGGTTTCACGATCGGATTTCGGTTTTGAGAGCAGCGCATCGATTTCGCTGCGGAGGACAGTAACAGCCTGTAACGACTTTTCGGAGGCTGCGAGAAAACTGTCTCGCCCTGAAGAAGCCGACTCTTTCCTTACCCTGGCAATGGCGTCTTCAAAAAGACGCTGAGCCTCTTGTCGCTGCTCGTCGATGAGTGCGCGGAAGTTGGCTGGAACAGGGGTATCCAAAGAGAGTGCGACCTGCGTTACGCTACGTTCGAAGGACAAGGCAATCGTGCCAGCGGCCCAAGCAGAGTTAGCTTTGCTCGCATCTGCCATGCGCGAGACAGTGCGATAGTCCATCCAGGCCCCACCGAGCGAAAGGACAAACTTCGCAGCTCCAAACACACCGACAATGAGAAAGGCGATCAAGACCAATTTGGAAATTTTCATCGTGGTGCCTTACGTTGTGGTGCCTTGCGTTTCTGACTCTTCGAGGCGCAGAGCGGTGAGTCTGTAGTTCGCCCGCGAACGCCAAATATCTAAGAAGTCCTTTGAATAACCGTAAATCAGGAGGGCTTGGGCAGCCTGAATGTCAGGAAAGTCCCGCGAGTGTAAGATCGTCGGCTCTAAACGCAGGTCAGCTTTGCCAGATGTTCACGCCTTGAGCGATTGCCTGGCCGATCTCACGGCTTCGAAGCGGCCGTGCCCACGAAGTTGGCATGCGATCCGGTTGGGTCGCGCTAGGCTGAGGCTCTGCCGGTCTTAAGCAAGGTCTCGACCCAGCTTGATCTCATCCCGCTCTAGCCAAGATAGTCCCGCACGAACACCAACCGGTTCGCTTCCGACGCCTCAGGCTGATACTCGTACCCGCCGGTGCAGAACCCCTTTAGGTCCTCGACGGTCTCAGCACGGGTCTCGACGGCATAGCGAGCCATCGCACCGCGGGCCTTCTTGGCGAAGAAGCTGACCATCTTCTCGGTGCCGTCGCGGCGCTCGAGGAACACCGGCTCGATCACTTCCAGCTTCAGCGCATCCAGATCGACCGAGCCAAAATACTCCTGGCTCGCGCAATTCAGCAGCAATCCCGCGCCCTGGGCTTCGGCATCGGCGTTCAGGGCCGCCGCGATCTTCTTGCGCCAGAAATCGTACAGCGTCTTCGCCCCGCGTGTCGCCAGACGGCTGCCCATTTCCAGCCGGTACGGTTGGATTCGGTCCAGAGGACGCAAAAGCCCATACAAACCGGACAGAATTCGAAGCCGCCGCTGAGCATAAGCCATATCGCCCGCATCCAGTGTTCGTGCTTCCAATCCCTGATAGGTGTCCCCGTCGAAGGCAAGTGCTGCGGGCTTCACCGCGTCATCGGCCGGTGCCTCGGCAAAGGCCTTGAAGCGCTGCTGGTTCAGCTTCGCCAGCGGCTCACTAATCCCCATCAGCTTGCGCAACTCGGCCTGCGTCAACCGGCGCGCCGCCTTCGCCAGGGTATACGCATCCTTCTGGAACGCCGGTTCCGTCGCCGAGGGCATATCCACTGGCGTCAGATCCAACCGCTTGGCGGGGGAGATTACAATCAGCATCGGAGCTCCACGCAGAATCTGGTTCGCACCGCATATAGCGCAGAACGTGTCAGGGAACACCACCCGTGGGCAACTGCTCACGGCCTGTTGCAGCATTGCGTAGGGCAGGTTTCAACCCACCACTGCGCAGACGCACTCGCTCCGCAGCCTCACTTTGTAGGCACGCTGAATGAAGCCAAGCTGCAGACCGCGTGCGGGGAACGGAAGGCTGCGATGTGCAGCTCGAAGAAAAACATGCAGGTCACTCCTCGGATCGGGTTCGCAGATGCAGGATTTCGATCGGTGAAGTCGACGCGCAGTCATCAAATCCGGTCGCGCTGTTGCCGAGTGGCATCGGTTCGACGGGGCGATTACCCAGGCCCAAACCCGACGTTAACGGACCGCTGTCGACTCCGCGTTGTTACGAAACCCATACAATTGCGGTATCAATGCACTACCGATGCGGTACCAAAGAAATATGCCTCGGGGGACGGCGCCAAACCGGTTAACACAGCGCGCTTGAAACGATTTCGCAGGCAGATCCATCCAATTTGCATCGACTTTCTGCTTTTCCCGGCAAACCGAGGCCATTTTCTGCAAATTCTAACCATTCTCTGGCTATGTATCCGGTGTCTCGTTGAATGGCTCCCAGTCGCCACCAGAATCAGTAGTCGCGAAATCCTTCGACGGCCCAAAGTGTGTATGTGTATTGTCGATCGGAGTGGGTCGGGAACGCGGCGGTCTCGATCTGCTGCGCTTGCTCGAAGCGCTTCGCGATCTGCTGGCCTGCGTTTGCATCGCCCATGATCGCCAGCACCATACGCCGGTGGTCTCCGGGCCAGAGCGTCGCGACCATTTCGTGGTGGTTCTTCGGGTTCAGGTCCGGGTTCCAGACTGAAATCTGATCAAAGGTCAGCCCGCCCAGGAACATGCATTCCGACAAGCGGCGCCGGTCGGTCGAGAGGAGCACGTCGGCACCCTCCTCACCCATCGCGGCCAGCGCGGGTTCGCAGAACGGCTCCGAGATCCGCATCTTCTTGAACGGGTCCGGTCCACGCGGCAGATCGAGACCCATTGTGCCGTAGATCACCGCCATTGCGAACACGGCCGTCGCGCCGACAACGCCGAAAATGCTCTGCCATTTCAGAGCCTTGTCCCACTTGCGCGACAGCAGCCAATGCGCTGCAAGGATCGACCCGGCGATGTAGGCCGGGGCCGCCCAGTTGGCATGCGCCCGCGTCGTCAGGCTCACGGCAGTGATGACGATCAGGAGCGGAAAGGTCTGCCAGGCCAGCAGGCGCATGCGCCAGTCCTCGACCCAACTCCGCCGTGTCCACAACGCCGCCAGCATCGCCGCGAACCAGATCGGACCAATCACACCGAACTGCGCCCCGAAGAACTCGGCGAACTTTCCCGGATTGAACAGGTCTCCGCCGGGCGCGGCGTCTTCCGCCACATGCGCAACCGTGCGAAAGCTGTTCTCGATCTGCCAGATCAGGTTCGGCGAGAACACCAGCACCGCCGCCGCCGCGACGATCGCCGCCCCCCGCCAATCCCAGGTTCGAAGTGACAGCAGCCCATAGCCGATCATCCCGCCTGCAAAGGCCAGCGCTGTATACTTCGCCAGCATCGCAGCCCCCAGTGCCACGCCGAGCACAGCCCACCAAAGCCGCGGCGACTTCGCCTCTGCCGCACGCACCCAGGCATAAAGCGCCACAGCCCAGAACATCATCATCACCGGGTCGGTCGACATGATCATTGCCGAGACGCTGACACCCGGCGCGATCGTATACCCGACCGCCGCCCAGAAACCGGTGCGCCCGTCGAACAGCGCCCGACCCGTCAGGAAGATGAACGTCGCCACCACGGCATGGCTGACAACCGTCCAGATCCTCAGCGCAAAAGTCGTGTCGCCGCCCAGTTCGGTCGCGATCAGGATCAGCCAGCCGACCAAGGGCGGTTTCGAGAAGTGCCCAGCGGTCATTTCGTGCCCATAGGCCCAGTACTGTGCCTCGTCGAAATGGATCGGCACCAGACCCAGCGCATTGACAGTCAGGCGCACGAAAACCGCCCCCAGCACGACAAACGCGGTCCACATCGCCCAGGGTTTTGGCGACGCTTTCTTTTTTGATTTCCGTGTCTTGGCTCGTGCCATGTGAACTCTTGCCGCGCGGTTGACGCCTCGGTCCCGGGCGTTTCGGAAGGAAAAACGCCGTCTCCATATCCCACGGGAAAGCCGCTAGGAAGCCCCAGCATGCCGCGCTATCATTGCGCAACTTGAAGAAGAAAGGTCCGTTGATGCGTAATGACGTCAGCCCCGAGCAGACACCGACACGTCTTGTTGATTACCGCCCGCCGAACTGGCGCATTGACCATGTCAAACTGGTGTTCGATCTCGCACCGTCTGCCACGCGGGTGCGGGCAACGATCCGTTTCCGCAAGGGCGAGGGCGGGGAGTTCCACCTGCATGGGCGCAAGCTGACTCTTGTCTCGGCAGCCATTGACGGGCGCGATGTGACGGCGGACTGCGTGACGGATCGCGAGGGCCTCACGCCGCCGGGACCACTGCCGGACGCCTTCACCTGGGAGTGCGAGGTCGAGATCGATCCCGCCAGCAACACCGAACTGGAAGGCCTGTACCAGTCCAAGGGCATGTTCTGCACGCAGTGCGAAGCCGAGGGCTTTCGCAAGATCACCTTTTACCCGGATCGACCGGACGTGATGACCGTGTTCGACGTGCGGATCGAGGCGGACTTGATCGCTTCGCCCGTCTTGCTGTCCAACGGCAATCCCGTCACGCAGGGTCGCCTGCCCGGCGGACGCCACTTCGCTGAATGGCACGACCCGCATCCAAAGCCGAGTTATCTATTCGCCTTGGTCGCCGGAAATCTGGTCAGCTTCGACGACACGTTCACCACTGCCTCCGGCCGTGCGGTCGATCTTAAAATCTGGGTCCGCCCGGGTGACGAAGCCAAGTGCGCCTTTGCGATGGACGCGCTGAAACGCTCGATGCGCTGGGACGAGGAAGCCTATGGTCGCGAGTACGATCTCGACCTGTTCCAGATCGTCGCCGTCGACGATTTCAACATGGGCGCGATGGAGAACAAGGGCCTCAACATCTTCAACTCGAAATACGTGCTGGCGAGCCCGGAGACGGCGACCGACCGCGATTTCGAGTTGATCGAGACCATCATCGCGCACGAATACTTCCACAACTGGACTGGTAACCGCATCACCTGCCGCGACTGGTTCCAGCTTTGTCTGAAGGAGGGGTTGACCGTCTTTCGCGACCAGCAGTTTTCCTCGGACGAACGCTCGGCGGCAGTCCATCGCATCTCCGAAGTCAGCCAGCTCCGCGCGCGCCAGTTCCGCGAGGATGCAGGGCCGCTTGCGCATCCGGTCCGTCCCGAAGAATATATCGAGATCAACAACTTCTACACGGCGACGGTCTACGAAAAGGGCGCCGAGGTCATCCGGATGCTGCATACGCTGATCGGGCCAGAGGCTTATCGCAGAGGCACCGACCTGTACTTCGAGCGCCATGACGGGCAGGCCTGCACCATCGAAGACTGGCTGAAGGTGTTCGAGGATGCGACGGGTCGCGATCTCTCACAGTTCGCACTCTGGTACAGGCAGGCCGGCACGCCGAAGGTCACCGTTCAGGACGATTGGGACGAGATCGACGGTGTCTACACGCTGACGCTGGCGCAGCAGGTGCCGGACACGCCCCGCCAGGCGGATAAGGCAGCGCATGTTTTGCCAATCTCGACCGGTTTCATCGCACGCGACGGTGCGGAACTGATGCCGACCGAGGTGCTGGAACTGACGAAGCCCCAGCAGGTCTTCCGGTTTTCGGGTCTGCCGTCGCGCCCCGTACCGTCTTTGCTGCGCGGGTTTTCGGCGCCGGTCATTCTGGACCCGCCGCGTCCATCGGAAGATCTGTTGGTCTTGCTGGCGCATGACACGGACCCGTTCAATCGCGCAGAGGCCGGGCGAGCGCTCGGCCTAGATATTGCGGACCGGGTCATGGCGGGGGCCGAGGTTCCAGAGGCCTGGACTGCTGCATTGGGCAACGTGCTAGCAGACGAGGCGCTAGACCCGGCCTTCAAGGCTCTGGTGCTTGACGCGCCGTCGATCGACGAGGTTTCAGCCGATTTGGCCTCGCGCCAGGTATTGGTCGATCCGGACGAAGTGCACGCAGCCGTCAAGGCTATGCGTGCGGCGCTGGGTGAAGCGATGTCGGAACCCCTGCGCCAGACCTACCATGCCATGGAGGTGCCCGGTCCTTACACCCCTGATCCCGAGCCAGCCGGGAAGCGCGCACTTGGAAATCGTTGTCTGTCCTTGTTGGCGAGTGCGTCAGTAAATGGCCTCGATTTGGCGCGGACTCAGTTCGACGCAGCGGACAGCATGACCATGTCTCTCGCTGCTTTGCGGGAGTTGGTGCACAATCAGGCGCCCGACGCGGCCGAAGCGCTGGACCGGTTCCATTCGAAATGGCAAACGGATCCGCTGGTGGTGGACAAATGGCTTATGTTGCAGGCTTCGGCCCCGACCGAGGACGTTCTGGCAAAAGTCACAGCGCTGACCGAGCACCCGAGCTTCGACTGGAAGAACCCGAACAAGTTTCGGTCGCTGATCGGTGTGTTCGCCATGGCTAACCCGTTGGCATTCCACGCCAAAGACGGCTCGGGCTATGCGTTCGTCACGGACTGGCTGCTGAAGCTGGACGCTTTGAACCCGCAGACCACGGCGCGGCTGGCGGGCGTCTACGAGACGTGCGGGCGTTACACGGCGGATCGTCAGGACCTGATGCGCGCACAGATGCAACGCATGGCGGACACGGCGGAGCTGTCGAAGAACACCCGCGAGATTGTCGAGCGCATGCTGGCGAGTTGACGCTTCGAACGCATGACTTCGCAGATGAAAATCGTCACGTAATTCTCCATTAACCGGATTTCTCCGGGTCGCCACGCACGTTCAGGCGGACGCCTCTCGGTCGCCAAAAGGACGATCGAAATGCCCTAGTGAGCCAGAAGCAACGCCTCGTCGATCTCGATCAGCGTCGGTCCCGACCGTGCGGCCGCCGTGCGCAAAACAGCCGGTAGTGTCGCCAGATCCGTCAGGTTCAGCGCTTCGGCACCGTAGGCCCTTCCGATCATCACGAAGTCGGGTGTGTGCAGGTCGACTCCGACGGGGCGGATCTGGGCGCGCTCCATCCAGTGCTTGATCTCGCCATAGCCCTGGTTGTTGATGACAATCAGGATCGTCGGCAACTGCTCCTCGACCGCCGTACCCAGATCGGTCAGCGAAAACTGGACGCCTCCGTCGCCTGCGATGCAGACGACGGGTCCACCAAGACCCCTCGTGGCACCGATTGCCGCTGGCAGGCCGTAGCCCAGTGCGCCGTAGCCCGTGGCTGCGTTGTAGTACTGGCGCGGTGCCTGTGCATTGTAGGCCATGTTCCCGGCATAGATCGCGTTGGTACTGTCGCCAAAGATCGCGGCGTCTGGCAGCGTATCGCGGATCACGTTTAGGAAGCCGATCAGGCTGCGATAGTCCGGCCCGATCTCGTCCGACGCCGCATTGCGGATCTTCGCGGCACGGTCGGCACCGCCTAGGGCAAGAGGTGTCTCGATGCGCGCCAGCACCCCTCGGATCACCGCATCCGCATCGCAGACAATCGCCTGGTCCGGTACGATGTTCAGCATCATCTGGTTCGGATCGATATCGACGCGGATCAGCGTGCCGTCGACCTCGACCGGAGACTGATCGTTCATGTCGTAGTCCGTACGCCCGATCTCGGTGCCCAGTGCCAGCACCGCGTCAGCGGCGCGGATCGCATCCCTGACCGAGCTTAATGTCGGGCTGGTCGCCAGCTCCAATGGGTGCTGCGGCGGCAAGAGCCCCCGAGCATTCACCGTCATGACCACGGGCGCGTCCAGAGTTTCGGCAAGCTGGACAAGCGCGGTGTCGTCCGAGCAACCACCCCCGGCAAGGATCAAGGGGTGGCTCGCGCCCATCAGGGTGTTCGCGGCCTGCTCTAGCGCAGTGGATGAGGGTTCCGGCAGCGACACCGGTGCAGGTCGCACAAACGATGTCTCAGGCATCGGCTCGGACAGCATGTCCAGCGGGATCTGGATGTGGACGGGACGCGGCCGGGCGCTCTCGAACACTGCCCAGGTGCGGGCCAATACGCTTGGAAGCTGCGCCGGATGGGTCAGCGTATGGCTGAACGCCGCCGCCTGCGCCGCCATCAAACCCGGATTGCGTACCTCGTGTAGATCTCCTGCGCCCATGCCCAGGGCCTCGCGCCGGTTCACCGAGGAGATCACCAGCATCGGCACACTGTCGGCATAGGCCTGGGCCATTGCCGTCAGGATATTGGTCAGGCCCGGTCCGGTGATCACGAAGGCCACCCCAGGCTTGCCGGTCACCCGCGCATAGCCATCCGCCATGAAGCCCGCACCCTGCTCGTGCCGGGGTGTCACATGGCGGATCGAGGACCCGGCCAGACCGCGATACATCTCGACCGTGTGGACCCCTGGAATCCCGAACACCGTGTCGACGCCATAGGCCTCTAACCAGCAGATGATCTGTTCCCCAAGTGTCGCCATTTCAGCCTCCTGCGCGCTGTCGCCGCGCTATCGCTTGCCAGCAAGCAATGCAATCTCTACATCTCCGGCAGCGACAAGCCCGAGGACGCAGCCATGCCCGTACCCGCCTCTGAGATCGAGCGCCTGATCCTGGCGACTTTTCCCGATGCGAAGGTCGAGATCCGGGATCTGGCCGGGGACAACAACCACTGGGCTGCCACCGTCATCGACGAGAGTTTTCGCGGCAAGAACCGTGTGCAGCAGCAGCGCATGGTGAACGCCGCCCTGAAAGAGATCCTGGAGGGGTCCGATGCTCCTCTGCACGCACTGGCGTTGACCACCAGCGCCCCGGACTGAGAGGAACCTGAGATGTTGGATACGACCGAAGCCAAGCAGCAGATCCAAAAAGACGTGGACGGCCATGACGTGGTGCTGTTCATGAAGGGCAACAAGACGATGCCGCAGTGCGGGTTTTCGTCCCGCGTCGCGTCGATCCTGACCTATATGGGCGTGGACTTCCATGACGTGAACATTCTGGAATCGGACGAGCTGCGTCAGGGCATCAAGGAGTTTTCGGACTGGCCGACCACTCCGCAACTCTATGTGAAGCAGGAGTTCGTCGGCGGCTGCGATATCGTCACGGAGATGACGATTTCGGGCGAGCTGGATCAGCTTCTCGATGACAAGGGCGTCGGCTATGACAAGGACGCAGCCAACAAGATCCGCGAAGCCAACGGCTGAGGCGGCGGCAAAGCCGGCCACGAAAACCAAAGCCGCGAAGACCTTTGCGACAGGACAAGTCGTCCTGATCGCCGGCTTGGGCAATCCGGGCGCGCAATACGCCCGGAACCGCCACAATGTCGGCTTCATGGCGCTGGACGCGGCGGCGGAACAGCACGGGTTTGCACCCTGGCGGTCGAAGTTTCAGGGCGAGATGGCCGAGGTGCGGATCGGCGACAAGCGCATCATCCTGCTGAAGCCGATGACCTTTATGAACGAGTCCGGCCAGGCCGTCGGCGAGGCTGCGCGGTTCCTCAAGGTGCCGCCCGGCGATGTGATCGTCGTGCATGACGAGTTGGACCTCGCACCCGGCAAATGCCGCGTGAAGTTCGGCGGAGGCCACGCAGGGCACAACGGTTTACGATCGATCCACGCGCATATCGGCGCGGAGTATGCGCGGGTGCGGCTGGGGATTGGTCACCCCGGCGACAAGAACAAGGTCTCGGGCTACGTGCTGCACGATTTCGCCAAGTCCGAAGAGGCTTGGCTGGACGATCTGCTTCGCGGGTTCTCGGACGGTCTGCCGAAGCTGGTGGCAGGGGACGACGCAGGATTCCAGAACGCACTTGCGTTGCGGGTGAACCCGCCCCGCCCGTCGTCGGGCAAGGCAGCACCCGCTCGACGATCGCCCGGGAAAGCGCCACCGCATCAGGCGAAGATGTCCGGCAAGCGGCCTGCAGAGGCCGTCAAGAAGGCTCAGAACGCGCTGAAGGATGCCGGGCCAACCAATCCGCTCGCACGGTTGCTGGCGAAGTTTTCGAAGTCGTGATCTAGGCGTCTTCAGCTTCCCGCGGAACAGCGAACGGATCGACGTTCGGATCGCGGTGCCAGGTGTATTCAGCCCACATAGCCGCGTCTTCGGCGGCCTGCTTGCCGAGGATCTTTGCGATCAGCGCGAGGCTCATGTCCATGCCAGCCGAGACGCCGGAGGAGGTCCAGAACTTGCCGTCCTCGACCCAGCGGGCCTCGTAGATCCAATCGACCTTGTCGCTGTGCGTCATGACCCAATCGAATGCGCGCTTGTTGCTTGTCGCCCTGCGGCCATCAAGCACGCCCGCTTTGGCAAGCAAGGCGCTGCCCGTGCAGACCGAGGTCACGAACTGTGCCTGCGTGGCCTGTTCGCGCAGCCAATCCATCATGATGGCGTTGTCGTTCTGCGCCCGCGTGCCGGGCCCGCCGGGGACCAGAACGATGTCGTAGGACCTGCCATCCTGAAACGCATCGGCTGCGACCACTTCGGGGCCGTGTGTCGACGCGACCGGCCCGCGCGCCTCGGCGACCATACGGATCTCGAATTGGTCCCGATGCATTCCGAACATCTCGACCGGGCCGAGCGCATCAAGCGTCTCGAATTGCGGAAACACGACGATCGCGACGGTCAGCATGGATTTTCCCCATAGTTGCTGGCGAGCAGCTTGGGCAGATGGCCGTCGAAGTTCAACACCGGACGGCGTTCGCGAATATTCACTCGAGGATCGACGCCCGCCCAAGGGGGAAATTGGGCGGGCGCGGCCCGGGGTTGGCCGGGGTTCTGGTCCCTGAGCCGAGGCGTCAGGGACCAGGTTTTGCGCGCGTTAGACGAACAGGAAGTTCGTCTCGGTCAGCTCTTCGAAGGATGTGTCGCGCAATACGATCCGGTCGGCGCCGAGGTCGATGATCACGCTGTTGCCACGATCGCGGGAGACATCCTCGAGACCGGCAAGATCGGTGATGTCCGTTCCACCCAGAACGATGACGTCCGCATCCGCGTCGAAGTCCTGCACGGTGTCGCGGCCATCGCCCGCGGCAAACAGGAACGTATCCGATCCGCTGCCGCCTTCCAGGCGGTCGTTGCCCTCGCCACCGTTCAGCACATCGTCGCCGCTGCCGCCGAACAGGAAGTCGCGTGCTCCGCCACCGGACAGTGCGTCGTTGTCCGCGCCGCCGAACAGCACGTCGCGCTCTTCTCCACCGTCGAGGACATCGTTGCCGTCCTCGCCATAGATCCGGTCGCGGCCGCCACCGCCTTCGATGGTGTCATCGCCCGATCCGCCCAGCGCGCGGTCGTTGCCCTCGCCACCGAAGATGCGGTCATTGCCAGCCCCACCGAACAGCAGGTCGCGCGCTTCGCCGCCGTCCAGCAGGTCGGCGCCGTTGCCGCCCGCTAGGAAGTCGCGGCCTTCACCGCCAAAGAGGTCGTCGTAACCGTTGTTGCCGAACAGAAAGTCACGGCCCTCGCCACCGGTGACGATGTCGTCATCATCGCCGCCGAAGAATACGTCGCGGCCCGCTGTCAGATCGGTCGTGACAACCGTGTTGATGTGCACGACCGCGATCTGCGCGCCGGGCAGCGTGAAATCCGCGGCGATCGGATCAATGAAGTTCCCGAACGCATTGGTGCCGCCCAGGATGTTCTGCGTGCCGCCCGGGTTGCCATCGGAGCCGTTGAAGCCCGGATGCAGCTGGACCGTGCCATTCTCGTCCACGCCCGTGTTTGGCGCGGTCTGGTTGATGAAGGCTGCGTCTTCCTCGGTGTTCACCTCGGTCCCGGCATCGTAGACATCCGTGCCCTCGAACACGCTGCGGCTGGCGCCCAGGAAATTGCCCGAGGAATCGAACAGCTCGACCGCCTCGTCAGTACCGATGAATGCATCATTTGACGGCAGGATCATTGCGCCGTAGCTCGCAAAGCGGTTCTGCGAACCGTCGACATCGATGATCGCAGTCGCCACCTCCTGCGTGTCGATCGGACCGGCAGCTCCCGCAACGACGATGCCCTGGCTGTCGGGCGAAACCGCGAGACGCTCCTGCGCAAGCGTCGCTGCGGCACCATCTTCGGCGAGGGATTCGAGACCGGGCGAGGCCACATCGCCGACGTCGAACAGATCGAAGCTGCCGTCATGGAAGCCGAAATAGGTGGGGGTCAACGCAACGCCGCCGGTGGGTGACGTGTTGGTGACCGTAATGCGCAGTTCAGTCATGGGTGTCTCCTGGCTATTTCCCCAACGTCATGTTGGCGCGGCAGGAGCTAGGCGGTTTTCGCCTTTGTGGCGAATGACACCTGCTCGCGCTTTCGTTCTCTTCCGTGTGAAGAGGCGCAGTGAATTATTAACCACTCTGAGTGTTCGCGAGGACCGGCGGCTCCTTGACCGGTGCCCGATCGCATGCCAGAGGACCGCGCGGATCAGCAGGAGCAAGTCATGGGTTTCAGGTGTGGGATTGTCGGGCTGCCGAATGTTGGCAAATCGACACTTTTCAATGCGCTGACGCGAACCGCTGCGGCACAGGCGGCAAACTTTCCGTTCTGTACGATCGAGCCGAATGTTGGTGAGGTTTCGGTGCCCGACCCGCGGCTCCAGAAGATCGCGGACATCGCCAAATCGGCCAGTGTCATTCCCGCCAGGCTAACCTTCGTTGATATCGCGGGATTGGTTAAGGGCGCCAGCAAGGGCGAGGGGCTGGGCAATCAATTCCTTGCGAACATTCGTGAGACCGACGCGATCGCTCATGTCCTGCGCTGCTTCGAGGACGATGACATCACGCACGTAGAAGGCCGGGTGAACCCGGTCGAGGACGCCAGTGTGATCGAAACCGAACTGATGCTGGCGGATCTCGAGTCGATCGAAAAGCGTCTTCAGAACCTGTCGCGCAAGATCCGGGGTGGCGACAAGGAAGCCGTCGAACAGGAACGCCTTCTGAAGATGGCGCAGGAGGCGATCGAGGATGACCGCCCTGCCCGCACCGTCGAGATTGCCGAGGACGACGCGCGCAATTGGAAGATCCTGGGCCTTCTGTCGGCCAAGCCGGTGCTCTACGTCTGCAATGTCGAAGAGGATTCTGCCTCCGACGGCAACGCGCACTCTTCGGCCGTCTCAGAGATGGCGGCCGGACAAGGGGCAGCGTCGGTCGTGATCTCGGCCGCCATCGAAGAGGAAATCAGCCAGCTCTCTGACGAGGACCGGGCCGAGTTTCTGTCCGATCTCGGGCTGGAAGAAGCCGGGCTCGACCGTTTGATCAAAGCGGGCTACGGGTTGCTCAGGCTGCGCACGTATTTCACGGCCGGGCCGAAGGAGGCGCGCGCCTGGACGATCCCGGCAGGCGCCCGCGCGCCGCAGGCAGCGGGCGTGATCCATGGCGACTTCGAGGCCAAGTTCATCCGCGCAGAAACGATTGGCTATGATGACTACGTGGCGCTCGGCGGCGAACAGGGTGCGAAAGAGGCGGGCAAGATGCGCGCCGAAGGCAAAGGCTACGAGGTTCTCGATGGCGACGTGCTGCACTTCCTGCACGGTGGCTGATCCCGAGGTTCGGGTTTGAATTGCATTTGCATCGTTTTGGTATCGACATCGTCTTGACGATCAGCAGATCCAAGGCTATGCGACCGCTCGCGCTGCTGGGGAATAGGTTAACGGTAGACCCACGGACTCTGACTCCGTTAGTCCTGGTTCGAATCCAGGTTCCCCAGCCAACAAAATCAAATAGTTTGCGCGCAGTTTCTGAAACTCCGATCTCTTGTTCGCTTTTTTGTGCGTTTGACGCCTAATTGTAGCGCTGTTTTAGTCCCATCCCATCCGGGGTAGTGACTGACTACGATTCTCACCTCGCTCATCAAGACGGAGCGATTCTGACTTCCGCTCCAAGTCTCTTACGCGCGCTTGGCGCATACTCGTGTCGCCATTTCGACAGTTGCGGATCATTCGGAAGCGTCGGTTCAAGTCGCTCTAAGAGACGCCCTAGGCGCCGCACAAGCAATACGGGTTGCAGTCCTGCCCCTCGACGTACTCGCAGACCAGTCCTGACTTCAGCAGCCATTCGTTTATGTTCCACCCTTTGTGATGGATCACCGCGAAGTACCGTCCGAAGCCATCCTTCGTTTCGTCGTCGCTACGTTTGGCCTTAATCGAGCAGACGTAGACATCCATATCGTCGGTCTGCGGCTTCAGAGCGTTCGTGGCTTTCTCGGCCCCGGTCGTGTTCTTCTCGGCCGCGTCGATGCCTGCCAAACGCAGGTGCATATCGCGAACCAAACGTCAAAGCCCAGATCTATGCAGGCGACTACGGTATCGCCGTCGATCACCCGTACGATTTCTGCTCGATAAGTATAGAGACCGCAGTTTGGTGGATCTTCCGCTTGCGACGCCCCAGATAGGGACATTACAAGAACAAAACACGGAGAAAGAAGGCGGAGCGGGATTTTGATTGAAAACCCATATGTCATGCCTCGAGGATGCCAGAGGCTCGTCCAGATGTCGCGTTTTGGCGGTCATCTTTGAGCATTTCCGCGCCTCCGAAACCGCCACCGCTTGTTCAAGCGCTGCGCGATGTACGGAGTATGGTGGAGACCATGCGTAGCAAACCGGCTTCGATCGAGGTCAAGCGAGCGCTCGAGCGATGTGTGGAGCGCATAAACGTTGCGCTGAACGACGAGCGTTAACTCCCGCTCAACCACGCCTGCCGATCCTGACGACATGAGATACTTCGCCTTCAGCATCTAACGCGATATCGGAGATCTCGAGCTTGGTTCCGGGTGGGTCAGAGCAATCTGCGCCTAGGAAGCGCTCGACATCATCGGGCACGAGGACGCGAAGGTGGTCGAGATCCCGGACGATGCGGGGTTCCCTGCTCGGGCAATTGGACCGATCTTCTGGGAACGGCGGGCGCCGTGCCTGACGAACTAGGGTGCTCTCGCTAAGATACGGGTCCTGCTGTCTGATCTTTAAGAGCGCTACTCTGGTTGACGTTTCTCGTGCTGCGTCGAGGACCGGACGTCGCTTCTGGCAGGGTCGGATTATCGTCAACTGCTTGTCAGTCTTGCTCGTTCACAGATTGTTTTCCATTCCGATGCACTCTATCGCGCACCAAGAAGTGGAGTCTTTCGAGTGCCGTCGACGCAAGGCAAGCCGAGCCCAGCCATTGAAGTTGCGCTCACCGGCTTTGCCTCCTGGGCGAATATGCGTGCGCATAGGCTCGTCGCAGATCATACGGTCCGTTCCCCTATCACGCGGCGACAGTCGTTTGTAAGCATGCCTAAACAAGCAAGCTCCTGTCTGGGGCTGGGACCACCATCGCCGCTTAGATCCAGGTGCGGGGCGCCGCCAACATTAATGATTGGCCCATTTACTCCGATGTACCGGTCGGTGCCTCCGAAACCTGTCGAGTTTTGGAGCTGAAATGGCAACTATCAGCGGTTCCAGCGGCGATGATTTTATCCAGGGCAGCAACGACGCTGGCGACGATATCTACGCTGGTGCCGGAAACGACAATGTGGAGGGTCGAGATGGCAACGACACCATCTACGGTGGATCCGGCAATGATTTCTTGTTGGGCTACAATGGATCTAACACCTCTGGTGGCGACCTTGCCGTTGCAAACGACGATGGCTCGGAAGATACCCTCTACGGTGGCGATGGCGACGACACGCTGGTAGGTGGCGACGGCGACGACCGGCTCTACTCGGGCACCGGTGACGACACGGTCTATGCAGGAGAGGGTGACGACTTCGTTGATGCGAATTCGACGTCGTCAGGCAACGATACGATCTATGGCGGAGGTGGCAGCGATACACTTGAGCACGATGTGGCCACCGATCTTGTCTACGGCGGTACTGGCAATGATCGGATCGTCAATGTGGATGCCACAAGCAGCGGTGGCACCACGACGATATTCGGCGGATCAGGTAACGACACGTACGTTCTTGACGCCAGTGAGGGTGGCAGCTTCGGATCGAACCATGTTGTCAATCTTGACGCTGGCCAAGTCGAATTCAGCGGCGCGTCACGTGATCAGCTGAACGGTATCGAGAATGTCGAGATCAACCAATCAAACGCCGGTGTTGTCGGGGACGGCAACGCCAACACGATCAGTGCCATTGGTGCTTTCGCAAATACGCTGGAAGGCGGCGACGGCGATGACCTGATCTATGCAGGCGCTGGCGACGATGTGATCACCGGCGATCGAGGCGACGACACGCTCTACGGCGGCGACGGCAACGACAGCCTCGACGGCGGAGACGGGGCCGACGTGTTGTACGGTGAGACCGACGACGATTCCCTCTTCGGCGGTTCTGGCAACGATACTCTTTCTGGCGGCTCGGGCAACGACACCATCGATGGTGGCGTCGGCAATGATATCCTCACCGGCGGAACGGGTAACGACACGTTCATCATCTCAAGTGGTGGCGGCAGCGATACGGTCACGGACTTCGCAGGCAACGATCTGCTGGATGCGTCCGCACTTTCCGATGTCGGCAACGTGCTCACAAATCAGGACGGCACGGTCACTGCCGACGAGATAACTGTCACCGGCGGCGGCGGCGCGAACCAAGTGCTCACTTTTCCCTCTGGCGAGACGGTCACCGTACCCGACGGTACGGTCGATACCACGACATCCCAGAGCCAGTTCGCAAGTCTGGTCGGCATGGGTGTTCCGCCCTGCTTTGCGACCGGTACACACATCCTGACCGAGCACGGCGAAGTACTGGTGGAAGACCTGCGGCCCGGTGACCGGATCGTCACCGCTGACCATGGTTTGCAAACACTTCGCTGGATCGGACGTCGCGAGGTTCTTTTCGATGCGATGAATCCTCGGCAGGCCAAGGATAAGCCTCTCGAGATAAAGGCGGGCGCTCTCGGCGGAGGCGTCCCCAGTCGCCGATTGATTGTCTCCCCTCAACACCGGATGGTCCTCTCTGGACCGAAGGTTCTAGAGAAGCACGGCATTCGGGAAGTCCTGGCATTGGCAAAAGGACTGGCCAGCCTGGAGGATGTGCGGGTGATGAAGGGTAAGCGTGCAGTCGAATACTTCGCGCTGCTCTTCGATCGCCATGAGGTCATTTATGCTGAAGGCGCACCAACTGAAAGCTTCAGGCCTGGGCACATTGCTTTGGCGGACTTCGCGCCTGAACATCGAGAAGAAATCTATGCAATTTACCCCGGACTGCGAGACGATCCAGGGGCTCTCGGTCCGCCCGCCCGTCCTATTATCAGCAGGCAAGAAGCAGAGATGCTCGTTAGAGAGCTGCGGCGCGGATACAAAAGAGTGAGAACAACGGGAGCGACAAAAGCAAAGGTGTAGGTGAGTAAGAGTTGTGACGCGAGCCTAAAGAACGCATCGCCTCGTGTATCTTCCGTGCTGCTACGGGAACTCGCTAGATACCAACTTGCCTAATCACCTCATCTGCGCACCGTCCACCGCGATTGTAGATCTCGCTCCCGGTGAACCGCATTGTCGGCCAGCCGCGTGACAGAAACCAACGGTCCCGCTGTTTGTCCCGTGCGGCCTGTTGCTTGGTCTTCTCGTGGAAGTCGTGGCCGTCGCATTCAACAATGAAGCCGCTGTGCGAACCGGGCTTGGTCACGAAGAAGTCCGCGCGGTACTGTTCGAAGGGCCTTTGCATGTGCAGCACTGCCGGGATTCTGGTGTCTCGCTCGAACTCAAGCACGGTCCCGACATTGCGCGGTGGAACAACCATGCAGCCACGCCGGACCAGCGCCAGGCCGAGCGCCTCCTCTATCGGGCTTTGGGCATGCTCTCGGATCAGGGCTTCCCGATGCGATGTCACGCTTGACCAATGGGCGAACAGACGCCCCCTTAGCGCGCTCTGTGCCCGCTCAGCTTCATTCAGGAACTGGAGGATATCGAACACCCGCGCTGGTCTTGCAGTTGTGACCCACATCTCGGCGGCGCTCTTGAGGCGTTCGAACAGCGCATCCTCATGAGGCTCGCACATCCACACGCCATCGCCGGAGCGCCCCTCGGCTATGTCCAGGCTGGGGTGCGCGGTCATGAGCATCTCCAGCGCCTGAAGCGCCTGTTCGCCACCGCAATGCTCAACAAGACGGCGGGTCTCCGGCCAGCAGTCGTGAAGGTCCTGACGGGTTGATCGACCGGAAAGGCTCCGGCCCGCGGTCCCGGTTGAATGATGCGCAGAGGGCAACGCTCAGGCAGGCGGTCGAGGACGGGCCGAAACCGTATCTGGACGGCGTAGTCCGTTGGCGCCTGGTCGATCTGGTCGCATGGGTCTGGGATGAATTCGGCATCAGCATCAGCCGACAAACCCTGGGGCGGGAGTTGCGTGCTATGGGCTTCCGCAAACTCTCGGCCCGCCCACAGCACTATGCCCAGGACCCCGACGCCATCGAGGCGTTCAAAAGAATTCCCCGACATGGTCCGCGACATCCGCATCCGGCATGGTTGGCCGCCGATAGAAATTTGGTTCCAAGACGAAGCACGGATCGGACAGAAAAATAAGATCGCGCGCCGCTGGGCCAGGCGTGGTACCCGCCCCCGCGCACCCCACGATCAACGTACCAAGTGGGCGTATATCTTCGGCGCCATCTGCCCGGCGACAGGCAAGGGTGCCGGGCTGGTCATGCCCTGGGCCGACACCCACGCCATGGGCGAGCACCTGAGGCTGATCCGTGCCGAGGTTGCCCTCGGCGCACACGCGATCCTGATTGTCGATCAGGCTGGATAGTATACGTCACCGAAACTGGACGTGCCGTATAACATCACCCTGCTGCCCTTGCCGCCGCGGTCGCCGGAACTGAACCCGGTCGAAAATGTCTGGCAGTTCATTCGAGAAAACTCGCTCTCCAACCGCGTCTTCAAGTCTTACGATGACATCGTCGCGCTATGCTGCGAGGCATGGAACAAACTCATCGATGACCCCGAACGCATCACGTCCATCGGATGGCGAAACTGACCCAATGGGTTCTGATCAATGCGCTTTGGTATGACATCTCTGATCGAAACCTCGCGACGTGGACATGTTTGCAAATCTACCAGAGCCTCAACCCGGCGATAGAGCAAGGATCAAGGCCCGCGCATCGCGCCTGTCAATTCCTCGGCCAGCCTTGGGCCGGGACGCAAAGCGGTTCCTCCCCGGTACGGCTTTGGCCTGATCGCGCCCCGAGCCACACGAAGGCAAAGACCAATCCTTGCTTGTCTCACCTGCTCCCACGTTTGGTTGGTGCCACACTTCTACCGGGTACCCGTTTGACCAACGTCGAAACCCTCAGAGACCTCTTTATTTGAATACCTGAGACACAAATACGGTCTCGCCTTTTATTGATCGCTAACCATCTCCGATAACCTTCTCGGCGTCATAAAGTTGAGAAGCACATGTCGATTGAACACCAAGAAACAACGTCTAACGGTGGCGACAATCATCTTGTGAACGTGAACGCCATCGACGTCTTGCGGGTCGATGATCAGGTCTATGCAATTGTCGGCGGTCAAGACGACCGCCTGCACGTCTACACGATCGAGATGGATGCGACCTCGTCCAATTACGGGCAGATGTCGGACACGCCTGTCGATACCGTCGTCGATGCTGGCAGCTTCAATCTGTCCAACCTCAACGCCATCGAGTCGCTGGAAGTTGGCGGCACCACATATGTGTTCGCCGGTGGCACCGACAACGGGATTTCCAGCTTCTCAATCGACGGCGCAGGCCAGCTGACCCATGCCGACGACGCAACGGACTCCAGCGCGATCAACATCACACAGGTTTATGGCCTCTCGACGGCCAGCATCGACGACGGCGCGGGTGGCCTGAACCATTTCGTCTTTGCGGTATCGGACGGCGCGGGCGAAAACGAAGACGACGACGACGGCATCAGCGTGTTCCAGGTTGCCAGCGACGGCACCATGACGAATGTCGACAATGTCATCGACGCAGGATCGCTCGAGATCAATAATCCCCGCGATGTCGAGACCGTCCAGGTCGACGATGGCGCAGGCGGGGTGAATACCTTCGTCGTCGTGGGTGGCAACGATGATGGTTTGTCGGTCTTCTCGGTTGCGTCGAACGGCACGCTGACCAACACCGACAATGTCTCGGACAGCGGCGCCCTAGAGTTGTCCAATGTGCAGGCGGTCGAAGGATTCTCGATCGACGGCACCAGCTATGTGGTCGCAGGTGGCGACGACGATGGCGTGAGTTTCTTCGAGGTCGATACCTCCGGCAATCTAACGAGTGTCGGCAATGTCGACGACGACGGCACGTTGAACCTGCGCAACATCGATGATCTCTTCGTTGGTGACTATCAGGGCGAACAGGTGTTGTGGGTCGCGGGCAATGACGGCGGGTTGGACGCGTTCGAGATTCTCTCGACGGCGGAACCGGCCAACTCAGCCTGACCCGCGTCGCCAATTTCGATGATGGCTCCTTCAACACATCCAACATGGGCGCGATTGACGGCGACAGCGGTTTTATCGTTGCAGGCGATCAAGGCACGAATTCCGCATCTTCTTTCACCGCGCCCTGCTTCGCGCCCGGTACGCTGATCCTGACGGTCGACGGCGAACTGCCAGTCGAAGACCTGGCGATCGGCGATCTGATCATGACCGCCGATCACGGTGCACAGCCGCTGCGCTGGATGGGCAAGCGCAGGGTCGTCTTCGGGACGCCCGAGACGAACAGGCAGAAGCCGATCGAGATCAAAGCCGGTGCGCTCGGCGGCGGTATGCCGCGGCGCGCGCTGGTTGTCTCGCCACAGCACCGCATGGTGCTGCCCGGCCCGAATGGTGCCGAGGTGCTTTGCCTGGCCAAGGGCTTGACCGGGTTGGCGAACGTGCTGCGGATGGCGGGAAAGCGTGCGACGACCTACTACGCATTGCTGTTTGACCGCCACGAGGTCGTCTACGCCGGAAGGCGCCGCGACCGAAAGCTTCTTCCCCGGCGAATTCATTCTGTCGCAGCTTCCGGAAACGCAGCGCGCTGAAGTGCTGTCGATTGTCTCTGGCAGCGCGACGCCCGGGGCGGGTGCACCGTATGCGCCAGCCCGCGCAGTCCTGACCCGCCATGAAGTGGAAGCACTCATATCAACACGTCGAAACAGTGTCGCCAACGCTGCGGCATGACGCGCTCGGCCTGCCGCGCGCGCGCAGCTTCGATTTGCCGATCGGGCTACAAAACGCCGAGAGGCGACCGGGCGCGCGAAACCTGCAATCCATGACGGCGCTGCGTCTCTCCCGAAGTGATGCTTCAGCCGCAGAACCGTAGTCTGAAAAGTCCCGATGGATGCTTCGTCAGCGGCGCCGCACTGGCTCGGTGGGCTCGTCATCCGATGAGGCGTTGACGTGCTATGGGCAGGACCCAATCCGTCCCGCCGTACGGTCTTGGACAAGTCTTATATAAGACTGGAAGACTGGCACCGCGAACTGCTCGATAAAGCCTGCCAAACCGGCAGAACGCATAGGCAAAATGGTGGTTAACGCCCTGCCAATCGACCCCGCGTTGTTACGAATGCGGTATGAATGGAATACCGTTTCCATACGTTTGCACTACTGATGCACTATGCCCCGCGGGTCAGCGCAAACGCGTTAACCTTCCAGTTCAGCCGACGGGATTACGGGGAAGAACCGGCCACCCGAGTGCAACCCGAACCAGCGTTCGCCGTTAACGTCTTCGTTAACGCCGATGTCCACCAGGCGATAATAGCTCTTGCGGTCGATCAGCGCTTCAAGCCCCCGGCGGACGTGCACGTAAGGTGCGGGCTCGCCGGTCTCGGGATCACGCTCGACCCGGATCGGGTTGTCCGGCCCGGCGACCGTCCGGTCGCCGACATTGGTCTCGAAGGTCAGGGTCTGCGCGGGACCGTCTCCGGTCACCTCGAAGTCCACGGCGACGAATGGTGCATCGTCCACCATGATCCCGATTTTCTCAACTGGCGTAACCAGATAGTACTTGTCGTCCTCCAGTTTCAGGACACTCGCAAACAGCTTGACCAGTTCGACGCGGCCGATCGGTGTGCCGAGATACCACCACATCCCGTCCCGCCCGATTCGAATGTCGAGATCGCCGCAATAAGGCGGGTTCCAAAGGTGCACCGGAGGGGGCCCCTTCTGGTCCCTCTGGGCAGCCGCGACGGCCTTCGCAAGGCTGTCTGCTGCGCCGGGGTCACTCAACGGATCAGAAATTTGTGTCTCCGACATGCATTAACCCCTGTTGCCTTTCCTTTGCGCTACATAGCTTATGTTAACGAAAGTGACCAACCGATTGCCCGGAGGCTTCCGTATGTCCGACCCCGTCGCCGCGATTGAACAGGCTGGCGCAGATCTCGAAAAGGTCAAATCCGAAATCGCGAAGCGGATCGTGGGCCAAAAAGCCGTTGTTGACCAAAGTCTTACGGCGATCCTGTCCGGTGGCCATGCCCTGCTGGTCGGTGTCCCCGGTCTCGCGAAGACCCGGCTGGTGGACACGCTCGGGAAGGTGCTGGGACTTGATTCCAGTCGCATCCAGTTCACGCCTGACCTGATGCCTGCGGATATCCTCGGGTCCGAGGTGCTGGAAGAAGGCGCCGACGGATCGCGTATGTTCAAATTCATCCAAGGCCCTGTTTTCACAAGGCTTTTGATGGCGGACGAGATCAACCGCGCCTCCCCGAGAACGCAATCCGCCCTGCTTCAGGCGATGCAGGAATACCACGTGACGGTGGCTGGCGAGGACCGGGCACTCGACCGTCCGTTCCACGTGCTCGCGACCCAGAATCCGATCGAGCAGGAGGGAACATACCCGCTGCCCGAAGCACAGCTCGACCGTTTCCTGCTGCAAATTGACGTGGATTATCCGACGCGCGACGAGGAGCGAGATATCCTGATCGCGACCACGGGCTCCCAGGAAGCCGTTTGCGAACAGGTTCTCAGTGCGGAAAAACTCATTGAAATGCAGACACTTGTCCGCGCGATGCCGGTCGGTGAGGCAGTCGTCGAGGCGATCCTGTCCTTGGTGCGGTCCGCCCGGCCCGGCGAGCCAGAGGCCGCAGCTGCCGCGACAAAGCGGCTCGCCTGGGGGCCAGGCCCGCGTGCCGCACAGTCCCTGATGCTGGCCGTTCGCGCCAAAGCGTTGCTCGAGGGGCGACTGGCGCCTACCCTGGATGATGTCAGAGCACTTGCTTCCGCGGCAATGTCGCACCGGATGGCACTGAGCTTCTCGGCCCGTGCCGAGGGCGCGTCGATTGCAGGCGTTATCGAGGATTTGCTGGGGCAGACATCGATTGCCGAAGCCGCCTGAGTGCTAGCCGCATTTGACATATCCGGGTCTCAGGGTCACTCTTGATGGCGTCATCAACCAATGCATCTGCCGCGCTGCGGCGCGACGCCGAGAAGATCTCTGGCTCGCTGCCACCGCTTCTGGTTGAGGCAGACCGGCTCGTCTCGACCCTGGTGACCGGTGCACATGGCCGCAAAAGATCCGGGATCGGGGAGACGTTCTGGCAATACCGGCCAGCCCATCCGGGCGACTCCTTGGGGCAGGTCGATTGGCGTCGATCCGCGAAATCCGACCGTCTGTTCGTGCGTGAAATGGAGTGGGAAGCGGCTGAGAGCACGGTTTTTTGGTGTGATCGCGCGCGCTCGATGGACTTCAAATCGGACCGGGTCGAGCGAACGAAGGCCGAGCGCGCCCAACTGCTGACCCTCGCAACTGCGGTTTTGATGCACCGAGGCGGCGAACGCTTCGGTCTACTCGGGACCGACCTAGCCCAACCGCGTGGCGGTGAAACGCAACTGATGCGGATGGCAGCGACCGTGACCGCGCCAGACCACAACGCAAAGGACTTCGGCGCGCCGCCCAAGGGTCATTTGCCAAAGGCGGGCAAAGCGGTCTTCTTTTCGGATTTCATGGGGCCCCGGGACGATGTGTTCCCGGCGCTTCTGAACGCCGCTGGACAGGGCACGGGCGGTGTCTTCGTGATGATCCTGGATCCGGTCGAAGAAGAGTTTCCGTTCCATGGCCGGATTCGCTTCGAGTCGGTTGCGCGCGCCGTGCGCCACGAAACGGACGAGGCGGACAGCCTACGCCAAGAATACCTGGCCCGGCTTGCGGAGCGGCGCGACGATCTTGACACCGTGGCCCGGCGCGCCGGTTGGCATCTGATCCTGCACCGCACCGACGAGAGCCCGCGCAAAGCGCTTGTCGCCTTGCATGGCTTTCTGGGAGGCGGGCAATGATCTCCATCGGTTCACTGGCTTTTCTCGACCCGTGGGTCCTGGCAGGTCTGATCGCTCTGCCGATCATCTGGTTCCTGCTGCGCGCGATCCCACCATCGCCACGCACGCAGGTGTTTGCTGGCGTTCGGCTGCTTCTTGGGCTCGAGGATCAGGACCGGCAATCGGACAAGACGCCATGGTGGCTCCTGTTGCTGAGATGCCTTGCCATAGCCGCGGCTTTGATCGGGTTTTCACAACCTGTGCTGAACCTGGAGACCCGGTTGGCAGGCCAGGGACCGATTCTGATCGTAATGGATCAGGGGTGGGCGAGTGCGCCTGACTGGTCAGCGCGAATCTCGACCGCGCGCGCGATTTTGGACGAAGCCGAACAAGCGGGACGCGATCTGATGCTTGCCAGTGTCTCTGACGGCACGGTCAGCCCGGCGATGTCGGCGGCTGCCGCAAAGCCATTGCTGTCTTCGGTCGAGCCGCGCCCCTGGACGCCGGATGCTACGACGTTGGTCGATACCCTTGAGACGCTCGACCCCGAACCCGGCGAGACGATCTGGTTTCATGATGGCATTGGCGGCGAGGCCGAGGATATGTTGCGCGACAGGCTGGCGGGGTTGGGAACGCTTCACCTGATCGGACCTCGAAACCCGAGCCCGGCGGTGACACCGCCATTCCTCGAGGAAGGGTCTCTCAAGACAAGGGTTTTGCGGACCGGGTCGGGCGCACAATCTATCGACGTGGCGGCGATGGCACGTGACGAGGACGGCCGAGAGCGTCGTATCGCCGTGGCTCGCGCCGAGTTTTCGGGTGACGAGGCAAGCGCGACTGTGACTTTCAATCTGCCACCCGAACGTCAGGGCCAGGTCACACGTGTCCTGCTGACAGTGCAACCTTCGGCAGGTGGCGCTGCCTTTGCCGACGGGGCCATCCGCCGGGTCCGGACGGGTCTGGTCTCGACCACGGGGGACGATGCTCTGAGCAACCTGACCTCTCCGACACACTATCTCGAACAAGCCTTGGTGCCCTGGGCGGATCTATTGCCCGGCAGTCTGGATGCAGCGCTGAAGCAGGATCTGCCTGCGATCATTCTGGTTGATCAAGGGGAGTTCCCCGAGGAGGAGCGGAATGCGCTGACGGAATGGGTCTCGGACGGCGGTCTGCTGATACGGTTCGCGGGGCCGCGCCTTGCGGCGTCTGTCGGATCGCCTGGCTTCGTGACAGGTTCGAATGATGATCTTCTTCCCGTCCGGTTGCGCAGGGGAGGCCGGGTGCTTGGCGGAGCACTCGCCTGGAGCACACCGCGCGCGCTGGGACCTTTCGATCCGGCTGGTCCGTTTCGTGGTCTCGCACTACCGGAAGAGGTTGATGTGCGCACTCAGGTGCTTGCAGAGCCTTCGCCCGATCTGGCGGGCAAGGTCTGGGCCAGTCTGGACGATGGAACACCTTTGGTGACTGCTAAGCGGCTGGGCGAGGGACGGGTCGTGCTCTTTCACGTCTCTTCGGATGCCGAGTGGTCATCGCTGCCTTTGTCCGGCTTGTTTGTTGAGATGCTTGGTCGCCTGATGGCGCTTGCGCCCGGCCGCGCCGCGTCCGCGTCGGATGAGCAGGCCCTGGCGGGCACGCTTTGGCGTCCGGATCTTCTAATGGGTGCTGACGGGGTGCCGCGTCCGGCATCGGACCTGGACGCGACCGTACCGGGCGAGTTGATCGCAAGCGCGATTGCCGGGCCGGAACTCCTGCCAGGCGTCTATACGCGCGCCGATGGTGCGACCAGCACACAGCGTGGCCCGCAGGCCGCCGTGGTCAATGTCATCGCTCAGGATGCCGAACTCACCCGGTTCGCCGGTGCGCCAGAGACGGCCACAAGTGAGACCTTGGGCACGAATGCGCCGCAACGGTATGGAGCACTTCTCTTGACGCTTGCGGTAGTTCTCGCGCTGATCGATGTGATCGCCACGCTTCTGGTCGCAGGCCGGATTCGCCTCGCCCGGCCGCGTGCCGCACTTTCGGTTGCACTTCTGGCAGGGGGATTGATGCTTCTGCCGCAGGGATCCGCCGATGCGCAGGAAAGCGACGTTCCGCGCGAAGCGGTATCCTCGACCGCTGAAACGACGCTGGCCTTCATCATCACAGGCGATACGCGCATCGATTCAAAATCCGAAGCAGGTGTCCTGGGGCTCGGTCAAGCGATGACGGCACGAACGGCTGTCGAGCCCGGTCCGCCCGTGGGTGTGCGTCCCGGCCAGGACGAGTTGGCCTTCTATCCGGTCCTTTACTGGCCGCTGACCGATCAGACCGTCCCCACGACGGATGGGTTGAATGCGCTCTCGGAATATATTCGCACCGGCGGCATGCTGATCATCGACACGCAGAGTGGTGCATCGGGCTTTGGCGGTGCATCAGCCAGCCAGATGCGCGGCATTGCGCGGGCGTTGAACCTGCCGCCATTGGCACCGGTCGACCGGGATCACGTTCTGACGCGCACGTTCTATCTGCTGAACGAGTTTCCCGGACGGTGGCGAGGTGATCGCATCTGGGCCGAGGCCGCACCACAGCGCCAGGGCGCCGGAGCGGATGCCGACATCCCGCAATTCGACCGGGTGGATGACAACGTCTCGCCGGTCGTCGTTGGGTCTGCTGACTGGGCCGCTGCTTGGGCCGTCGATGACGCGGGTCTACCGCTCTATCCAGTCGGCCGACCCGGCGACCGCCAGCGCGAGATGGCAATCCGGTTCGGGGTCAATACGGTAATGTATGCGCTGACAGGCAACTACAAGTCCGATCAGGTTCATGCGCCTGCGGTGCTCCAGCGGTTGGGACAGTAGGCCATGCAAGATCTGGACATCACCTTCCTGCCGATGCTGCCGCTCCCGGTCATTTGGGGGCTCGCCGCCCTTTGTTTAGCTGCGATTGCGGTGGCTGCGCGGTATGGCCTGCGCGGCTGGATACTGCGCGCCCTGGCGTTTGCCGTCCTTCTGTTCGCTCTGGCCGGGCCGAACCTGAGGTCCGAGAAACGCGAAGGGCTTCCGAACGTCGCATTCCTCGTCACGGACCGATCCGACAGCACGACGCTTGAGGATCGCGCGGAGCAGATCGGTTCGGCTTCGGAAGCTCTGAACGCCGCGATCGCTGCGTTATCAACGGAGACTGAACCGCTCGAGCTGGTCGAGATTGATGTTACGTCCGGCGGGCAGCGCGACCGCGGCACGCAAATGCTGACAGCGTTGGACACGGCTGCCGCACGATTTGCGCCGGGACAGATCGCCGGTGCGATCCTGTTGAGTGACGGTCAGGTCCACGACCATGCACGCTTTGACGAGTTCCCGGCGCCCGTCCATGCGCTGATTGCGGGAGAGCCCGACGCTTTCGACCTGCGCCTTGCGCTCGAAACCGCGCCAGCCTTCGGGATTGTCGGCGAAGAAGTCGTCTTCCAGATCCGGGCCGAGGCCGTTGGCGATGCGCCTGCCGGACTGAGCCAACAGCTGCCCGCGACCGTGTCCATCGATGGCGGCCAACCGGTTCCGATTGTCCTGAACATCGACCGGCCAACGGATCTCGCCATAGAAATCGAACACGGCGGATCGACCGTGGTCGATATCCAACTGATACCGATGGACGGCGAACTCACGACCCGCAACAACCGCATCATCTCGAGCGTGAACGGCGTGCGCGACCGGCTGCGTGTGCTGCTCGTTTCCGGCGAACCGCATCCCGGCGGGCGCACCTGGCGCGATCTCTTGAAGTCCGATCCGACGGTGGAACTGATCCACTTCACGATCCTTCGGCCCCCGGCAAAGCAGGATGGCACACCGGTGTCCGAGCTCTCGCTCATTGCCTTCCCAACGCGCGAACTGTTCCTGGAAAAGATCGACGGGTTCGACCTGATCGTCTTCGACCGCTACCGCTGGCGCGGGGTGCTTTCATCGGGCTATCTCGCCAACGTGGCACGGTATGTCGAGGATGGCGGCGCGATCCTCGTTGCCTCCGGTCCCGCATTCTCTGGCGCGCAAAGCCTCAGCCGAACGCCACTTGCCGACGTTATTCCGGCAGAGCCAACGGTCAGTGTGATCGAGCAACCCTATGTCCCGCGCGTCACGGAGCTTGGGGACCGCCACCCTGTCACAGCCGGGCTCGAGGCAGCGGCAGGGCTGCGTGATGGTGTTCCCGAGTGGGGTAAGTGGCTGCGCCAGATCGAGGTCGATCCGCAGTCCGGCCATATCGTCATGTCCGGGGCCGAAGAACGTCCCTTGCTGATTTTGGACCGTGTAGGTCAGGGACGCGTCGCCCTGATCGCGTCAGACCATGCCTGGCTCTGGTCGCGTGGCTTCGATGGCGGCGGTCCACAGGCCGATCTTCTGCGCCGGGTTGCACATTGGTTGATGCGCGAACCGGAGCTTGAGGAAGAAGCGCTGTTCGCCTTTGTCGAGGGTGAACGGGTCCTAATCGAGCGACGGTCGCTGGATGCCGAGGGCCCGGATGCGGTTTCGGCAACGCCGCCAGACGGTGGTGAAGCGCAAGTCCTTCAGTATGAATCGGTTGCGCCGGGCCGATGGCAGGCCGTTCTGGGCGGCGCGGCGGAAGGTCTGTGGCGTCTGGACGATGGCCAGACCCAGGCCGTTGCGGCGGTCGGTCCCCCAAGTCCAATCGAGTTCACATCCGCGCTGGCCACTGCGGACGTGCTCGCGCCCCTCGCGGCCGCGACCGGAGGTGCCGTTCGCTGGCTGAACGACGGCTTGCCGGACATCCGTATGGTGCGAGAGGATCGGCGTGCTTCGTCAAGGTCGTGGATCGGGCTTGAACGGCGGGACGCATACCGCGTTACAGGCGTCGATCTGCTTCCGCTGCTGCCACCTTGGCTTGCGGCGATTGCCGTAGGGCTGCTGTTGCTGGCTGGCTGGTTGCGCGAAGGTCGCTAGCCAATGGTATCGCATCCATAAACCTTGATTTAATCTTTATCGATTAGTTCTGCCACATCGCAGGGTCGCGGCGATTCCCGAACATGGGTGCATTTTTGAGCGCAAAGGGATCGCCCCTCTGCGCCTTTCGTGCTGTCCAACGCCCCGCGCGGAACCGGCAGAAAGGACACCGGACATGAAGCCCGTACTCGCACTCGCCATCATGATGGCCCTGACCGGCTGCGACTTTTCCCGCAACAGTGGACCGCAGATCACAGAATCGCTGAACACCGAAACGCTGGCTGCTGGCATCTCGACAGCTTCGCAAGCCGTCATCGCCCGGTGCGAAACGCTCGACGGTATCGTTGTGCGCCTGGCTGTCGACTCGTTGTCGCGCATCTCGGGCACAACGCGCCACATCGACCGGCTGCGCCGCGAGCGGCGTGAGGTTTGCGCGGAAGCCGAACGGTTACGTGGTCTGACAGCCAGCACCACCGCCAAGGATCCCGGTATCACGCCCACGCCCTAAACGCCCTCAAAAGTCGCCTCTTGCGGTTCACCGGCTTTCGGACTAGGTGAGCCGCAGTCGGGGCATGGCGCAGCCTGGTAGCGCGACGGTTTTGGGTACCGTAGGTCGCAAGTTCGAATCTTGCTGCCCCGACCACTCCGAAGATCGGTGTTCCCTGACGCCTTTTTGCGCAAAGCTGTGATGTCGCGAACTATGGAGATTGGGCGCAGCGCCTTATCTTATGTGCAGACCACAAACTTCAGGACTGCACATCATGCGCTTATTGCTTTCAGCTCTGGTCGCTGCGGCCGTTTCGTTTTCCGCCAACGCCTTCGAATCTCGTCGGCTTCTGATCGAGCACGAAGACCGGACACGTGAAGCCTTGATCGACTTAAGTCCGGATGTGAGCAACGCACCGATGCTCGTCGTTCTACATGGCGGGTTGGCTGGGCCTATGACGGTTCGGCGCCGTGCGGGCGTGACGCTGGCGTCGCAAGGCTGGGTGGTTGCATGGCCATCGGCGGTCGACGACTGGAACGATGGCCGGGTCGACTATGACGGCAACCCCTACGATACGGCGGACGATATCGGGTTCCTGCGCAAGATGGTCGCCGAGCTTTCACGGCGTGGGTTGGTCGACAAGGATCGGGTCTTCGTCGCCGGGCCGTCGATTGGCGGGGTCATGGCGCTGAACCTGTTGTGCAATGCCCCGGATCTGGTTGCAGGTATTGCTGTGGCGATTGCAAGTTTTGCGAAGGGTGCGGACTGCCAGTCGGGTCCGCCGCGCCCGGTGATCTACATCCACGGGACAGATGACGACATCATGCCGCCCAACGGTGGACGTATCGGAGGATGGAACCCTCTGGTGCGCGACCGGGGCTATGTCGCATCGGTGGAAGACACGGTTCGTCATATTGCCCGGCGCAACGAATGCGACGGATTTGACGAAGCTCAACTGCCGGACCGTGTTGCAGACGACGAGTCAACCGTGGTGCTCCGCACATATCAGGGCTGCTCGGAACCGGTGGTCCACTATGTTGTGAACGGGGGCGGGCATACGTGGCCCGGCGCCCCAGCGTCTCGTCTGGGCCGTTGGGTTGGCAGCACGAACTACGATTTCTCGGCGACACAAGCGGTCGAAGAATTCTTTCAAAACATCGCGCGTGGACAAGCCGCCGGGAGCAATGCGCAGGGAGGGTAACTCCCCTGCCCTGACTCTTCGGTCAGCCCGCCTTTGCTGACGCAGACTGAACACGGATCTTCCAGCCGTCGATCAATGTGCCCTGCGTCTTCAGACGAGAGGCCAGATAGTAAAGCCGTTGCGTCGCCGGGCGGTCGGGGGCGGTCTGGAAACGCTGCTTCAGATAGTAGGGCGGGATCGCTTGGTACATCAGGGTAGCGGTGACCGTGACATCAACCGGATCCACGCCGTATGGTAGGTCGATCTGATAGCGAAGTTGATCCCCGCCCGGCGTGAAGTTCGGATCGTCATGGGCGTTGCCCTCGGGACGGGTCGCCTTCATGAACGCAGTCGTCACCTCGCTGCTTCCGAATTTCTCGGTGAACTCAGGCGTGCCGGGCTTGCGCCAGCCATGTGGCAGCAACCGGTTG
Source organism: Pseudomonadota bacterium (assembly GCA_038534135.1). GTDB lineage: Bacteria > Pseudomonadota > Alphaproteobacteria > Rhodobacterales > Rhodobacteraceae > Thermohalobaculum. The sequence goes on along the minus strand of JBCAXJ010000042.1, from coordinate 14,791 downwards.
TCCTTTGGGTGGAAGATCCGACGGATGAAGCTGGTCGTAAAGGTCTTGTCAGCATCCTGGGTCAGTTCTTCATAGATCTGCACCTGGTCCTGATCGTCGATCACATCGTAATGCGGTTGGTAGATCGCTTCTGTCTTGCCCTCTGGCACGTGGTCCAGGAACTCGGTCTTCAGCGGTTCGCCATCGGCGCCCAGGATCACGCCAGCGTCGTTCGAGCAGCCGGAGCACCAGAGCACCGCGCCATCCGGTGCGGTCGCCTTGACCTCGAGGAACGCCCGGCGGAAACCAACGCCTGAAGGGAATCGGTGCCCGGTCTTGTTGGTCACGCCAACCAGGGCCGTGACGCCACTTTCGCGCGCATCGACAGTCACAGAGACGTCCGAAGTCTCGTCGCGCGCCTGGATCGCCATCTCATCAATCGCTTGCTGGGCGCCGTTCTTGGCCGAGGTCATCGGATCGACAAGCCCCATGCCCAACTCGGCGCTGAACTGGCGCAGCATCTCGACCATGTAGGCGTTCAACCCGACAAAGGCGTGCCGCTTGTACCCTTCGCGGAAGGGGACATCCAGTTCAGTTTCGGGCAGGCGGTTCTCGACATCCGGGAGCGTCGTATCCTGGATCGAGGCGATCTGTGTCGTGATCGCATCGACCTCGACCGTGCCATCCACTGACTTGAAGCTGTTCTTCATGTGGCAGTCCTGGCACGACTGCGCCGTGCCGGGATCGGCGTAAGAAGAGTTGACCCACTCGATGTAAGTCGCCTGCTCGACCGAATGCTGGAGCGGGACCAGCTTCTGCGGGAAGGTGACGCCGTACTCCGAGTCGAGGAACTCCGCGCCATTCTTGGCAGCCTGATTGAAGACCTGTTGGTCAGCCATCTCGTAGCCTGGGAGTGGCCTGTCCAGCGGCCAACCGACATTGCCCAGATTGATCGTATGGCAGGCCCCGCAAAGCTCGCTGTCCTTCACATAGGCATCGTACTCAGGCCGGATCCCCATGGCGTTTTCCATGGGACGTTGTCGAACATCCTCAAACGGCCCGATCAGCCGGTCCGCACCGGTGTAGCGGAAGACACCGGTTGTGCCGTTCATCAGGTAGGTGTCGAGCTTGTTGTAGTCGGGCTGCCCCGGACCGCGCTGCGGCGGGGCGATATGGTGGCAGACAGCACAGGAAATCCCGTCCCGCACAAGATTGCCGTACTGGTGATAGGGATAGGTACCGTCCTTCTGCTGCTGTGCTTTCTCTGCCTCGGTCAAAGGCGCGTGCAGCAGCGTGTATTCGACCTTGAAGTTGTTTGGCTCGAGACCGACGTCAGGGTTCGCGTGCGCATCGATCTCGAGCTGACGCTGCCCCATGGCACCGTGGCAGGACAGGCAGGTCGTGCCGAGAGCTGCGGTTACGTCGCCGTTGCCCTCGGCCTCGAGCATCGCGAACTCGCTCTCGAGCTGAGCGTAGAAGATCGGGTCGCGCCCTGCCAGGCCCATCGGCGACCAACGCCATTCGCCGTATTCGCTGATGTTGTAACCCTCGCCGTAATCGGCGCCGGTTTGCAGGAACATCGTCGTCCCATACGGAGGTCCGCCCAACCCGCCATGGCAGCCGACGCAGTTGTCGGACGTCAGGAAGTGCTGCGGATCGCCGGGCCGAGAAGGGACATGGTCCAGCCATTGGCTCGGCAGCTTCTGGACCGCATCGGGTACGACCGCGATACCGTCCTTGGGCGGGAACATCTTCTCGAATTCGGGATTGATCGCGTCCGGCGAAGGCTTGGTCAGTGCCGTCAGCTTCGCAACCTGATCGCCGCCATGAAAGAAGTCGTCGACCAGATCCTGTTCCGACTGGCCCTGCGCTGGGAGTTGCCATTTCGGCAGGTTCCATGGCCCCGGCGGAAACTGCTTCAGGTCACGCCAGCTCTCGTCGACGCGGAAGGTCAGAGGCTCACCTGGATATCCTGCGATGTTCGCCAGATCCGAGAAGATCAGTTCGGCGTCCGAGGATGCGTGGCAGCGCATACACATCCCGTCGGCCGGACTTCCCGAAGGCGGTTTGTAGGGCGCCTTGAACGAATCGACCGCTGCGTCCTGCCCGACAAAGGCGAAGAACCAACCGCCATGCGAGAGCCCACTGTCCTTGACCATCACGGTCCAGTTCAGATTGCCGCCGTCCTTCTTGTTGCGCAGGTAGCTCAGCATCTCGGCTTCGACCTTGGCCGGGTCGTCCGGGTACTCTACCTCCAGCTTCTCGCGGTACTCGTTGTACCGTGCCGCAGGCGGGTTCGCCATTTCCTTCACGACGATAGCGCCATCCGGGATATCACCCTTGCGTCCTGCCTCGAGCCAGGCAAGCACTTCGGGCGAGTAGTACATACGCACCGCTGGATGGATGCCGTAGCTGGTGCCGAAGACGAACGGGCCGGTGTCGCGCCAGGACTTGTCGCGGACCCAGTGCAGATCGGCGAACTTGCGGTCTGCGATGAACGGGAACAGAGCACCTTCGTAGTCGAGTAGCGGCGTTTCTGAAGGGCGCGGCAGGCCGGTTTCGGGTCGTGGTTCGGCGGCCTCGACGGCTGCTCCAAGCGATAGCGCGACAAAGAAAGCTGTCATGGAAATTCGAGAAAACATCGATAACCTCATGTCTTGAAATAGGACATCAAGGTGACGCGGATCGGCCCTGATGGCAATGCCAATGTGCGGCATTCTGTCCAACGCGCGAAGGAGAATGCCAATGCTCAGCAGAATTGGAGACGTGGAAATCTGGCGTGTCGCGGAAACAATCGGCCCGTTTCGTCCAATCACCACGTTCTTTCCGGACCTGTCGGCAGAGGATCTTGCCCGCCATCGCCATATAGTCGAGCCACACGGGTTGCGGAAGGATCCCGATACCGGCGAGGACTGGATCATCCTGCCGGTGCAGGCATTCCTGTTGCGAACACCGCATCACCTGATTCTCATCGATGCCTGTGTTGGGAACGACAAGACTTTGCCGAGCTTGCCCGCCTGGTCGGGGTTGCGATCGAACCAATTCATGTCCGCGCTCTCGGCCGCGGGTGCTGCGCCCGAGGACGTTACTCACGTGATGTGCACGCACCTGCATGTCGATCACGTCGGGTGGACGACCATGCTGCGCGATGGTCGCTGGGTGCCGACCTTTCCGAATGCGAAGGTCATGTCGACCCAAGCCGATCTGGATCACGCACGCACTCAGGCGGAGCGCTATCCGGATCGCGCAGCGGGCCATGTCTGGCGTGAAACGCTCGGCCCGCTGGTCGAAGCCGGGATCTTCGAAACCGTTGCCCCTGATCACATGATAGGTGACGACATTCGCTTGGTTTCTACGCCGGGGCATACCCCCGGTCATGTCGCAGTCGAGATCTCCGCGAAGGGCGCTGCGCGGCTTGCCATCACCGGAGACCTGATCCACTCGCCGATCCAGTGCCCGTTGCCAGAACTATCACCAAACGTGGACTGGAACGGAGCCCAAGCCGCGCAAACCCGGCGCGCGTTTCTGGATGCGCGCGCCGACACAGGGCAACTGATCATCGGCACACACTTTCCGCTGCCGTCGCTTGGGTTGATCGAACGAGAAGAGACGGCGTTTCGATGGTGCCCATCCTGCTAGAGCGTGCGGTTAATGAGCCTCGGCCAAAGGCTGCCCGATGTTCAGGAGCATTCCGTTGTCTATCACCAGCAACTGGCCGGTGATCGAGCGACCACCCAATGCGAACAGCATGATGGCTTCGGCGACATCCTCGGAGGCCACGACCCGGCGCAACGGGGTCGTCGCCCGCGCCCGCACACGCAGCTTCTCGATGGTGTCATCGTCGTGCTGCTTCGCCCACCACTCGCTGTCGACGAACCCCGGGCAGACCGCGTTCACCCGAACCTCTGGCGCGAGCGAACGGGCGAGCGACAGCGTCATCGTGTTGAGTGCGCCCTTCGACGCCGCGTAGGCCATCGATGATCCCAGGCCCGAAATCCCCGCTATCGACGAGGTGTTGATGACGCTGGCCTGCTCGCTCTGCTTCAACGACGGCAATGCCGCCCGTACCATCTGGTAGACACCGATCGTGTTCACGCCGTAGATGCGCGCAAAATCTTCGGCATCGAGAGCGTCCAGATTGGACATATCCGCCGACTTCGTCGTGCCTGCGTTGTTCACCAGGATATCGACACGCCCCCAGCGCGTGAGCGTTTCGTCGACAATAGTCCTGCAGACGGCATCCTGGGACACATCTCCCTGCAGCGCCATGGCTTCACCGCCTGCAGCCTCGCAGGCAGCGACCACCGCGGCGGCCCCTTCAGAATTTCCAGAATAGGTGGCGGCAACCCGTACCCCACGTTCCGCGAGCATTTTGGCCGTTGCAGCCCCGATCCCGCTGGACGCACCAGTGACGATGGCGACGCGTTGGTCCTTGGACATGTCTTCCTCCGATATGACGGTCACAATCCTGCTGCTCTGATAGGGAGAGGTAAAGCTACACCGCTTGGAGGCGGTGTTTTCATCCGGTCCGTGGTGTGATGGTCGGCCGAGGCGCTACGCCGCGAGATCCTTCACAAGGTAGTGCCTGGATCTCTTGTTTGGATATTCAAGCGTCCCATACTCCCGAAACCCAAGGCGTTTGTAGAAGTCCGGTGCCTGCCAGGAATATGTATCCAGCGCCGCGCGGCTGCACCCGCGCCGGACCGCCTCGACCTCCAAGGCACGCATCATTTTGGTGCCGAGCCCACTGCCGCGATGGTCCTCGTCTACCCAGAAACCTCGAATCTCGACCAGGCCCATATTGGTGATCCCACGTGCCGCCGCCACGACGTGATCTCCGTCCCGGCATACGACCGAGAATGTTGTCCAGTTCCAATTCGTGAACTGTCGATTGTAGCCGTCGAACCGGCCTGCAACCTCGGCGTAGACTGCGTTGTCGGGATCGATAACCTCGAACTCTGCGGCCATCAGTTCGCACGGTCCTTCAGTTTTCCCAGCAGATAGCGATAGCCCAACACAACCGCGACGAAGAAGCCGAGCGCCGCAAGGTTTGATAGCGCGCCCAAGGGATCCGCTGCCAAGGCGCGGAAATCGATCAAGAGCATTGCGGCGAACGCGATCCAGGCGCCCAAGGCGATCCGCGCAACAATGCGCAGCTGCGCATCGTCGGGGCGCGCTGCTGCCGCGCGGAACAGAATGAACACAGTGAACCCCGCCGCCGCGAGCGCGCCAATCTCCAACAAAACGATCATGGGCTCTCCCGAGCGATGCGTCCCAGCCGGACCCGGAAGCTAGCTCATGCGATTCCGTCGAACAGGGCGGTCGAGAGGTAACGCTCGGCAAAGCTTGGAAGGATCGCAACGATGCGCTTGCCGTCCATGCCGTCGCGCTCGGCCAGTTCGATCGACGCCGCGATCGCTGCACCCGAAGAGATACCGCCCGGGATGCCTTCTTCACGCGCCAGCAAGCGGGCATTTTCAAACGCGGTCTCGTTCGCGACCGTCAGCACTTCATCGATCAAATCACGGTTCAGGACGCCCGGCACAAACCCCGCCCCGATCCCCTGGATCTTGTGGGGGCCGGGATCGCCGCCAGACAGGATTGGGCTGTCCTCGGGCTCAATCGCGATGATCTTGCAGTCGGGCGCGCGTTCGCGCAGCACCGTCCCGACGCCGGTGATCGTCCCACCCGTACCGATGCCAGAGACAAAGTAATCAATCTGCCCATCGGTATCGACCAGGATTTCCTCGGCGGTTGTCGCAATATGGATCGCAGGATTTGCCGGGTTCTCGAACTGTTGCGGGATGACTGAACCCGGCATCGCGGCATGAAGTTCCTCGGCCTTCGCAATCGCGCCTTTCATGCCCTTCGCGGCTTCCGTAAGCTCGAGCTTGGCGCCGAGCAATGCCAGCATCTTGCGCCGCTCGACCGACATTGATTCCGGCATCGTGAGGATAAGCTTGTATCCCTTGGCGGCCGCCGCGAAGGCCAAAGCGATGCCGGTGTTGCCCGAGGTTGGTTCGATCAGCGTGTCGCCCGGAGTGATCTGCCCGTCGGCTTCCATCGCCTCGATCATGTTGACGCCGATCCGGTCCTTGACCGATGCGATTGGGTTGAAGAACTCCAGCTTCCCGCAAATCTCGGCCTTCAGACCAAGTTTGGCCGTCAGACGGCTGAGCCGCACAATAGGCGTTGAACCGATGGTTTCGGTGATGTTTCCGTAGATTCGTCCGCGCGGATGAGCCGATGCCATGCCGTCCTCCCTGAGTTTGGCGGTATCCTAGTTCAGGAGATCAGTGCGCGAAAGCACGTAAGCGATACATCGTTGCGGCACGCCCACGAAGGGCGTGCCAGCGTTTCGCGGTGTGGCAGCTTCCGGGTCTAGGCAGGCAATGCGGCACCACTGCCCACAGGTTCACGACCGATTGTGCCGTCCTCGTAAGCGGACCAGTCTGTCACATCAGGATAGAATCGTGCGCGCCAGCGATCGACGCGGCGGTTCATGATCCAGAACCAGAGCGGTGGCAGCAAGGCGCAGCCAACCATCGCCGGATAACTGTGCGGCAGTTGCGGCGCCTCTTGCCACGAGTAGTGCTGAAGCAGCGGAAAGCGACGATCAGGGCGGAAGTGATGGTCAGAGTGACGTTGCAGGTTGATCAGCATCCAGTTCGACACTTTGTGCGACGCGTTCCACGAGTGGTGCGGTTGCACGCGTTCGAACTTGCCGTTGCCGAGATACTTCCGGCAGAGCCCATAGTGCTCGACGTAATTCACGGCCTCGAGCTGATAGACTGCCATGAAACACTGGATGGCGAAAAGGGCGATGCCCCACGGCCCGGCGAGCCACACTGCAAAAGCAAGCCAGGCGCCGAGGCCCAACATATAGCGCCACCACGGATTGGTGCGGTGCCAGACCGCGCGGCCACGGCGCGCCAGCCAGTCCTGGTCGATTTTCCAAGCGGATAGAAAACTCCCGACAACAGCGCGCGCGAAGAACGCATAGAACCCCTGGCCCTTGCGGGCACTCACCGGATCTTTTGGTGTCCCCACCGTGAGGTGATGACCATAGACATGCTCCGTCGCGAAGTGGCCATAACCCGCTGAGATCAGGAGAAACTCCCCCAACCAACGCTCCCACTTGTTGCGCTGATGGACAAGTTCGTGCGCGAACGTGATGCCAATCGCACCGGTGGGGATGCCAAGAGCAAGAGCGGCGAAGACCTGCTCGGATGTCGTCATGTGGCCGGGCGACGAGATCGTCCAAAGCGAGTAGATGATCAGCAAGGTCTGGATCGGCGCCCATGCCCAGATCACCGCCTTGTGCCAGAACAGAAAGCGGTCTTCGGTTGCCGGATCCATGTTCTTCGTATCGAGGCCGAGGCTCTGGTCGAGCATGCCGATACAGACCCAGCCGTAGAAGAACGGCAGGGCAATCCACCATCCACCCAGCGTCACGGCAATCGCGACCATGGGTGCCATGGTGAAGGAGAATGCGAAGGGAAGTGCCTTGAGAAGCATTGTTGGTCCTTCAGGTTTCATCCGGGACAATAGGATAAAACCTGCAATCCCGGCAATGGAGTGGCTCGAGATTGGTAGGCAAAGGCTGAATAGACAGCGAAAGTTTCCAAAGTGTTAACCCTCCTGGGAAAACCCGGCGACAGTCTAGCCACGTGCGAGTTTACAAACCTTGGAGAAAACCGTCGGCATTTGCGCAGCGGCGGCCGGAAGCGGCACGTGCGCGTCCACGGTTTCATTCAGGTCCAACCGTTTCACATCCAGGATCAGATGGAAGTGTGTGAACGTGTGCCGAACCTCTCCGATATCGACATAATCGCCAACAACTGGCGGCGGGGTGAGGGCCGGATTCTCGGACCACTCCGATGTCGGCACGGCCAACATCCCACCCAGCAGGCCCTTATCGGGTCGTCGCTCCGTCAGAATGGAACCATTCGAGTCAACGACGACCCATGCAACCCCGCGTCGTGTGGGCTTGGTCGCTTTGGGCGTTTTGCGCGGAAGAGTTTCTGCGACGCCGCTCTCGTATCCCTTGCAGGATGGCCGCCAGGGGCAGAGTGCACAGACAGGTTTGCGCGGCGTGCAGATCGTCGCCCCCAGATCCATCACGGCCTGCGCATAGTCCCCAGGCCGGGTATCTGGCGCGAGTTCGGCCGCAAATCCTCGCAACGTCTCCTTCGAGCCGGGCAGTGGATCTGTCTCGGCGTGCAGGCGCGCCATCACGCGCTCGACATTGCCGTCCAAGACCGTTGCCTTGCGATCGAACGCGATCGCGGCAACCGCCGCAGACGTGTATTGCCCAATCCCGGGAAGGTCGCGAAGCGCGCCTTCTGTGTCTGGAAAGTGACCATCGAGGTCCGCACTCACCTTGCGGGCGCACTTGATGAGATTGCGCGCGCGGGCATAGTACCCTAGTCCAGCCCACGCCGCGAGGATCTCGTCATCCGGCGCGGCTGCAAGATCATGGACGGTCGGCCATCGCCGCGTGAACGCAAGAAAATACTTCGTGACGGCGGCAACGGTTGTCTGCTGCAGCATGATCTCGCTCAGCCAGACTCGATAAGGGTCAGGAGTCACCCCGCGTTTGCGATCTTCAGGCGACACCCGCCACGGCAACACGCGGTGATGCCGATCATACCAATCCAGCACATCCTGAGCCTTCGCTCTCGCAGATGTTATCGCCACCGCCCTGCCCCGATCTTTCTTTGGACCATCTCAAATATCAGGATAGAGCTTATCGGACCATGTCGACTATCATGACGTAGAATGGGCAATCTGATCCGGGCGGTTGGATGACGCGGCGCGAGGCAAACAAAGATCGAACCAAACAAGCGCCACCGCGCAGGCGGGGTTCGGGGCTGCGTCATGCGTCCGATACGGCACGCGCCACGGTCAGCGCCGTCGCGGGTCAGAAAGGATTTGCCGAAGCGGATGTGATCCTGCGCTGGGCAGATATCGCGGGGCAGAAATTGTCCCACGTTTGTCGTCCGGTCCGCATCCAGTATGGACAGAACAGGAACTTGGGTGCCGCACTCGTTCTGGAGTGCAACAGCGCCCTTGCCCCGGAGATCGAACATCAGGCGCCGCGGATCATCGAACGGATAAACCAGTTCTATGGATATCGCGCCGTATCCCGCGTTCGGATCGTGCAGGCCTCACCCAGCGCGCCAGCACGGGCAGGCTTTGCCGAGGGACAAGCGGATTTCGCCGGACAGGATCTGACACAAAGCGCGCAGATCTCGCGCGCAGCGGAAGACCTGGCCCGCAACGTAGAAGACGAAGGACTGCGCGCTGCGCTCACAACCATGGGTGCGCATATCCTGGCCCGCAGCAAGACCAAGGAACCTGGCGCATAGCTGCGCCTACAACGAGAGGATCATCAAGATGAGCTTCACTCCAGACCGTCGCTCCATAGTGTCCGGGCTGCTTGCAACGCCGCTTGTTGCATTGCCGTCGGCGGGTTTTGCTAACGCCAACGAACCTATTCTGGGTGATGTGGTCCTGGGCGATCCGGAAGCACCGGTGACGGTCATCGAGTATGCCTCGCTGACATGCCCGCACTGCGCGTCTTTCCACAAGACCACGTGGCCCAAGCTGAAGGAAGCCTATGTCGACACCGGCAAGATCCGGTTCATCATGCGCGAGGTGTATTTCGACAAATATGGTCTCTGGGCTTCGATGGCGGCGCGCTGCGGCGGCGAAAAAGGCTTCTACCCGATGGTGGATGCTTATCTGAACAATCAGTCGACCTGGACACGCGCTGACAACCCAGGCGCCGAGATCCAGAAGATTGCGCGCCGTTCGGGCCTGGGCGAAGAGCGCCTGCGGGCCTGCATGTCGGACCAGGACTATGCAAAAACGCTGATCGAGTCGTATCAAACCAACGCCGAAGCCGACGGGGTTCGCGCGACACCCAGCTTCATCGTGAATGGCGAGTTGCACAGCAACATGAACTTCGATGAATTTGCAGCCCTTCTGGACGAAGCATTGGGCTCGTAAGCCAAGCGGTCTCTCGAAAAAAAAAAGGCGCCGGGGGAGAGAAGCCCGGCGCCAGTTCAGAGAGGTATCACAAGAAACACACGTGACGTCCGGAGGCTGGGATGGCGTCGGGAGAGTACGCCTCATCCCCCCGGAACGCGTACAGAATGTCCGATTCGCCCGAATCCGACTGTGATGTCTGTCACACCGCCTTCAGATTTTTTCCCCGCGCACCCTTAGTAGAAAGCTATCCGCCGCTGGACGGTTCGCGGCGGCCTCCGTATACCCGCGCTGAATTTCAGGGGGATCTCGCGTGTCGCATGGAACAGAGCCAAAGCCGTTGACCGCACGGCGTTCGCCTGGGTTGTCTGGGACGGCCATTATTCCGGGCGACAAGTCCGTAAGTCACAGGGCTCTTATCTTTGGTGCTCTGACCGTCGGCGAGACGCGGGTCAGCGGCTTGCTGGAGGGCGAGGACATTCTGGCGACCGCGGCGGCGATGAGAGCCTTCGGCGCCTCGGTCGAACGCCAAGATGCAACATGGGTGATCCATGGCGTCGGGGTCGGTGGGTTTGGCGAACCGGATGACGTGATCGACTGCGGTAATGCCGGGACGGGCGTGCGGCTGATTATGGGATCGATGGCGACAACGCCAATCACGGCGACATTCACAGGCGATGCGTCGTTGCGGCGGCGTCCTATGGGTCGGATTCTAGACCCGCTGGCCTTATTCGGAACGCGTTACATGGGACGAGACGGCGGATTGCTGCCTTTGACATTGAAAGGTGCAATGAACCCGGTCCCAGTCGAGTATACTCTGCCGATGGCATCTGCGCAGGTGAAGTCTGCGGTCCTGCTGGCGGGCTTGAACGCGCCGGGTGAGACGATCGTGATCGAGCCCGAGGCGACGCGCGATCATACCGAACGCATGTTGCGTGGCTTTGGTGCCAGCGTCGTGGTCGAGGACCTGCCGGAGGGCCGGGTTGTCCGATTGACCGGTCAGCCGGAACTCGTCCCGTCCGAAATCGCTGTTCCGCGTGATCCGTCTTCGGCAGCGTTTCCTGTCGCTGCCGCATTGATGGTCCCAGGGTCCGAGATCTTTGTACCCAACATCTCGCTCAATCCAACGCGGGCCGGGCTGTATCAAACACTTGCTGACATGGGGGCAGATATCGGCCGTGAAGGTGCCCGCGAGGAAGGTGGAGAGCCCGTTGCAGACTTGCGCGTCCGGCGCTCGGCCTTGACAGGGATCGAGGTGCCACCCGAGCGGGCGCCGAGCATGATCGACGAGTATCCGATGCTGGCATGCATCGCAGCCTTCGCCGAGGGGACGACCGTCATGCGCGGAATCGAGGAGTTGCGGGTCAAGGAGTCAGATCGCATCGCTGCGACCGTTGCCGGCTTGCGCGCGAACGGTGTTGAGGTCGAAGAACACGAAGACGGAATGACAGTGCATGGCCGTGGCGGCGAGAGCGTCCCAGGTGGAGGCACCGTCGAAACGCACATCGACCACCGCATTGCGATGAGCTTTCTATGCATGGGCCTTGCGACGAAGGAACCAATCACCGTTGACGATGCGAGCCCGATTGCAACAAGTTTCCCTCAGTTCGAAAAGCTCATGGCGGAGTTGGGGGCTGTGTTGACACGAGACAATCGTAAGTGAAGTTCATCGTCGCCATCGACGGTCCCGCGGCGGCGGGAAAAGGAACGATCGCTCGCGCCGTAGCAGAACGCTTCGGCTTCGCGCACCTGGACACGGGCTTGCTTTATCGTGCCGTTGGCAAACGGGCATTGAACATGGGGCGCGGTGTCATCGACGAGGGCGTCGCTGAACTGGTTGCCCGGGAACTGAGCGAGACGGATGTCAAAGATGACGGCCTGCGCACTGTTCTTGTCAGCCGCGCATCGAGCCGGGTTGCTGCAATGCCGGGCGTGCGCCAGGCATTGCTGGAGTTTCAGCACAGGTTCGCGGCGCGCGATGGTGGCGCTGTTCTAGACGGCCGTGACATCGGTACCGTGATCTGTCCACATGCGGACGTGAAGCTGTACGTCACAGCCTCGAATGAAACGCGGGCTCAGCGCAGATACGACGAGGTGACAGCCAGTGGCGAAGAAACAACGCTGGAACGCGTAGCACAGGATCTGCAAACCCGTGACGAACGTGACGCAGAACGCGACACGGCACCGATGAAGCAGGCGGACGATGCGCACTTGCTGGACACGACGGAATTGTCTATAGACGCTGCCGTCGCTAAGGCGGCAGAGATAATCGAGCAGGCACTGGAACGGGTTAACGCGAAATAAACCTGTCCGGTGGCGTTTACGCGCACCAACGACCGAAACCGAAGACCGCCGGAGCCAACCGGTCGGCCTGAAAAAGCACTGTTAGGAGACTGACGCGCATGGCGCAAATGGACATGGCCGATTCGAAGGCCGCTCCCTCGATGGACGAATTCGAAGCTCTTCTGAACGAAAGCCTGGAACATGATACGCCCGACGAGGGCAGCGTTGTCAAAGGCACCGTGATCGCCGTCGAAAACGGCCAGGCGATCATCGACGTTGGCTTCAAGGTTGAAGGCCGCGTGGAACTCAAGGAATTCGCAAGCCCTGGACAGGCTCCGGAAATCGCTGTCGGCGATACCGTGGAAGTCTTCCTGGAACGGGTCGAAAACGCCAAGGGCGAGGCGATGATCAGCCGCGAAAAAGCGCGGCGTGAGGAAGCCTGGGATCGCCTGGAAAAAGCCAATGGCAACGGCGAACGCGTCGAAGGCACGATCTTCGGGCGGGTCAAAGGCGGCTTCACCGTCGACCTCGGCGGTGCTGTCGCTTTCCTGCCGGGCAGCCAGATCGATGTGCGCCCGGTGCGCGACGTCGGGCCGCTGATGGGTCAGCCGCAACCATTCCAGATCCTCAAGATGGATCGCCGCCGCGGAAACATCGTGGTGTCTCGCCGTGCGATACTCGAGGAAAGCCGCGCCGAGCAGCGCGCCGAGATCGTCGGCAAGCTGGCCGAAGGTGATGTCGTCGACGGTGTCGTCAAGAATGTCACCGACTACGGTGCGTTCGTCGATCTGGGCGGCGTCGACGGTCTGTTGCACGTCACCGACATGGCATGGCGCCGGGTCAACCACCCGTCCGAAATCCTGTCGATTGGCGAGACGGTCAAGGTGCAGGTCGTCAAGGTCAACAAGGAAACGCAGCGTATCAGCCTGGGCATGAAGCAGCTCATGGCGGATCCTTGGGACACGGTGGGCGACAAGTACCCGCTGGGGTCCAAGTATACGGGTCGCGTCACGAACATCACCGACTACGGTGCGTTTGTCGAACTGGAGCCGGGCGTCGAAGGCCTTGTGCACGTCTCGGAGATGTCTTGGACCAAGAAGAACGTCCATCCAGGCAAGATTGTCTCCACCTCGCAAGAGGTCGAGGTCATGGTGCTGGACGTCGACAGCTCGAAGCGGCGCGTTTCGTTGGGCCTGAAGCAGTGCCAGGGCAACCCCTGGGACAACTTCGCGACCAACTACCCGCAAGGCACCGAAGTCGAAGGCGAAGTCAAGAACATCACCGAGTTCGGCTTGTTCGTTGGCCTCGAAGGCGACATCGACGGCATGGTTCACCTCTCGGATCTCGACTGGGACCGGTCTGGCGAAGAAGCCATCCAAGACTACCGCAAGGGCGACGTCGTCAAGGCCGTCGTGCTGGACGTCGATACCGAGAAAGAGCGCATTTCGCTGGGCGTCAAACAGCTCGGCCAGGATACGTTCTCGTCGGCGACCGAAGGCGTGAAGCGCGGAGCGGCCGTAACAGTTGCCGTCACGGCGATCGAGGATGGCGGTATCGAAGTCGAATACGAAGGCATGAAGGCCTTCATTCGGCGCTCGGACCTCAGCCGCGACCGTCAAGAGCAGCGCCCAGACCGCTTCAACGTCGGCGACCGTGTCGATGCCAAGATCACGAACATCGACCGGCAGGCGCGCCGGCTCGGTCTCTCGATCAAGGCTCTGCAGATTGCCGAAGAGAAAGAGGCTGTTCAGCAGTATGGCTCGTCGGACTCTGGCGCATCGCTGGGTGACATTCTCGGCGCGGCACTCAAACAGCAAGGCACCGACGACGAGTAGGCTTGGGTGATCCTCGATGACAGCGACGGCTGATATGATCCTAGAGCGGCGCCGGATCCGGCGCCGCCTAACCTTTTGGCGAATCATCGCAATCGCTGCGGTTCTGGTTGCAGTGCTGATGATGATCCCGAACTCGATCGCCTCGGGTGACCACATCGCCCGGGTCAGTATCGATGGCGTGATCCAGGATGATCCGGATCGCGACCGTCTTTTGAAGAAGCTTGTTGACGACGACGCGGTCAAAGCCGTGATCGTCAGGATCAACTCGCCGGGCGGGACGGTCGTCGCGTCGGAAGCTCTTTACGAACAATTGCGGTCCATTGCCGAAGACAAACCGGTCGTGGCTGTGATGACAGAGTATGCGGCGTCAGGCGGTTATATCACGGCGCTCGCCAGCGATTACATCATCGCTCGTGGAAACACGCTGACGGGCTCGATAGGCGTCTTATCACAAGTCCCGAACGTCGCCGGTCTCATGGAAATGATCGGCGTCGGTGTGACACGCATCAAGAGCGCTCCGCTGAAAGCAGAGCCATCGGTGACAGAGGTCCCCTCTCCCGCGGCTCTTAAAGCTCAGGAAGCTCTGATTGCCGATATGTTCGGCTGGTTTCGAGGCTTGGTCGAGGAGCGCAGAGGGCTGTCCGGCGAGGCCTTGAACAGAGTGACCGACGGTCGTGCCTTCACTGGCCGGCAGGCGCTGG
>JBCAXJ010000041.1:0-48858 GCA_038534135.1 Pseudomonadota bacterium | reverse complement strand
GGGCAGATCAGCCCATGGAACCCCGGTGCGCAGAACGTAGAAAATACCGTTGATGACGCGCCTGTCATCCACCCGTTTCTTGCCCCTCACCTTGTTGGGCAGGACTGCCTTGATGAACTCCCACTCAAGATCGCTCATGTCTGAACGTGCCATCTTGCCACTCCCGCCTGTCAATGTGCCGGGATTGAATCACAAGCCCCTGTCAAACAGAAGAAATTTATGGGTGTGCTGCCTAGAAGAACGACGATTTCTGATCTAAGTCATTCTGGATAACCGCTCGCGCACGGATGCTGCGCGAACCAGCGAGGTCGGTCTTCAGGTGATCCGTGACTGGGTGTTGCGGTTCAATCAGGGCGGGCCGGTGGCACCAGCACGAAATTGCCTAGGTGCTGTTTCTTCATGAATTCATGCTGCGCCAATGCGATCTGTTCGAGGGGATAGACCGTCGCTAACAGGGGGCGGATTTCGTTCGCTTCGATATACGAGATCAGCGCCGGGAAAACCGGCTCATCCCAGGCCGTGCATCCGATCAGAGTGATGTCCTTCAGGTACATGTCGCGCATGTCCAGATCGACGAGAGGGCCCGCTATGGCACCGGACGACACGAGACGACCGCCGCGCCGGAGAACCTTGAGCATCTGTGGAAAGCTGGCGCCGGCAACGTTGTCGACTACGACGTCGATCGATTCCTGTCCCAACTCGTGGGTGAGATCGCCACCGCGCTCTATGACAACGTGAGCGCCGATCGCGCGAACTTGTTCAGCCTTGCTCTTGCTTGTAATTGCCGTGACCCGCGCACCCCGGCGCTTGGCCAGTTGGACCACGGCGGAGCCGACACCGCCGGATGCCCCCGCGACCAGAACAGTGTCATCCTGTCCAACCTGCGCCCGATGCAGCATGTTTTCCGCCGTTCCATAGGCACATGGGATCGTCGCCAACTCCTCATCCGACCAATCACATTCGACCGGGAAGACTTCGCTTGCCGGAACCTTGACGTATTCTGCGAAGGCTCCATCGAAGTCCGAGGCCATCCAGACGCTGTCCATCACGCCAAAGCCGTTGGGTCGCATGCAGGCGCGCACCAAGACCCGTCGGCCAATCAACCCATCCGACACGCCCTCACCTGTGTGGACCACACGACCACAGCAGTCCGTCCCTTGGATCAACGGAAACGGGGTCGCGTCGTTCCATCCTCCGTCAGTTTTTTGCTCCTCGTTCGATTCCTGATGCTCGGATGTTGAACCCGTATCGGTCGTTACAGAGGACGAATACCATCCCAGCCGCGTATTGATTTCAGTGTTGTTGACGCCAGCAGCGAGGACCCGAAGCAGAACCTCGCCGCGACCCGCGACCGGCATGGGAACCGGACCGTAGACCAGCTTGTCCACGCCACCGTTGCCGGTGGTCACGACTGCCATCATGCGATCGTCACCCAGAGTGTCGTCCTGACGATCCATGTGCCTGTCCTCGCTCGCGCCGCGCAGATGAAAAGGTTAATGGCTGTTCTGCGGAAAGGGTACCCAGATTCCGTACGCAAGCGATCGCCTTTGCGCAGTCACAAACGCCGTCGTCGGAGTATCGCAGCGAGGACTGAGGATTGGCACGTCAGTGGAGCTATTTCGAGGAGCATAACTCTGCTCAAAGCTCTCTTGTTGGATGGGACGTGGCTGGTTCAGCACCTGGTTAGGCGCCGATCGAGGAAACCACTGTCAGGACCAAGCGCTCGTGGGGTTACATTTTTGGTGGCCTGCTCAGGTTTTCTGCGTCACGGCGTTGGGCAGACCCTCGCCCCATTTACGCAGTTCATCCAGAAACCCCAGCGCTGTTCGACCGAATTCGGTGATCTCGTAATGCACCGAGACAGGCGATGTGACCAAAACCTCTCGCCGTACTAGACCCTTGGCTTCTAGCTGCCTGAGCCGTTCGGTGATCATCTTCTTGCTGGCACCGCCGATCATCCTCGCCAGATCGTTGAAGCGCACGGGGCCATCTTTGAGATGCCAAAGGATCGACCCGGTCCACTTGCCGCCGATGATCCGCATGCCCGTCTCGATCGCGCAGGGTTCAAGGCACGCATCGTGAGCCTGCCTGCGCCCTTGATCGTCTTGTTCAACACGTGCCCGCATAGCATTGCTCCATCGTCCACACTTCCAGATGTGTAGGTTACCCAAAGTATACTGGTTGTCTTTTGTGCATTCAAATCCGAGCTATCGCCGGGAGCTGGATGCGGAATAGCCCATTCGGCCAGTGAGCAATCGGAGATACAGCATGTCGCGGCCTGATGTCCTGCTATACACCGCCAACACCATGAATGGTTGGAAACCGTTGATCTTCCTGCACGAAGGCGAGATCGACTACGAACTGGTGCCGATAAGCTTCTCGAAGAAGGAACAGAAAGCGCCCGATTACATGAAGCTGAACCCAAACGGGCGCATCCCGACGATCGTTGATCGTGGCAATGACGATTTCGCCGTGTTCGAGAGCGGTGCGATCCTTTGGTACCTGGCCGAGAAATACGACATGTTTCTGAGCCACGATCCCAAGGTGCGGTCGGAAACGCTGCAATGGCTGATGTTCCAGATGGGCGGAATCGGTCCGATGATGGGACAGGCGATGTTCTTCCAGCGGATCGCCAAGCCGAATGGCGACGATGTACCCTATGCCATCAAGCGCTATGTGAACGAGAGCCGCCGACTGCTCGAGGTCTTGGACGCCCGGCTCGACGAACGCGAATGGTTGGTGGGCGATGCGATGTCGATCGCCGATATGGCGACCTATCCCTGGGCACGCAGCTTCTTCTGGGCCACGGTCAATGTCGGCGGTCTGGAGCATCTCAGCGCGTGGTTCGACAGGATTGATGCGCGCGAGAAGACGCAGGCAGCACTCCTACTCCCAGAACCACGCCCGTCAGCCTTTGGACAGGGCGATGTCGACGCCGCGGCTGCTGCCAACGCTGCACGGTTCAAGGATTAACGCTCAATGCGCGAAGCTGCGGTAGAGCGGGGCGTGCGTTTCGTCTGATCGCTATTCGGGCGCACCCTCAGCGCGCAACCACGCCAAGATCATCCAGCGCAATCGCCAGTTTCGGAGGAAGGGATACCGTATCTGCGGATTGGTTACGGATGTCCGGTGGCGCGTCCTTGGCGTCAAGGTAACGCCACCCTTGGAATGGCCGGCGTGGACGGGTCTCGACCAGAACGATCTCGGGCGACATGACGATCGCGCAGCGCCTGATGCCGTCCTGGCCGATAACCTCCTGCAAGTCCTCGATCCGCTGACGTGCCAGAACCGCACCTCGGAAGACCCAGAACAGCGAGCCGCCAGCCAAAATCTCGTCCGAGCGCCGGGGCCACATCCGGGTGACGTGCCTGGGGCGTGGATCAAGACCGGCCTTGCGGCGTTCGGCGATCCGCCCGCCCTGCCATTCGCGCAGGTCATCAACGACATCTGCACCAACGCAGAGCTTGACCATATGCAACGGCGCGCTCACGCGCTGATCCCCAGCACATCGAACATATCGTACTCGCCGGGCTTCTTGTCCTGCCCCCACAACGCTGCCTTTATGGCGCCGCGCGCAAACAGCATCCGGTCCGTCGCAATGTGCCGCATCACAATCCTCTCGCCCGCACCCGCAAAGATCACGTCATGTTCACCGACGACATCACCGCCACGCAGTGCGGCGAAACCGATATCGCCCCGCCTCCGCGCGCCCGTGATCCCGTCACGTCCGCGATCCGAGACATCGCGCAGAGCGACACCCCGGCCTTCTGCGGCGGCCTCGCCCAGCATCAGAGCAGTGCCAGACGGAGAGTCGACCTTGTGATGGTGGTGGGTTTCGACAATCTCGATATCGAAGTCGGCATCCAGGGCGCTGGCGACCTGCCGGGTCAGCTTGGTGAGCAGATTGACGCCCAGTGACATGTTTCCGGCACGCACCATGACCGCATGGCGTGCCGCGGCCGAGAGACGCGTTAAGTGCTCGCCCTCAAGACCAGTCGTCCCGATCACGTGAACAAGACGCGCCTGTGCCGCCAAGTCTCCGTGCACCACCGTTGCCGCGGGCGCCGTGAAATCGAGGACAGCGCGCGAACGGGCAAACACCTCCAACGGATCGTCAGATACAGTGATGCCGCGTACGGCACCGCCCATAGCTTCACCCAGATCGTTGCCGACCCAGTCATGACCCGAGCGCTCAGTCACGCCGCTCAACTCGCAATCGTCGCGTTCATCGATCGCCTGGATCAGCATCTGACCCATCCGACCCGAACATCCGGCGACAGCGATGGGCGTCTTTTCCGCCATGATGTGGCTCCCCGATTCTCATGCCCCAAGATATAGCGTCGGTGACGTCGGGCAACCCCGTCGTGCGCGTCCGCACCACCGTTCACGAACGGATAACGTCTGCGTGGGTCGCCGGAAGCATAGGTCGACCGAACCTGCCGAGCCCCTATCTGCTGAATTAGCGAAACGCCTGCTTCAATGGAGCCCCGAATGCGCAACTTTCTATTCTCGATCCTTGCCGCCTTTGCGGTCTTGATGACTCCAATCACTGCCACGACAGCGTCGGCGAAAGAAGCCGTCTATCAATCGCTGTTCGGGACAGCGATCGATGGAACCGATCCCGTCGCCTATTTCACCGAGGGTCGACCGGTTGAGGGATCCTCGGACTTCACCCATGAGTGGAACGGGGCGACATGGCGCTTCTCCAGCGCCGAGAACCGCGACCTGTTCGTTGCCGATCCAGCCAAGTATGCACCGCAATATGGCGGCTACTGCGCGTGGGCTGTCTCGCAGGGCTACACCGCATCGACCGATCCCGAAGCCTGGAAGATCGTCGATGGGAAGCTGTACCTGAACTACAACAAGGATGTTCAGAGCACCTGGGAGAAAGACATCCCCGGCCACATCGCCTCGGGCGACACGAACTGGCCAAAAGTGTTGGAGTGACCACCCATCCGCAAACAGATGGCTGAAGAGGTGCGGTCAGGACTGGCGTGATCCCAACAGGGATCTCAGCTCGGTCTTGACCACTTTCCCATAATTGTTCTTCGGCAACGTATCGACAAACTCGTATCGCTTGGGCCGCTTGAAGCGCGCGAGATTGTCGAGACAGAGGCGGTCGAGCGTTTCCGGGGTCGGCGATGCGCCGGGTTCCGAGACGACGAAGGCAACGACCTCTTCACCCCAATCCGGATGCGGCGCGCCGATGACGGCGGTTTCACGGACCTCGGGCGCAGTGAGCAGTACCTCCTCGATCTCTCGCGGATAGATGTTCGATCCGCCCGAGATGATCATGTCCTTCGAACGATCCTTGAGCGTCAGGATGCCTGCCTGGTCAATGACACCGACATCGCCGGTGCGGAGCCAGCCATCACGAAGCGCTGCGTCCGTCGCGTCAGTATTTCCGAGATATCCAGACATCACGCAGTCCGAGCGCGTCGCGATCTCACCCACCGTACCGGGCGGTTGCGGCTCGCAACCCTCCAGAATCGCGATTTCGCAGCCGGTGCGGGCGCATCCGGCCGACCCGAGCAACTCATCGGTTGCTTCGACATGCATCGCTTTGGTGACGTTTGAGATCGTCATGGGCGCCTCGCCCTGGCCGTAGAGTTGGTAGAGGCGATCACCAAAGATCTGCAGCGCCTGACGGCAATCGGCGACATACATCGGTGCGCCACCGTACTCGAGCGTCTTGAGGCCTGACACATCGCCGTCGGACCTTCCGTGCGCGGTCAGCCGGGTCACCATGGTCGGCGCGGCGAAAAACGACACGTTCCTGTGTTCGGCAAGCACGTCATAGACACTTGCTGGATCAAATCCGTGACCGTGGATCAGGTTCTGGGCCCCCTTCAGGACGAAAGGCAGTGCGTAAATGCCAGACCCATGGGACATCGGTGCTGCGTGCAGGCGGACATCCTGCGGGCCGACAAAATCGCAATCGGCATAGTA
This sequence comes from Pseudomonadota bacterium, assembly GCA_038534135.1. Lineage (GTDB taxonomy): Bacteria > Pseudomonadota > Alphaproteobacteria > Rhodobacterales > Rhodobacteraceae > Thermohalobaculum. The sequence continues at coordinate 42,909 of JBCAXJ010000041.1, read as the reverse complement.
CGCGTGGCTCATCGCCAGGAGGTTGCGGTGTGTCAGCACCGCGCCTTTCGGGCGTCCCGTCGTCCCGGAGGTATAGAAGATCCACGCAGGATCGTCCGGAGTGCTCTCCACTCGAGCCACAGCGTCGGAAGCAAGCAGCGCCACGTAGTCGACATCGGCGGTTGAAATCACCGTCAGTTCGGCCTCAAGCGCCTGCGCAATGCCTGGCGACGCGATCACAAGCCGCGCACCAGAGTTCTGGAAGATCCAGGACATCTCGCGGGGATGCAGTTTTGCGTTGATCGGAACCGCAACCATCCCGGCGCGCCAGATGCCGAACATCACCGGCAGAAACTCAGGCGCATTGGCCATCGCCATCGCAACCCGCGCGCCTGGTTGCAAACCGTGCCGGTCGCGAAGGCCTCCCGCGATCCGCGCGACCTGATCTTCGAACCCGGCATAACTGAGCTGCGCACCTTCCCACAGGATAGCCGGGTGGTCGGGTTGGCGCAGCGCGACCTGCTGAAGGCCGATGGACAGGTTCATGAGCATCCCGTTTCGCGATGAATTTGACGCTTGCAACGTATACGATGTGATCGGCCTGATGAAACCAGTCGAGTCCCGGCCCATCGCAGGAACCGGGTGGAGTGGGCGTCGTCAAACGGTAAGGTGGGGACAAATCGGAGGACGCGATGAACATCCAGACCCACCAGGACGCATTTCAGTACGATCTGATGGCCGCAGCACTGCGCTACATTGAGGATCGTACGACCGAGCAGCCATCACTCGATGACGTGGCCGATGCCATCGGGCTGAGCCCGGCACACTTTCAGAAAGTCTTCAGCCAATGGGTAGGTGTGTCACCCAAGCGGTACCTGCAATACCTGACGCTCGATCACGCAAAGCGCTTGCTACAGGATCGATTTACGGTGCTGGATGCCACGCTGGAGAGCGGGTTGAGCTCTCCGGGCCGATTGCATGACCTTTTCGTGCGGTGGGAGGCGATGACGCCGGGAGACTATGCACGCAAAGGGGCGGGGCTGGCGATCCGCTGGGGCTGGTTCGCCTCTCCGTTCGGCGACGCACTCGCCATGGGCACCGAACGCGGTCTGTGTGGCTTGGCTTTCGCGGCCGAGTTTGGACGTGAGGCGACTTGGGCGGACATGACCTCGCGCTGGCCGGATGCCGAATACATCGAGGAACCGGGAGCCTTGAAGCATTGGATGGACGCCGCGTTGACTGGACAGGGTGAGCTTGCGATGGCGCCGATCGGCGGCCCGTTCCAGATCAAGGTCTGGGAGGCGCTGATGGCCATCCCTTCGGGCCATGTCACGACCTATTCCGAAATCGCGAAGCATGTCGGCAATCCGCGCGCGGTCCGTGCTGTCGGCACTGCCGTCGGGCGTAACCCGATCTCGTGGCTGATCCCATGCCATCGCGCCATGCGCCGGGACGGCGGCCTTGGCGGTTATCACTGGGGCCTGCCGATCAAGCGCGCAATGATGGCGTGGGAGGCTGCACGGCTGGAAGCCTGAGCCCTGTGACGGCGCGCGCCCTGTTGCTTAGCGGCTTGTGGCGGTAACGCTGGTCTCGAGCATTGTCAGCGAGGCCAGCGATGTCAGATCCCGCTTGGGTCGAAAGCCAGTTCACCCGCCGCGATGGCGCCTTCAGGTTTGCCCGCTGGGGTCGCGCGCTGGCGCCTGTGATCGTCGGGACGAATGACGAGGGATGCAAGATCTTCGAGGACGGGATCCGCACCGCTGCCCGGATTGCACTATGGCCGGTGGAGGAGATCGACCCAGAGCTTGGTGCAAACTTCCTGGTCTTTCTGGTCAACGACTGGGGCGAACTGTTCGAGGCGCCAAATCTGATCAAGCTGATCCCGAACCTGCACGATCTGCTCGAGACGCTGACCGAGCACGAAGCCAACCAGTACCGGGTCTTCGGGTTCGAGAACGATGGCGCGATCCGCTTGTGCATAACCCTGCTGCGCTACGATACGGAATTACAGAAAGTCTCGGCACAGACCTTGGCGCTCGGGCAGGCGTTCCAGGGATTGTTGCTGTGGTCGGATGCGGCGTTCATGGAGGAGAGCCCGCTGGCGATCACCGACGATGGCTTGTGTTTGCTGAAACCGGCTTATGCTGACTTGCTGCGCTGCGCGTACGATCCGGTTCTGCCGAAGACGTCAAACGATCCAGCCTTCGCCTTGCGCCTTGCTGCACGATTGACCGTCACCGAAACCGACGCCCCGGAACACGAGAGCCGCGATGCATAGGTTTCCGGTTCGCGTCTACTACGAGGACACCGACTTTGGCGGTGTGGTCTACTACGCAAACTACCTGCGCTTTCTCGAACGGGGCCGGACCGAGGCGCTGAGGGATCTGGGTGTCGACCAGGTCGTCTTGAAGGATCAGGGCATCGTCTTCGTCGTCCGGCGTGCGAATGTCGAGTTCCTGGCGCCAGCACGCTTTGACGATGTTCTGGAAGTCCGGACCGGGGCGGAACAGGTCAAGCGGGCGTCAGCGCTGATGCATCAGGAGATCTGGCGTGGTGACGTCCGGTTGATCGAGGCGAAAATCACGGTCGCCTGCATGACGCTTGCCGGTCGCCCGACAGGTTTTCCGCCGGATGTGCGTGCAAATCTCGTGCAACTCAACGGGCAGGGTTGATCGTAACCAAGGTTAACCCGATCTAACGCGTCAAAGTGAAATGGTCGCATTTCCGGCCATAATCGCGCATAAAGGCGTCATCCCGGGGTGAGAGAGTTGCAAGATGCAGCCGGACCCGCGGGATCGAGCGGACAGAACGGGATAATGGATGAGTACTTGGGTGGGTTTGGGAACCGGCGTGCTGATAGCGGCGCAGGCGGCACTGGGCGAACAGGCAATCCCCGATGCCGTGGTCGAGACCGACTTCTCGGTCATGGCCATGTTCATGCGCGCCACGATCACAGTGAAGATCGTGATGGCGCTGCTGGTTCTAGCATCGTTCTGGGCCTGGGCAATCATTCTTGAGAAATGGCTGGCCTATGCCCGGCTGAGACGCGGTGCGGGACGCTTTGAAGAGAATTTCTGGTCCGGCCAACCGCTGGACGAGCTTTTTGAACGGGTATCCAACGCGACGAGGACACCGATCGAGCGGGTCTTCGTGGCAGGGATGACCGAATGGCGGCGTTCGTTTTCGGATGCGGGCCTTATCCCCGGCACCTTGCAGCGGGTCGACAGAGCCATGAACGTGGCGATTGCGCGCGAGAGCGAACAGGTGAACAAGCGGCTCGGTTTCCTCGCCTCGGTCGGATCGGTAGCACCGTTTGTCGGTCTGTTCGGGACGGTCTGGGGCATCAAGCACTCGTTTGAATCGATCGCCGTTCAGCAAAACACGAACCTTGCCGTCGTGGCGCCCGGCATTGCCGAGGCGCTGCTGGCGACAGCCCTGGGTCTTCTGGCAGCGATCCCGGCCGTCATGGCCTATAACCGGCTGCTGGCCGAAGCCGACAGCATCACCGGTGGCCTGGAGAACTTCGCCGACGAGTTTTCGACGATCCTGGCGCGGCAAATCGACCGGCACAATTCGGCTGATTTGTGATGGGTGCCTCGGTTCAAAATGCGGGTGGACGTGGGTCGCGACGCGGACGTGGCAGGCGCGGCGGCGCGCCGATGTCCGAGATCAACGTAACGCCGTTTGTCGACGTCATGCTGGTTCTGCTGATAATCTTTATGGTCGCTGCACCTTTGTTGACGGTCGGCGTCCCTCTGGAATTGCCCAAAACCCGCGCCGAACCCTTGCCGCAGGCACAAGAAGAGCCGCTGACGATCAATATTGATGCGACGGGGGCGATCTTCATCCAAAAGACGGCGGTTGTCCCGGCAGAGTTGCTTCCAAAGCTGACGGCAATCGCTGAACAGCGCGAGTCAAAGAAGATCTTCCTGCGCGCCGACCGAACGTTAGACTATGGTATCGTCATGCAAGTCATGGGCGATTTGAACGCAGGTGGTTTCCGGTCGATCGGTTTGGTGACCGATCAAGCCGTCGATGTACCGACCGAGGCCACGCAATAGCATGAAGACCGGCGCGACCATATCAGGTTCCGCCCATCTGGCGCTGGTTGCGTTCGCGATCTGGGGCGTGGATTTTTTTTCGGCGTCCGAGACCGAGCCTCTGACAATCGCCGAGATCGAGCTCGTCGATGGAACCGAGTTCGATGCCGCACTGTCGACGGCGCCCTTCGTGCAGTCCGAGGGACCGGCAGAGCTTTCGCCACCGGCCGATGAGCAGAGCGCACCGGATGCCGTGGACCAGTCCGAAGACGAGACCGCAAGCACGGACGCGCCGACGCTTTCTGCGGCCGACGCACCGAAAGACACCCCGGCAAAGCCAGAGATCGCGCTGCCACCTCCACCGACCGAGATCCCGACGGAAGCGCCCCGGCCCTCGATTGCCGAGATCCCGTCGCCAGATTCGCTCGACCGGCAGGCAGCCGAACCCGAAAGCCCGGATGCGACCGAGCCCCAGCGCGCGGTTTCTGCAATCAGCGCACCATTGCCCAGCAAGCGTCCGGATCGTCCGCCAGACCCGGAGCCCGAACCCGATCTGAACGAACCAGAGCCTGAACGCGAATCCGCGACACTCGCCGAGGCAACACCGGAACAATCCGAGGATCAACCGGCACCCGAAACAGACTCGACGACGCCGAACACCGATCCGCTGCAGCCGCTGGCATCGACCGGAGAGTCCGCCCCGGTGTCGAAACCCGCGCGTCCGCCGGAACCGGAACCCGAGCCCGAGCAGCAGAAGCCAGAAGAGCCGTCCGAGGCCGCTCGGCCGGAACAGGAAGACTCGCCCAAGCCCGACCCCGAGGCAGCCCCGACCGAGGTGGCCAAGGACACCGATCCGGTCGAGGAAGAAGCACCGGAAGGCCCGGCCCCGCAGATCGCCAAGCTGCCCGTCGCAAAACCCGCCGACAAGGCCGCGGCGGCGCTGGCAGCCTCGCGGACCGAGCAACAGAAGCGCGCGAGCCAGACTGCCGAGGCCAAACCGAATGCCACCGAGAAGCCGGCCAAGCCAACTGGCAGTTCGGCGGTCAGAGCGCCGAAGCTGTCGCGCGGTGAACGCGATGCTCTGCGGATCGGGATCAAGAAGTATTACACCTACAACGGCGATCGCTCGGACCGTTCTCTGCGCGTGACGGTCCGCGTGAAGCTGGACAAGCAGGGCAAGATTGTCGGCAAGCCCACTCTGCGCCAGGCTGCTGGTGGGACCAATGCCTCGCAAAGAGCCTTGTTCAATGCAGGCCGTCGTGCGATTTCGCGCGCTGCAAGTGCGGGCGAGTTTCGCCGCCTGCCCGCAGCAAAATACGACCGCTGGAAGGTGCTGAACTTCCGGTTCTCAACGGATAAGATCGGGTTCTCATCATGATGTACCGCTTCGCCCAGATCCTCGCACTCGCCCTTGCGATTTCCTTTACCGCCCCATTCGCCGGTTTCGCGCAGGCTCAGGACATCGATGGCGAACCCCTGATTGATATCGACGACCCGGATTTCCAGCCAATCCCCATTGCGATCGCTGATTTTCTCGCCTCCGAAGCACTTGGCCAGCGCGGGACCGAGATCAGCCAGATCGTCGCGGCGGATCTGGAAAGCTCGGGCCTTTTCCGGATTATCCCGCGCGAGGCACATATCGGCAAGATCGAGGATTTTGACGTCGTCCCGCAATACGCGGATTGGCGGGCGATCAATGCGGCAGCCCTGATCACAGGTACGGTGACCCAGGCAAGCGACGGGCGTCTGGTCGTCCAGTTCCGGGTCTTCGATACGGAAGCCGAAGAACAGCTAACCGGTCTTCAGATCCTGGCAGACCCCACGGACTGGCGCCGGGTTGGCCACAAGGTCGCGGATGGAGCCTACACGCAGATGACCGGCGAAGGGCCGTATTTCGACAGTCGCGTGGTCTTCGTTGCCGAAAGCGGTCCGAAGGGCGACCGCCGCAAGCGCCTTGCGATCATGGACTACGACGGAGCGAATTTCCGGACCCTGCCGGATGCATCGGGTCTCGTGCTGTCGCCGCGCTTTGCGCCGAACGACCAGCAGATCCTCTATATCTCCTACAACACCGGTGCACCGGAAGTGTATCTGATGAACCTGAACACCAACCAGCGCGAGCGGTTGGGCACTTTCCCGGGGATGACATTCGCGCCTCAGTTCTCTCCGTCCGGTAACGAGGTGATCTTGAGCCTCGCGCAGGATGGCAACACCGATCTTTATGCGATGAACCTGTCCAACCGCCGCAAGCGCCGTCTGACGCGCAGCCCGGCGATCGAGACATCTCCCTCGTACAGCCCGGATGGATCGCAGATTGTCTTCGAAAGTGACCGGTCCGGGCGCCCGCAGCTTTACGTCATGCCAGCCTCTGGCGGAGAGGGACGCCGCATCAGCTTTGGCAGCGGGTCGTACGGTACGCCGGTCTGGTCGCCAAAGGGAGATCTGGTTGCCTTCACCAAGATGACGGGCGGGCGCTTCCACATTGGGGTCATGCGCCCCGATGGCTCGGAAGAACGCCTTCTGACGACAAGCTTTCTGGACGAAGGTCCGACCTTTTCGCCGAACGGCCGGGTGCTGATGTTCTACCGTGAAAGCCCCGGTGCGCGCGGGACCGCACAGGTGATGAGCGTCGATGTTACCGGTATCAACCTTCGCGGCGTGAAAACCAATGGCCCAGGCTCGGACCCGGCATGGTCGCCATTGAGGAATTGAGTGCGATCACGAGATGGTGTGTGCACGGATTGTCACAGATCGTGACATCAGGTGCCGCACCCGCTCTTGCGCGAGATAGGGTGGGTTGGGATACTCGGGTGGCGCGACAGAGGCCGCTTGGGGGACACGATGTGAGACAGGCAAGGAGATCCTCATCATGAAACTGCTTCCATTGTTTGCGGTGCTCGCCGCTTTCGCCATGGCCGCGTGCTCGGACGACACGCCGCCACCGGCTGCTGAAACCGCGAACACACCGGCTGCATCGCCGGGCGGCCCGGCGCCGAACACGATTGAATACTTCAACCAGGTCGTGGGCGACCGTGTCTTCTTCGCGACCGATCAGCATACCCTGGATGCTCAGGCCCGGTCGACGCTGGATCGCCAGGCCCGTTGGCTCGCGGCCAATCCTGGCCGCACACTGACCATCGAAGGCCATGCCGACGAACGCGGCACCCGCCAATACAACCTGGCGCTCGGCGCTCGGCGTGCCAATTCGGTGCGCCGCTATCTCGTCGGACAGGGCGTGGCCGCGAACACCTTGCGGGCCGTGACCTTCGGCAAGGAGCGACCTGCAGCCTTGTGCTCGGACGAAAGCTGCTGGTCCCAGAACCGCCGCGGCGTCAGCATCGTCGCCGGCGCACCGTCCAGCTGATGATGGACCGGCGTGGCCACCGTGGTTGCGCCGGTGCGTCACCTGCATCTGGAGTACGATATGATTTTCCGTCCTTTCGCGATCATCGCAGTGCTTGCCATGTTTGCGCAGACTTCGACCGTTCACAGCCAGACCTGGACCGGCTCATCCTCGCCGGAAGATCTGCGCTATCGATTGGACGTTCTCGACGCAGAGCTGGCTGATATCCGGGCGCGCTTGGGTGGACAGGTCGGATCGGTTGTCAACACACCGCAAAGCGGCGGCACCGGTGGCGGTGGAGTATCGAGCGACCGTTTCAACCAGCTTGAGGGCGAGATCCGGCGCCTCACGGCTCAGGTCGAGCAGATGCAGAACCAGTTGACCCGGATTTCCCAGGACGCCACGCGCCGGTTCGGAGACATCGAGTTTCGTCTGAATGAGCTCGAAGGCAACCCGACCGATGGGGCGGTACAACCTTTGGGCGGCGCACCGTCGAACCAGGGTTCAATCGGCGCAGTCATCGAACCCAGGGTTTCGGTGTCGGAGCAAGGAGATCTGGATCGCGCGGCACAGGACGTGGAACAAGGCAGGTTCGATCAAGCAGAAGATCGCTTGCGCCAGTTCCTCAACGAATTTCAGGGAAGTCCTTTGACTGCGGACGCGTGGTACTGGCTGGGGGAAAGCCAGTTCGTGCGGGGCCAGCACGCGGAAGCGGCGCGCAGCTACCTGAACGGATACAACTTTGACCGGCAGGGACGGGAAGCATCCAAGAATCTCTACAAACTCGGCGTGACGCTGGGCAGATTGGGCCAGTTGAACGAGGCCTGCCTGACATTGCGCGAAGTCGGCGCGCAGTTTCCGAATTCGGCAGAGGTTGGACAGGCCAGCGCCGAAGCCGACCAATTGACGTGTGGTTGATCACACGTCCCAGACCATCGACGAAGAGTTTCGCGCTGCGCTGCGCCGCCTGATCCCGGGACAGTGTAACGTCCTGGGCGTGGCTGTGTCGGGGGGTGGCGATTCCATGGCTCTGCTGGACCTCGCAGCATCCAGCGGGTTTTGCGATCACATCGTCGCGGCGACGGTTGATCATGGCCTGAGGGCCGAGGCACGGGGCGAGGCGCAACTGGTGGCTTCCCATTGCGTCACCCTTGGCATCTCGCACGATCTTCTCTCGCTGCCGTCCTTGCCTGAAGCAGGGAACCTCAGCGCGCGCTTGCGGGACGCGCGGTACGGCGTTCTGGCGTCATGGGCCAAGGGAAAGTCCGCCTGCGCTGTTCTACTTGGTCACACGATGGATGATCAGGCCGAGACAGTTCTGATGCGCCTGGCGCGGGGTTCGGGCGCCGAGGGCTTGAGCGGCATGGCACCTGTGCGCGAGGTCGACGATGTTCAATTCTTGCGTCCACTGCTGAGCTTACGGCGCCAGGATCTGAGATCATGGCTGACTGCACATGGTATCGCGTGGGCCGAAGATCCGACCAACGAGGACCAAAGCTTTGATCGTGTGAAAGCCCGTCATGCGTTGGAGGTTCTCACACCACTCGGCATCGATGTGCCAGGACTGGCCGCGACGGCAGACAGGCTTCGGCGCCAGGGTGAAGTGCTGACAACCGCGGCAAAGGAGTTGGCGGATCAGGCCTGCCGCGAAAACGGCGGTACTGTGGTGATCAACCGGGAAGCCTTGCGCCGAGCCGTTTCCGACACCGCGATGCGCGTGCTCGCCGATGTTTTGCGCCGCACTGGTGGGCATGTCTATCGGCCCCGATTTCGCGCGCTTCTACCGCTGTATGAAAAGACGGTGGGCATCGAGGTCACCCGGACGACCCTTGGCCGATGCCTGATCGATCTTACCCCGAGCGAAATCCTCATCCGGCGCGAACCTTGCACGGCGCTGGACGACGGGGCACCGGAAAGCTAAACCTGTCGCACCGGCCTTAACTCCTGATGCTTTATCCCTATGTTACGGTGTCTGGCGTAGATGCCGAATGAAATCGATGACCGAGAGGACCTGACCCTTGGGCAATGCAAAGAACCTCGTCTTTTGGGGCATCCTGATCCTTCTGATGGTAACGCTGTTCAGCGTGTTGCAGGATGGGTCCGGATCGGGACGCAGCAGCACTATCCCATTCTCGGAGTTCCTCCAGAAAGTTGAGAATGACCAGGTTTCGCGTGTCACGATCGATGGCGAGAACATCGAAGTCATCACGACGGATGGACAGCGCCTGCAGACGGTCCAGCCTTACGGTACCGATATCATTTCCGATCTGCGCGAGCACGGTGTGGCATTCACGGCCGAACCGCAGGAGCGCAGCTTCCTCTCGATGATCAGCTTCTACCTGTTGCCGATGCTTTTGCTGCTCGGCTTCTGGTTCTTCATGCTCAATCGGATGCAGGGCGGAGGACGCGGCGCCATGGGATTTGGCAAGTCCAAGGCAAAGCTGCTGACCGAACGTCAGGGCAAGGTGACGTTTGACGACGTTGCCGGGATCGACGAGGCCAAGGAAGAGCTCGAGGAAATTGTCGAGTTCTTGAAGGATCCACAGAAGTATAGCCGTCTGGGTGGTAAGATCCCCAAGGGCGCTTTGCTGGTTGGACCTCCGGGCACCGGTAAGACGCTGCTGGCGCGGGCCATCGCGGGCGAGGCCGGCGTGCCGTTCTTCACGATCTCGGGTTCCGACTTTGTCGAAATGTTCGTCGGCGTCGGTGCATCGCGTGTGCGCGACATGTTCGAGCAGGCGAAGAAGAACGCGCCTTGTATCGTGTTCATCGATGAGATTGACGCCGTCGGTCGCCACCGTGGAGCCGGATATGGCGGCGGTAACGATGAACGCGAGCAGACGCTGAACCAGCTTCTGGTCGAGATGGATGGGTTCGAGGCGAACGAAGGCGTCATCCTGATCGCCGCGACCAACCGTCCGGACGTCCTCGACCCGGCACTGCTGCGCCCTGGTCGTTTTGACCGTCAGGTCACCGTGAACAACCCAGACATCAAGGGACGGGAGAAGATCCTGCAAGTACACGCACGCAAGGTGCCGCTGGCGCCGAATGTCAACCTGCGTGACATCGCACGGTCGACGCCGGGCTTTTCGGGCGCAGACCTCGCCAACCTAGTGAACGAGGCCGCATTGGCTGCGGCGCGGGCCGAAAAGCGTCTTGTTACGATGGACGACTTCGAGTTCGCAAAGGACAAGGTGATGATGGGCGCCGAACGCCGCTCGATGGTCATGCGTCCGGAAGAGAAGGAAATGACCGCTTATCACGAAGCAGGTCACGCGCTGGTCGGCTGGTACATGCCGCAGCACGACCCGATCTACAAAGCGACAATCATCCCGCGCGGACGTGCGCTGGGCCTCGTGATGCCAGTGCCCGAACACGACACCCACTCGGTCACGAGGACCAAGTACACTTCACAGCTTGCCATGGCGATGGCGGGCAAGGCGGCCGAAGAAATCAAATACGGGGCCGAGAACGTTACGTCCGGGGCCACCTCGGATATTCAGCAGGTCAGCCGCATTGCGCGCGCAATGGTCACGCAGTTCGGGATGTCGGATGTGGTCGGCAACATCGATTACGCAAACCAGCAGGACAGTTTCCTGGGCGCCTATTCGGCAGGCACCACGCGGATTTCCGGCGCGATGCAGAAGACCATCGACGAAGAAGTCAAACGTATGATCGACGAGGCGTACGATACCGCGAAGAACATGCTGCTCGATAAGAACGAGGAGTTTGAGCGGATCGCGCAAGGGCTTCTGGAGTACGAGACGCTCACGAATGACGATCTGCGCAAGATTATCGCGGGTGAGCCGCTTGACCGTGACGATGACGACGACACTCAGACGACGTCGTCGAGCGGTGGGCACTCGGCAATTCCCAAGGCGGGCAAGCCGCGCCGTGGTGACTCCGAGCCCGATCCAGACATGGAACCTCAGCCGAACTAAGCTGCCACAACAACAAAAGGCCGGGAATTCCCGGCCTTTCGTTTTCTCGGCCTTCTCGTAGATCTAAGGGAGGGTCTTCGACGTTGGCTCGAAACCGTCCAGGCTTTGCGCTACGACTTCACGCAGCAAGTCGATGAAACCGGCAACCTGATGTTCCGCCGTCGCGTGGCCCTTGTCTGCCGTGGCGAGCGATGCGTCTCCGACCGTCCCGTCACCGTTGAGATCGGACGCAACCCATCCGTATGAGATCGGCCCGATCGGAGAGATCGCCGACGTCTCGGCCGTGGACCGGAACTGCTTCGCGTGGGACATGTCCACCGTCTCGGGCCGGAAGGCCAACATCAACGAGGTTTCGACGTCCCCACCGTGGATGCCAAAGTTCCGCTCGAACGCGGAGTACATCCCTGCCGGATGGCCAAAGGCCCCCCACTGGCACTTCACCGCGAACATGCCCGCCTGAACGCGCAACTCGCGCGACAGGATCGAGATCAGATCGAGATTGCCGCCATGCGAATTGACGATGACGATCTTGCGAACCCCCGCACGGCGGACCGATAGTCCGATCTCGACCCAGGCCTTCAGCGCGGTCTCGGCGGTCAGCGTCAGCGTGCCCGGCGCATGCAGATGTTCGTTCGACTTGCCGACCGCCTGGATCGGCAGAATGCGGATGTCCAGATCCTCGGGGCAGCGAGCCCGCAGCACGCCCAACATCCCGGCGTTTATCATCGCATCAACACCGACCGGCAGATGCGGACCATGCTGTTCGATGGCTGCCGTCGGCAGGACCGCGATGGTCTTCATCGGATCGATGTCGACATACTCGGTCGTACGGTGATCGGCCCAGTCTAGGCGTCTTGTCATCTCGCGGTCTCCGGCACATAGGTCGCGTCCAACCGACTGCGCAAGTAATCCGCTCCAGTGACCGGTGCGTATTTCGCGTCCCCCGTGCCGGGCAACGCCGAGATCACGGCATCCGGGTTCGGGTCCATGAAAAACGCGATCGAGCGGCGCTGTCGCTTTGGCGCACGCACGCGATGCGGGGTCGAGACATAGATGTCGTTGGTCCAGCGCATCAGGCAGTCACCGATGTTGACCACGAAGGCACCGGGAACATGCGGCACATCGGTCCAGTAGCCGCCCCGCGGACGAACTTGCAGGCCAGCCTCGGCGTCCGTCATCAAAAGCGTGATCGAGCCATAGTCCGTATGTGCCCCTGCGCCGATCCCCGCGCCATCTCCCGGCGGGTAATGCAACAGCCGAAGCGTCGCCATCGGAGCTGAAAGCGAAGGCTGGAAATGTTCGGACGACAGGCCCAGATCCAGGGCGATCGCACGGTGCAGGCCACGCCCCAGATCGAGGACGGCATCAAAGTAGTCCAGAACCGTTTCCCGGAAGGCCGACTGCCCGGCGGGCCAGACATTGACACCCCGGAAGGGCTCGCCTGAAAGCACACGCGGGTCGTCCGGTGCCAGATCCAGACCGATGTTGAACGCTTCTTTCTGGTCCGTCTGGTCCGAGGTATCATCCAGATTCTCGGTCCCCAACGCGGCCCACCCGCGATTGTGCGGGTTCTGACGAATATCCAACGCTTCTTTCTCGGCCTTTGGCAGCGCAAAGAATTCATCGGCGGCAGCGAAGGTCCTGTCAATCAGGCCGGCGTCGATCCCGTGACCCGTCAACATCATGAAGCCCGAGCCGCGAAAGGCTTGTCCGAGGGACGCCACAAAAGCCTCCGGGTCACGCCCCGTCGCGAAATCCTGCCAGTCGAGCACCGGAATCATCGCAAACTCCCTGCCATCAGTCTGTCCATCGTACTGTGAACCCGCCTCAAGTGCTTGTCTCTCGTTTTGGGCGTCGAGGCATCCATCAGGTAGTGCGCAAGGAACGCCGTCCGGCAACGCTTGGCACACAAGATGCGGATGCCGCGCAGGATGACCCTGCGCCCCGGAAAGCCGACGAACCGCGTCAACCACCACGACGCCCCGCACGTGGTGAAGACGCCCAGCCGCGTGATGTGGGTCAGTGTCGGGCGAATATCGCCGCCATCCGGCATCTCAAAGGCAACACCTGGCAACAGCACACGGTCGAGCCAACCCTTCAGCATGGCAGGATGCGCATACCACCAGGTCGGATAAACGAATATCAGGGTGTCGCACCAGCGGATCGCTTCGACATGCCGGGCAACGGGCGAGGTGTTATCGGGAACCGTCTCATAGATCTCGAACTCCGCCAGCGACAGCAGCGGATCGAAACCCTCTGCATACAGATCCAGCACCTGGACCTCGGCGCCCGCCGCCTTGGCGCGTTCGACCACCAGATCGCGAATGGCCGCGTTGAAGCTTTTGGGATTGGGATGGCAATAGACGACAAGGACGCGCATCAGAGCGCTGCCATTTCCGACCCGACGCGTTCAAGGAATGCACCTCGCTTCGCATCCGTGGCGTTGTTCATGCCATAGAGCGCCAGGTAGCGCATCTTGGCGTGAGCATGACAAACGTATCGCAGGTGGCGTGTGACGATCTTGCGCGGCGGATCTCCGGCCAGGAACGCGCGCTGACGCGCCCCGCCATATGTCGTCACCGCAGCAAGACGGCGAATGTTCTGCAGGTTCGGTTGCACTTTGTGATCGGCGATGTTGAACGACACGCCAGGTAAGAAGACACGATCGAAGAACCCTTTCAGCACGGCAGGATACCCAAAATTCCAGACCGGAAAGACCAGGACAAGCGCCGTGGCCGCGCGCAGGCGTTCGACGTAGTCGCGCACTGGCTCGATGTTCCCGGGCTCGTCATGGTATGCGCGCCGCTCTTCAGCGGTCAGGATTGGATTGAAATCCTCGGCGTTGAGGTCACAATCGTCCACCTCCCAGTTTTGCGATAGCTCGTCGACCACGCGGGTGTGAAGGGCCGCCGAAAAACTCTCCTCACAGGGATGCGCAAACAGAACCAGCGCGCGCGGCATGGGACGCTCCTATTCGGCGGCTTGAAGCTTTGGGTAGGCGTACATCCGCTCGAAGCCCCAATCCGGGTCGTCCCAGGCGATCATCTTGCCGGGGTTGAGCAGACCCTTTGGGTCAGCCTCGCGCTTGAACGCCAACTGCCGGTCATCGACGGTCTGGCGCCCACCTTCCTCCAGCGTGTAGCGGTGCGGGTTGAAGACCATGCAGCCAAGCTCTTCGTGGATGCGCACGATCTCGTCGAGCCGCTCCTCGGTGGTGAACTTCACGATCGGCAGGCCGCTGAACAGGGTTGTGCCGTGCTCGCGGAAGACTTCGAGATGTTGCAGCACTTCGCCGCCGAAAGCCTCGCGGATCGATTGCACCTTGGCGATCGGATCGGGATGGCCATAGCGCACCTGAAGATAGGTGATCGACGGGTCAACCTTCAGCGCGCGCAGGGTCGTGTGGTTCCAGCCATATTCGAAAATCGGCCCCGGCCCGCGCACCCAATCGTTATCGGTGGATTGATAGATCACTTTCGCGCCTGTTCGCCGCGCGGTGAACGTGTCGAACCCGTCCATCGAGTGCGGCGCGACCATCAGGGCGATCACGTGGGTTTCGGGCGTGACGTGCGGCTTGACGCGCTGGAAGTAGTCGTGCGCGATAGGCGCCTCAAAAGGCGTGATCAGCTTGATCAGGATGCCGTCCTCGTTCGCCAGATCGAGCGAGTACTGCATCGCCTCGCCGAAATCGTCGAAGGCCACGAACATCTCGACCCAGTCATAGGCGGGCGCCAGCGGCATCTCGATCTCGGTGATGATCCCGTTCGTACCGTATGCGTGGCTGACGCGGGCCAGTTCCTCGCCCCGGAAATCGAGCACGCGCGGCTCTTCCTCCATGGTCACGACCCGCAGACGGATGATGTTGCCAAGATCCCGCAATGACCCCCAGGTGACCGAGCCGACACCGCCTGAACCGCCCGCGATAAATCCACCAATCGTCGCGGTCGCCCAGGTCGACGAGAACATGCGGATTTCCTGGCCCGAATGCTCCTTGCAGGCCGCATCCAGATCCTTCAGCAGGACACCAGGTTCCGACACGACGCGGCCGGGATGGATCTCGCGCACTTTATCCATGTGGCGCAGGTGCATGACGCAGCCGCCCGCAAGCGGCATGGCCTGTCCATAATTCCCCGTGCCCGCGCCGCGCGTGGTGACCGGGCAGTCATGGGCGTAGCAGGTTCTCAGGACCTCGATGATCTCGGCCTCAGAGCGCGGTGCGACGACAAAATCGGCGGTCACGTGATCCAGACGGTCTTTCAGGACGGGCGAGTACCAGAAGAAATCGCGGCTCTTGTTCCGGATCAGCGTGTCGTTCTGTTCGATGTCGAGATGGCTCAGGGCTTGCTTCGCGGCGGCGACGTTGGGTGTCATGCGGGCTCCATCAGATCATCGAGTTCCGAGTAATCGGGAAGGGTACGGTCGATCTGTTCACCACCGCGCAGGACGATGCGGTCGGATTGCGGGCGGGACATCAGTTCGTTGAAATTCCGGGCCTTGCAGATCACCAGATCGGCGGGCGCGCCGGGCGCGAGGTATGGCAGTTGGAAGCCCGAGGCTTTCGCTGGATTGGTGAGGAAGGCGTTGACCCAGTCAGCATCTGAGTGGTCGAGATGAGCGATCCGCGTCGCTTCGCGCATCACTTCCAGCATATCCAGGTCACCGAAGGCATAGAATGGATCGCGGGTGTTGTCCGAGGCGAAAGAGACGTTGATCCCGCGTGTCTTCATCTCGTGCACCAGGGTCACGCCGCGATAGCGCGGGGTCCGTGCGGCGTGGCGGTCTTGAAGATAAAGATTGCAAAGCGGCAGAGACACCACATTGATCCCCGCCTGGGCAACCAGATCCAAAGTCTTCAAGGCCTCGGCCTCGGGCTGTGTCGAGAGCGAGCAGCAATGGCCGACCGTCACCGGTGCCTGGAAGCCGGTCTCCAGAACGATTTTGGCGATCACGCGCAAGGTCGCGACCGAGGACTCCAGCGTTTCATCCACGTGGAAATCAGCGTCCAGACCGCGCGCTTCGGCCATGCGGAAGAACAGCCGCAGCTTGTCTTCAAGCTCGGGGTCCGGGTAGGTCACGGCCCCAAGGACGCCCTGAGATTGCGCAACAATATCGGCGATCTTCGTAAACTCGGGTGTGTCGCCAACCCGGTCGATGCCGACAAGGCACACCGCCTGAAGGTCGATCCGACCCGCCCACTCAGTTCGGATCTCGCGAAAGACCGGCCAAGAGATGTCCTGTTGCGGGGGGATCGAGTCGATATGCGTGCGGATGGCACCCGTCCCGTGGACATAAGCGGATCGCAGCGTGAAATCGATGCGGCGGCGGACATCATCGGCTGACCACCGAGCAGCGCGATCTTCGCCGACACTGCTGAGTGCGCCCATGAAGGTGCCATCGGGATTCGGCGCACGGCCCCAGATGTGCCCCTTGTCGAGATGCGTGTGCATGTCGACGAATGTTGGAAAGACCATCGCGCCAGCCATATCGATGGTCTCACCAATGCCGGGTTCCGTCAGCCTTCCGTCGGCAATGCCCAGATCGATCCGAGCCGCCTCGGCCGTCGAGCCAACAAGACACCCGGGAGCGGTCAGGTTCGCAAGCGTCAGCGGTCCGTTTGGAAGTGTGCGGAAATCCATTATCCCTCTCGCTTGACGGCGCTCTCATGCCACTTTCGCAGCAAGAGATGTGAGACAAAGGACAAAAGCGCGAAGATCGCGATGCCCGTGGCGGCGATCAGGATCAGGGCGGCGAACATGCGCGCGATGTTCAAGCGATATCCGGCCTCCTGTATCAGGCCCGCCAGACCGACGCCGATCCCGCCGGACCCTGCGACCAGTTCGGCCACGACGGCACCGATCAAGGACAAGCCTCCGGCGATCCGAAGCCCTCCCAGGAAATAGGGCAACGCGGATGGAAGTTGCAGATAGCGCAGCCGCTGCCAGCGCGTCGCGCCGTAGATCCGGAACAGGTCTCGCAAGTTGTGATCGGCCGAATTTAGACCCAGCGTCGTGTTCGACAGCACCGGGAAGAAAGCGACGATCCACGCGCAGATCAGCAGGCCAGCGACCTTGGAGTCGACATAGATGAAGATCAGCGGCGCGATCGAGACGACCGGCGTGACCTGCAAGATCACCGCATAGGGGTAAAGCGACATCTCAATCAGCCGGGATTGCGTGAACAACACAGCCAGGCCGACCCCGAAGATCACGGCCAACGCCAGTGCCGCGGCGGTCACGGCAAGGGTCAGAACCCAGGCGTCGAAGAACACGGCCTGCCCTTCGATCAGGCTGTTCAACACGCGGCCGGGCCCCGGCAGGATGTAATGCTTGATGTCGTACCAGACGACGATCCGGTCCCACAGGAACACCATCAGAGCCATGACGATCAGGGGCAGCGCCCAACTGCCCCAGCGCTCGAACCGCGCCCGGTTCAGCCGCGCGCGTTCGTCGTCGTCGATCTCGGCCGGAACCGTGACAGGAGTATCGATCACGTCGGTCATGCTGCCTCTCCCATCGCAACGTGAAGAGCATCGGAGGTTTCGCGGCAATAGGCTGCGTACTCGGCCGAGGTGCGGAAGGCCTCATCACGCGGATAGGGTTGATCGACCTGCAATTCGCGGATCACCCGCCCCGGTCTTGCGGCCATAACGACGATGCGATCCGACAGAAAGACGCTTTCGAACACCGAGTGGGTCACGAAGATCACGGTGCAGCCGATCTGCGCCTTCATTGCCAGAAGATCATTGTTCAGCTTGAAACGCGTGATCTCGTCGAGGGCTGCGAAGGGCTCGTCCATCAGGATCAGCCGGGGCTTCGTGACCAGTGCCCGTGCAATCGAGACCCGCATCTTCATGCCGCCCGACAGCTCGCGCGGATAGGCATCGGCAAAACCGTCCAGACCCACCAGTCCCAGCGTGCGCGTGATATCGTCGGCGACCGATGCAAATGCCTGACCGCGCAGACGCATCGGCAGCCAGACATTCTGTGCGACGGTTGCCCAGGGCATCAGAGTTGGTTCCTGGAACACCACGCCCAGATCCCCGGTGTCGTGATCGCCCTTCCAGCGCACGGCCCCTGCAGTTGCCGTCATGAGGCCCGAGATCAGGCGCAATGCGGTGGACTTGCCGCAGCCAGATGGTCCCAGCAGCGAGATAAAGTCGCCCTGACCGACTTTGAGATCCATGTCCTTGAGCGCGACGACGCCGCCGCCGAAGGTTTTGCCGACACGGCTCATTCTCAACAGCTCTGGACGCTCTCCGATCGGGAGCTGGACGGTCATGGGCGGGTTCCGAAGATGGATTGGGATGGGGGCTACCCACCCCGTGCCGTTAGCGTGTTTACTTCTTGAGGTCCAGACCGACACCCTGGCCGGCGAACGAGGCATCAAACGCGGCCTTCCAGTCGAGGCCCGCATCGATGATCCCCGCGGCAACCATCTTGTCGTAAAAATCTCCGACCTTCTGCTCGGTGATCACACCGATGCCTTTCGTCTCCGCGTCTCCGCTGTCGACGATGCCATTATCGAGCATCTTTTCGATGGCGTATGCGATCTTGTCGTCTGACATTTCGGGATTGTCGCCCTTGATCAGTGCGTTCGCCGCCGCGTTGTCACCGTAGAGATACGTGTACCAACCCTTGATCGAGCCTTCGACGAAGCACTTCACGGCTTCGGGGCGATCCTTGATCGTGTCGGCCATCGTCTCGATGGTGGTCGCGTAGGTCGAGTAGCCCGCGTCGGCGATCAGGAAGACATTCGGCGTGAAGCCGCCCTCTTTCTGCACCAGGAACGGTTCGGACGACAGATAACCCTGCATGCCCAGCTTACTGTCCGCCAGGAACGGTGCCGGATTGAACGTGTAGGGGCGCCGTTGATCGGCCGTAAAGCCGTACTCGGCGATCATCCACTGGTAGAACGTCTGGAAGCCGTTGTCGCCGATCAGCAGCGTCAGGTTCTTCAGGTCTTCCCAGCTGTCCGCCTCGCCCGGGTGGGCCAGAATGACCTGGGGGTGCTTCTGGAAGATCGCGGCAACAGAGACGACCGGGATGCCTTCCTTCACGGCATTGAAGGCGCCCAGCATGTCGCCGCCCATGTGGAAATCGATCTTGCCGGCGAGCATCAGTGCGCGGTTGTTCACCTGCGGTCCGCCGGGAACAATGGTCACGTCCAGGCCGCAGGCCGCGTAGGTGCCATCGGCGACGGACTGGTAGAAACCGCCATGCTCGGCCTGGGCCAGCCAGTTGGTTCCAAAGGCAACTTTCTCGGCGGCAAAGGCGGTGGAGGCGGTCAGGGCGGCCGCCAGCGCGGCGCCTGCACAGGTCTTCGTGAAAGAGATCATGGCGGACTCCTTGTGATTCGATCAGACCGAAGATGAAGCGCACCACGGCGCCAAGGCAAAGTGTCAGAGTGCGCTCCAGCAAATTTTTTGCGCATTTGCCCTGAATTGGAGCAAACGAGCGCGCGACACGCGTCAAATGACTATCGGATCGGCACTTGCGGACCAGTGTTCAAGGGGACACGATACGTTCGAAACCTCGCCACCAACGCCAGAGATTCCAGATGTTCAAAGCCCTCACACCCGATGGCATCCGTCCCCCGTTTGCCAATTATTCCCACGGCATCGAGGTACCGCCCGGGTACCGTATGGCTGTGCTGTCCGGTCAATTGGGCGTCGACGTGGCCGACCGAGCACCGGAAGATCCGCGCGCGCAGGCCGAGATCTGTTTTGGCAATATCGATGCCATCCTGGCCGAGGCGCGGATGACCCGCGCCCATGTTGTCCGGATCAATGCCTACGTGACCGACCGGGCGCACATGGCGGGCTACATGGCGGCCCGTGATGCCTGGATCAAAGGGCTGGACCCGCCGCCGGCCTCGACCCTGATGATGGTGGCGGGGTTCACGCGGCCCGAATTCAAGGTCGAGATCGAGGTGCTTGCCGCCGCGCCGGCCTGACGATCGCAGGGCAGGTCTGAAGCGAGAACATCGACGTGAAGTCTCGCGTGAAACCCCGCATGACTTTTGTCACGTAATTTTCCATTAACCGGATAACGCGGCCGCATGTGCGCCTTGAGCGCATCGCAGCGGTCCCGTGTCTGCGGAGCAGCATGTCATGCTGCACCGCGCACGGGACACCGCAGGACCAGGGGAGGAACCATGCTCTCCCGGGTCAGGTACCGGACCGGGCCCGTTTGACGATCTGTTCGACAATCTCGCGGCCTGTTCCCTGCGCCGCCAGGTCGGCGACCCGATCGGCCAGATCGGCGCGGCCGCTTTGCTCGGACAGGATCTCGACCAAACTGCGCCCGTCCTCGCGGGCTTGTTTCGCGGCGGATTTGACCAAGGATTGCGCCTCGGCCCGGGGCATGTCGCTGGCGAGGGCGAAGCTTGCCGCCTCGGCCAGGGCAGCACCGCCATCCAGTTCCAGTGTGCGTTGCATGGCCGCCGCATCCGGTGTCAGGGCGTCGAGCGTGGCGCTGAGGGACCGCAGGCTCGCGCCCGCACAGATCATGGCCTGCGGAATGACCAGCCACTCCAGCACCCACGCGGTGGAGTCGCGATCCTCGTGGTGATGCATCGCCAGTGCCGCAGGCGTGGTCAGTGTCGTCGCGTAGCGCCCGAGCGCGACCGTCACCTCAGCACTGACGGGGTTGGCCTTGTTCGGCATGGTCGATGATCCACCCCCACCCGCAAGCCGCACCTCGGCGATCTCGCGCCGGGCGAGCAGCAGCACGTCGCCCGCAATCCGCGCGGCGGCGCCTACGGTGCTGGCGCACCAGCCGGTCACATCCGCCGCGAAGGCACGGTTCGTGTGCCATGGCGGTGCGGCTTCAAGATCGAGTTCCCGCGCCAGGGCGTCGATGATCGCCGGGCCATGCGGCGCAACCGCCGAGTTCGCGCCAGAGGCACCTCCGAACTGCACGCGCATGCACGCCGATCGAACAGCTTGCAGGCGGTCGCGCTGATCCAGCAGACCCTGCAACCAGTATGCCGCGCGAAGACCGAAGCTGATCGGCGTCGCAATCTGGGTCCGGGTGCGTCCGGCCATCTGAGTGGTCGCGTGGGCTTCGGCGAGGTCGGCCAATATGGCGATCAGCCCGTCGAGCCGCGCGGACAGAACCTGAAACCCGTCGCGCAGGCGCAAGAGCAATCCACAATCCATGATGTCTTGCGTGGTGGCGCCCCAGTGCACCCAGTGGGCAGCGTCCTGGGGCAGACGCGCCCTTAAAGCCGCCACCAGCGCCGGCACCGGCACACCGGCCGTCGCTGTGCCCGGCGCGAGATCTTCTGCCGGGATCGAGACATCCCGCAGGCCTTCATCGATTGCCCGCGCCGCATCCTTGGGCACCAGCCCGACCTGTGCCTGCGCACGCGCCAAGGCGCGTTCGACACGGGTCATCGCGGCGATCTCGGCCTCGGGCTTGAAGAACGCAGCAATCTCGGCATCGCCAAGCAGCGGTTCGTAGAGCGGGTTGTCGAGAATCATGCCTGGATCTCGGAGGTCACAGCACCGGGGAGTGCGACCTCGAGCAGTTCCAGATCATCCGAGCATTCTGTGAACTGCACGGCCATCCCCGGCGGCACGACAAAGGCATCGCCCGGCACCAGCACTTGTGGATCATGGCCGTCGGCGGTCAGGGTCATCCGACCCTCCATCACGAAGCTGAACAAGATGTCCGCATCGTTCGTGAAACGCGGGCTTTCCATCGTCTTGGCGCGGATGACCTGCACACCCGCGGTTCCTCGTGTGGCGGCAGTGATCCCGGTTTCACGATGCGTGAAGCCGGGGACGCGCCACGGCACCCAAGGTGCCTCGGCAACGCGGTGCAGGCAGAAAACCTGACCGCCAAAGTCGCGATCGGGCCGGTGATGCGGCGTCGGCAGCTCCATCTCGTGGTCGATCGTGGTGACATGCTCGGCAGGCACACCGATCTCGATCACCTCGATCTCGTCCGAGGCATAGAGCACCCTGTGCCGGATCTCGGGCGGCTGGATCACGCAATCGCCCGCGTTCAGGCGGAAGGGTTGCCCCTGATCCTCGTAGACCAGATCGACCCAGCCGCGATAACAGAAGATCAGCTGGAACCCGATGGTGTGGTAGTGCACCATGTCGGGCACAGGGCCGCCATCGGGTATGCGGATGTGGCTGGCGATGATCGAGCCGCCCAGCCGGTCCGGGATCAGGTCGCGATACTGCATGCCCGCACGGCCAATCACCCATGGCGCCTCGTCCGCCAGACGGCGCACGCCGAACGCATGCTGCGTCGCGGGGATCTCCATTGCCGGGTTCAAGCGTGCGATCTCGACCCGTGTGCCACTCGGGGCGTGCAGCTCCAACGCGCCGTCAGCCACGCCGACCGGATCCTCCGACAGAATGCGGATGGTTCCAGGCGCTTCAACAGCCCCCCGTTGCAGACGGCACCGCAATCCGTGTCCGGAGATCACGGCAACCGATGGGTCGTCCGCCGGGAAAATCTGGTCCAGCCGAAAGCCCAGTGTCTTCGTGAAGAAGGACAAGTCCGCTGCGATGTCGCTGCTGGGCAGACGGATCTCGGCCTGCATCGGATCGGTCGCCATAGGGTCTCCCGCGTGGTTTGGCGCTATTCAGACCCATCCTGACAGGTCGGTCAACCGCTTGCGCGCCGTGGTGAAACCCGGCTAGCACATCGGCGCGGAAGGATCGCCATGACCGGACCCATCATCATCACCGGCGCGCCCGGGGCGGGCAAGACAACACTCGCCGCGCATCTCGGCAAGGTGTTGGACTGGCCGGTGGGTGGGACGCCAGGCGGTTTGGCAGAGTCCGTGAGCATCGATACGGGAAAGCTGAAACGCCACGGGTGTCGCGCTGCACCGGAAGCGCAAGACGACACGAACGTGGTGCTGGAACACTGTGCCTACGGGTCCGATTGGTCGGGTCCGGCCGCGTCGATCGTGGCTGTGATTGATGGCGTGACCGGGCCACCAGCGACCGAAGCTCACCGATCAGCCCTGCGCGCCGCAGACCTCGTGGTCGTGACCCGGGGCGACCTGGTCGATGTCTCAGAAGCGCGTCGCGTCGTTGCCACCCTGACGGAGGCGCCAGTGATCGCAGCATCCTTTGGAAAGATCGATGCAGAGGCGCTCCAGCCTGGTACGCCGCGACATCGTGTTCTGCCAGCGGCGGCAGGGATGCGGCACTGGTCCTACGCAGGTGCCGCGACGTTCACGCAAGACCTCGCGGAACGGTTTCTGATCGATCGCCCCGACGGCACCACGCGCCTGAAGGGCAGGTTGCTGGGACGCGACAGCAGCTACGAGGTCGACGTGGCGGGGCGGGCGCGATCGGTCACCCCATGCGCGGCCCCGGCAGAAACACAGATCTTCGCGGCCGGAAGCGCGCACGAATTCGATGCCGTCGCGGTGGCGCGCCACTTTGCCGAGACCGTCGCCTCTGGTGCCGCCCGCGCAGGCTGGCTCAGCTATCGATGAGCTTTCGCCGGAGCCGCCGATGCGGGTGGGTGGGCCGCGCCGACGGTCACGCATGTCAGATCTTGTCGGGGAGCATCGGCGGCCCCGGCACGGGGTCAGAAAACCACGCGATCAGCGTCCGCCGCGCACTCAGCCTGTTGTGGACAGCCCTCGACATGGTCGTTCACCAATCCGCACGCTTGTGAGAACGCATAGACGATCGTCGGCCCGCAGAACTTGAACCCCTCGGACTTCAGGGCCTTGGATATCTCTTTGCTGACCGGTGTCTCCGCCGGGACGTCAGCCATCGACTCCCAGCGGTTCTGCAACGGCTTGAAGTCGTAGAATTGCCAGAGGAACCGGTTGAAGCCCTCGCGCTCTTCAATCGCCAGATAGGCCTTCGCGTTGCCGATGGTCGCCTCGATCTTGCCGCGATGGCGTACGATCCCGGCATCCGCGAGCAGCCGCGAGATCTCGGCCTCTCCATAGCGCGCAATCTTTTCGGGATCGAACTCATCGAAGCCTGCCCGGAAGGCGGGCCGCTTGCGCAGGATCGTGATCCAGGCCAGCCCCGCCTGGAAACCATCCAGGATCAGCTTCTCGAACAGGGTCCGGCTGTCGGTGTCGGGCCTGCCCCACTCGGTATCATGATAATCAACATAGAGCGGATCGTGCCCGCACCAGTCGCAGCGTTGTCGCTCGGCCATGCGCTCCTCCAGTTCGGCGATCTTAACCTGATGTTGAGGCTGACGCAGCAAGTGTCCATCGAACGATTTAACGTCCCTCTCCCGGTGAGGACTGACCGCATGGGCACCCCGCAACACCGCGAAACGGAAATTGCTGACCAAGCGGACCATGTGGTCGCGCTCGGCATCGACAATCTCGCCACGCTCGAAGAGCTTTTCGGCGAGAGGTTGGGTGCCGAGATTGTCTCGACGATGGAGGAGATGATCCGTCCGCTTTTGCCGGATGGCTCGAACCTTGTGATCACCAGTCGGGCAAGATTTCTGATCACGATCAAACGCGCACGCGGCAACCGGGTCACTGCACTGGTCGCCGAACTTCAGCGCAACGCCGCCGCCAAACCGGTTGAAACGCTTTTTGGACCTGTCGCGGTGACGATTTCCGCCGGATGCGCTTGCGCTGAGCGGACCGGACGTGACGATGTCGACAATCTGAAAACGGTGGCGCTGCACACGCTGCACATGGCGATGCTGCGCGGGGTCGGCGCGGTCGAATGGGCCGCGGACGAATGGGCGCTGCTTCAATACCGGCGCGAGCTTATGTCGGCCTCGCTCGCAACGTCGCACGCGCTGCACTCGAACGATCTTGTGGTTGTGCATCAACCCGTGGTGCGGGCCGAAGGCGGCAACACCATCAGCTTCCACGAATGCCTTGTTCGCATCCGGCAAAAGAACGGGGTGTTGCTGACCGCGGGGAAATTCATGCCGGCGATAGAACGCCTGGGGATGGCGACCGTCATCGACCGGCGGGTTCTTGCACTTACGCTGCAGACGATGCGCGAACATCCGACGGCTCGGCTCTCGATCAACATTTTCCCGCAGACGATGCAGGATCGCGCCTGGATGGAACTGTTCGAGCACGAGGTCGGCATGGAACCCGATCTCGGTGAGCGACTGATCGTTGAAGTGACCGAATCAGCGGCGATGCTCGAGACGGATCGGACCCGGGCTTTCATGGACTATCTGCGCGGGTACGGCGTGTCCTTCGCGCTCGACGATTTCGGTGCAGGTCACACGTCGCTGCGGCACCTTCGGGATCTGCGCTTCGACATCCTCAAGATCGATGGCCGGTTCATTCGCGATATCGAGGCCTCTCCGGACGATGCGTTTCTGGTCAGCACGCTCGTGTCGATCGCGCAGCGCTTCGATATGATGACGGTCGCGGAGGCCGTTCAAACCCCGGCAGAGGCACGGTGTCTGTCGGATCTTGGCGTCGAGTACTTTCAGGGCTTCTTCTTCGGATCACCCAGCCTGCGCTTGAGCCCGACGGAAAAGCCGATGCCGCTGATCGCGGCGCAGGCATAGGGTCGAAGGCACGCGGCGCCAGGCCAGCGTTGATCAGTCCTTGTCCTTGGTCAGGCGTTTGATCTGCTCCTGCATGTCCTGCATCTGCTTCTGGAGCGCCTCGAGATCGTCTGACACATCCGCCTTGGGACTTGCCGCGGCGGCTGCTTGAGGCTTTTGCGTGTCCTGTGTGCCTGCCTCGGTGCCAGCAGAGAACGGCGCGAAGACACGCATCGACTTCTCGAAGAAGTCCATGTTCGCGCGCGTCATCGACTCGAGGTTCGCAAATGCGTTGCCGCCCGTGAATGCCTGACGCATCTGATCCTGGTTGCGATTGAAAGCATCCATCGCGGCGTCCAGATAGCTTGGGACGACGCCCTGCAGCGGGTCGCCATACAACCGTATCAGCTCACGCAGGAACTTCGTCGGCAGCATGTTCTGATCTTTCCCCTCTTCCTCGACGATGATCTGCGTCAGGACCGAGCGCGTGATGTCCTCGCCGCTCTTGGCGTCAAATACCGCAAAGTCTTCGCCGTGCCGGACCATCTGCGAAAGATCATCCAAAGTCACGTAGCTGCTTTTGGCTGTGTTGTAGAGCCTGCGATTCGCATATTTCTTGATGACGATCTTTGCGTTGTCTTTCTCGCCCGCCATGCCGGTGCCTCCCCAAGGTTTTCGAGATAGTTGCACCGCAACAGCGCAGGTGCAACAGGGTTGTGCAAATGCGAAAGCTGCTTTGCGCGCCAATACGGGCTTATTGTGCAGTGCAGCATCAATGTCGCATTGCCGCAAGGTCATGCCTGTGGCACCACTACCGCAGAATACAAAATGCGACCGGAACGGTCGTGCCGCTAGGGAAAAAGGAGACCCCCCATGACCAATGTCGTCATTGCATCGGCAGCCCGTACGGCTGTGGGCAGCTTCAACGGATCGTTCGCGAACGTGGCTGCGCATGATCTTGGCACCACCGCCATCAAGGGCGCGCTGGAACGTGCAGGACTGCAGGCCACTGACATCGACGAAGTGATCATGGGCCAGATCCTGACGGCCGGTCAGGGCCAAAATCCGGCGCGCCAGGCTTCGGTCAACGCGGGCATTCCGGTCGAAAGTCCTGCCTGGGGCATCAACCAACTCTGCGGTTCCGGCTTGCGCTCGGTCATGATCGGTGCACAGCACGTTCAGCTTGGCGATGCGGGCATCGTCGTCGCCGGCGGACAGGAAAGCATGTCCGTCGCACCGCACGTCGCGCATCTGCGTCCGGGCGCCAAGATGGGTGACGTCAAGTTCATCGACTCGATGATCAAGGACGGCCTGACCGACGCGTTCTATGGCTATCATATGGGCAATACCGCCGAGAACGTCGCCAAGCAGTGGCAGATCGGTCGGGACGAACAGGATCAGTTCGCGCTCAGCAGCCAGAACAAGGCGGAAGCGGCGCAGAAGGCTGGTCGCTTCGATGACGAGATCGTCGCCTACACCGTCAAGAACCGCAAAGGCGACATCATTGTCGACAAGGACGAATACATCCGTCACGGCGCCACGATCGAAGGCATGCAGAAACTGCGTCCCGCCTTCGACAAGGAAGGCAGCGTCACGGCTGCAAACGCATCGGGCATCAATGATGGCGCAGGTGCGACGGTTCTGATGACGGCTGACGAAGCCGAAAAGCGCGGCATCGAGCCGATGGCCCGTATCGTTTCCTACGCCACGGCTGGTGTCGACCCGTCGATCATGGGTACCGGACCGATCCCCGCGAGCCGCAAGGCGCTGGAGCGCGCGGGCTGGAAGGTCGAAGATCTGGATCTGGTCGAAGCCAACGAGGCCTTTGCCGCTCAAGCCCTGTCGGTCAACAAGGACATGGGCTGGAATCCGGACATCGTGAACGTGAACGGTGGTGCGATCGCCATCGGCCACCCGGTCGGCGCATCGGGCACACGCATCCTCAACACGCTGTTGTTCGAAATGAAGCGTCGCGATGCCAAGAAGGGTCTGGCCACGCTTTGCATCGGCGGCGGCATGGGCGTCGCCATGTGCGTCGAACGCCCATAATTCATTCGTGGGGCGGGCGTCTGGTCCGTCCCACAGGATGACTCAGATCAAGGCGGGCCACACGGCCGCCTGAAAAACCACATCCAACGACACATAACGGACGAGGAGACGGACATGGCACGGGTTGCTCTGGTTACTGGTGGCTCACGCGGAATTGGTGCCGCGATTTCGAAAGCCCTGAAAGAGGCAGGATACACGGTCGCGGCGAACTACGCCGGCAATGACGAGGCTGCCGCGGCCTTCAAGGCCGAGACCGGCATCCCGGTCTATAAATGGTCGGTCGCCGAATACGATGCCTGCGCCGACGGCATTGCGAAGGTCGAGGCCGATCTGGGGCCGGTTGATGTCCTGATCAACAACGCCGGGATCACGCGCGACGGCATGTTCCACAAGATGACGCCGGAACAGTGGAAGGAAGTGATCGACACCAATCTGTCCGGCATCTTCAACATGACCCATCCGATCTGGCCGGGCATGCGCGAGCGCGGGTTCGGGCGGATCGTCAACATCTCGTCGATCAACGGTCAGAAGGGCCAGATGGGCCAGGCGAACTACTCCGCCGCAAAAGCGGGCGATATCGGCTTCACCCGTGCCCTGGCACAGGAAGGTGCCTTCAAAGGGATCACCGTGAACGCGATCTGCCCCGGATATATCGGGACCGACATGGTCATGGCTGTGCCCGAGAAGGTCCGCGAGTCGATCATCGCCCAGATCCCGGTTGGCCGTTTGGGCACGCCAGAGGAAATCGCGCGGTGCTGTGTGTTCCTGTCGTCCGACGACGCCGGTTTCATTACAGGCTCGACGATCTCCGCGAACGGCGGTCAGTACTTCAGCTGATCTGCCACGCGGTGCCGGACAAAAGAAACGGCCGGAGCCCGCAAGCTCCGGCCGATTTCATGCCAGCAATGGCTGGTTCAGACTGTGGCACACCCTTTCGGAGCGATCTCGACCGGAACCGTCTTCGTCGACGTGAACATCGCTTGGAAGAACTCGGCCCAAGCGTTCGAGCGCAGGCGGCTCCCCTTGGCGACATAGTGGTCGATCGTCTTCTGGTCGACAGTCGGCGGTGTCAGCGAAGTGTTAAACATTGTTAGGCTCCTTTTAACCGTACGCGGCTCTATTGCCCTTGTGCAATGCAATATGTCATTGCATGGTAGGACTTTCAAACGAGTCTTTCTGCACTTCAGATCAAACTGGCTTAACTGAAATGCCTGACCGCCTACCACCATTGACCGCGCTGCGCGCCTTCGAGGCCGCGGCACGCCACATGAGCTTCGCAAAGGCGGCGGAGGAGCTGTTCGTCACGCCCGCCGCGCTGAGCTACCAGATCAAACAGTTGGAGGAATTTCTCGGCGTCCCGGTCTTCCGGCGGCTGAATCGGGCGGTGGAACTGACCGAGGCAGGGCTGGCCCTGAATCCCGGCGTCTCGATGGCGTTCGACAGTTTGCGTCAGGCGACGCGCGCCGTGGCCAAGCTGCAGGCCGATGAACCGCTGACAATCACAGCCGGACCAGCCTTCACCGCGAAGTGGCTGGCGCCGCGCTTTTACCGGTTCCACGAATGTCATCCCGAGATCGAACTGCGCTTCGTCGCGACGCTCAGGATCATGGATTTCTTGCGCGACGGCGTCGACGCGGCGATCCGCTTCGCCGAGAACGTCGAGGACACCGTCTATTCCGAGGTGCTGGCCGAGGAATGGATCACGCCGGTGTGCACAAAGGAAGTCGCGGCGCGGATCGCCGGGACGAACGATCTGTCCGGTGAGACCCTGTTGCACGATGAGAGCATCCAGTCTTTCACGCCGGCGCCAGACTGGCCCGCGTGGGCGCGGGTCTCGGGCATGGAGGGCGACTGGGCGCACGGACCGAGGTTTTCCAACGCAGACCATGCGATCGACGGTGCTTTGGAAGGTGCTGGAATAGTGCTCGGGCGTATCGTGCTTGTGGAACGTTATCTTGCGAACGAACGCCTGGTTGTGCCGTTCAAACTGGCGATGCGGCCCAGGGCACAGTTCTTCTTTGTGTGCCCCAAGGGCAGCGAGCTTTCGGGCCGCGTCAGTGTCTTGCTCGACTGGATGCGCGAGGAGATTTCGCATACCGAAAAGTTCAGCGCCGATATGGAGATCGTTGATCTCTAAGACTTAGCGGATTCCTTTCACGCCAATCCCGCGCTAGAGTGGCCGAAAAGCGGATCGGGCAGTATGAAACGTCTCTTGCGTGCGATTTTATCGGCGCTCTCGGCGATGATCCTTGTCGCCGTTCTTTTGGGGTACCTCGGGGGTGTCGTGTTCTCCTTGGACATGCTCGCGCACTTTCGCCTGCATTTTCTGTTGTTGTGCCTGCCAATCGCCATGCTGTCGTTCGTGCTTGGAGCGTGGCAGATCATGTGGCGCGCGTGTGTCGTGGCCATTCTGGCGCTGGCCGGTCTTGGCGCACTTTGGGAAAGCCCGGAACGTGGTTCAGGCGATGTTCAGATCACACTGCTCGCGGCCAACCTGTATCATGACAATCCCGAAACCGATGAAATGCGGCGCGTGCTTTACGATGCGGACGCCGATGTGCTCGTCACGTCCGAGACGACGAAGTCGGTGCTCGCGGGGGAGCGGTCTCTCGCCTTGCTTTACCCGTTTCGGCTCTCGCTCAATACCAGCGGGCAAACACTCCGGACTGTGATCTGGTCGAAATTCCCGATGCGGGACGGGCGCCTGCTGCTAGAAGATCGCGCCGGTCCCACTGGTGCCCATGCGATTGTCGAGGTGGCGCCAGGCGTCGAGTTTTCGCTGCTCGCTGTCCACATGGCGCATAACCTTTTCGGGAATCAGAGGGAGCAGATCGAAGCGCTGGACAGGATCATCGAGCGATTGCCGATGCCGCGGGTCATCCTGGGCGACTTCAACGCGACCGCCTGGTCCTTTGCACTCAGGCGGGTGGAGACGCTGACGTCGACCCGGCGGGTCGGTGGCTTCCGGGTTACCTGGCAGGGCGCTTATCCGACAGTCATTGGAGACATTCCCTCACCCTTGGGGCTGCAAATAGATCATGCGCTGGTTTCAGATGAAGTGGGCGTGGCAACCGCTGAGACGATTGCGATTCCAGGTTCGGATCATCGGGGATTGAAAGTCAGTCTGACCCTTGCCGATTCCTGAGCGCACTTGCCGTGTTCGGAGTTCAGCGGTAACTGGCCATCGGTAAGGAGCACGCCATGATCATTGGAATTCTGGAAACCGGCAAGATGGCCGATCATCTTTCTGACGCGCACGGCCAGTACCCGTACTTGTTCAGATCCTTGTTTCAGAGTGTCGAGCAGACCATCGAAATGCCGTTTTGGGAGGTGGTTTACGGTGAGCTTCCCGATCGGCCGGATGTTTGCGATGCATGGCTCATCACCGGCTCACGCTACGGCGTCTACGATGACGAGCCGTGGATCGAACCATTGAAAGGGTTTTTGCGCGACGTGCGCGACAGCGCGATCCCGATCATCGGGATTTGCTTTGGTCACCAAATCCTGGCGGAAGCGTTCGGGGGCCGCGCCGAAAAGTCCGAGAGGGGTTGGGGGTGCGGCGTTCATACATACGACTGGATCGCGAAGCCGTCCTGGATAACTGACCAAGCAACATCTTTTTCGATGCATGCAATGCATCAAGATCAAGTAACGAGATTGCCGGAAGATGCTGTGACGCTCGCGTCCAGTGCGTTCTGCAAGCACGCGCTGGTTGCGTACGGAGAACTTGAGTGTCCATACGCGATCTCGGTGCAGGCTCACCCGGAGTTCAGTGCCAGTCTTGGCGAAGCACTTGTCCGTTTCAGGCGTTCATCTCATATTCCTGAGGATGTCGCCGATCGCGCGCTCCAGACCTTTGGCGATCCAGTGCAACGCGAAAGCTTTGTTCAAAGCGCTCTTGAGATTGTGCAAAGGAGCAAGCGCCGAAGGCAAGCCGCGTAGCGCGGCGGTCTTTTCACTGGCGACAAGCGAGACACAACTCAAGAATAAGCGCGAGTCTACAAGCTGAGCCACTTGAGCGTGACCTGGCCTCTGCCGAACTGGAGATAATCGGCAGAGGCGTAAGTTCGTGGTGGATGCAAGACGCGATTATGCTGCGTCCGACGTGTCCCAGCCCGTGTTGAGATCAAGCCACTCGGTAAAGCTGTCGAGCGGCATAGGACGCGCGATGGCAAATCCCTGTTGTCCTTCGCATCCGACCTCGACAAGCGTATTGATCTGAAGACGGGTTTCAACACCCTTCGCAATCAACGGAATTTCCGCTTTCTTGCAAGCCTCGGCCAGCGTCTTGACCCGAACCAGCGCCGCATCGTCTTCGCCAAGCACACTGACCGTCATTCGGTCGATCTTCGCGGCAGATGCATGAAGCCGCTGCAAGTTTTCGATCTGCGTCTCGCCGCTTCCGACATCGTCGACGATGATTTTCACGCCAAAGGCAACGAAGTCATCAATCGCTTTCAAGGACTTCTCGCACCCGTCTTCGTACGCCGTGGCTTCAACGACCTCGACACCGAGGTTCTTTCCCTCGATACCGGCTTTGTCCAACGCCAATCGGATGCGATCAACAATTCCGTCAGTCTGCAGTTCAAGACTGGAGAGATTGATCGTCACGAGGCCCGGCGCGATTTCGCGTTCCTGCCAGATTGCGTGCGCTTCGCAGGTCTTAAGCAACAGAACCTCTCCGATAGGCCCAAGAAGTCGATGCTTGAACGCAACATCAAGGAAGGTCATCGGAGAGATAACGCCAAACTCGGGATCGATGAAACGGGGGAGTGCTTCCGCCGAGTGCATGATCGTCCCGGAGGGATCCATGACCGGCTGAAACCAAGGCGCGATGTAATCCTTCTCGATCCCTTTTTTGAGCAGTTCGAGGAGTTCTTCATCGGTGAATTGCTTGTCCTGCATGATCCTGACCTCAGTCTTTTCCCGATTTAGCCGATAAACTTTTTGACAGTGAGCTCGAGCTGGAGATCGTTGAAGGGCTTCACGATCCATCCCGAAGCGCCCGCTTTCTTTCCGCGACGCATCTTGTCCGCCTGACCTTCCGTCGTCAGCATGACCAGCGGCAAGCCGGTGAATTCACCGCGTTGGCGGACCTGTTCGATAAATTCCAAACCGTCGAGGTTAGGCATGTTCAAATCGGTGATCACAAGATCGACTTTGTTCTTTTCGAGTTGTGAAATACCGTCGAGGCCATCTTCAGCCTCGATGATGTCGTAACCAAGCGGCTCCAACGAGAAGCGTACCGCCTCGCGGATACTTCTGGAATCGTCCACCGTCAGGATGGTCTTGCTCACTCTACGCCCCTGATTTAGTTGATCTCGACAGACGAGAACGCTTCAGAGCCGGTTCCCGTGTAAGTGATATTTGCGTCTTTCTGATCTGCGCTCCGCCTCGCCCCAACCAGTATTTGTAAGGAACAAGGGTTCGGCTGTTCGCCATCAATCTCGATCGTGAGGTTGCCGCCGGAAGCCAACGCAGCTGACAGCTTCTCAACCACCTCGTCACGCATGCCGGGAGCATCTGCTGGAGAAAGAGCCGCCGGCACCGTGACTGAAATGACGTCGTTATCGCTCATCGGTTTGCACCATCACTCGCATGATCTCCCGTTCAGCAGGTCGTACCCGCAGGAGGTGAAAGGTGGCTTAACGACAGATGCGAATTTGATGCCTTGGCCGACGCTCACTGTTTCGCAACGAATCTTTCTTACCTGTCCGAAATCGAGCGAAACAGATGGGCGGTTTCTATCATGAACTCACGCGCGCACGACTGGGCGGCGGCGTTTGCATTGCACGCGCAGGCCACGGAGGCTGCAATCGAGAAAACTTGTGCTGCTGTTCGCAGTGTTCGCACGATCCTGATGCGCGCGAGGACTGCGACAGATCGCCAGAGTGCGGGAATGGACGGCGCAAGCCTGCCCGAGACGGTCGACGAGGTTGCGCGAATCTGCGCCGAGTGCACATCGACCGGTGAATCGGATGCGCTTTCGCAGCGGGCCAAGCAAACCGTTGAATTGGCTGCGCGATGGAAGGCGCTCTCGCAAGCCGGTGCAGACCCGGTGCAGCAGGCGTCTTCGTCAAAGACGCCTATCCCCCTCGCGCAACGGTCATCGAAGTACATCGCCACGCTGTCCGAAGTTCTTCAACTTCGTGATAATTTCGAGCAACGTATAGATCACATCGCGCGCGGCACACCATTGGTTTCGAAGTCAGGGGAGTGGTCGCCGCTCTTGGCTGTCATCAATGCTCAGGCGGCGGGCATTGCCGCGATGACCGCCGACTATGTGACCGCGTCGGAGCCTGCATGCACAGCACTCGACAAGCTCGTTTCAGACGAGATCGCTTCAGGGTCGAACCAGTCCGGCGAATCCAAGGAACTGCTCCCAAAACTCGTTGACGCAGTTCATGGAACGATCGCGGTCGCGCGCGCGCAGATCCTGGAAATTGATTCGCTGCCGATCACATCGGAGACCCATCAGGATCAGCCCGATGTGTCGAGTGAGCGTTTACCTCCGCTGCGGGAGAATTTGTTCATGCTGGCAGAGGCGTTACAGGAACATTGCGTCATGCTTCGGCGCTTCGATGCCGATATGGCTGAAAAGACTGTCTCGGTTCTGGCGGAGCCACTTCAGGATTTTCGGACGGCTCATGCGCTCTTGTCGAAAGTCGCCACAGACCTCTCGGCGTATGCCTCGGACATTGCAAAAGAACATCAAGGCGCGATCGTGAGAACCGATGAGGACGCCACTTCGCTGCAAGCTCTGTCTGAGCTTTACACCATGGAAGCAGAGCGTGACATCCATACCGCAACGGTGCATTCGCTGAGATAGCACGGGCGCAGGCAGCGGCGGGTTGCGATCTACAAGGATACTGGCGACTGGCCGAGCCGAGGTGGACAGCTCCGCTGGCGTGGTGCGGTCGACTGAGCGTCGTTTTGAGCGGCCCGAACCTGCTCGTTCTGTCCGACGGTCAGATTGGTTTATCCCGCAATCTGTAAGGTCGGCGCGGCTGAACCGCGCCAACCCATCAGCTTAGTTCTTTGCGTAGTATTCGACGACGAGGTTCGGTTCCATCATCACCGGGTACGGAACATCGCCGAGTGACGGTGTCCGCACGAAACTCGCGGTCATTTTCGAATGGTCTGCCTCGATGTAGTCAGGCACATCGCGCTCGGCCGATTGAACGGCTTCCAGCACCAGAGCCATGTCCTTCGCCTTGGACCGCAGGGAGATGACGTCGCCCTCGCGCACCCTGTAGGATGGGATGTTCACGCGCTTGCCGTTGACCTCGACATGGCCGTGGTTGACGAACTGGCGTGCCGCGAACACCGTCGGGACAAACTTCGAGCGATAGACGATGGCATCGAGACGCCGCTCGAGCAGACCGATCAGCATCTCGCCCGTGTCGCCGCGCAGACGTTCGGCTTCGGAGTAGATCCGGCGGAACTGCTTTTCGGTCAGATCGCCGTAGTAGCCTTTGAGTTTCTGCTTCGCACGCAGTTGCAGCCCGAAGTCGGACATCTTGCTCTTGCGGCGTTGTCCGTGCTGGCCTGGGCCGTACTCGCGCCGATTCACCGGGCTCTTTGGGCGGCCCCAGATGTTTTCACCCATGCGGCGGTCGAGTTTATACTTCGCGGATGTGCGTTTGGTCACAACCCGTCTCCTTCATCAAAGTTTGAGGCGATCTCCTCTCTCCCGATCGGGGAGCGACAGGTCCCTGCTTTCGCAGGCCACAACCGCCAGGTCATCCACCCTAACGAGCGGAACGCGCGCTTATACCCGGCGCGCTCCGGGAGTCAACGATCTGATCAGAACCCGGCCTTCGCGACCGCAGGCGCCTGGTACCTGACCGTCCCGGCCATGGCCGCGCCATCATGGCCAAACTTGATCTGGATGGCACCGCCATCGTCGAGCGCGAACAATGCGCATCCGTGAACGTGGAGCGTTCCGTCGCGCATTGGCGTGTCGGTGAAGAGCGACGGCGCCCCGTAGCGCACGGCCAGTTCCAGGATCATCTGCTGCAGCTCTGACTTTGCATGCGCCGACATCGCCTGATCGCTCAGAGTGTCGGTGTCCTGTCCTATCGATTCGAAGGAGTATCCAAACCGCAGAAAAACAGACTGCAGACCGTCGTTGGAGAAATTCAGGACAATCTCGTCACCGAGTCTTTCGGGAGCCGACAGGAAGGCCGCCGGACAATATCCGCCCTGCGCCCAGATCAATTCGGCGATGGAGGCCAGCGGATAGACCAGAGCATGCTCGGCTTCGGCTGCCGTCCGCAAACCCGGAAACCGACCGCGGACGTCGGAGCGCCTGGCGCCCCAGGCCAATCCGAAGGGCGCGCTACTTGAACTCGATTTCGACAAAGACAAACTCGTGCGGTGATGCATTGATCACGTCGTGCTCGACCCCGGCCTTTCGGAAATAGGATATCCCGGCTTCGAGGTCCGAAAGCGTCTCGTTGCCGGACGCGTCGGCAATCTTGAGCTGCCCTGTTGTGCCCGGAACCACGACATAATCGTATTCGTGCCGGTGCCATCCGGTGGCTGCCCCGGGCGCAAAGCGCCATTCGGTCACGCGTGTTCGGTCATTGTCGACCTGAACGGTCGGAACGGCTTGCTGGGTCATGTTCGCTGAGCTCCCTTTGCGCTCCGCGCATTGGAACCATCCGGCTGCTCGCTGCGATCCTTGGGCCGAACGCCCGATCCGCCGCATCGCATGTCCCGGATCGGACCGTCGCGGTTGTCCGCACCGGTGTTCCATACGAGAAGCGCCTCGTGCAAGTCCGGGCAGCACGGTCGAGCCGCAGTGTTCGCCCTTGCTCAGCATTCGGAGTGACTGTTCTGGATCGCGCGTGTGAGGCGTTGTTCGGCGTCGAGCCGGAAGTACACGAACTTTTGCGTCACGCAGAAGTCCTGGACGCCACGGACCCGGGTCTGCCACCACAGTTTGTCTTCTTCCAATGCGTAGACGAGCGCGCCACCCTGGACCCGTCGAAGCTCGCTCTCGGCCATCCAGACGCTGGGACCTGGCGCGTAGCCGCGCTTGTCGAACCAGACATCGAGTTCAGCGATGGCCGTCCCGACGGGCGGAACAGGTTCGGGGAACGCCCCGAAATTCGCCACGTCACGGGTGTAGATCGGCCGGCAGGCGGCAGCAACGAGCAGACAGAGGATCAGAAAGATACGCATACGGGTTCTCCCGCCAGACCACCCATGGACCATGCTTCGACAGGGTAAATTTTTCCTGAATCACGATGCGGGTGTGCTCGACCCCGCCACTGTTCCGGCCGCTGCGCGCAACCCCGACAGGAAGGCATCGGTCAACCGGCCCTTTGGCGATCGTGGGCGCGTGGCCAGAACGATCCCGCGGGTTGCTTGCGGATCTCCGAAAGGCAAGCGCGCCAAGCGCATGTCCGGCAAATTGCCTTCAGGGACGATCGAGACCCCGAGCCCATGGGCAACGAGTGCCGCGATTGCTTCCAGCGAATCCACCTCCATCGCTGCTTTCACCCGGATGCCGCGATCGAGCAGGCGGCGTTCGATCTGCTGGCCCGCCCAGGTTTTTCGGCTGAACCAGATGAACGGCGCCGAGGCCAGCACGGCCTTGTCATCCAGGCCCGATGTCCCGTCCGAGGCAATCACGACCAGCCGTTCCTCGGCCACCGGATGCAACGACAATCCATCCTGCGGCAAGTCTGGTGCGGTGATCACAGCCGCGTCCAGTTCGCCCAGTTCGACAGCGCGTGCAAGCTCGCCCGACAGGCCGGTGCGGATCTCGAACTGAACGGCGGGATGGCTGGATCGCATGCTTGCCAGGGCAGGGGGTGCCAGTCGACTCATGACTGTCGGCACGACGCCGACCGACAGCGTTCCCGCCAGGTCCCGGTTGCTGCTGATGGCGCGGATGTCGTCCATGACGCGGCGGTATCTCTGCGCCTGTTCGAGCAACGCAATGCCATCACCGGTCAAGGAGAGCGGGCGCGCACCACGGTCGATCAGGATCGTCCCCAGGGTGTCTTCCAACGCCTTTATGTGAAGCGAAATCGCGGAGTGACTGCGCCCGGTCGCCTCCCCAGCGGCTGAGAACGTTCCAAGCTCGGCAATGGCCTCGAGCGAGGCGAGATGGCGCGGATTGATATCCACTATGTTAGAATCCCTCACACACGATACCAGAATTACTCGTTTCTCTTTCGAATCTCAAACGCATATCCTCTTCACGAAACCGTGATATGGCCAAGTGCCAATGGAGGAACGCGTATGTTTTCCCTGACGTCCGATCAAACAGAGTTGCAGGCCCGTGCCCGTACCTTCGCCGACGAGGTGCTTGCACCCCGCGCTGCCGAAGTCGACCGGACCGAGCAGTACCCTTGGGACAATGTCGCGGCGATGAAGGATGCCGGGTTTCTTGGCATGACAGTTCCGCAGGCGCATTGCGGGCAGGGGCTAGGGTGGCTCGA
This sequence comes from Pseudomonadota bacterium, assembly GCA_038534135.1. Classification (GTDB taxonomy): domain Bacteria; phylum Pseudomonadota; class Alphaproteobacteria; order Rhodobacterales; family Rhodobacteraceae; genus Thermohalobaculum. The sequence continues at coordinate 4,626 of JBCAXJ010000041.1, read as the reverse complement.
GACGTCTCTGGTGGTTGAGCAGATCGCGCGCACCTGTGCTGTGTCGGCCCGGATCGTGGTCGAAACCAACATGGGCGGTGTCTCCGCCGTGATGGCTTACGGGTCGGACGCACAGAAGACGATGGCGGCCGGCATGGTGCTGGACGGCGACAAGCCCGCGATCTGTATCACAGAGCCCGACGCCGGTTCCGCGGCGACCGAGATGGCGACGACGGCCAAACGCGTGCCGGGTGGCTGGGTGCTGAACGGTCACAAGCATTGGATCACGGGCGGCGGAGTCTCGCGCCTGCATCTGATTTTTGCGCGGATGATCGATGGCGGGAACGACCTGGGCATCGGCGGGTTCCTCGCAATCCGGGACCAGACCGATGGCCTGCGCATCGGGGAGCGCGAGCCGACCATGGGTCTGCGCGGGATCCCCGAGGCGAACGTTTACTTCGAAGACATGTTCGTCGCGGACAACATGGTCCTGATCCCCGAAGGCGATCCACGCCGGGGTTTTGCCAAGCTGATGACGGCCTACAACTCGCAGCGTGTTGGCGCGGCGACGGTGGCCATCGGGGTCGCGCGCGGCGCCTATGAGTTGACAGTCGATTTCGTGCAGGAGCGCGAACAGTTCGGACGCCCGATCGCCGAGTTCCAGGGTTTGCAATGGATGCTGGCGGATATGTGCATCGGGCTGGACGCAAGCCAGGCGCTGATCTGGAAGGCCGCGTGCAGCGAGGTCGATGGCTTCCCGGACATGGGGCTCGCGGCGCGGGCCAAGGTGCTGGCCGCCGAGACCGCCGTGAAGGTGACGAACGACGCTTTGCAACTGCACGGAGCGGCGGGTTACTCGCGCGCGCGCGCGGTCGAGCGGATGGTGCGCGATGCGCGCATGTTCACAATTGGCGGCGGCACGGCACAGGTTCTCCGCACGCAGGTTGCCAGTGACATCCTTGGCCAGAAGCTGCCTCAGACCCGCGACGGATACCTGGCGAAAGTGCCTCAGACACCGCGCCGGGTTGCCTGACCTTAAAGCACCCGATCAGTACCATCACGCAGGCGTTTCGACGGTAGAAAATCACCGACGACGCGCGTACCATTCCTTCATCTTGATTTAGCATTTTAAGGATGAAGAGATGTTGGAATTCGAAGACGGAATGGTATTCCAAACTGAAAGCATAGATTATGGTTCCAGCCGCCGCCTGCGCACGACCGGCGTTGTTGGCAACATCGGCATCACCACCAAACAGCGCGAAAACTCCAAAAATACGCCGCTTGCGCTGATCAACGGGTTCAAATCGGGTTCGATCGACCCCCGCCCGGTTAATATCGAGGGTGGTCACCTAATGGGCTTGAAGCTGGGCGGCGTCGACAATCCGCTGAACATTGTGCCGATGTACAGTCATGTGAACCGTGGAACGTTCTCGGGCGTCGAAAGCTCGGTTCTGTCTTCGTATGCAACCGGTAAGAGCATGGCCTTGAAGGTCGAACTGGAATATAGTTCAACCGACGCACGCATTCCGTCAAAAATCAAGACGACCCTGCTCAGCGGCATTCCGACGATCACGCTCGACAACTGGAGCAAGCTTCCAACCGGAACGGTCGTCAAGACCTGGACCACCGACAACGCGCCACAGCCCGCAACGAAGATCGCAATCGATCCCCACAAACGCGCCTATCTGCTACAGGCGCAAAACACGGTCGAGAAAGAGGGCTTCACGCTCGAGAAGAACGGCTTCCCGGTGTCGAGCGTCTCGGACGGTGTCCTGCCGCCGCTCAACAGCCGCCCCTATGCGCTGCTGGATGCAATCTATATCCTGAATCCCAAGAACAAGTTTTTCCCCATGGGATCCGGTAGCGGCATGCCTTCAGCGTTCACCAGGGGCGGGTACTTCACTGACAAGCAGCGGGCTTACATCCAAGAGGTGAACCGCTACATGCAGGCCGACGATACCAAACGCGGTGAGTGTTATTCTGACCGGGCGGACGATCCCAACACGACGGCCCTGATCCAGTTGGGTACCGATACAGGCATCGAAATCGACCATATCTGCTCGCGGGTTCCGGTCGGGGCGAATGCGTTTTCGAACGCGCAACTCGTCTCTGCCGGCTATAACCGCAGCAAGAGCACGAATTAATCGTAGTCCTGCATCGGAAGAGCCAATACCCTTGATTGACGGCCTCTCCTGCTCGACAGGGGAGGGCCTTACATGAGGTCCGCAGGATCGCTCACAGTCTGAACGGCAGACCGGAGACCCAAATGAAGCTGAACATTCGCAAACTCGACCACGTCAACGTGCGAACGTCCCGCCTGGATGAGATGATCCGCTGGTACGGCGAGATCTTGGGAATGCACCCGGGCCCGCGTCCGGATTTCCCGTTTCCGGGAGCTTGGCTCTACTGCGGAGAAGATGCGGCGATCCACCTGATCGGCATCGATGTCGAACCGGGCTCGGATCCGAGCGACCTGAAACTGGAGCACTTTGCCCTCTCGGCGACCGGGATGGCGGCGTTGGTCGAGCGTGCAAAATCTGCGGGCGAACGGTTTGATGTTCGCAAGGTCCCGGACTTTCCAGTAGCGCAGGTCAATCTGTGGGATCCGGACGGGAACCACATACACATCGACTTCCATGCCGACGAAGCCGAAGCCGCAGGTTTATGAGCGTCGTTCGGACGTCATGAGCCGCTGAGCGATCTTTCGAGTTACCGGCGCGATGACGAGGACCGCTGGAAACGCAATTATCCAGGATGTCATCCAGGCCTCCATCCACAGCAAAAACAAGCCGTCGATCAACCCTGCCGCACGCACCGTCGCGATGCCCGACACGATCTAGGACATCAGCCCCGAGAGGATCAGGCCGAACAGGATATTTTCATAGCGGCGAGGGATCATTTCGTTCCTACAGATTTTTCAATTGACGTTGGTCTAGTTCGCACACTCACCATCGCTCAAGGGTCCGACATCCATGCCATCGTAACTATCCAAATTGTAGCGATCTGCTAAATCGTAGAGAACGGCGTTTCTTTGATGAAGACTGTCAACCGAATGTCGCTCGACTCGCTCAACATGCAGAAAATAGAAACGTTCTTCACCACCCTCCGGCTCGACATCAAAAATACTTACGTAATTATACCCAGTCGCCATCAATTCTGTCGCCGCCGCTTCAAGTTTAGCTGTGTCAGTGTCCGTAAAAAAGTATCCCCAAAGACAGGTATGGTCGATCCGCCAATCCCCTCGACTTAGTGAACGAACGAACATCTCTTGCAGTGTTTCCCGTTCAATTCGGTTGAAGGCTTGCGCCATAGCATTCCCCGACGATCCGAGAAGTACCAAACCAGCAGCGAAGGCTCGAAGTTCGAGCGTTCCAATCACCCACACTTCGAGTGACCGCAATCCATGCAGGTCTCGCAGCCGTCACGCATCTGCAAATTGAAGCTGCCGCAGTTCGGACACGTGGCCGGTGCGACGCCACCGACGACCTTGGCCTCGGCGACCGGGTCCTCTGACAATCCCATGCCCTCGCCAGCGATGAAGCCGATTTCAATCAGATGGCGTTCGATAACGCCGCCGATGGCCGCCAGGATCGAGGGCACGTAACGCCCCTTCATCCACGCACCGCCGCGCGGGTCGAACACGGCTTTCAGTTCCTCGACCACGAACGAAACGTCGCCGCCGCGCCGGAACACCGCCGAGATCATTCGCGTCAGCGCCACCGTCCAGGCGTAGTGCTCCATATTCTTGGAATTGATGAAGATCTCGAACGGCCGCCGCCGATCGCCGTCCATAAGGTCGTTCATGGTGATGTAGATCGCGTGGGCGCTTTCGGGCCACTTCAGCTTGTAGGTTACGCCATCAAGTGTTTCGGGCCGCTCCAACGGTTCAAACATCTGTACGACGTCGCCGTCCGTTCCCGATGTGTCCCGGGCTTGACCCGGGACCGCCTGTGCAGGCTCAGACACTTCCAGTACGCTGCCGGTCACAGCGTTGGGGCGATACGTTGTGCAGCCCTTGCAGCCCTGGGCGTAGGCTTGCGCATAGACGTCTTGAAAATCGTCGAAACTGATGTCCTCGGGCACGTTGATCGTCTTGGAGATGCTTGAATCGACGTACTTCTGGGCAACCGCCTGCATCCGCACATGGCCCAGGGGGCTGAGCGTCTGAGCAGACACGAAGTAATCCGGCAGATCTGCATCGCCCATGACCTCGCGCCATTTGGCGACAGCGTAGTCGACGACCTCCTCCTCGGTCTTCGTACCGTCCTTCTGGAGCACCTTGCGGGTGTAGGAGAAGGCAAAGACCGGCTCGATCCCTGACGAGACGTTCCCGGCATAAAGGCTGATTGTCCCCGTCGGCGCGATCGAGGTCAGCAGCGCGTTGCGGATCCCGTGCTCGGCAATGCCGTCGCGTATGTCCTGTGGCAGCGTCCGAATGAACGCACCATCCAGGTACTCATCCCGATCAAACAGCGGGAAAGCACCCTTTTCGAGCGCCAGATCGACAGACGTCCGGTACGCCGATGCGTTGCTGATGGCCGGTCTGCGGTATGGTTCCGATGAGGCAGTCACTATGACCGGGCACTGGATGGAGGTTATCCGCGATGCGGCGTACCGGACGTCTGTCGATCTGGCGCTCGAAAAGGG
>JBCAXJ010000040.1:0-49189 GCA_038534135.1 Pseudomonadota bacterium | reverse complement strand
GCCGAGGCCTGGTAGAGTTGCGCCGCATCGACAGCCCCCGGGAAGGCAGCGTCGGCCGCGTAAAGCGTCAGTTCGACGCCTTCCATACCGGCCTTCTTCAGATGGAACTTCGCCTTGTCGGCATCGAACTCGCGTTGCGCCAGATCCTTGTTGTAGAACCTCTGATTGGCGCTGATCGGCAGGTCGTTGCCCAAGGCACCGTAGCCGCGCAGGATCTTGTCCAGCATCTCCTGGCGCTTGACCGAGTGTTTCACGGCGAGGCGCAGATCGAGATTGTCGAACGGTGCTGCGTTCACCCGCATCGGGAAGGTGAAGTGCTGCGTGCCCGAGACGGCCTCGATCTTCAGGTTCGGATTGCGCTTCAGCAGATCCACGGTTTTGACGTCGACGCGGTCTATACCCTGGACCGAGCCGGTCATCAGCGCGTTCTGACGTGCGACGGGATCGACGATGGCCAGCACCTCGACTTCTTCGAACCAGCCGCGGTCCGACCGCCAGTTGTTGTCGTTCCGGCTCATGTCCAGGCGGACGCCAGGCTCAAAATTGTTCAGCGTGTATGAACCCGAGCCCATGCCGGTCCAATCGACCTTGCCCGAGCCATTGTCCTTGCCGATCACCAAATGGTAGTCGCTCAGGATGAACGGGAAATCGGCATTGCCGCCGTCCAGCGTGAACTTGACCGCATCATTGCCGACAGCGGCAAGGTCCTTGATCGGGGTCACGATCGGCTTGGCGGCCGATTGCGAATCTTCGCCGCGGTGGTGGTTGATCGAGGCGATCACGTCGGCCGCGGTGATTTTCGAGCCGTCATGGAATTCGGCATTGCGGACCTTGAACGTCCATTCCGATGCGTCCGGCGATGCTTCCCAGCTTTCGGCCAGTTCCGGGATCAGCGATCCGTCGGTATCGACCTCGGTCAGGCGGTTGTAGAGCGCGAAGCCAAGCGTCGTTGTGAAGCCGTTTTCCCAGCTGCCGGGGTCGTGGCTGTCCGAGGTCTGGCCGTGCGCCTTGCCAAAGCTCATCTTGCCGCCGCGCTTCGGTTCGGCCGCCTTTGCCGGGCCAAGACCCGCGCCAAGCACAAGTGCGCCCGCTGCGGCACCCTGCATCAATCTTCGGCGCGTTACGCCGCTGTTCATAAGATCTGACATGTGAAGTCCTCTATGCTCCCTGATTTCACATCTGTCCCCAGGTGCTGCATTGGCGCAGCACGGGCTTCTCCGGCCCCGTTCCGTCAGGCCTTGCCCGCAGTATTGGCTGTTCCCGGCCCGGGTTCCAAGAGGCTTTTTCTGAAAATGCGCGAAAGCGCATGGTTCAGGGGCAGGCGGCGATGACGACAAACTCGACCAATGTGTACTTGTAGAGCGGTGCCTCCACACAGGCGCGTTGCGGCCAGTGCTGCGGGTCGTCCCCGATCCATTCGAGCCAGGCGCGCTCCATCTCGTCCTTGAGCTGGATTTTCGAGACATAGACCGTGACGTTGATCAGGCGCGTTTTGTCGGTGCCGAGTTCCGCGAGGACGCGATCGATCTCGGCCAGCGACTTTTGCGTCTGTGCGTACATGTCCGGGCTGTTCGACTGATCGGTCGCGACAGCCCAGGCAAAGCCGTTGTACTTCGTTCCGGCGTTGCGGCCCTGATATTTGCCGCGTGCGCGGGTGATGGGAAGCATGCTTCTCTCCAGAGAGTTGATCCGAAAACAGTCTGCGGACACCGCGCGCACGATCAACAAGGTGATCGGGATTGCTTAGCGTCGCTAGAGGCTTTCCGTCTCGATAGTCAGTTTAGGTCGCTTCCGAGATTAGACAGACGCTCGTCTTCAGGGAAGTAAGACTGCCCGTCATCCAACAGTTTTTCAGCTTCAGCCTGTCGCCCAATCTGACGGGCCGCCCGGATACCCTCAAGGTAAAGTCGAGGTGATCGCACGCCAGAGTTCAGCCCGCGTTGAACTGTCGCCAGCGCTTCTTTGTTTAGCTGCGCCCCGCTTTGCGCCAAAGAAAGAAAAAAGTAGGTGTCTTCGGTCTCGGACTGACTCAGCGCTTTCTGACAGTCAGAAATCGCAGAAATCCAAAGTTGAAGATCCGTTCGGACAACGCATCGGGACAACCATCCTTGCCAGCTGTCATCGAATTTCAGGACATCCGTGTAGATTGTCTCTGCGCCACGGTAGTTTCCGCTTTCGCGTAGTGTCCAGGCGAGCATTCGAAGTGCGTTGCCGTTCCTCGGGAAAATCGCCGTTGACGCTCTCAGGTCCGCTTCGGACGCATCAATGTAACCTAACTCGCGCGCCGCGATACCTCGGTTTAAGAGAGCCTCGAAGCGTTGGCTTGTTTCGAGGTCATCTGCACGAAGAACCTCGGAACATCTTTGAAATGCCAGAGCCGGTTGCTCATTTGGATCAAGTGCGAAGCAACTCGGCTCTTCTGCGACACCGTGTGATGGGCAGGCGGAAATGAGAACCGCTGGAGCCAGTAGGGCTCCGACCCTCTTTATCACGCAGCAAGATTCCTGAGCACGTAGTGCAGCACGCCGCCGTTCTCGACGTATTCGATCTCGACCTCGGTATCGATCCGGCAGAGCAGGTCGATCTCTTTAGTCGAGCCGTCCGGATACCCGATTGTTGCCTTCACGGTCTGGCGAGGCTCGACGCCTTCGAGATCGGGGATCGAGACGGTTTCCGCGCCGGTCAGGCCCAGAGACGCCCGCGTTTCACCGACAAACTCGAAGGGAAGCACGCCCATGCCGACCAAGTTCGAGCGGTGGATTCGCTCGAAGCTCTCGGCAATCACCGCCTTGATTCCCAACAGTGCCGTGCCCTTGGCCGCCCAGTCGCGCGACGAGCCCGTGCCGTATTGTGATCCCGCGATCACGACCAGCGGGGTGCCCTGCGCCTGAAAAGCCATGGCGGCCTCGTACATCGAGGTCTGGTTGCCGTCCGGCCCCTTGGAGTAACCGCCTTCGACATTGTCCAGCATCTCGTTCTTGATGCGGATGTTGGCAAACGTGCCGCGCATCATGACTTCGTGGTTGCCCCGGCGCGATCCGTAGGAGTTGAAGTCGCGCGGGCTGACCTGGCGTTCCTCGAGATAGGCCCCGGCGGGATGCTCCTTCTTGAAGGAACCCGCGGGCGAGATGTGGTCGGTTGTGACCGAGTCGCCCAGCAGTGCCAGGATCCGCGCATCCTTGATGTCGGTAATCTTGCCCGCGTCTTTGCCCATGCCCTGGAAGTAGGGCGGGTTCTGCACATAGGTCGATGTTGATGGCCACTCGTATGTCAGACCGGCATCCACCTGGATCGCCTTCCAGGCTTCGTCGCCGTTGAACACATCGGCGTATTTCGACTGGAACGCATCGCGCGTGACCGTCTGCGCCACCAGATCCGAGACTTCCTTCGAGGTCGGCCAGATGTCCTTGAGGTAGACGTCATTGCCGTCCTTGTCCTGACCCAGCGGATCCTTCGCGATGTCGATGTTCATGTCGCCCGCGATGGCGTATGCGACCACCAGCGGTGGCGAGGCAAGGTAGTTCGCGCGCACGTCCGGGTTCACCCGGCCCTCGAAGTTGCGGTTGCCCGACAGGACCGAGGTCGCGACCAGATCGCCCTCATGGATTGCTGCACTGATCGCCTCCGGCAGCGGACCGGAATTGCCGATGCAAGTCGTGCAACCATAGCCCACCAGATTGAAACCCAGCGCGTCGAGATCCTCTTGCAGGTTTGCCTTCTCGAGGTACTCCGAGACGACTTGGCTTCCCGGCGCCAACGAGGTCTTGACCCACGGCTTGCGGTTCAGACCCAGCGCGCGCGCTTTGCGGGCCACCAGACCCGATGCAATCATAACGTAAGGGTTTGACGTGTTGGTGCACGAGGTGATCGCCGCAATCACGACCTTGCCCGAGGACATCGTGTAGTCCTCACCTTCAACTGGCACTTCCTTGTCGAGCGGGCGGTTGAACTCGGTGTCCATGTGGCCCTTGAAGGTCTCGGCGGCCGCACTCAGCAGGATGCGGTCCTGCGGGCGTTTCGGACCCGAGATCGCCGGCTCCACCGTCGACATGTCCAGTTCCAGCGTCGAGGAGTATACCGGGTCGTAATCCGCGTCACGCCACATGCCGTTGGCCTTGGCGTATTCCTTGACCAGCGCGATGCGGTCCTCTTCACGGCCCGAGGTGTGCATGTATCGCAGCGTCTCGTCATCGATCGGGAAGAAGCCGCAGGTCGCGCCGTATTCCGGCGCCATGTTGCCGATCGTCGCCCGGTCGGCCAGCGGCAGGTCATCCAGACCCGAGCCGTAGAACTCGACGAACTTGCCGACCACGCCGTGGATGCGCAGCATCTCGACGACGCGCAGCACGAGGTCGGTCGCAGTGACGCCTTCTCTCAGTGCACCGGTCAGCTTGAAGCCCACAACTTCCGGGATCAGCATCGAGATCGGCTGGCCCAGCATCGCGGCCTCGGCCTCGATCCCGCCGACGCCCCAGCCCAGAACGGCCATGCCGTTGACCATGGTCGTGTGGCTGTCTGTGCCGACCAGCGTGTCGGGATAAGCGACCTCGGCTCCGTGTTGGTCTTTGTCGGTCCAGACCGCCTGCGAGAGGTATTCGAGGTTCACCTGGTGGCAGATGCCGGTGCCCGGGGGGACGACGCGGAAGTTGTCGAATGCGCCCTGACCCCATTTCAGGAACTGATAGCGCTCGCCATTGCGTTCGTATTCACGCTCGACGTTCAACTGGAACGCGCGCGGGTGACCGAATTCGTCGATCATCACCGAGTGGTCGATCACCAGGTCCACCGGGTTAAGCGGGTTGATCTTCTCGGCATCGCCGCCCAGTTCGATGATCGCATCGCGCATAGCTGCGAGATCAACGACCGCAGGCACGCCAGTGAAGTCCTGCAAAAGCACGCGCGCCGGACGATAGGCGATTTCACGCTGGGTCCGACCACCGTTCGCGCCCCATTCGGCGAATGCCTTGATGTCGTCTGTCGTGACTGTCCGGCCATCCTCGAATCGCAGCATGTTCTCCAGCACCACTTTCAGCACCGCCGGCAGCTTGCTGAAATCTCCCAGACCGGCTTCCTGTGCCGCGGGGATCGAATAGTAGGCGATGGTCGACCCACCCGAGCTGAGCTCGCGGCGGGTTTTGGCGGTATCGGTTCCCACGGTGATCGGCATGGAGCTCCCTTTCTGGCTGAACGGGTCATTCTCGGCTGTGCCCATTAGCCAGCCGTGACCCCCGTTTTGCAAGTGTTGCTACCATCTATGTGGGAATCGGTCGCGGTGTCCATGAGACAAATGTACACAATTGCATACAATTGTGTGCGAAGCGGTGATCAGCGTCGAAATGGCGACGATGCCAACCCGTCGTATTCACCGAAATACAGCAACCGGCTTGAAACCCTTCGCGTGTCAGGTCAACACGCAGCGTCGTCCGGAGGGTTGCCATGACCGAGAGCCTTGCTGCCGCGAAAGCCATCGTAGAGCGCGTCAAGCGCGACCCGCACAGCGGTGTCAGCGCCGAGGACGCGGCGACGCTCTTGCGCGTACCCGATCGCACGCTGATGATGGAGAAGCTGCTGGCAATCCATTTCAACCAGATCCAGGACTTTCCGCGCGCGCTGCAACAGGCTCAGACCGTCTTCGCTGTCGAGCCGACATCGGAAGGTGCGAAGAACGTCGCCTTGCTCTTGCGCCGCTGCCATCGGCTGGACGACGCGGTGGCGTTCTCGATGGAAAACGCAGAGCTGTTCGACCCGATCGAGTGGAACGACACACTTTGTATGACCCACTGGCAGCGCAAGGATCGTGAAGCCTCGATCCGGCATGGTCGCAAATCGCTCGAGCTGAAGGATGCGGCATCGCCCAAAGCGCCAGACGTCAAGCCCGTTCGTCGCCAGTTCGATTCCGAAGCTCCGAAGCGCAACATCATCGCCTACTCGCTGTTCGGCAACGACAAGCGATATCTGATGGGGGCGATGAACAACGCGATTGTCGCGCGGTATCTCTATCCCGGCTGGACGGCACGGTTCTATGTCGATGACAGCGTGCCAGCGGCGTTCTGCAAGCAACTGGGATCGCAAGGGGCGCAGGTGCTCAAACTCGCGGGCGATTGGCCTGCATCGAAGTACGGCTTGTTCTGGCGCTTCCTGGTCGAGGATGACCAGGAGGTCGACTTTTTCCTGGTCCGCGATGCAGACTCGGTGTGCAACATCAAGGAGCGCGCGGCGGTCGAGGACTGGTTGAAGTCGAGCAAGGCTTTCCACCTGATTCGGGACCTGCCCATACACTCGGAACTGATCCTGGCCGGGATGTGGGGGGCGCAGCGCGGCAATATCGGACAGATGGCAAAGCGCGTCCGCACCCATGTCGAGACCGCCGAAAAGAAGCTGAACAACCGGATCACCGATCAGGAGTTCACGCGCAACGTGCTCTGGCCCATTCTTCGGCAGGATGTGCTCGCCCACGACCCGTATCTGCGCTTTGCGGGTGCCATCCCGTTCCGGGATGAGTTCGAATTGCCGCAAAGCCATCACATCGGCCAGAACGACTGGGTGCATTTCAAGCCGACCCAAAAGACGGGTTGATCCTGCGGCGTCTTGATCGATCATCAGGGTCGGATCGCGCACGGGATGACACCCGGCGGGCTGTTTGCCAAATGTCCGGTCCGGGGCTACAGGGCGCGCATGGACCTTGAGATCGACAGCTTGAGTTGCCGCCGCGGCGGACGGTGGGTGTTTCAGGACCTGTTGTTTCGGGCCGACGCTGGCGAAGCGGTGTTACTGCGCGGTCCGAATGGGGCGGGCAAATCAACCCTGTTGCGCGTGATCGCTGGAATGCTGCCACCGGTGGTCGGCAATGTTCGGCTGGGTGACATCTCTCTCGGGTCCGATCGCGCTTCATTGCAGGAGCAGATCGGGTATGCCGGGCACCATGATGCGGTGAAACCGGCATTGACGGTTCGGCAGAATCTCGAGCTTTGGGCCGGGATCTTCGGCGCAGACGGTGCCACGATCGATCCGGCGTTGGAAAGGTTCGGTCTGGCCAGGTTCTGGGATCGGCCGGTGGCGCAGTGTTCGGCCGGGCAGAGACGTCGATTGGGGCTCGCAAGACTGCCGGTCATCGAGCGTCCGCTCTGGCTGCTTGATGAACCGACGGTTTCCCTGGATGCCGATGCGACCGCCCTGGTGGCGGAATTGATCCGCGATCACTGCGCCGGGGGCGGGATCGTGATGGCGGCCACGCATATCGATCTGGGCCTTGAAGGAGCCCGCGTTCTGCAGTTGAGCGGCGAAGCAGTGTCGGACCCCGCAACAACAGCGACCGCCGCTGGAACCGGGGCCGACGACGCGTTCCTGGATGGAGACTGGACATGAGTGCCGTCCTCGCATTGCTGCGCCGGGATGTGGCCTTGGCGCTGCGCTTGGGCGGTGGCGGCGGCATCGGCCTCGCGTTCTTCGTGCTGACGGTTGTGTTGGTGCCACTGGGCGTGGGGCCAGAGACCGGTACGCTGGCGCGGATTGCAGCCGGTGTGCTTTGGATCGCGGCCCTGTTGGCGGCGCTTCTATCGCTCGATCGGCTGTTCCAGGCCGATCACGAGGACGGCTCGCTCGACCAATTGATGCTCTCACCCATGCCGCTGGAGCAGGTGGTGCTTGCCAAGGCCTGCGCGCACTGGGTTACGACGGGATTGCCGTTGATCGTCGTCGCGCCTGTCTTGGGTCTCTCGCTGTCGCTGCCGGTCGAGGTACTGCCGGTACTGATCGTCTCGATGGCGGCGGGCACACCTGCGCTCAGCCTGATCGGTACGATCGGGGCCGCGATCACTGTGGGTGTCCGGCGCGGTGGATTGCTGCTCTCGATCCTGGTGTTGCCGCTTTACATTCCGACGCTGATCTTCGGGGCCCGGGCCGTTGAGAACGCGCTTCTGGATCTCGACCCGGTACCCGCACTGGCGCTGTGCGGTGCGATCACCCTGTTCTCGGCAGCTTTGGCCCCGTTTGCGGCGGCAGCGGCGTTGAGAATAAATGCAAGATAAGCCGGGATGGGCTTGGAGCCCATCCTACGGTCGTGCGGTGCATGCCTTGCGATCATCATGATCCGTTAGCAAACGGCGGATGCCTTCTTCCAGATCCATCTCGGGCCGCCAGCCCAGCACTTCATCGGCCTTGTCATTGATGAAGTGCAAACCCGTACCGGTTGGAAGACGGACACGGCCATCGTCGGCGATGAATTCTGGCTCGAGGTTCGATCCGGCGATCTTCGTGACCAAGGCGACAAGGTCCTTGGTCGAGATCCCGACCCCGCCAGAGGTATTTAGCGCCAAATCGGTCGCATCCGACTCCAGCGCCATGCAGATCGCGCGCGCCACATCTCCGGCATAGACGAAGTCTTTCGACTCCGAACCGTCGCCAAAGAGTTGTGGCGGCAAACCAGCCTTCAGGCGATCATATGTCTCGATGATGTAGAGCGCGTTGGCGGCGCGGTAGTGCTGGTTCTCGCCATAGACCGTCGAGAATCGGAGCACGACGTAGTCCAGCCCATGCGTCGCGAAATACATCCGGCAAAGCTGTTCGCCCAGGATCTTGGTCGCACCGTACGCCGCAGCTGCGGCTGGGATGCCAGCATTGTGGTGGGGGGTGTCCTCGGCGATGCCGCCGCCGATGCCGTAGCCGTAGACGGCATTTGATGAGGCGAAGATCACTTTCTGCACGCTCTGGATCCGCGCGGCTTCCAGAAAGTGCGTGTGCCCTCGCACGTTCAAGTCGATCCCGTCGACCGGGTTCTGACTGACGCCCAGGGTCATGTAGGCCGCCAGGTTCACTGCCCCGTCGATACCGCTCATCTGCTCGATGATCTGGTGCGGCTTCATCAGGTCACCGCGCACCATCGTAACGCGCTCGTCCGACTTCAGATCGCCGAGTGCGTCCTCGGCATCGAACGCGATCGGATCGAAGATCACCACCTCGCCGACATCACGCTCCAAAAGTGCCGCCGTCAGATGTGACCCGACCAGCGAGCCGCCGCCCGCCACCAGAATGCGCGCGCCCTTGATCCGGATGCCCATCGTCACCTCCCTGATTTCGGCATGATCTATCACGGCGCGACGCTAAGGCGGCAAGACATGGACAGGATTTCTTCGGTACGGTGGTGTGAGCGGTATCGAGGGAGACGGGTGTGGCGGCATCGGCGCGGGCGCGGTTTGCGCTGTCAGTGAATGATCGGGTTTTCTATGGCTGGCCTATGGTTGCGGTCGCGGCACTTGGCCTGTTCGCCAGCGGGCCCGGCCAGTCGCACACGTTCAGCGTGTTCAACGGCCCGATCGGCGCGGATCTGGGATTGTCGGCGACGTCGGTCGCGCTGGCATACGGGCTCGCCACGACGGGCGCGGCATTTCTTCTGCCCGTGATGGGGCGGCAGGTCGATCGCTACGGCCCCAGAATCAGCCTGATCGCCATCGTGACGCTGTTGGGCTTTGCCTGCATGTTCTTCGGGGCCGCTGCGAATTACCTGTGGCTTGTTGTCGGATTCGGTCTTCTGCGGTTTCTCGGGCAGGGGTCCTTGATGTTGGGATCCGCCAACCTCGTGGCGCAATGGTTCTCGAAGAAGCGCGGCTTCGCCATGAGCCTCATGGCGATGGGCTTTGGCCTGTCGATCGCGGTGCATCCGAAGCTGGGGCAATTCCTGATCGATGCCTATGGCTGGCGTACGGCGTGGGTGGCCCTTGGCCTGATGACTTGGGCGATCATGCTGCCTGTGCTGTTCTTGGTCGTGCACGACAAGCCTGAACCGCTTGGGTTGCGGCCCGACAACGATCCCGTGGACGCGGCGGAGGCACCGGCATTGACGGGCCCCGATCTGAACGAGGCGCTACGGCACCCGTCGTTCTATCTGATCTGCGCGGCGTGGTTCGGTCTGAGCGGTCTGGTCACCGCGCTGCACTATCACGGCGTGAACATCATGGTTTTGCAGGGGCTCGACGCCGGTACGGCAACGAATGCCTTCGTCGTGACCTTCCTGACAATGGTTGTGATGATGCCTTTGGTTGGGCGTGCGCTGGATCGCTTCCGCACGCGTTATGTCCTGGCGGCGGGGTTGTTCGTGCAGACCTCGGCGCTGGTGGCGGTGACGTTCGTCAGCGACACCGCGACCATGGTGATCTACGGGATGCTGTTCGGGTTGAACAATGCGTTCACCATGACCCTGTTCGGCTATGTGTGGCCGCGCTATTTCGGCCGCCTTCACCTCGGCAAGATCCAGGGAACAGGGCAGTTGGTGGCAGTGATCGGGGCGTCAGTCGGACCGATCCCGGTCAGCTATGCCTTCGATGCCACGGGAGACCCGACCACGATGATCTGGGTGCTCGCGATCTACCCGATGGTCGCGGCGGCGGCCTGCGTGGCGCTGCTGCAAACGCACCCGAAGGTGACAGGGACCGAGCACCTGGAGTAGTGGCGCTCAGCCGCCCGTGTAGTTCGGTGGGCGTTTCTCCAGGAATGCCGCGACGCCTTCGGCATAGTCCTCACCCGATTGGGCGAGCGCGAACTTCTCGTAATCAGCGTGCGCCGCGACCTGAGCGAGCGCGTTCGCATAGGCATTGATGTCCTGCTTGCACATCCTCAGCGCGACTGGTGGCATTGACGCGGCGCGCTCGGCCATCTCCATGGCCTTCTCGAGTGTCGCGCCGTCCGGTGCGACGGCATCGACGAGACCCCAGACCTCGGCCTCCGCCGCCATGATCTTCTCGGCGAGCACGACGATACGCTTGGCGCGGGCCGGTCCGACCAGGTTCACGATGCGCGGGACCGAGCCCCAGGACATGTTCATGCCGCGTTCGATCTCGGGGACATAGATGCCGCCCGAAGCGCCTTTCACGCGAAGGTCCGTCGACACCGCAAGCGCCGCTCCACCGCCGACACACCAGCCTTCAATGGCCGAGATCACCAGCGGCTGCACCTCTTCCCACGCCTTGCACATCCGCGCGCCGGTCATCAGAGCTTGCCGCCGTTCGGCAAGCGAGGCGGTGCCCTGTGCAATCCGTTCGGGATCCTTCAGGTCTGCGCCCATCGAAAAATTATCGTCCCGCCCGGTCAGGATGATCGCGGACGTCTCGTGATCGTGCTCAAAGCTGCGGGCGGCGTCGGTCAGTTCGCGCATCAACGCATAGGACAGCGGATTGGCCGGGAAACCCCGGTCGAAGCGCACGGTTGCGATGCGCCCCGTGCGGCTGATGTCGACATGGCTCATGACGTGGTGCTCCCCGGCAGTGTTCGATCCTGCGTCGTGGGGATGCTGCGTGTTCGGCGACCGATCAGGCGGCGAGCCTCCCCGACAACCCTTCGTCGATCAGCGCAACAGTCTCGTCAATGCCATAAAGCGCTATGAAGCCGCCAAAGCGCGGTCCCTGGCTGGCACCCAGCAGGACCTCGTAGATTGCCTTGAACCAGTCGCGCAGCGGCTCGAAACCATGCTCGTTCCCGATGGCGAACACGATGTTCTGCAACGCCTCGGCATCCACGCTGCCATCCCAAGTGGCGAGGCGCCCGCGCAGATCTTCAAGCGCCGTGCGTTCCTTGTCGGACGGCGTGCGGAAGGTCTTCGTCGGTTTCACATGGTCGTTGAAATAGGCCACGGCGTGGCCCGCGGCGGCGTCCAGCGTCGGATTGTTCTCGGGCGTCGCCTCGGGCGCATAGCGTTTGATGAAGCCCCACAGAACGGCCTTATCCTCGGCCGAGGCGGCAGAGGCGAGGTTCAGCAGCATCGAGAACGGCACCGCGAGGTCCGAGGCGGGAACGTTATGCCCATGGATGTGGAAGGCCGGGTTGGCCAACCGCTTGTCGGCGTCCTGATCGGCATAGGACCGCAGGTGCTGGTGGTATTCATCCACAGCGCGCGGGATCACGTCCCAGTGCAGCCGCTTCGCTGAACGCGGTTTCTGAAACATGTAGAGGCCAAGGCTCTCGGTCGAGGCATATGTCAGCCATTCCTCGATCGTCAGGCCGTTGCCCTTGGACTTCGAGATCTTCTGGCCGTCGCCGTCCAGGAACAACTCATACACGTAGTGCTCGGGCGCTTTCACGCCGAGGACTTCGCAGATCCGGTCATAGACCGGCGCGTTCGAGGAATGATCCTTGCCGAACATCTCGAAATCCACGCCAAGGGCCGCCCAGCGCGCGCCGAAATCGGGCTTCCATTGCAGTTTTACGTTGCCGCCGGTTACCGGCAGGGTCACGTCTGTGCCGTCTTCGTCCTCGAACGTGATCTCGCCCCTGGCTGCATCCACGGCCTTCATGGGCACATACAGCACACGGCCGGATATCGGAGAGATCGGCAGGAACGGCGAGTAGGTCTGTTGCCGCTCCTCGCCTAGCGTCTTCAGCATGACGCCCATGATCGCGTCGTACTTTTCAGCGGCGCGCAGCAAAACCTCGTCAAACTTGCCGGATTTGTAGAACTCGGTGGCGCTGATGAATTCGTACTCGAAACCGAACCGGTCGAGAAAGTCCCGCAGCATGGCGTTGTTGTGGTCCGCGAAGCTGTCATGCGTGCCGAACGGATCGGGCACGACGCTGAGCGGGCGTTGCAGATACTCGGCCAGCATGTCCTGTTGGGGAACATTGTCGGGCACCTTGCGCATCCCGTCCATGTCGTCCGAGAAGCAGATCAGCCGGGTCGGGATATCGCTGAGCACTTCGAACGCGCGGCGCACCATGGTCGTCCGGGCAACCTCGCCAAAGGTTCCGATATGCGGCAAGCCCGACGGGCCATAGCCCGTTTCGAACAGCACGTGGCCCTTTTCGGGCGGCGCCTTGGCATACCGTTTGACGAGCTTGCGCGCCTCCTCGAAAGGCCAGGCCTTCGATGTCTGGGCGGCGTCGCGCAGGGCTGCGTCGGTCATTGATTCGCTCCAATCCGGACGGATGCGCGGGTGATAGTGTCCGGACATCTGGTGGTCAACGCCAGGCCCGTGCAGCCATTGCGACGCTTGTTAAGCAAAGCGCTCTGCCTCTGGATGCGCAGAGTGTCCTAATCGGCGACAGGGCCGATCTGCCGCGCTGAATGTGCTTGCGGGAGTCTACGTGCCAAAAATACCTTCCGGCCTGCTTGCAGTGATTTCAATTAAGAGGGGCACGATGAAGATTGGCAAAAGCGAATACGAGTCATTGAAAGCTTGGTGGCCGAAACAGGACCCAGGCGTCATCGGCCCGAATCTCAAACTCAAAATGATCAACCTGAATCCGAAGGGTGGGAACTGGGATCTGCAAAAGCTCGGTAAACATGACCTCGAACGCCTGCGAGATGCGTTGCCAGCGGGCCGCACGGCGCATGTTCACTCTCCGCGTCTGCACAGCATCCGCCAAAAGTGTAAGAAATCGCTCGCGGGCCTGCGGTCGCCGCATCTGGACCCGGAAAGCTATCCGCAGTGTTTCCGGATGAGAACCAAGCTGAACAACGCGCGCGCGGGAATTTTCTCAGGTCCGGTCGGTCAGTGGCTTCGGCTGAATCCAAAGGCGATGTCGGTGAACCTTCGGGGGCCGTTCGTCTGGGACGAAACCAATGGTGGCGATCTGCACATCATGGGCCCTTGGGCCGATATCATGAAGGCCATCGCGGATGGCGGCGACGGGCTGGGCTTTGCGTCGTCCTACACCGACATTTACCAGGGCGACGTGAATTTCGAAACGGCGCGAAAGTATCCGCACCGAGACGAGGAAGGCACCGATTGGGAAAGCCGCCTCCGCGAATTGCCGCTTATCGTTTCGGTCTACTCCGGCGTGGGCTGGAGCAAGACTGACGATGAGGGCGCGGTTGTCCTGAATGCGCCGGGCGAGATTGTCGATCTTGTCGGGAGCAAGCTGACCGGCATCGCCGGGGAAGTTGCACCTGAGTCCCTTGGAAACGCGACCCTCGATGCGATCAATGAAGCCAAGGGTATCTTCGAGGACCAGGTGATCCCGATCTTCGAGAAGGGAAAAGAAGTCTACGACATGCAGCAGCAAGCGAACCTGAACAAAACGATGCTGACCGTGACGGTCGGCAATGTGCCGCATGGCGACAACTACATGATCACGGGCGACTATCTTTCCGGCGGAGATCTGATCGACATTGTCGACGATCTGCGCCAGGACGCCTGAAGCACGGCACCACACGCCTGCCCGATGCTGCGTCAAGGCGGGTGTTGCCGCCTTGCGCGATCAGTCATATGTCTCGGCGCGAGCCAATACAGGAGACATTCATGGCGACCGAACCGCTTAGCCCGCAGGACGCACTTGTCGCGGTTATGATTGCCACGTCTGCAGCAGACGAGAACATGACCGATCGCGAGTTCAAGGAAATCTCGTCGATTGTCGAGATTCTGCCAGTCTTCCACGGTTTCGATCGCGATCGGATCTCGCAGGTCGGCGCATTGGTGGCCGATCTGTTTACCGAAGAAGACGGGCTCGATGCGCTGCTCGGGCTGGTCGAGGCCGCACTTCCGGATCACCTGCGTGAGACGGCATATGCTCTGGCCTGCGATGTCGCCGCCGCTGACGGTTCGGTCATGATGACGGAACTGCGGCTTCTCGAGGAACTGAGGCACGAGCTTCGTGTCGGTCGGCTGGCTGCCGCCGCGATCGAGCGCGGGGCCCGGGCGCGACATCAGAGGCTGCAACCACGCAAAACGTGACGATCGTCACAGTCTTGCGAGGGAATCGCTCCTAGCCTTGTGTTTATTGGGGAGCTTCCTACCTGAAATAGCACCCCGATACGTCTTCGGAGTTGTTGTGATGGACGCGACTGAATGCGTCCGACGGAGGAGGCATGACGTACTTACTGTATTATCCCGCGGTGATCGTAACCGTCCTGTTCACGGCGATCGGCACGGCTGGAGTTGTATGATCGACGCTTGATGGGAGCGCCGTTTCAGGCGTCCATCAATTCACGCGGCATCGCGAAGTCGACAAACCGTGCCATCGCGTAATCTACGTGGCTCCAGTCTTCGGCGTCGAACTCCAGAACAGCGGCCGCAGCAGTCGGAAAGTGCTGAAAAGCCCGCTCACATCGGCGCGTTGCACGTTCACGGCATAGCACCCGCGTCATCGCACCCAGACCCGGCTGATGCCCGACCAGCATAACGCATTCGGCGCCCTGCGGTGCCGTCCGGATCAAATCCAACATCGTATCCGGCGCTGCGTGATAAAGCTCGGCGTTGTATTCTGCTTCCGGTAGCGTGTTCATGGCGCCCTGCATCATCGCATAAGTTTCGCGTGTGCGGACCGATGTTGAGCAGAAAACGTGGTCAGGCGCGTGCCCAAGCTCCATCAGCCAGGATGCGATCACCGGTGACGCTTGCCGTCCCCGCTTGTTCAGCGGTCTGTCATGGTCAGAGAGTTGGGCGTCCTTCCAACTCGACTTCGCATGGCGAAGCAGGATCAGCTTTTTCATGACTCAAAATGAAGCCTACACGGCTTCGTGATGTCAAATTCTTATGACAACTTTCCACAAGATATTGCTCTGCTTGTGGATAAGGCGTTTCATTATCGATTGGCGTTCCGGAAGGCCGTCATATGAAATTCCCGCTGCGCTATCGGTAAACCCAGTCCAGCGCCAAACGGGCACGCGGCGCGCACGAGACAGCCGGCGCGGCATGCCTCGCCATCAAGACTGTCGGTATGAGCGATGCAAGCGGGAACGTCGTACTGGCCATCCGCAAAGGCATCGACCGGGCAGGCGGTCAGACACGGGGCCGGACAGTCAATGCAAGGAGACGATTGATCTGACACGGGAATCTCGAACCGCTGGGCGAAAGCCAAGGCGCCACGATAAGATGCCCAGAGCCCGCGTTGGCGCGTTACCTGCAAGCCGACCGGCGATTGAGTTGCGGCTTCACCGCGCGCCGCCCAGTGTTGGAACGGCTGCCAGGGTGGACCACCGAACGGAAACCACGCGGAGGCGTCGAAAGTCCGCGCCAGTGCTTCGATGACGCGCCGCGACCATCGGTCGAGCGGGTGTGGGTCACCATCACGGCTTTCTGGCGCTGTGGAAAACTCTGCCCACATCTCTGGACCGCCGGGACCGAGCAGACAGAGCATCTGCGTTCCTGCTGGCGCCTTGTCATCCGGTTCGGGATGGAAAGCTCCAACGACTGTCAGGCCGACCTCGGCCACTGCGCGTTCAAGCTCGTCGAACGTCATCGGCGAAACGGAAACGCCAGTGACCACAGGAACTGCGTTGGTTCCGGTGATTGATGCTCGGCCAGCCCGATGGTCATGTCCTCGTGCCCGTGACGTGGCTGGGCCGTGTATGTTCTGAAGATCCGGTCCCAGATCGACAGGTTGAAGCCATAGTTCGTGTCGTGCTCGTGCCGGTAGACCGAGTGATGCACCCGGTGCATGTCCGGCGTGACAATCACCTGCCGCAAGCGCCGGTCCCATTCGAAGGGCAGGCGGATGTTGGCATGGTTGAACATCGCCGCACCGTTCAGGACGATCTCGAACAGGATCACTGCCTCGACCGGGGCACCCAGGGCATAGACCAGTGCAACCTTGAACAGCATCGACAACCCGATCTCGATCGGGTGGAAGCGGATTGCCGTCGTCACGTCGAAATCGCGGTCGGCATGGTGCACCCGGTGCAGCCGCCACAGGATCGGGATCTTGTGGCTCAGCAAATGTTGCAGCCAGATCGCGAAATCGAGGACAACGAAGACGATCAGCACCTCGAGCCAGAAGGGCCCGTTCAGATGGTTGAAAAGCCCAACGCCCAGGTTCGCCGCGTCCAATGCTGCAAGCGCTGCCGTAACCCCAAGCACCGCCTTCAGCACGCCCGTCAGCACAGTGTTCGAGATCGAGATCGCCCAGT
Source organism: Pseudomonadota bacterium (assembly GCA_038534135.1). Lineage (GTDB taxonomy): Bacteria > Pseudomonadota > Alphaproteobacteria > Rhodobacterales > Rhodobacteraceae > Thermohalobaculum. The sequence goes on along the minus strand of JBCAXJ010000040.1, from coordinate 32,358 downwards.
TCGTGAACCAGCGGCCCCATCGCTGGAAGGTGCGTTGACGGCGTGGCGTCACCGTCTCGGCCAGCGCAAAGGCGCAAAACAGGCCAAAGAACACGGCCAGCCGCAGAGTCATCTCATCCATCAGTTCAAAACCTCGTAGTGCGCGTTGACCGTCTTGCCCGCGTTCACCGGCAGCATGTCCTGCGGGCAGCACGACATGGCGCAGATGCAATCCATCTCGGCGCGCAGAACAACGTGATCGCCGGGTTTCGAAACCGGAGCTTCCCACGCCGTTTTGCCATGGGCGTCAACCGGAATGTTCATCCAAAGGTTCAGCGGGCCCGGCGTCCCATGGCCCTCGACACCCAGGGCGCGCATCGCCAACGCCAGATTGTCCGTGCAGTTGTCGTGGTACTCGGTGCAGCCGAGCAGCCCGTAGCGTTCGTTATCGCAGGACGCCATCAACGTATCGTGGATGCCGGGCGAGGTATCCTCGACAAAATGCAGGATCGGGCGGCGCTTGTTCGTGTAGAGGTCGTGCCCGGCGCGCGGAAAGATCGTGGTTATCGTCGCGCGAAGATGTTCCATGGACAGGAATTCAGAAACATCCGGATCGCAGAACGCCCAGAAGTCGACGACCTGATGCCCATGCGTGTTGACGATCCGCAGCGATTGCCCGGCAGACAGGCGCACGGCGCGGCCCGACCGGGCGGGTATTTCGATCAGATCCATCGGGTGCTCCTAGAATTGTCCGCAGACACTCTAGGAGATAGCGGCCATAACGCGGGACACAAACCCGTCAAAACTGTCGCGGTCGATCCACCGCACCACGGCGACCAGATCGAGGTCCGGATCGACCCAGATGGCGTTGCGCCCGACACCGATGGCGAAATAGCTCGTCGACGGGGCAGACGGCGCAGTATCTCCGTTCTGGTTCAACCACCACAGAAACCCGTAGCCGGCGTTGAGCGGGCAGGGGGCCAGGCACTGTTCAATCCAGCCTTGGGAGAGGATCTGGCGCGTGCCCCACCGACCGTTGTGCGCCATCAGCAGGCCGATCTTGGCGTGATCGGTCGTCGGGATCATCAGGCCGCCGCCCCAATGCGCACCGCCCGAGACGGACTCCATCGCGCGTCCATCGATCTCGACGGTCGAATGTGTATGGTATCCGTGCCACTCCCAAAGATCCGAGGCACCGATCGGATCCATGACCCGTTCCTTTAGAACCTCGGGCAGCGGGCGCCGGAACACCTGCATCAGCGCATAGCTCAGCACATTGACGCGAATGTCGTTGTACTCCCAGAACGCGCCCGGTTCCGCCAGATCACGATGTGTTCCCTTCAGTGAGGCCGTCCCCGGTGCGGACGACAGCGAGCGGTTCCGGTCGATCCGGTCCACCTTGGTCCACAGCGTTCCTTCCCACTCGCTGGTCTGGTGCAGCAGATGGCGCCAGGTGATCGCCCGGTTCTGCGGTGCGTCAAACAGGGTTGGGATCGTCTCGCGGCACGGTGTGTCGAGGTCGATCAATCCGTCGTCCCAGGCCAATCCCGCGCAGATCGCGAGATAGCTTTTGGTGACGGAGAACGTCATGTCCGCTGCCTCGACCGGTCCCCATTGTGCCACGATCTTGCCACCGCGCAGGATCAGGCCATTCGGATCTCCGCGTGGTCTTGTGGGTCCAAGGATCTCGCCATCAGGAAGGGGTTCGGAAAAGTGTCCACCATCCAACGCTTTGGCGATGTCGCGGTCCATGGTGCTCTCGTTGGCCGTCGCGAATGCGATGGCTTCGGACAGGCGCTCTGGATTGAAACCGGCCTCGGCCGGTGTGCAGGTCTTCATCACGCGGGCACCGCGTCGGGCGGACGCGGCAGAGTTCTGGGCAGGCACGCGACAGCGCCCAGGATGATCGTCGCGGCGACGGCCAGGATAACGAACAGCGCGTCAAAGCCCCATGTCTCATACACGACGGCAATCAAAGGCAACGCTATGGCCAGCACCGAGAAGCTAACGACGTAGCGCACACCGTAGATCCGGGCGCGGAATGGTCCCGAGGCCATCTTGCCGATCATGTAATCGTTGATCGGGATCTGCCCGAACGCGCCCAGCATGAAACCCAGCGCCACGGCCAGCGCGATCCCGTCATAGAGCCCCTGCATCGCCGTGAAGAAAACGATCTGGATCACTGCCACAGTCATGAACACCGCGCGTGGCCCGAACCGGTCCAGCGACAATCCGACCGCAAGCTGAGCCATCGAGGCCACGGCGAATGTCAGGAACGCAAGTGCACCGACGGTCGAGGCGACGTCGGTGTTGCCTGGCAGCGCTGCATCGGCCCATGTCGCCAGATCGCCCGCCAGGCCCTGCATCCGCTCGTCGAAGATCTTCGGCAAGGCGAAGGTCGTCGACTGGAAGATGATCGAAGAGACCGCCGTGGTCAGGAACACGATCGCCGAAACCCGGAACAGCAACGCGCGATAGTTCGGGTCCGCGTTCGGTCGGGCGGCAGCTTTTGCCGCCTCGCGGTCCACCGGCGCCATCCAGTCGCGAAACAACAGGAAGTAAACGCCGCCAAGTGCGATCGAGATCGCGCCGGGCACGAAGAACGCCATGCGCCATCCCGCGTTGTCGATCATGTATCCGGTCAGCAGAGCCGCCGAGGCCACGCCCAGATTGCCCCAGACCCCATTCACAGCGATCCGCATTCCGGTGTTCTTCCATTTGGCGGTCACGATCGCGAGCCCGACCGGATGGTAGATCGCCGCGAAGATTCCGATCACGAACAAGCCAATTCCCATCTGCAGCGGTGTCTCGGCAAACCCGGTCCCGATCGAGGCGAGCCCGACGCCGACAAAGAACACGACCATCATCGCGTCGCGGTTCCATCGGTCGGCCAGCCAGCCCGCGGGCAGGGCGAACACGCCGAATGCCACGAAACCGGGGGTCGCATAGGCCAGCAGCGCCCCGTAACCCACGCCCCACTCGCGGCTCAGCGTCAACGCAGCGACGGTTGCGAAGATCAGCATGAACAGGTGATCCAGGAAGTGTCCGACGTTGAGCATCAGGAAATGCGACTGATCGCGGGTCATCTTCAGCGCCTTTGGTTTGTCGCGTGACCCTACGCTCGGGCAACCGGCACGCCAACCACCTATCGGATGGCTGATGGGTCAATCGCTAAAGACAGCGCCGCCTTCGATGCACATCACCTCGATCTCCCGGTTGATGCCCTTGAACGCGACCTCGCCGCGCGAGACGGCTCCGATCCGGTCCTCAACTGCCGTCCAGGCGCGCGGGCTGAGCAGGATCTCGCCGTCTTCAGCGTGGTCGCAAAGCCGCGCTGCGATGTTCACCGCCGTGCCGCTGGCGGTATAATCATAGCGCCCCTCGTATCCGACCATGCCAACCGTCGCGTAGCCGAGCGAGATGCCGACCCCGAAGCCCAGTTGGTGACCGAGCCGCCTCCACGTCTTGCTCATCTCCTCCATGCGGGTGCGCATCGCGAGCGCCAATCGAACGGCCTCGCCCGCCGGGTTTTCACAGGGTAGAGGATCGTTGAACAGGACCATGATGCCGTCACCCATGCGGTGATCGACGCCAGCATCGTGTTCGTTGATCAGCTTGCCCATCTCTTCGTGATAGGTTTGCAGAACCTCGATGGTCTCCTCAGGCTCCGCTGTCTCGCAGAATGCGGTGAAACCCCGGATATCGCAGAATAGCACGCCCAAAAGCGCCCGATGGCTCCTCAGCAGCTTCTCCGACCCGGACGTGACAACGGTGTCCGCAACGGCGGCAGCAGGAACCGCTTGAGCTTGCCCATACGCTCGATCTCGCTGACCTGTTCTTCAACGCGTTCACCAAGCTCTGCATTCAAGCTTTCCAGCGCTTTGAATTGGCGAACGTTCTCGATGGCGATCACCGCCTGGGCGGCAAAGGTTTCGACCAAGGCAATCTGGTCGGGGGTGAAGGGCCGGACCTCGTTGCGGAACAATACCAGGTAGCCGATCCCGCGACCGTCCGCGATCAGCGGCACCAGCAGGTTGGTTCGGATGCCCTGGTTGTTCACCAGCGAGGTGATCCCGCGATAGCCTGCCCGGTACTCGTCCGTGTCCTTCATGTCGTGCAGGTGGACGACCTTCGCCTCTAGCATTGCTCGTGCTCCGAAAGACACCTTCGGGTCCATGGGGAAGGCCCCCGATTGGTAGATCTCGATGGTGTCGGCGATGACCCCATGGTGCGCTACGATCTCCTGCATGCCATCATCGCGCACCATCACAAGGGCGGCCGTGGTGACATCGCACAGCCGCTGCGCCCGCTCCAGGATCACGTCGAAGACCGGCCGATCGTCGTCGCGACTCTGGCTGATGACCTCGAGGATCTCTGCGGAGGCCTCCTCGCGCTCAAGCCGGGATTCCAGTTCGGCATTGGCGTTCTGGATGGCACGGAACTGGCGAACGTTCTCGATGGCGATCACGGCTTGATCCGCGAACAACTGGATCAGGTCGAGCGTGCGCTCGTTGAAGGGATGAACCCGGGTGCGGTAGATGCTGAAGACGCCGATCAACCGGTTGCCCGAGGTCATCGGGATGGCTGCCAGCGACCGGGCGATGCCATGGTCGATTGTCGCAATCCGGAGCGCCGAGCCGCTCTCATAAACCCCGCCCGCGCGAACATCGTCGATGCTGACGGGCTTTAACTCGGATGCAGCGCGCCCGACGCCCGTGGTCGGCTCGATCTTGAATGTACCGACTTCGGACAGCCAGTTGCGGAAGACCGGAGAAATCCCGCGCGACCGCAATTCGCTGACACGAAAATCGCCGTGATATTCGAACAGGATGCCGAACTCGGCCTCGCAGATCTCCAGAGCATGTTTCAGCACATCATCGATCGTCGTCTCGAGTGACCCGTCATGGTTGCTGATGATCCTGAGCACGCTCGCCAGGCTGCATTCGCGCCGGATCGCATCGTCCAGTTCCAGCGCGAGATCCGCGGCCATTTCGGACCGGTCTCGATCTTCCCGTGGACCCGTTTGATCATTCAGTGTCTGCGCAAGCTCGATCTTCGAGGTGACGCCCAGCTTGCTATAGACCGTCCTCAGATGGCTGCGCACCGTCGTCGGCGACAGACCAAGATCCCGGGCGATCTCCTTGTTGCTGGCACCGGACGCGTAGGCGGTCGCGACCTCACGCTCGCGCTTGCTCAACAGATCGGTCGCCAATCCCCCGTCGGACATCCGGCACCCCTCAAATGCAGTAGTCCGCGTACCGTACACCAAGTCCTGCATTTGAACGATACCGCGTCACTGCATCCTCCCGTATCTTGAAAACCATGGCAGCGGGGGAATTCCGCGGGACCTGAACGCCGCACCCGGACACGCCATGGAACACAGGAGAAAACGATATGACGATGACCCAGACAGCCATGAGCTTCTTCGATGCTTGCGAGACCGGGAAGGGATGGGCCGAGTGTGCGCAGTTCTGTGCTGCAGATGCGAGCTTCGCCTGCCAGTCGCAGGCACTGGCCGACACCCATACGCTGGAGGCCTATACCGAGTGGATGAAGGGTCTGCTGGTGCCCCTGCCCAACGGCCGCTATGAGTTGAAGGGCTTCGCTGAGGATACCGAAAGGGGCGTGGTCCTGGCCTTCGCCGTGTTCCACGGCACGCATACTGCAGATGGTGGTCCAATGGCGCCGACCGGCAACACAGTCGCGGCGGACTATGTCTACGCGATGGAGTTCGCGGGCGGAAAGATCACGCACATGACCAAGATCTGGAATGACGGGCACTCGCTCGCAGCACTCGGCTGGGCGTAGAGCGCCCGCATCTGCCAGGAGAATGCGTTTTCCTGCATCCCGCCCATGATTTGATCGCCGCGTCCGCGCGGCGGCCTTGCCCGTCTCCGGCGCCCCGCGTATGGCTTGCGCAGACCCGGCAACGCCCGGTTCCCAACCACGACACCGGAGGACACCCCATGGGTTACGAAAAACTCGACCTGCTGATCGACGGCCAGTTCCGTCAGGGCTCGGGCGGTGATGCACAGGACGTCATCAACCCGGCCACCGAAGAAACTCTGGCCGCCGTGCCGCACGCCACGGCCTCGGACCTCGATGAAGCGCTGGACGCGGCCGAGCGTGGTTTCAAGACGTGGAAGGGCATGACAGCCCTTGCGCGTCAGGCGATCATCAACAAGGCCGCAGATAACATCATGGCCAATCTGGACGAGCATGCCCGGAACCTGACGATGGAAATGGGCAAGCCGTTCGTCGAGTCGAAGATGGAGCTTGCGCTCGGCATGGACGCGCTGCGCTGGTACGGCGAAGAGGGCAAGCGCGCCTATGGCCGCATTGTGCCCTCGCGGATCCCGGGCGCCCGTCAGATGGTCACCAAGGAGCCTGTCGGCGTCGCCTCGGCCTTCGTCGCCTGGAACTTCCCGTGCATGAACGTTGTGCGCAAGGTCGGCGGCGCGCTGGGCGCGGGCTGCTCGCTGATCATCAAACCGTCCGAGGAAACGCCCGGTACCGCCGTTGCGATCGCCCGCGCGTTCCAGGAGGCCGGCCTGCCCGACGGAGTCCTCAACGTCGTCTTCGGCGTGCCCGACACCGTCTCGCGCCACATCCTGGGCGACAGCCGTGTCCGCAAGCTCTCGTTCACCGGCTCGGTCCCGGTCGGCAAGCACCTCCAGAAGCTCGCCGCCGAGAACCTGATCCGCTGCACCATGGAGCTCGGCGGTCACTCGCCGGTCATTGTCTTCGACGACGCCGACGTTGACGCCGCTGTCGAAGTGATCGGCAAGAACAAGTTCCGCAATGCCGGGCAGGTCTGCATCTCGCCGACGCGCTTCTACGTGCAGGAAAACGTCTACAACAAGTTCGTTGAAGGCTTCACCGAGGTCGCCGGAAACCTGAAGGTCGGCAATGGCCTTGACGAGGGCGTCGAGATGGGCCCGCTGGTCGATCAGCGCCGCCTGCCGATCATGGAGGGTTGGGTCAACGACGCCAAGGACCACGGCGCCACCGTCACCGCAGGCGGCGAGCGCATGGGCAACAAGGGCTGGTTCTGGAAGCCGACCGTCATGCGCGACGTGCCCGAGGACGCCCGCATCATGAACGAGGAACCTTTCGGCCCCGTCGCCCCGGTCACTCCGTTTAAGAGCGTCGACGAAGTTATTGAGAAAGCAAACAAACTCAGCTTTGGACTGGCGAGCTATGTCTTCACCACCGATGGCAAGAAGGCCAAGGCAATGGAAGAAGCCATCGAGGCCGGACTGGTCGGCGTCAACCACCCGGGCGTATCGACCCCGGAAACCCCATTCGGCGGCGTCAACGAGTCCGGCTATGGCTCGGAAGGCGGCATCGAGGGGCTGGAAGCGTTCTTGAGGACTAAGTTTGTGACTGAGACGGGGGTTTGAATCGCGCACCTAGCGAATCTGTAGATCAACGTATCGGCAACAATCCTTGTCCACATTAGGTCTGCCAGATGCATGCGTTGTTTAACGTGCATCTGACATTGGTGATCGTGTTACGAATCGCTTTGCATGGTATATTTGCCTAAGACTTGCGTCGCTTACGGAGATGATCATGAAAGAGATTCTGCTTGAGGAAGGCCGAAAGTTCATTGAGTCGGAGATTCGCAGCGTTTTAGAGCAAAGGTATCCGTCCGATGTAGAGGGACAGGTTGAAAAGAGCTTTAATCAAAGTATGCGCTCGGCAAGTAATCTCATGGTCGGCCTTACTTCGTCAGACAGAGCTCAGAGATCGCGATCTCAGGTTCAAAAAGCGATCGATTTTTTTGAACGCGCCCACCAACTTCGCGAAGATGCGTGGGCGCCTTTGAATGCAATGGCTAAATGTCATTATCTTCTCGGCGATTTGAGAAATGCAGAAGTCAGAAATGCTCAAGCCCTAGCTTCGGTTGATAATGACGGTAGTGAGGAGTCTCGAGACGCCCGAAAAACCTCGCACTTTATGCTTAATTCGCAAATTATGCTTGATCAAGGCGATCTTGAGGACGCTGAAGCTAAGATATTGAACGCAATCGCGATCAGTCCAAAGAATGTACACGTGAGGAAAGCTCATTTAAGAATACTCTGCCGTCAGAATTCACATGCAATTATAGATCAATTGGAGGTGATCGAATCTTTTGATGAATTTCCAAAGTGGGCGCATGATTTTATTATTCTGATTGACGGTGAGGAAGATTTTGAGTTTTTGAATAAGACAGATGAGTGGACTACAGTGCGCGAAAGATGGCTGAATCTGATTCAGAGAGAGTTGAATAAGTTCGATTTCTCTGAAGATGAGATCGCTACAAGGGAAAAAAAGTATCGGAAACTCGTCTACATCGCCAAAGCAGCAGGGATTATGGTGTGCTTGAACTTGGGTCTTTATGGATTTAGTGAGATCCTAGACTTAGGTGAGGTATTGTTGGGGAGTGGTGAAGCATCGGGTTCTGATGCTACAATTGCTGAAGAAGGGCCCGAATCGAATAACAGTCCTGCGACAGAAGAGCGGGCGATGGGCGATGTCGAACCATTCGCCGAGATGCAAGCTGCTGGCGATGTTGAGCCTTTTACTGAGGTGCAATTTGCGGGCGATGTGGAACCGTTTTCGTCGATTATCGCTGATGCGACTCTGCAGACACATCCTTTAGTGGATGCAGATCCACTATTGCACGATGTACTACTGACTTAGTGCGCGATAGGAATTTCGTCGAGTTCGTTTTTCGATTTCTCCGGCTCCATCATGCTGTCGAGAAAGTTGCTGCGAACTTCGCCAAAACGGCGGTTGGCGATTTCCGGGTGGTGCGGGTTGACCCGGTAGGTGCCTCGGGTCACGCGCTCGACCATGCCCTGTCTGCACTTGCGGGCCAGGATCGTGTGGGCGCAGTTGGACCGGGCAGCGACCAGCTTGGCCTCGAGGTGCTTCTGGAGTTTGGCGACTTCGACCAGATCCTCGGCCTCGGCCAGATAGTCATGCACGGCGGCGACGGCGGCGGACATGATGCTGGCGCGCTTGGTCTTGCGGGGTGGTGCCATTTCCAGCCTGGCGATCCGGACACGCAGGTTGCGCCGGTCGCCGAGGGGCAGGGCGCCGACCACGCCGATCAGCGAGCGGGTCAGGTCGCGGCGGCGGTCCTGCGTGCGGATGAGGTCGCCTGTGAGCCGGGTCTCCCACTTGGCCAGTTCTTCGATTTCATCCATAAGCGTGCGGGCTGCGTCGAGCAGGTTGGGCATTTTTGAAACCTCGATGGGATTGCGCGCGGAGGTGGGCAATTGGCGCGCCCCGGCGTCTTCCGGGAGGTCTACATTGAGATGGATAAAATTTGTTTAAAGTAATGTTCATGCGTGGGTTTGTTGCCACGAGGTTAATGGCGCAGTAGCGGGCCGTGACCGACCTGAAGAGCGCACCACGGTCTTCTGTCTGAGGGCGCGGTTGAGAGCATTCGTACCGATCGTGCTTCGACCGGCATCGCGATCGCGCCCTCCGCGAGGGTGAGACGGCGATTGCCACTGGTCTGAGCGAACCGTCGAACGAGCGCGGCCCGCTGCGCGGTCAAAGAACGGCGACCTAAGGCACGTCACCCAGATAGAGGCACACCTTCAGTCCGCCATGCGCGACGGGCGGACCGGCGGGTGTCACACCGAGGCCGGTGGCCTTCGCCAGTCCCGCATCGTTGGTGATGATGCCGACCCGCCAGCCGGGGAACCGGGTGCGCAGGGTTTCTCCCAAAGATCCGTAAAGCCCGAACAGCAGTTTGCGGTTGCCGATACGGCCGCCATAGGGCGGGTTGGTGAGAACGATGCCGGGCGGACCCGGCGGCGGGGCGGCGTCGGAGATGGCGTGGCGTTCGAAACGGGTGTGCTCGGCCACGCTTGCGCGCGCAGCGTTCTCTGAGGCAATTCGGATGGCACCCGCGTCGCGGTCTGAGCCGTAGCAGGTGATGGGGGCGCCTTTGGGCGGTTTGCTGCACAGGGCCTCCCATGCTTCCGGGTCGAAACTGGTCAGGCGCTGGAAGGCGAAGGCGCGGGAGCGGCCGGGCGCGAGACCGAGAGCGATCTCGGCAGCTTCGATCGGGATGGTGCCCGATCCGCACATCGGGTCGAGCACGGTTTGCGTGCCGTCGAAGCCCATCTGGCGGAGGAAGAGGGCGGCCATGGTCTCGCGGAGCGGCGCCTTGCCGACGGCCTGCTTGTGGCCGCGCTGATGAAGTGGCACGCCGGATGTGTCGAGGCTGATGGTGCAGAGGTCGTCCTCGATCCGGACGACGAGGCGGAGTGCGTCCTGGGTGGCCTCCTTTGCAATCGGCGCGCCGAGTTCCTCGATGATCGCGCGGGCGATGCGGTCGCGAGCGGCCCCTGCGTGGTAGATCTTCGATTTGCGGCAGGTGACGTCGAGGCGGAGGGGCGTATCCGGGCGGAAGGTCTCGGCCCACGGGAATTTGCGGGCGCGCTTGTCGAGTTGCGCGGGGTGCATGGCGCGGAACGAGCCGAGGCGCACGAGGACCCGGCTGGCGCCACGCAGCCGGAGGTTGGCGCGCCAGATGTCGGGCCATGTGCCCCGGACCTCGACCCCGCCCGGATCGGTGCTGGTCGGCGTGAAGCCGTGGGCGCGCGCCTCGTCGGCGAGTGGTCTCTCCAGCCCGGGGGCGGTGACGAGGCGGATGTCGAAGAGTTGCTGATCCGGCATGTGCTCTGCCTAGCCTGCGCGGACCGCGAACGCGATGGCGTTGTTCTCTGGGGCAAACGGGCAGTCGTGGAAAGTATAGTAAAGAAGTATTTCACCATGTAATCGAATTCAATTCAATTTGAACTAATATATAAATTCATTCTGATTGAATTGATTGGCGAATTGTGATCAAAAGAATGCGAGATTTGCGTAGCGTTTGTGTTGGGGTTGGTATGACTGAGTTCGAAAAGTTGCTTGCCAAAATGAACAAGTCGGTGACCGAGGCCTATGGCGAGAACATCGTCCAGAATGGCGATTTCTCGACACATCAGCTCACGGGCTCCAAGAGATGGGGCACGATGGAGGACACCGGCGACGGTTCGTGGGTTGCCGAGAGCGGCAAGATCGAGGTTCAGAAGTCGACCGGCCACAACGGCACGCCCGCCAAGAAGGTCAAGTCGACGGTGCTGGAGCTGGATGCGCTGACCGGCCGCAAGGGGCTGGGGGCGACCGAATCCAACGCCACCGTCAGCCAGATGATCGAGGAGATCGACGGCCCGGGCACCTACCGCCTGTCGTTGGATTTCATGGCGCGCGGGAAAGGTCAGCTCGGCGCCGATGAGACCGGTACGGGTGAGGTCTGGGTTGGCGACAAGCTGGTCGCGGTGCTGTCGCAGGACAAGACCAAGTGGGAAGAGCGGATCATCGAGTTCACGCTGGATGAAGACGACATTCCCGAAGGCGGCGTCGAGTTGAAGCTGAAGGCCACAGGCAAGGCCGACGGGCGCGGCGCGACGGTCGACAATATCTCGCTGCGCGAGATCGGCGAGACCGGGTTGCTGGGTGAGGAACTGGTCACCAACGGTGACTTCGAGACCAACCCGTCGACCAACGGGCGCGGTGTCTTCCACGAGATCGAAGGTTGGAGCGTATCGGACGACTCGGTCCTGGAACTGCGCTCGGTCCGCAAGCCGATCACGCCGCGCGACAAGGACGACACCTATATCGAACTGGACAGCCACGGCGCGGACTCGAATTCGACCGTCGTGCAGGAAATCGAGGTGCCGGCGGACGGCACGTATCTGCTGGCGTTCGATTACTCGGCCCGGGCGGCGCGCGGCAAGGACGCCGCGGCGACCTCTCCGATCAAGGTGATGGTCGGGGACGAGGTCATCGCCGAGATCACCGCTGACGAGGCAGGCTGGAAGCCTTTCACGTTCAACGTCGACCTGGCAAAGGGGCCGGTCAAGCTGAGCTTCGAAGGCACGGGCGTCGAGGACAAGGTCGGCGGTTTGCTGGACAACATCGAACTGCGCAAGGTTGCCGAGCTTGGTCCGGATGCCGATCCGATCAACGCGCCCGAGCCTGTGGCGCCAGCCTCTGACGAGACAGCGGAAACGGTCGAGACGGCCGAGGCAAGCTACAAGAGCGGTCTGCTGGGCGAGGTGCACTTCGCGGACGACGTTCTGAAGAAGATGGATCAGGCGCTGGAGCATATCGACGACACGCCGGACGCGACGTTCGTCGCCACCGAGATCGACTATGGCAACAAGACAGGCTGGTTCCACACGCCGCTGGATCTGGTGCTGGAGCACGATGCCGAGAGCCTGGTCGGGCATTCGGAAGGTGCTTTGGAACAGAATGTCAACCACACGGTGATGCAGCTGACCGGCGAGGTTTACCTCGAGGCCGGGTCTCACAAGTTCTTCAACCGCACCGATGACGGTTTCCGCCTGACAATCGATGACCAGGAAATTGCCGAGTACCAGGGCATTCGCGCAGCGCGCAACACCACGGGCGAGATCGAAATTGAGGAAGACGGCTGGTATCCGATCCAGATCGATTATTTCGAGTGGAAGGGTCACTCGAAGCTTCGGGTCGAGCACCAGAAGGATGGCGGCCCACGCGAGATCCTGGACGAGGACATGCTGCGTCACGAGGTCGAGCCCGACAATCTGGGCCCCGACGCCATCGACGACTCGGCGGAAGGCGCTGAAGACACGGCAATCGTCATCGATGCCCTCGGCAACGATAGCGATCCGGATGGCGACGCGGTCTTCATCCTGGACGCAACGGACGGCGCGAATGGAACGGTGACCTTCACCCCGCCCGTTGTCGAGGAAGTTGCCAACACCGAGGGCCCGACGCTGGGCGAGAACCTGATCGTCAACGGCGATTTCGAGGACAATCCGTTGAACGGCCGTGTCGGCTGGGGACACTGGGACACGATCGAAGGCTGGGAAAGCCCGGTCGGGCGCATCGAAGTCCAGACCAAGAACTACAATACCGGCAATACAAAAGGAAACGCCGTCGTCGAGCTTGACAGCCACGGCCGCGACTCGAATGCGACGCTCCAGCAGGAGGTCGAGATCGAGGAGGCCGGGACCTACCAGTTCTCGCTCGATTACGCGATGCGCGGCAAGCACGCCTGGACCAACGGCGTCGGTGTGCGCATCAATGGCGAGACTGTCCACGAGGTCATCAAGCCCAAGGAGCAGGGCTTCCAGACCCTGACGCTGGATGTCGAGCTGGATCCGGGCACGGCGGTGATCGAGATCTATGCGCTGGGCAAGCAGGACACGATCGGAACGGTGATCGACAACGTCTCGTTGCGCCAGGTGCAGGAGAGCGATCCAGTGCGGGTGTTCAAGGCGCCGGATGGCGGCCTGATCACCTACACGCCCGAGCCTGGATTTGTCGGCGAGGACACGTTCACCTACACGATTTCGGACGGCAATGGCGGCACTGACACGGCAACGGTGACCGTCGTCGTCGCCGCCGACAACGAAGCGCCGATTGCGGTCGACGACCAGATCCAGGCGCAGGAAGATCAACCGATCGTGCTGGATCTGCTGGGCAACGATCGGGATCCGGACGGCGATGCCCTCACGATCACCGAGGTCGGTCCGGTCGAGAACGGGACGTTAAGCCAGAACGAGGACGGCACCTTCACGTTCACGCCGGACGAGAATTTCCACGGCACGGTGACGTTCGACTACACCGTGACGGACGGCGAGTTTTTGGACACGGCGACCGTCACGATTGATGTCGCACCGGTCAACGACGCCGTGATGGGGATCATTGACCATATCGAGATGGACGAGGACACGACGATCTCTCTGGATCTGCTGAGCAACGACATCGACGTGGATGGCGATGCGCTCTCGATCGTCTCGTTCAGCTCGGTCGACAACGGCGAGATCATCGAGAACGCGGACGGTACTTACAGCTTCCGCGCGGATGCCGATTTCAATGGAAGGGTGACGTTCCAATATACCGTGACAGACGGCATTGCCGAGGACACCACATCGGTGATCATCGATGTCGTGCCCATCGACGATCCGGTCGAAGCGGTGAATGACCTGTTCACGACAGACGAAGACGTGGCCGTGACCTTCGATCTGTTGGCCAACGATCTGGATGTGGACGGCGATACGCTGTCGCTGGTCTCGCTGGGGACGGTCGATCGCGGCACGCTCGAACTCAACGCCGATGGGACAGTGACCTACACGCCGCTGGCGGATGACAACGGCTTTGTCTCCTTCCAGTACACGATGACCGACGGCGAGACGGAATCGACGGCGACCGCACGGATCGAGATCCTGCCGATCAACGATCGGATGGTGGCCATGGATGATGTCGCCTCGACTGAAGCGCAAGCTCCGGTCACCATCGATGTGCTGGCCAATGATGTCGACATCGATGGCGATGTGCTGGAGGTCACGTCGGTCTCTGGCGTGACGGATGGCACCGCGACGATCAACGCGGACGGGACGATCACGTTCATCGCGGATGAAGGTTTCGAGGGTGAAACCTCTTTCGCCTACAGTGTCAGCGACGGCACCGTTTCGACGATGGCCACGGTGACCATCGATGTCGCGCCGCTGAACCGTCCGCCCGAGCCCGAAGATGACATCGTGACGGTTGCCGAGGACGGATCGGTCACGATCGACTTCCTGGCCAACGATATCGATCTGGACGGCGATACGCTGAGCGTGGTCGAGTTCGGTCTGGTCCGCAACGGCCTGTTGACCGAGAATGACGACGGCACGGTCACCTTCACGCCGAATGCCGACTACAATGGCAATGTCACGATCAGTTACACGGTCTCGGATGACGAGGGACTTGAGGGCACCGCTCGGATGCGGATCGAGGTGACGCCCGTCAACGACGCCGCCGTGACCGTCGAAGACTTCGCCGAAGTGCGCCGTGACAGTACCGTCCAGGTCGATGTGCTGCGGAATGACTCGGATGTCGACGGCGACGATCTGGAACTCGTGTCGGCCACATCGGCGCGCGGCGAGATCACCATCGTCGACGGTGAGCTGTTCTATGACCCGAGTGGCGATTTTGACGAACTGGCGGTGGATACCTCGGACATCGAGGTGATCACGTACACAGTCCGCGACGCGGGTGGGGTCGAGACGACGGGTACGTTGTACCTGACAGTCCTGGCCTCACGCAAAGATCCGGTGCGCGAGACGCTGAATTTCCGCGAAACCGGAACGAACGGGTCGACTGACGACCTGGACGCCGGGAGCCCGGTGATCGATATCGCGGATGTGTCGGTCAGCGGCTTGGACAACAACGACCGGATCGGCATCGATCTTCTGGCACGCGGCGGCAACGGGCGGAGCAGTTCGTTCGGTGAGCGTGGCGAAGATGGTGACGATGCAAACGGTACGGATGGAACCAATGCAGTCGACGTCGGCGGCGCCGGTGGTGATGCCACGGCCATTCTTACCGGAGCTTCGCTGAACGGCGGCGAGTTCAATGATGACCTGAACATTGAGGTCGAGGCCCGGGCTGGCCGCAGTGGCAAGGGCGGCGACGGCGGTGCCGGTGGCGCCGGGAGCCCCTTGGGATCGCACTTGTTGCGCAGGTTCGACGGCAGCGAAGTGTTCACCGACTATGGTGACGGCCCGGTGCGGGTCGGCGGTGACGGCGGCAACGGGGTCGCAGGTGGTGCGGGCGCCCATGGGGTCGCGCGCCTCGAGGACGGTGTGTTCGATGGCGGTCTGGACGATGACGATATCGTTGTCGAAGTCCTGGCAACCGGAGGCGACGGCGGAAACGGGGGCAATGGCGGCCAGGCCGGTCTGAGCGGCAATGACCGGCCCCTGGGCGGCAACCATGTAAACACCACCCGGGCCGGTGACGGTGCGCGCGGCGGCGACGGCGGAGACGCCCGGGCCGAAGCAATCGGCAACCAGTTGCTCGGTGGTCAGGGCGAAGATGACATTCGTCTGATCGTCGAAGCAGAAGCGGGCCAGGGCGGCAATGGCGGGATCGGCCGCGATGGCGGCAAGGCGCAGTTCCTGGACACGACGTTGATCGACAATGGCCTATTCGCGCCTGCGACCTATGAAGGCGAGGTCCATGAACTGGTCGGTATCGCTGGCGATGGCGGAGATGCCGGCGACAACGGTGACGCGGATGTCGTCGTCCGCGACAACCTGTTGTCCGGTGGCGAAGGCAACGATGAGCTTCTGCTTGAGGTTATCGTCGCGACGCCGGATGTCGTGCTGGGGACCAGCGGCGGTTCGGGCGGGGTTGATGCTACGCTCACACCCGAGGAGACCGGAACCTACACGATCCATCAAACCGCCGGAGTGGATGGTGCGGACGGTGCAGATGGTGCTGCAGGTGCGGTCCGGGTCGAGGTTGATGGAAACACGATTGATGGTGGTGAGGGCGATGACCTGATCGAGATCATCTTCGATCTGACCAGCCTCGATACGCTCGAACTGATCGTCACCAACAACAGCATCGACGGTGGTGCGGGCTTCGATACAGTCGACTTCTCCGAAGTTGACGCAAGCATAACCGTCGATCTGGGAAGCGGTGTGTTCGGCATTGGCGACGGTGCTGCCGCGAACAACGCCATTGCAGGGATCGAGTCACTGATCGCGACCGAGTTCGACGACACGGTGGTCGGTGGCAGCGGTTCGCAGACGTTGGAAGGCGGGGATGGCAACGACGTCCTGTCCGGCGGCGGAGGTCTCGATACCTTCATCTATAAACTTGGGGACGGGGCCGACGAGATCACGGACTTCTCGAACGACCGACTCGACTTCTCGAAGTATGTTGGCGTCTCGAGCACCACGGATTTGGCGATCACCGATACGGCGGATGGTGCGCTGATCTCGACTGTCGCGGGCGACAGCATCCTGTTGAGGGGTGTTGCGGTGAGCGAAATCGACGAGGATGCCTTCGTCTTCTGATCGAACGGGCTATCGAAACACTCTGGCGGCAATCCATGCGATTGCCGCCAGAAAACCCAGTTCGGCGGCGAAGGGCCATTCCAGTAGCGTCTGGACCCCGGGATCCCAAACCCTGAAGGGCAGCAATGGCTCGACATGACGCTCGATCGCCGGTTGCAGGACTTGCAGGCTGTCCTTGTGTGCCCAGAACCACCACTCGCCCAGCGCCGTCAGCCGGAAGCTGCTGCCCGAGAGCGCGGCGAGCCCGTCGCTGATCAGAACAGCGAGCGCGCCCAGCGCGAAGAGCCGTGCAATCCAGGTGAGCATGGGTAACCTCCGTCTTCGATCTGCGCTGGCTACCTACGCACCGGCGCGCACAACGCAAGCGATGTGACATCGCCTGACGCATCGGTGATGGATGTTTCGGTGCCCTTCGCCCTTGTGTTCCGCCCCGTCAGCCGCGAAACAGCGCGAAACAGCGCGAAACAGCGCGAAACAGAACGGGAGGGGAGAAGCCATGCGCGCCTTGTATTACACCGGCACGATGGAGATGGAGATGCGCGACACGCCGGTGCCCGTCGCCGGGCCGGACCAGTCGGTCATCCGGGTCTCGCATTCTGGAATCTGCGGGTCGGACATGCACGCCTGGCACGGGCATGATCCGCGCCGTGTGCCGCCGCTGATCCTGGGGCACGAAGCCGTCGGAATTGCCGAAGATGGTCCGCACGCGGGCAAGCGTGTCGCGATCAATCCGCTGCTGACCTGCGGTGTCTGTTGGGCTTGTACGTCGGGCAACGAGCATCTCTGTCCAGAGCGCGCTCTGATCGGGTTGAAGGTGCCCGGCGCCTATGCCGAGCACGTTGCCATCGACACCGCCAACCTGACGGTGTTGCCGGATGACCTGGCCTTTGAGCAGGCGGTGCTGGCCGAGCCGCTGGCGGTTTGCGTCCATGCGGTGCGGATCGGTTACGAACGCCACGCCGGTCCCGCCGACGAGGTCGTCGTTCTGGGCGGCGGGGCGATCGGGCTTCTGGCGGCCTTCGTCTATCGCCATCGCGGGGCCGGAACGCTCTGGATCGCCGAGACCAATCCCGTTCGGCGCGCGGCGCTGGAGCGTGTGATCGACGCGAAGGTCTATGATCCGACCGGATCGGATGGCCCGGCGCTCGAGAGCGTGGACATGGTCTTCGACGCTGTGGGATCCGGGCGCACGCGCGCCGCTGCATCGGCCCTTGTCCGCTCGGGCGGGACGATCGTGCACACCGGCCTGCAGGACAGCGCGGAGGGTTTGGACACGCGCCGGATTACCCTGCAGGAGATCCTATTCCTCGGCACTTACTGTTATACGAAAGCCGACTTTGCCGCCGGTCTCGACCTGCTCCACAAAGGTCATGTCTCGCGCGATGGCTGGACCGAGCTTCGCGACCTGGATGCCGGGGCCCGCAGCTTCCAGGACATCCATCACGGCAACGCCCCTCCGAAGATCATACTCACCTGTTAGCGGAGCCGGCGACCCCAGCCCGGTGGCCTAATGAAGTTCGTGCACCAGCGCGGCACTCGCAACCTCGAGCGCATCGTTGCCGTCGAGATGCGCTTCGCTGAATGCCTCGAGCCAGAGCTGGAGGATTTCGGGCTTGTTGTGCCCGAATGAGGTGATGTCCTTTGCCGACCGAAGCGCCCGGATGGCCAGGCCGCTTGTGGACAGCGCGTTCACATCGCGGCTGCCCATCGACCAGTGCGGGAAGGCGCGCTTGTCCAGGGCCTGCTGATGCACAATGCAGCAGTTCTGGTGCCGGTTGTCGCGGCTGATGGTGTCATAGCGCTGACGCACATGATCTTCCGGTCCCTCCAGAACCTGCAGGAAGTGGCCGTCGACATGAAGCAGGACGTCGGTGATGCCGCTCATCTCGTTGTTCTTCCGGGACACGCGAAGAATGTCCGCCAGGCTGGACGCCCGAATCTGCTCCGTCGCATCGCTTGTGTAGAGGATTTGAAGCAGCACGTCTGTCTCCCCGTCACGGTTGAGTGCCTCGCGAGGCGCTTTGGATCCAGATCCACAAAGGTCGTGCGGAAGCGTTTCAGTATGGTTAAATTTAGCTTCCGCCCTGCGCCGCCAGATCGTATCGAGCCCGGGGCGCGACGCCTGTGCGTCTGGAAATCGCGATCGTGCAGCGTTATCGCCGATATTGGGGTTTACCTCCCGGACAGATTTGTACCCTATGCCGGTCGAGGCGCCGAATAGCGCCGGGTGACCGAACATGCCGCCAGAAAGGACGTGCGATGGGGTTTGACGTTGCTGTGGTCGGTCTCGGCTATGTCGGGCTGACACTTGCAACCGCCTTGGCGGACACCGGTTTTCGCGTGCTTGGGGTCGAGCGCCGGTCTGACGTAGTCGATATGACGAACAAGGGTGTTCCGCATTTCTCCGAGACCGGATTGCCCGAGATGCTCGCCCACGCAGTCGAAACTGGCGCCCTGACCGCGGCCCCGGCATTCAGCGCGGAGAACGCCGATATCTACGTCATCACGGTCGGGACGCCGCTCGCGCCCGATGGCAGGGCGCGGGTCGATTTCATCGAATCCGCGACCCGGGAAGTGGCCGAGAATATGCCGGACGGTGCGCTGGTGATCCTGCGCTCGACGGTGAAGATCGGAACCGCGCGGAACATCGTGGCTCCGATCCTTGAAGCGTCGGGCAAGTCTTTTGGCATCGCGATGTGTCCGGAACGCACGCTGGAAGGCCGGGCGATGCACGAACTGCGCCGTCTGCCGCAGATCGTCGGCGCGGATACGGATGCCGTGCGCGAACGCGCGGCGCATTTCTTCTACAAGCTGACGCCGACAGCCGTTCAGGTCTCGTCGCTCGAGACGGCCGAGATCATCAAGCTGGTCGACAACACGTTTCGCGACGTTCAGTTCGGCTTCGCCAACGAGGTCGCGCGGATTTGCGATGCTTACGGCGTCAACGCGATGGAGGTCATTCCCGGCGGCAAGCTTGGCTATCCGCGCACCAATGTCGCCTTGCCGGGCCTGGTCGGCGGCCCGTGTCTCGAGAAAGATCCGCACATCTTGGCGCAATCGTTGCGCGATGTCGGTGTCGAACTGGACATCACGACTTCAGCGCGGCGGGTGAACGAACGCCAGCCCGAGGAAACCGTCGCCTTCATCCTTGCGGAACACGCCAAACGCTCGCGGGACGTGCCGCAGATCGCCCTGCTGGGCATGGCCTTCAAGGGTGTTCCTGCGACCGATGACCTGCGCGGCGCGATGTCCCTGCGGGTGCTGGAGGCGCTGCGCCAGCAGGCACCTCAGGCGGAAATCCGGGTGTTCGATCCGGTGTGCGGGGCCGAGCAACTGACCGCGGCCGCGCCGGGTTGCAAGATCGCGAGCTTCATCGAAGACGCGATCGGCGGCGCGGATGCCGCGATCATTGCCAACAACCATCCGGAGTTTGCATCGTGGCGCCCGCGCCAGATGCTGCGGGTGATGGCGGAGACCGGCTTCATCTACGATTACTGGAACCATTTCTCGGATCTCAGGCCGTACGAACTGGGGCCGAATTACCTGGCCGTCGGGAACACCGGGACGGCTCAGGCCGGGGGAGGGCGCTGATGGCGCGTTGCGTGGTCACCGGCGGTGGCGGGTTCATCGGCGCCTATCTGGTGCGCAAGCTCGTGCACGCGGGCTGGCAGGTCGTCTGCGTTGACAACATGCTGCGCGGCGACCGGTCCCGGTTTGCGGACGTGGCCGATGACGTCGAGCTTCATACCTGCGATGTTCGCGATGTCGACGCTGTGACGCGGGCCTTTACCGGGGCGGACGTGGTTTTTCACCTCGCCGCGATCAACGGGACCGAAAATTTCTACACCCGGCCCGAACTGGTTCTGGATGTCGGTCTGCGCGGTGCGTTGGCGGTGGTCGAGGCCGGTCAGAAGGCGGACGTGCCGGACCTTGTTGTCGCCTCGTCGGCCGAGGTTTACCAGGAACCGCCGAGCGTTCCGACCAATGAAGATGTCGCGCTGATGCTGCCCGACAGCCTGAACCCGCGATACTCCTATGGCGGCTCGAAAATCGTCAGCGAACTGATCGCCTTCAACTACGGCAAGGACCACTTCCGCAAGGTGCAGGTCTTCCGACCGCACAATGTCTATGGTCCGAACATGGGCTGGAAGCACGTCATGCCGCAGTTCATCCTGCGCGCCTTGGATGCGCGTGAGGCTGCCACGACACGGTTCGAAATCCAGTCGGATGGCACGGAAACGCGGGCCTTCGCTTATGTCGATGATGTCGTGGACGGGATTGTCCTGATGCATGCCACTGGTGCGCACCGCGAGGTCTATCACATCGGGAACGACGAAGAGGTCTCGATCCGCGATCTGGTCGCGCTGACCGGGCAGGTCTGCGATATCGATTTGGAGATCGTGCCGGGCCCGGCCGTCGCGGGCGGAACGCCGCGCCGGTGCCCGGACATCTCCAAGATGCGTGCGCTGGGTTACGATCCGGCGGTCGGGCTAGAGGACGGACTGCGCCGCACCGCAGAATGGTATCTGGCGCATCGGGACGAACACCCCGATAATGAGTTGATGTAGGCACGGGAAGCGGACCGGACGATGGCCAAGGAAAGCTATTACATCGAGATGATGGGCAAAGCCTGGCAGGACTACGTCAAGCCGGTGAAGCTTGATGTCCTGACCCGCCGTATCGACATCACCGCCGCGTGTCGCGATTGCGATCCGGTGCCGCGCGTGGACGATGCGGGGGCGTGCCGGGTCGATGACAGCGGCTATGCGGTACAGATCATGCACAACGGGCTCAAGGTTCTCTACGGGCGCTACTACGGCAACTGGGTCAACGAGATCATCAAGCGGCTGAACGGCGTGCATGAACCGCAGGAGGAATGGGTCTTTCACTCGATCCTGCCGCATGTAGCACCCGGCTCGGCCATGATCGAACTGGGCTGCTACTGGGGCTACTACTCGATGTGGTTCGCCAAGGCGGTGCCGGAGGCGAGGAACTTTCTGGTCGAGCCACATCCAAGACAGATGCAGACCGCGCGGACGAACTTCGAGATCAACGGGCTGAGCGCCGATTTCACCATCGGCTATGTCGGGTCGTATCCGGAGCAGAAGAAGAAGATCCAGGAACAGCGCGTTGGTGAGCTGCCGCGGTTCACCATCCCGGAGTTCATGGACCTGAAAGGGCTGGACCGGATCGGGCTGCTGCATTCGGATATCCAGGGCCACGAGGAAGAGATGCTGGACGGCGCGCGCGAATTGCTGGCGCAGCGCCGGATCGACTGGCTTTTCATCTCGACCCATGGGCGCCGGCATCCGGCCTGTCGCGAGATCCTCACGGATGCGGGGTATCGTCTTCTGGCCGAGCATGGGGTCGGCGGCAGCGCCTCGGCCGACGGCCTGCTGGTCGCGCAGAACCCGGACTTGCCCGAGATTCCACCGATCGAGATCTCCGAGGTCGAAGGTCTGGTGACGGCACATGGATAGGATCACGTGATGGACCAGAACGCGAAGATCTACGTGGCGGGGCACCGGGGCATGGTCGGCTCGGCGATCCTGCGGGCCGTGACGTCGGCGGGCCATACCAACGTCGTGACACGCACCCGGTCGGAGCTGGATCTAACGCAGCGTGACGGGGTCGATGCATTCTTCGCCGAAGAGCGCCCCGATTATGTCTTTCTGGCCGCCGCGCGCGTCGGGGGCATCCTGGCCAATGACACGCTGGGCGCCGATTTCATCCTGGAGAACCTGCTGATCCAGACCCATGTGATCGACGCGGCCTACAGGAGTGGTGCCACCAAGCTGCTGTTCCTTGGTTCGTCCTGCATCTATCCGAAGCATGCCGAACAACCGATCCGCGAGGATGCGCTGCTGACCGGCGAGCTTGAGCCGACGAACCTGCCCTACGCGGTCGCCAAGATCGCGGGCAAGACCATGTGCGATGCCTATCGTCGCCAGCACGGGTTCGATGCCTTCACCGTGATGCCCTCGAACGTCTACGGGGTCGGTGACAATTTCGATCCGGCCTCGTCGCACGTCGTCGCGGGCCTGATGCGCCGGTTCCACGAAGCGCGGCTGTCAAATGCCCCGGAAGTCGTCGCCTGGGGCACGGGCTCGCCGATGCGCGAACTGGTCGACGCCGATGACCTGGCCGATGCGTGCCTGTTCCTGATGCGCAACCACACGGAGGGCGGCATGGTGAATGCCGGCTCGAGCCAGGAGATCTCGATCCGCGACCTGACCGAGATGATGGCCGAGGTTACGGGGTATGACGGCCAGATCGTCTGGGACAGCTCGAAGCCCGATGGCACGCCGCGCAAGATCATGGACAACGGCACGCTGCACGCGATGGGCTGGCGTCCGAAGACCGATATCCGCGCCGGGCTGGAGAAGATGTATGACTGGTTCCAGCGCACTGGCGGTGTGCGGCAAGCAGCCTGATACGCGACAACCCAGGAAGGGATTGCGATGAACGAGCAAGCGCCTGTGAAGGAAAACCGCATCGTCAAGGCGATGCGTGAACTTGGGATTGAGAAGAAGCTCTCGGACCGGTCCTCGCACATGCTGAACGTGCTGCTGATGCACCGCAAGCAACAGCGCGCGCCCGACTGGGATCCGGCGACGCGCACGCTCGAGGGTTTCTTCGAGTTCGCGATCCCGCGCGTGAAGCCCGCGCAGGGGCAACTGTTCCAGGATCTGTGGGCGCTGTATGAACTGGACGGCAAGGAAGGCGGCTATTTCGTCGAGTTCGGCGCGACCAACGGCATCACCATGTCAAACAGCCATGTGCTCGAGCATCAGTACGGCTGGACGGGCATCGTCGCCGAGCCGAACCCGGAATACCACGAACGTCTGGCGCGCGAGCGCGGCTGCCATATCAGCCACAAATGCGTCTATTCGCGGTCGGGCGAGACGATGAAGTTCCTCTGCACCGAAAAGGCCATGTTCTCCAGGCTCGAGGCGATCAACCCCGACGATCACAACGAGGAGTCGATGCGGGCCAACCCCACGGAGCACCCGGTCGAGACGATTTCGTTGAACGATCTGCTCGACCAACACGGCGCGCCGGATGAGATCGATTACATGTCGGTCGACACCGAAGGCTCGGAGCTCGAGATTCTGTCGGCCTTCGATTTCGACAAGCGCCGGGTGAAACTGTTCACGGTCGAGCACAATTTCACGCCGCTCAGGGCCGAGATCTACGACCTGATGACGGCCAAGGGCTATGTCCGCCGCTTCCCGGAGTACACGCGTTTCGACGACTGGTACATTCACCGGTCGATCGCGGGCTGACGAGCGCCCGCCGCCATGACCTCGGGCCGAATCATTGCCTACCGGGCCGATCGCCTGGGGGCCCGGCTGGTCAGCCTGATGAACGCAATGCGCATCGCCGAGGTGGCCGAGGCGGACTTTGCCTGTGCCTGGATCGAGACGACAGGCGTCGGCGATGTGTTCAACGACCCGACGGAGCTGTTCGATACGAACTTTGTCGAACGTCACTTCATCAAACCCGCGGGCTGGCGCAGCATTCGGGCAAAGGCAGACAACCTGAAAGCCGGCGCCTGCGGAACGGCCCAGCAGGTGTCATCGGCATTGCGCGGCGGCACCGACCTGATCGTCGGCAATGCGTTTGGCGTCATCGCGCTGAAAGGGGAACAGATCGCCGGGATCACCGGCGACTTTCGCAGACAACTGGGTCGGATCGGCTTTTCTGCGCCGGTCGGCGAGGCGATGCGCGCACTGGACAGTGGACTTGCCGGACATGCGGCGTATCACATCCGGCGCGGCGATCTGACGGGCGATCTGAAGGCCATGAACAAGGCGTGGCCACACAAAATGGTGCCGGACGAGTTTTATGAGACGCATATGCGCGACCGGCTCGAAACCTCCGGCGGTGTCGTGTTGTTCTCGGATGACGCGCACACGATCCAACACTACCGCAGCATGTTCCCGGCCCTCAGGATCGTCAGCGACGTTATAGACACTGCTGGTTTGACCGAGGCGCAGCGCGATCTGGTCGAGCTTTATGCGATGGCCCGGTGCTCGCCGATCATCGCGCCGCAACGCAGTGCCTTTTCGTCCACCGCGGCCGACCTGTTCGGGTCCGAGAAACTGCCGGTGACCGAAGCCCTGGGCAAGGATCAGCAAGCGCGCGCACACGAGGCTCTGATCGATCGGATCGAAACCCGGCCCGACAGCTTTCCGGGCGATGGCGATATCGGCCAGTCGCTGGCCCATGCGGGCGCCTGGTTCGAACGCGCCGGACGGTGGAAGGACGCCGCCCGCGTGTTCGGCGGCCAGATCGAGCGCGGGCTCAACATCTCGTTCGTCTACCCCAGGACGCTGCGGTATCATCTCGAGAACGCCGATCCCGATGGTGCGATCCGCACCGCCGAACTGATGCACCAGCGTAATGTCGTCCACATGAAGGATCTCGTCGATGCCGAGATCCTGCACGGCCACGCGCGCATCCTGACCGGCGACCGCGCGCGCGGTCTGCACCACATGGCGAACGCGTTCTGGCATGGATCGTCCAGCGGCCTCGCGCGGTCCGTGATCCCGCTGATGGTGTCCCAGGGGTGGTTGAACAACTCGAACTTTCTGCCGCTGACACCCTTGCAGAGCGCGCTTGACCTGCGGCGTGGTCCGGCCAAGACGTTGGCGCAGGATTTGCCGGGGATCGATGGGATCGTGGGCCTCGCGCTTCCTCCGGCAGTGGGACGCCTTGATGCGGCGGTTCTGGAATGGGGGCCGCTGCTGCGCTCGGTCTCTCCAGCGGCTGCCGTTCGAACCGGTGCCGTCGATCAGTTCGAGACGCAGCTGGCGCGGGTCGAGGGCGATAAGGACACCATGCGCGAGGTAAGAGGCGCGCAGGCCATGATTGCCGCGTGGCGCGGTGACACTCAGGGCGCGCTCGACCGACTGCTTCCGCTTGCTGAAAGCGCGCCGCTGGATTGGCAGGTCTGGTACCGCCTCAGCCAAGTTTACTGGATCCGCCGCGACATGCGCGACGCTGCTGCCATGGCGGGCCGCGCGATCGAGGCATCACCCGACGCGCCGATGCTGCGCGCTTGGGCCGGCATGGTGCAATTGCGCGCCCGGGTGCGTGACGAGGCGCTCGCAAACCTGGAAATCGCCGATGCTGGCGAAGTCGGGTTTCCGGTCATCCCGTATCACTATGCGCAAGCCTTGCGTTTCGCTGGTGAACAGGACCGCGCGTTGGAGGTTGTGCGCAAGGCGCGTGATCTCGCACGGCAAGAGCCGGACTTCGCACTGCTGGAGGCCGATCTGCTTGAGCAATCCGGGCACGGCGTCGAGGCAGCGGCCGAACTGATGAAGCTGGTCGAGTGGCAGCGTGCGACGGGCCGCGTCTTCATGCGCCTGGTCGGATTGCTGCGCGATGGCGGAAACACGGACCTCGCCGCCGAGGTCGCCCGCATCGCCGGAGAACGCTTCCCGAGCCATCCACGGATTGCGGCCTTGTCGCGCGACGTTGCGGCCTGATCAGGGTGCCCCGGCGTGTTGACCTCTCTGGCGCTTTATCCTATCGCGTGCGGCCATGCTGCGACCGATCATACTTCATCCTGACCCGCGCCTGAAGAAGGTGTGTGACGTGGTGCCAGACGTGACGGATCAGATCCGTGCGCTGGCCGATGACATGCTGGAAACCATGTACCACGCGCCCGGAATTGGCCTGGCCGCGCCGCAGGTCGGCGTGAACGCCCGCCTGCTGGTGATGGACTGCGCAAAACGCGACGGCGGTGAGACGCCTGAGCCGATGGTGCTCATCAACCCGGAAGTCATCGCCTCGAGCGACACGCAGGAGGAATACGAGGAAGGCTGTCTGTCGATCCCGGACATCTTCGCGAATGTGACGCGCCCGTCCGATGTCAGCGTGCGCTTCATGGACGTCGATGGAAACGCGCATGAACGCGAGTTTTCGGGGATCTGGTCGACCTGCGTGCAGCACGAGATTGACCACCTGAACGGCAAGCTGTTCATCGATTATCTCAGCCCGATGCGCCGGTCGATGATCACCTCGAAGATGAAGAAGCTGAAGCGCGAGCGTGCGCGGGCCTGAGCATGGCCGATCATCGCCCCTTCGTCCCGTATCCTGCCCCGGTGCTGCGGGCCGTGGCCGACCCCGTCGATCGGGTGACCGAGCGGGTCAGGGCAATCTGGGACGAGATGCTGAGCGCGATGTATGCGATGCCCGGTGTCGGCCTGGCAGCACCGCAATTGGGGATCGGGCTGCGGCTGGCCGTTCTGGATTGTTCGGATTCGCGCGATCAGGCGATCCGGCTGGCCAACCCCGAAATCCTCTGGTCGTCTGACGCGACGAACACGTTTGACGAGGCATCGCCCAACCTGCCGGGTGCGTCGGCATCGATCGAACGCCCGGCGGAGGTCGAGGTGCGGTTCCTCGACGAGACGGGCGCCGAGCAGGTGCACAAGTTCGACGGACTATGGGCGACCAGCGTCCAGCACCAGATCGATCACCTGAACGGGCGCATGTTCTTCGACAACCTCAGTTCTTTGAAGCGCCAACGGCTGCTGCAAGCGCAAAAGAAGCGCGCAATGAAAGC
The DNA here is from genome assembly GCA_038534135.1 of Pseudomonadota bacterium. Classification (GTDB taxonomy): domain Bacteria; phylum Pseudomonadota; class Alphaproteobacteria; order Rhodobacterales; family Rhodobacteraceae; genus Thermohalobaculum. The sequence goes on along the minus strand of JBCAXJ010000040.1, from coordinate 4,917 downwards.
GGCGCGCGGATGAAGCTTGCGTTCATGGGCACTCCGGACTTCGCCGTACCGGTGTTGCAGGCGCTGGTCGCGGCCGGGCATGACGTGGTGCGCGTTTACTCCCAGCCGCCGCGCCGGGCAGGGCGGGGCAAGACGCTCAGGCCCTCTCCGGTGCACGCGGCGGGAGAGACGGCCGGGATCGAGGTCAAAACGCCAGAGAGCTTCCGCGATGATGCGGTGCTCCAAAGCTTTGAGGCGCTCGCGCTCGATGCCGCCATTGTCGTGGCCTACGGCCAGATCTTGCCACAGCGCGCCCTGGATGCGCCGCGCCTTGGGTGTCTGAACCTGCACGCCTCGCTGTTGCCGCGCTGGCGCGGGGCGGCACCGATCCAGCGCGCGATCATGGCCGGCGATGCTGAGACGGGTGTCGCCGTGATGCAAATGGAAGCGGGCCTCGACACCGGTCCGGTGCTGGCCGAGGCGCGCGTACCAATCGATGCGGATGATACGGCGGGCACCCTGCACGACCGGTTGGCCCGGATCGGCGCGCCGCTTATGGTCTCGACGCTGGCAGAGCTGAACGCAGGCAGGATCACCCCGCTGATTCAGCCAGAAGAGGGTGTCACCTACGCCGCCAAGATCGACAAGGCCGAGGCTCGGATCGACTGGACGAAACCCGCCGACATGGTCGATCGGCTGATCCGTGGCCTGTCGCCGTTCCCAGGTGCTTGGTGCGAGGTCGCAGGCGAGCGGGTGAAAATCCTCAATTCCGCGGTCGAGGACGGGGAGGGCCCGCCGGGCACAATTCTCGACGATGCGTTGCTGATCGCTTGCGGTTCCGGTGCCGTGCGCCTGACGCAGCTTCAAAGGGCGGGTAAGGCCGCCGCCCGGGCCGAAGATCTGCTGCGCGGGTTCCCCGTGGTGGCAGGAACGGTGCTGGTCTGACCAGTCAATCGACCGTGACTGGCACCGGTGTAGCGGCCTCCAACTCCCATCCGGCATCCAGCCAGCCGTCGATGCCCTCGCGGAACCAGTGCACGTTGCGATAGCCAAGCGCCGAGATCCGCTGCGCGGCGTTCCAGCTCATCCAGCAATCGGCGATGCAGAAGACGACGATGTCTCTCCCACGATCGCCCGCCGTTAGCCTGGCGAGGTGACTGGACAGGTAGTGCCGCTTCTCCGGCGACAGGGTTCCGCGCCCCGTCTCGGGCAGCCAGACAGCGCCGGGCAGACTCATATGGTCGTCGCGCACCAGCCAGGTGCCATCCAATTCGTCATAGCGCGACTGCAGGGCGGCGCCGACGTCCAGAAGCACGGCGCCTGCGTCCATCAGGCCCCGGACGCCGGATGCCGATGAACGCTGCGCGCCGGGAACGTCATCAGGTGTCGGCGCACGCTGGCGCGCGATCCTCAGTCCGGTCTCAGGGTCGAACAGATCCGGGCGCTGGACCCGGTGTTCGTCCGAGGATGCCGCAATCGCGGGGGACGTCAGGTAGGCTGAAACACCGAACAGGAGTGCTGCCAGCAGAAATCCTCGCAAGTGTCAGAACACCTTGCCGTCGGCATCGTACTTCCAACGGTCGGCATCGGGTGTCACGCTTTCAGGGTCGTAGCCGGACGACTGCAATTCCTGTGCCGTGTCGAGCCCTTGTGCCGCCGCACGGTCCACCCATTGCCGTCCACGGATCGGGTCGCGCGCGACACCGTGCCCGCGCAGCAGGTCGAGCCCGTAGTTGAACTGCCCGATCGGATCGCCCGTCTCGGCCGCACGCCGGTCCCACATCGCGGCTTCTGCCGCGTCTTCCGGACGACCCAGCCCGTTATGCGCCATGTAGCTGCGCCAGTGCATCGACGCGACATAGCCCTGCTCGGTGCAGGTCTCGAAGATCGTGTTGGCCCAGTCATGCTTGCCCGACTTCGTGGCGAAGTAGCCCTGCATGCAGGTGACGATGTCGGCTTTGCCTTCGGCCGCGCGCTGAACATAGGATTTCAGCGTCAACTCCTCGGGGTTCAACTCGCCCAGATCGTCATCTGCCAGCGCAGGCGCGACCAGAAGACAGAGCACGGCAAAGGATCTGAGCATGGGCTTCTCCATCATCGCTGGCAGAGTCATATCACATCGCCCAGCCCACCGCCAAATTACGGTCTGTAGACGGCCCCCCAGGGCTGTTCGCCGACCGGGATGGACTTGATCGGTTTCAGTGATTCGACATCGATCACCGTCACGTCGTTCGAAAGACCATTCGTTGTGAACAGCAGTTTCTCGTCCGATGTCAGTTCCAAGTGCCAGACCCGGCGGCCGACGAGCAGATAATCCTCGACCTCATAGGTCTCGCCATTCACGACCGCCACGTGATTCGACGGGCCGAGCGCCACGAATGCGCGCTTGCCATCTGCCGTGATCCGAATGCCGACCGGTTGCAGGCGCTCTGGCGTGACGCCCGGGATCTCGAAGTCGATCTTCGCGAGTTCGGACTGATCGGCGGTGTCAAAGACCGCGACCGTCCCGCCGATCTCGGAGGACACCCAAAGCGTCGCGCCGTCCTTCGAGAATTCGGCATGGCGCGGGCGCTGATCGACCAGGGAGTTGTGGAAGATCTGCTGCGCTTCGGTGTCGATCCAGTGCGCCATGTTTGTCGTCTCGGAGGTCGTGATCGCGATCTTGCCATCAGGGCTCACGGCCATGCCTTCGGGTTCGATTCCGACATCGATCTGGGCGATCACGGTGCGCGCCTGGGTATCGACAACGGTTGTGATCGCGTCGTCCTCGTTGGCAATATAGAGATAGCGATCGTTCGGGTGCAGTGCGAACTGCTCGGGGTCGTACCCCGAGGGCAGATTGTGCAGAACCTCGCCCGAGGCCGGATCGATCACCTGCACCGTGTCGTCATCCGATGCACAGACGTATAGGCGGCTGTAATCCTGCGAGAAGATGATCCCGCGCGGGCGTTCGCCAACGCTCAGCGTGCGCGTCACCTTGAGCGTTTCGACATCGATCACGCTGACCGTATTGCTCTTCTCGTTCGAGACCCAGATTTCACTGCTCCAGGTCGGTGTTGCGCATGCGAGCACGAGTGCAGCGGCAGTAAGCGGTTTGGTCAGCATTTGGTCCTCCCCACGGGTTTCGGCTTCGGCCGATTGCGCGCGGTCACCCGCACCGTTTCTCAACCGATTAAACCACATCTGCGCATTTTCGCACATCGGCCAAAGGTCGAATTGTAAAGCTCTGCGTCCTGAGAGAAGCTGGCCGGAATACGAAGCATCAAGGGCTCGGGAGGAAATCATGCTGAGAACACTGACAGCGTTCGGATTCGCACTTGTTCTGCCGGCGACCGCATTGGGGCATGGCGATGTCGCCCCGCAACCGGTCGACACCGCGGCCCTGCCGGAGATCGGCGAGGAATGGCTCGAGGAGAACCCCTACCGCGCTGATGCGGCGGGTGATGACGTCTGGGCCGCCGCGGTCGAGATCGGTGCCTCGGGTTACAACCAGAACTGCGCGCGCTGCCACGGGCTCGAGGTCGTCTCGGGCGGATTGGCGCCGGACCTGCGCTATCTGGAAGCCAATTTCGACGGCGACGAGTGGTTCATGGAACGCTTCATCAACGGCTACACCCAGAACGGCATCACTAAGATGCCCGCGTTTGGTGAGCTTCTTGGTCAGAAAGCGGCCTGGGCGATCCGTACCTATGTCGAGACACGGCCCGATGACGGCGCGCTCGATGAATTCAACACCGACCTGAAAGCAATCCGCGACGATCTGAAGGCCAAGGCTGACGCGCTGGCCGGTGGCGGAGATTATGCCGCCCTGGCCGCAGAGGTCGATGGCCATGTCGAGACGATGAAGGGCATGGTGGGCGAGATCGCAACGGCCTCCGGCGCGCCGGTGGCAGATTCGGCGGTCAGCCGCGCGATCGCCAGTCTGGACGGCACGCCCGCAGGCGTGAAAGCGGCAGCGGAGACGCTGACGATCGGGCTCAGCGCCGCACAATGATCCGATGGATCTTGCTGGTGGCGGGCCTGGCGCTGGTGGCGTCCGTCCCGCACGCCTCGGCCAACAGTGTTCAGCAAAGCTGGAAGAAAGCGCCGCAGATCAATCGCATCCAGAACCCGGACAAGACCTTCACGCCGGGCGCCGATCTCGACGCAATCCGCGAACGCGGGTGGCTCGAGTTTGGCGTCTACGATGATTTTCATCCCTATTCCTGGGATGACGACGGCGAGGCGCGCGGCCTGGACGTCGAGATCGGGCGCATGATCGCGGACGAGCTTGGCGTCGAGGCGCGGTTCCGACTGCTCGCGGCGGGTGAGACGGTGGATGATGACCTGCGCAGTTGGGTCTGGAAGGGGCCGCTTGTCTCCGACGATCGCGGCGATGTCGTCAATGTCATGCTGCACGTGCCGTGGGATCGGGAACTCGACAGCCGCAACGAGCTGATCGTGCTGACCGGCAAGTACATGGTCGAGGAAATCGCCATTGCTTATGCCGAGCAGCATTATCCCGATGGCGGGCCGGTCCCGGCCTATTTTCGGTTCGATCCGGTCGGGGTCGAGAACGACTCGCTTGCGGATTTCTATCTGTCGAACCTCGCCGGAGGGCAGTTGCAGCCGAAGATCCGGCGCTTTCGCACGGTGCCAGAGGCGATGACCGCGCTGGCCGATGGTGAGATCAAGGCCGTGACAGGGCCGCTCAGCCAGCTGCAGGGGAACCGACAGCAGGGGATTTCGGTGCATCAGCCGCCTCTGCCGGGGCTGTCGCGTGGGACATGGACACTTGGGGTGGCTGTCAGGCATAACTACAGGCGCCTCGGTTATGCCGTGGACGATGCGCTCGGCGCTGCGATCGCGGATGGCCGGATGCAGGAGATATTCGATCGGTTCGGCGTGAGCTTCGCGCCGCCGGTCCGTTGAGGAGGACCCGAGATGCGCCTTGCCGCC
>JBCAXJ010000039.1:0-49963 GCA_038534135.1 Pseudomonadota bacterium | reverse complement strand
GTGTGAGTTGCATATCCGGGACGAACAGCACCGCCTGGGTCCAGGGTTCGGTCCCTGAGCGCGGTAGCCCACCCAGCGCGCCAAGCCCGAGCATCAGCGCGAGACCGATCCGAACGGCCAGCAGGCCAAGACCTGCGGATAAGTGAGAAATCGGCGCGGCGAGCTTCTCCTCCAAGGGTTGCAGCCGATCCTCTGCATGCAGTGCAGCAATCGCGGCGGCGGCGGCGGCCAGCCCTGCCGCGCCCAGAACGATCGGGTTGGTGAAGAGATCCGGGATCGGCGCGCGGGAGAGCGCTTCAACCTCGGCGGGTGTCAAGAGCCAGGCTTCGTGGGCAATGGCACCGTTCGCACTGGCGGCCGATGCGCCGCCCGCCAGGAGTGCCAGAATGCATTTTCTGTTCAGTTTCATATCCTTATCCTCAAGCATCGACTCTCGATCCGAACGCGGGGACCGGCGCCGGGTTACGTCAGTGTCATCGTTTCGGCAGGTCGAGAGCGCCGGAAATTCGGTGCTTCGGGATCCTCGGTCCGAACTGAGCAGTGCGGGTTCGGTGATCCATGCTGCGCTGCACCTATTTTCTGCAACTCAGAGGAGATTCGATGTGAAGATGATTACTGCAGGTGATTCGATTCTTTGGTCGTCCTAAGGGATCACGTCCCAACCGGTATGACGGAATCCTCATCAAACTGCGCCTGACGCAGCTACTAACTATCTGCTTTAAGTAGATTAATCTGGGAATGCTTCATCGGGCGACGGTCGCAAGGACAGCGTTTCGCGGTTCACCGATGCCTCTGATCACGGTTTCGCGATTTGCGAGTTTTCTTTGGGAAGCGTGGACCCGACCCTTAACGGAATGCGCCCGGTGCGGGGAAACACCGGGCGCAGGCCAGAGGCCAAATTGGGCAGGCTGAGGGGGATGCCGCCCGTTAGACGGCGGTTTGCTTGGGGGGAGCCGCCGTCCTGCCTGACTAAATGGGTCGGGATGGTTAACGGTTCAAGATCCCAGCCTTTATGTCGCCAGCCGATAACCGCCAGTTTCGGTCACAAGTATGCGAGCATTGCCGGGATCCGGCTCGATCTTCTGGCGCAACCTGTAGATGTGCGTCTCCAAGGTGTGCGTCGTAACGCCAGCATTGTAGCCCCAGACCTCGCGCAGCAGCGTATCCCGCTCGACCGTGCGGCCACCCGCGCGATACAGGAACTTCAGGATATTGGTTTCCTTCTCGGTCAGGCGGATTTTCTTTTCGGCTTCATCGACCAGCATTTTTCCGCCCGGGCGAAAACTGTACGGGCCGACTGCGAAGACCGCATCCTCGGATTGCTCGTGCTGGCGCAGCTGTGCGCGGATGCGCGCCAGGAGAACCGGAAACTTGAACGGTTTGGTCACGTAGTCATTGGCACCGGCGTCGAGCCCAAGGATCGTATCGGCGTCGGAGTCGTTGCCCGTCAGCATAAGGACCGGACATTTCACGCCGCTGCGGCGCATCATCCGGCAGACCTCGCGTCCATCCAGATCCGGCAAGCCGACGTCCAGAATGACGAGATCGTGCATTTCGGTCTTCGCGCGCTCCAGTCCGCCGTTTCCGGTTTCGGCCTCGTAGACATCGAAGTCATCGATCATCATCAGTTGCTCGGCCAAGGCTTCCCGCAGGTCGCCATCATCATCAACCAGCAGGATTTTCTTTGCGACACTCATGCGTATCCCCTCTTCTTCGTAAGTCTCGTGTGACGTTCTGGTCGGTCACTTGGGGATGGGGCGAGCGGAAACCACAAATCTTTTCAAGGGCTCACCGTCTCGTGTTGTCGCGTGGGCGAGTGTTACATTTTTAGGCGTATATCGGGCCAAATGTTACTATATGTCGGTCGGCGAGGATCATGTGAGGACGACGTGACGCTGACTCTGAATGACGAAGAACGGGTCGCCCGGGCGCGTGCAGACCTGCGCATCGGTGCTCCGGTGGTGCTGGTGTCATCATCGGGTGGTGCGGTCGTTCTGGCGGCAGAGACCCTGACCTCCGGAAGACTGACAGATGCACGCGGCATCGAGATCGAGCTGGATCTGGCCATCTCGCATAGGCGGGCCGAGACGCTGCGCGCGCGCGCCTATGATGGTGATGTCGCCCGTGTATGCGTTCCCGCCGATGTCGGTCTCGAATGGATTCACGCGACGGCTGATCCGTCAATGGATCTCGCGCATCCTATGCGAGGCCCTTACAGAACCCGGCGCGACGGCGCCGCCGACCTGCATCGTCTTGCGATCACGCTCTGCAAGCAGGCGCGGTTGTTGCCCGCGGCGATTGTTGCACCGGTTCCGCTCGACCGTGCGCGGGCGTTGGCGAGTGAGTCAGCGCTTTCGGTCCTTGACGAGATGCTTGTGCACCGCGCCGCTGATGCAGCCATTAAGATGCACCGCGTCTCTGGCGCCAAGGTGCCAACCCGGTTTGCCGAGGCCGGCCGGGTACATGTTTTCAGGCCCGAAGACGGTGGTGAGGAGCACTATGCTGTCGAAGTCGGGTCACCCGACCGCGACGCACCGGTGTTGTCGCGGCTGCATTCGGCTTGTTTTACGGGCGATGTCGTCGGGTCGCTGAAATGCGATTGCGGGCCGCAATTGGCAGCGGCGATGGAGCAGATCGCCGACGAAGGGGCAGGCGTGCTGCTGTATATGAACCAGGAGGGTCGCGGCATTGGTCTGGCCAACAAGATGCGCGCCTACGCGTTGCAGGATCAGGGCTACGACACAGTCGAGGCGAACCACCGGTTGGGGTTCGAAGACGATGAACGTGATTTCCGGCTGGGTGCGGAGATCCTGAAAGCTCTCGGGTTCTCGTCAGCGCGGCTGATGACGAACAACCCGGGGAAGATTGCGATGATGCAGGCCTCGGGCGTCCAAGTTACAGAGCGTGTGCCACTGAATGTTGGCGAGACGGCCCAAAACAGGGCCTATCTGGCGACGAAGGCTGCGAAGAGTGGCCACCTTTTGTGATCAAGGCTGGTGTCGTGCTTGAGCAAGCCCGCCACCTCCCCCACCCGCCCACCCATGGGAGCTGGCGGGCTTGTCGCCGCCTGGCGGCGCCGAGGTTTTCTGATCTGGTCGTCAATCGACTGGGCGCGCGGTTCAGAGGGCGACAGTTCCCGTGTGCCATCGGACGCGGCGGTATCGTCGCAGAAAAGCGGGAAGGTGATCTGTCGACGCCGGTCGGTTCTTTTCGACTGATGTGGGTGTACGTGCGGCCCGATCGGCTCACCCGGCCTGAGACGCGCCTGCCGTTACGACCGCTTGATCATCGTCAAGGCTGGTCCGAGGCGCCGGAGGATCCAGCATACAATCAGCCAATCCGGCACCCGCACCCGTATCCAGCAGACCGGATGCGCCGGGGCGACCCTCTTTACGACCTGTGCGTCGTCACCGATCAGAATACGGATCCAATTATGCCGGGAGCAGGCAGTGCGATCTTCGTGCACCTCTGGCGCAAGCCTCGTCATCCCACCGCCGGTTGCGTTGCTTTCCGGCGGAAGGATCTGCTTTGGATTCTCCGGCGCTGGTCGCCGCATAGCGGTCTGATCATTCGATAGACCAGTGGCTCAGAAGGTTGCGCGATCCAATTGCAAAGAGATCCGAGAAAGCCTGAGCGCTTCAGTGCGTGCGTCGAACTCCATCGGTTTTGCAAGCGCACTTTCGACATCGGCGCGGGTCAAGCCGACATCGCGTAAAATCCGGTCATCCTTCTCCAGAAGCTCCCGCAGATCGCTCCGATTCCGCAGTTGCTTGAACCAGGCTTTCGCGATCGGCTTGAAGTAGCTCAACATGGTCATTCTCCTGTGATCCGGACGGCACCGCGCCGTCTCTGGACCTCAAGATGCGGTCTGATTGGACATCAGAAAAGCTAAAACAATTGACGTCTGTCATTAGAAACTCTAAATCATGATCCATGAACAAGATCATGCACATTCCCGCCCCGTCCGCCTCGCTGGATGTCGATGTCCTGCGCTCGTTCATTGCGATCGTTGAGGGCGGCTCTATCGCCGCGGCAGCGGACCGTGTCGGGCGCACAGCCGGTGCCGTGTCGATGCAGGTCAAGAAGCTCGAGGATATGCTGGGTCGATCGCTGTTCGAACGGACGCGGCAAGGCATGTTGCTCACCGCCGAAGGCGACCGGTTGCTGGATTACGCTCGGCGGATGGTGGAACTGAACCGCGAGGCCATGCAGGCGTTCTCTGAACCCGAACTCGACGGCACGGTGAGCGTTGGAATCGTCGACAGCTTCAAAGGGGAACGACTGGCCGAGGTGCTTGGTAACTTCGCCTGTTGTTATTCGAAAGCCACCGTGAATGTGGCGATGTCGAACACGGTCAATCTGGTTCCGGATCTCGATGCCGGAAAGTACGACGTGATCATGATGACGCCGGGCGGTGCACATGCGCAACGCGACGGCGATATCGTCGTGCATGAGGAACCGCTGGTCTGGATCGCCCGCGAGGGCGGACGTGCCATGCGGGCCCGCCCGGTTCCGATATCGGTCGCCGACAATGGATGTGCCTGGCGCAAGTTGGCAATGGACTCGCTTGCGGGTGCGGATGTTGCGACGCGCGTTGCCTATATCTCGGATCATGACAGCGGTCAGCTTGCCGCCGTGCAGGCCGATCTTGCCGTCGCCCCAATGCCACGCAGCTATCTGCAGCCCGGGATGGTCGAGCTTGGTAAGCGTGACGGCTATCCCAAGCTGGGAAACGCGCGCCTTGTGATGCGCATCTCAGAAGGCGCTTCAGGCACCGCGCGGGCGCTGGCGGCGCGCATTGCCGAAAGCTACGGGAAGCGGATCGACATCGCGAACTAGCGCAGGGGTTGCGAATCCCGAACCGCAGGCGTATATCCGTTTCAACATCGCGGCGGCCTCGCTGGCACCAGCGGGACCCCCACCGGGTTTAGCGAGGCGGGCTGCGGGCCCGTTTTTTTGTCTCCGACCCAAGGACCTGCGTTGACCAACATGATCGCCAAAGCTCCGATCGATCAGCGAATGGCAGCCATCTTGCAGCCCGTGATCGAGGATTTGGGTTTCGAGTTGGTCCGTCTGCGTTTGATGTCCGGTAAGAAGATGACGCTGCAGATTATGGCAGAGCGCCCGGATGGCACGATCGAAGTGGAGGACTGCGCCGAGATCAGCCGCACAGTCTCGGCCGTTCTGGACGTCGAAGATCCGATCGAGAGCGAATACACGCTCGAGGTGTCATCGCCCGGCATCGACCGCCCGTTAACCCGCTTGACCGATTTCGACCGGTGGGAAGGCCATGAAGCGAAGCTGGAGACGACCGACCTGATCGATGGACGGCGCCGCTTCAAGGGCATCCTGTGCGGAACCGAAGGGACGGAAGTTCTGATCGAGATTGACGAAGGCACGATCGGGTTGGAGTTCGACTGGCTCTCGGACGCAAAACTGGTGCTGACGGATGATCTGATCCGGGAAAGTCTGCGACGCTCGAAACGTGAATTCAACGCCGAAGATTACGATGAAGTCGTCGAAACCGACGATGAACCAAGTGAGGATGGACCGAACATGAAAGAGGACGCCTGAGATGGTCAGCGCAAACCGTCTGGAGTTGCTGCAGATCGCTGATGCGGTGGCACGGGAAAAGCTGATCGACCGGGAACTGGTCATCGAAGCCATGGAGGACTCCATGGGCAAGGCCGCGCGTCAGAAGTACGGCGCCGAGTACGACATTCGGGCGTTCATCGACCGCAAGACGGGCGAGACGACGATGCACCGCGCCATGGAAGTGGTCGAGGAAGTCGAGAATCACTTCACCGAGATCACCGTCGAGGAGGCTCGCATCAAGGACCCCGAGGCCGAGCTTGGCTCTTTCGTGGTTGATCCTCTGCCACCGATGGATTTCGGTCGTATTGCAGCGCAGACCGCCAAGCAGGTCATCGTTCAGCAGATCCGTGACGCCGAGCGCGCGCGTCAATACGAAGAATTCAAGGACCGTGTCGGCGAGATCATCAATGGCATCGTGAAGCGCACCGAATACGGCAACGTCGTCGTGGATCTCGGCCGGGCTGAAGCGATCGTACGCCGGGACCAGTTGATCCCGCGCGAGGCGTTCCGCAATGGCGACCGCATTCGCTGCTACATTCGTGATGTTCGTTCCGAGACACGTGGCCCCCAGATCTTCCTGTCCCGTACGGCGCCAGAATTCATGGCGAAGCTCTTCGCGCAGGAAGTGCCGGAAATCTACGACGGTATCATCGAGGTGAAAGCGGTAGCACGTGATCCAGGATCGCGCGCGAAAATCGGCGTGATCTCGTACGACAATTCGATTGATCCGGTCGGCGCCTGTGTCGGTATGCGCGGCTCGCGCGTGCAAGCCGTGGTGAACGAACTGCAAGGTGAAAAGATCGACATCATCCCGTGGAACGACGATGCTGCGACCTTCATCGTCAACGCTTTGCAACCCGCGGAGGTGACGAAGGTCGTGATGGACGATGACGCCCAGCGCATCGAGGTCGTGGTTCCGGACGAACAGCTCTCTCAGGCCATTGGCCGTCGCGGTCAGAACGTGCGGCTCGCCTCTCAGTTGACCGGCTGGGACATCGACATCATGACGGAGGCCGAGGAATCCGAACGTCGGCAGGCCGAGTTCCGCGAACGCACGGGCATGTTCCAGGAGCATATGAACGTCGACGAGATGGTCGCGCAGCTTCTGGTTTCGGAAGGGTTCACGTCACTCGAGGAGGTCGCTTTCGTCGAATTGGATGAGTTGCTCGCGATCGACGGATTTGACGAGTCGACAGCGGAAGAGCTTCAGGCGCGTGCGCGCGAGAGCTTGGAAGAGTTCAACCAGAAAACTCTGGATGAAGCCCGCGCGTTGGGGGCACAGGACGATCTTATCGAGATCGAGGGCCTGACGCCCCAGATGGTGTTGGCGCTTTCCAATGATGGTGTCCTGGATCTCGAGACATTTGCGACCTGCGCAGATTGGGAGCTGGCCGGAGGCTATACCGTGGTCGACGGCAAACGCGTCAAGGATGACGGGGTCCTGGAGCCATTCGGCGTGAGCTTGGAAGAAGCCCAGTACCTTATCATGAAGGCGCGTATCGAGCTTGGCATGGTCGATCCGAACGCCATTCTTGCCGATGCCGAAGCCGCACAGGCCGAGGCTGAAGAAGAAGCGGAGGAAGAAACGACCGCGTGAACGCATTCGCTCGCATAAACAAGCCGGAGGGTTCGATGGCCCGTGGTGGCAGGAAGAAAGATCGGACGGCCCCCGAGCGCCGCTGCATCGCCACGGGCGAAAGCGGCGCGACCGACCGTTTGATCCGCTTCGTGCTGTCTCCCGATGGTCATGTGGTGCCCGATCTCGCAGCCAAGCTTCCTGGACGGGGTGCGTGGCTGACGGCGGATCGTGCTCTGGTTGGGGATGCGGTCAAGCGCAATGCGTTCAATCGGGCGTTTCGGACAGTTGTGACCGTCGCGGATAATCTCGCTGATCAGATCGAGGCTCTCCTCGCCCGTCGGCTGATCGAAACGTTGAGCCTGGCGCGCAAGGCAGGTGCCGCAGTGACAGGTGCCGAGAAGGTTCGCGCACGTGTCCTGTCAGGCGATGTGGCGACGTTGTTTCAGGCAACTGACGGGGCACCGGACGGCGTTGGCAAGTTGCGCACATTGGCCGAGAAGGCGGGAGAAGGTCGAATTTCGCGCATTCAGGTGCTGAATCGCTTGGAATTGGGTTTGGCTTTTGGGCGCGAGTTTGCCATACATGCCGCGCTCGACGCAGGTGGTTTCGCGGTGCGCGCCGATTTGGAGGCTGCGCGCCTATCCGGTTTTCGGGACGAAGCCGAGGTGGACTTGCCTTCCGGGCAGCAATCGGGACTGCAGGTTGGCTATTCTGTACCTTCGGTAATGAGTGATGACGAATGTGGAACGCCGGTGACCGGCGTTGGGAAACAGGACGATCAATGAGCGAGCACGATAGCGGCGACAAGAAGGGTGGCCCGCGCGGCCGTGGCGGGCCAGGCGGACGGAGTGGATCCGTTCGGCAGAGCTTCAGCCATGGACGATCCAAGGCTGTCGTCGTCGAAAAGAAGCGCAAACGGATCATTCCCGCCGGAGGGGCCGCGAGTGGTGTCGCTGCGGCTGCAGCCGCTGCTGCGGCGGCAAAGGCCAAGGATGCGCCCGCCAAGCCGTCGGAGCCGTCTGTCGATCCGGAAATCCAGCGCCGCGCTGCAGCCGTTGCGGCGGCGAGCGCTGCGGCTCAGCGCGCCGCGGTCGAAGCAAAGGTCGAACCGCAGAGCGCTGAGGTTGAAGCGCCAGTAGCGGCGCCTGCGGACCCGGTCGAAATGCCGGAACCGCAGCAAGCGCCCGCGGCGGAAACACCAGCGACCGTCGAGGCACCGGCTACCGTCGAAAAGCAACCCGAACTCGCGGAAGCGGCTCCTGCCGCCGTCGTTGCCGCCGCGACACCTGCGCCGGCACCAGAGCGCGAAGCACGCGCACCGCGCCAGTCTGAACCCGCCAAGACACCAGCCAACCGCAGGCCCGGCCCAGCGCGGCGCGACGGTCAAGGCGCTGGCCGTGGTGGCGAACGTCGGGGCGGTGGCGCGGCAGATAGATCGCGCAGTGCAGCGTCCATCTCCAAAGACGAAGCGAAGCGCCGTCTCTTGGCGATCCGCCAGCACCAAAAGGACGAAGAGGCGCGGAAAGTCCGCGAGGCCGAGGACGAGAAACGCCGGATCGAGGAATCCAAGCGCCGCGCCGCCGAAGCCGCCGAGCGCGAAGCACGCGAGCGTGCGGAAGTCGCTGAACGGGCTCGCAAGGAAGCTGATGAAGAGGCTGCTCGGAAGACTGCTGCCCGAAAGGCCGCGCAACAAAAGCCGACCGAGAATTCGGCAAACGCCAAGGCAGATGCTTCAGCCGCGGCTGCCGGTGCCGAAGCGCGACCCGGCCGTGGCCGGGACGATGATGATCGCGGGCGCAGCAAACCCGGTGTGCCGGACAAGAAGCAGCCTGCGAACCGCGGACGTGGTGGTGATGACCGCCGTCGCTCGGGCAAGCTGACGATCACGCAGGCTCTGAATGATGGCGACGGCGGTCGCCAACGTTCGCTCGCTGCGATGCGCCGCCGTCAGGAGCGCGAGAAGCGCAAGATGATGGGTGGTCAGACCGAGCGCGAGAAAGTCGTGCGTGACGTCGTCATCCCGGAAGCAATCACCGTTCAGGAACTTGGCAACCGAATGGCCGAGCGGGTCACCGATGTGATCAAATCGCTCATGAAAATGGGCGTGATGGCGACGCAGAACCAATCGATCGATCAGGACACGGCCGAACTGATCGTCGAAGAATTTGGGCACAAGGTGATTCGTGTGTCTGAAGCAGATGTCGAGGACGCGATCGTGACCGAGGCCGATTCCGAGGAAACGCTTCTGTCGCGCGCTCCGGTTGTTACCATCATGGGCCATGTCGACCACGGCAAGACCTCGATCCTGGACGCTCTGCGCAAAGCCAATGTCGTCGCGGGCGAGGCCGGTGGGATCACCCAGCATATCGGCGCCTACCAGGTGAAGACCGACGAAGGGGCTAAGGTCACGTTCCTCGATACACCGGGCCACGCGGCATTTACGTCGATGCGTGCACGCGGTGCCAACGTGACCGATGTGGTCATTCTTGTGGTCGCGGCCGATGACAGCGTGATGCCGCAAACGGTGGAAGCGATCAATCACGCCAAAGCCGCCGAAGTTCCAATGATCGTCGCGATCAACAAGGTAGACCGCGAGGCCGCCGACCCGATTCGCGTGCGGACCGAGTTGCTGCAGCACAATGTCATCGTCGAGGAAATGTCAGGCGACGTCCTGGATGTCGAGGTCTCAGCCATTACGGGCCAGGGTCTTGATACCCTGATGGAGAACATCGTTCTGCAAGCCGAACTGCTCGAGCTGAAGGCCAATCCGGACCGGGCCGCTGAAGGCGCTGTGATCGAAGCCAAACTCGACACCGGGCGCGGTCCGGTTGCGACCGTGCTCGTCCAACGCGGCACGCTGCGCACCGGCGACATCTTTGTCGTCGGGGAACAATGGGGCAAGGTTCGTGCGCTGATCAACGATCAAGGCGAGCGTATCGAAGAAGCTGGCCCCTCTGTACCGGTCGAGGTCCTCGGTTTGAACGGTACTCCGGAAGCCGGCGATGTTCTGAACGTGGTCGAAGACGAGGCCAAGGCCCGCGAGATCGCCGAATACCGTGAGCGGACCAATCGTGAGAAGCAGGCCGCGCAGGGTGCGCGCGCGACTTTGGATCAGCTTCTGGCACAGGCTCAGGCAGCGGACGTCAAGGAACTGCCGATCGTCGTCAAAGCCGACGTGCAGGGCTCGTCCGAGGCGATCATCCAGGCGCTGGAGAAGATTGGCAACGAAGAGGTCAAGGTCCGCGTCCTGCATTCGGGCGTTGGTGCGATCACCGAATCTGATGTGACGCTGGCCGATGCCTCGCACGCGCCGATCATTGGCTTCAACGTGCGTGCAAATGCGCCCGCTCGCGCCTCTGCGAACCAGAAGGGTGTCGAGATCCGCTACTACTCGATCATCTACGACCTGGTCGATGACGTGAAGGCTGCGGCATCGGGTTTGCTTTCTGCCGAGATCCGCGAATCCTTCATCGGCTATGCCAAGATCTTGCAAGTGTTCAAGATCACAGGCGTCGGCAAGGTGGCAGGCTGCATGGTTACCGAGGGCGTTGCACGCCGCTCGGCTGGCGTCAGATTGCTGCGCGACAACGTTGTGATCCACGAAGGTACGCTGAAAACGCTGAAACGCTTCAAGGACGAGGTCAAGGAAGTTCAGGTTAGTCAGGAATGCGGCATGGCCTTCGAGAACTACGAGGACATCCGCGAGGACGACGTGATCGAAATCTTCGAACGCGAAGAGATTGAACGCACATTGTAACCCGTAGGGTGCGCACCGCGCACCCACGTCCCCGGTTCAACACGGTCATCGCTGCTGCTGACTGTGTCCGAGGACAAAACGGCAATACACTGCCCGGTACGCAAATGTCTCGAAACCCTGCGACAAGATCGGCGCGGGCAAGGATCTGTAACGCTTTGCCCGGGATCTTAGGCAGGTGAGCTTTCGGTCAGTCGCGCCACATAGCGTGCCAGCAGGTCGATCTCTAGGTTCACTTTTGTGCCGGTCGCCGCATCCCGAAGGTTGGTCACCTGCCAGGTGTGCGGAATGATATTGATACCGAATTCGGTTGCGTCCCCGGTGTCGGAAACCTCGTTCACGGTCAGCGAAATGCCATCGATGGTCACGGAACCCTTCTGCGCGATGAACCGGCCGAGCGCGCGAGACGTCGCGATTGTGAGGCGATGCGAACCCCCTTCGGGTCTCACCTCGGTGACCTCGCCCAGACCGTCGACGTGCCCCGACACGATGTGACCGCCCAATTCATCGCCCAGACGCATCGCCGGTTCTAGGTTCACAGGCGTACCAATCCCCCAGTCGCCAAGCGTCGTCTTGGACCGGGTTTCGCCCGAGGCATCGACTTCGAACCAATTCTGCGACCCACTTTCTCCCTTCCCGACAACCGTTAGGCAGACGCCGTTGCACGAGATCGACGCTCCAATTTCAATCGAGGCCAAATCGCGCGCGCAGCTCAAACGGATCTTCGTGTCGCCGTGCCTATGAATTGCCATCACCTCGCCGACTTCGCGCACGATTCCTGTAAACATTTCGCTCCAGTCTCCCTATAGTCGGCCTAAGACCGAATATAAGGTGCTGCCGGGCGGAACAAGCCGGGATCGTTAACAGATTCCTCACATCGACGGCGCTAGACAGAACAGGTCGTCGTTGGAACAGGCGGGTTGCGAGCGGAACGTGGCACAGATGTCAAATGCCGAAGGCAGGGTCTTTCTGTTCTTGCAAGGGCCGCATGGTCCGTTTTTTCGCCAGTTGGCGCAGGCATTGTCGACCTGCGGTGCGACCGTTCTGCGAGTCGCGTTCAACGCTTCGGACGAAACCGAATGGCGCAAGGCCGGGGCATTGCTTCGCTTCGCCGGCGATCCCACACACTTCGACGAGTGGCTCATCCAGCGGATAGATGCGCACAGTGTCACCGATGTCGTTGTTTATGGCGATACCCGCCCAACCCACCGGACAGCGTTGGAAATCGCCCGGGCACGGAGCCTCACGACCCATTGCTTTGAAGAAGGCTACATTCGGCCGAGCTGGATCACGTACGAGCGCGATGGCACCAACGCAAACTCCCGCGTCATGTCGATCAGCTTGCCGCGAATGGCCCAGGCGCTCGGTGCAGCGGATGAGCCGGACGCTGAGCTCCCGGCGACCTGGGGCGATTACAGGCAACACCTCTGGCATTCGGCGCTTTATCATGCGCGATGCCTGGTGCCGAATGGCAGGTATGGGCAGTTCCGTGGCCACCGCGACGAGTCGCTCCTGCGCGAGTGCAGTTGGTACTGGTCGCGAGCCGCCAAAGCACCGTGGATCTGGCTTTGGCGATCGTTGCGCCAGTGGATGCTGCTGCGGTCTGACAAAACATTCCACCTCGTCCTGCTGCAATTGTCGTTCGACGCCTCGATGCAAGAGCATTCGGATTTCGACAACACATCGGAGTTTGTCGAGAGAGTCATAGACGCGTTCGCCGAAGGTGCCGCCCCGGACGAATATCTGGTGCTCAAAGCCCATCCGTTCGAAGATGGTCGGGAACGCCTGGGGGCCGTCATTCGCGATGTTGCGCAGGACCTGGGCGTTGGCAAACGCGTAGTCTTCATCGACGGTGGCAAGAAGCTGGCCCAGTTATTGGATCGCGCGCGCACAGCCATCATGGTAAATTCCACTGCTGCGCAGCAGGCGCTTTGGCGCGGTCTTCCCGTCGCAGCACTGGGTCGGGCGATCTACAAGAAGCCGGGATTGGCGTCGGAGCAGGTACTGGTCAGCTTTCTGAGACATCCGCGCCGCCCAGACCTGCGATCGTACTGGCTGTTCCGTCAGTTTCTGATGGAAACAAGCCAAATCAACGGGTCCTTCTACGCACAGCCTGGGATCGATCGTGCGCTTGCGACTCTGCCCGGGATCATGCTCGATCCACGCGATCCTTATGATGTGGTGCTCGGCGAGCCGGACATGGGTTCCCTTGTGAAAGTGGCACCTAGTCCGACACTGATTGCGACCGGCTGACTTTGCCGGAAGGGGCGCGTTAATATTTCTGGACAACACCCTAGGAACACTCCAGAAACTGCGTTAATGTCGCCCCAATCTGAAACGCCCGCGCCTGAATTGTCATCAGGCGGGACAGGGGGGCGAGAAGGAGCTTGGGGATGTCGTTCTTCCGACCGGTCGTACGACTGTTGATCAGTCTTTCGGTGCTCGTGGCACTCGGCGCATGTGGCCTGCCGCGAACCGGTCCGTATTACGAAGAACTGACAGAAGCGGAGCAAGACTCGGATTACGGTTTCCACGTGCTTCCGCTCACGCCGGATATTGCGCGGATCACACGGGTGGACGAGGCGACGGGCTTTTCGGTCGGTTTCATCAGCCGGCCGGCAGAGGCTGTTTACACCCTTGCCACCGGGGACGTTCTCTCGATCACGGTCTGGGAGAACATCGACGAAGGACTTCTGAACCCTGCCGGGATTGGCGCTACGCCGCTGCCGAGTGTCCGGGTGGACGAAACAGGCAGAGTCTTTGTGCCGTATATCGGGCCAATCCGGGCCGCCGGGCTCACCGAGAGCCAGTTGCGCCAACGCATCCAGTCAGCGCTTGCGGAGAAGACCCTGAACCCTCAGGTGAATCTCTACCGCGTTGAAGCAAACGGACGCCAAATCTCCATTCAAGGCGTTATAAATGCGCCCGGCCTTTACCCGATCGAGCCGCCGACGACGCATATTCTGCCAATGATGGCGCGCGCTGGCGGTGTGAGTATCGACCCGGAAGTGGTGCGTTTGAAATTGCGCCGGGGCCAGATCCAAGGCGAAATTTGGCTGCAGGATCTCTATGACGAGCCGCGCAATGATGTGCATCTGCTTAGCGGGGATGCGATCATAGCCGAGCGTGATCGCCGGATCTTTACCGCACTTGGCGCCGTCAATCGCTCGGCGACCGTGCAATTCCCGACGCGCGATGTATCGGTGATCCGCGCTCTTGGTACGGTCGGAGGGTTGTCGGACCAGACCGCTGATCCGACGGGCGTCTTCCTGTTCCGTGAGGAGCCCGAGGAGATCGCAAAACGCCTGCTGCCCGGTCAGGAGATCACGGGGCCTCAACGCATGGCCTATATCGTCGACTTCACACAGCCGGCTGGTCTGTTCCTGGCGCGCGACTTCATGATGCGTGATGGAGACACGATCTACGTAACCACCGCGCCGTTTGTTCGGTGGCTTAAGATCCTGCAGGCGATCTCTCCTCTTGTGAATTTCGCCGGGTCAACACGTTCTTTGGGCGGCTTCTGAGGCGAGCCGCCACAGCAGCGTTCGAAACACCGCCAGGCGGCGACGCAGTGAGGCGCCTGTGCGTCGCTTCATTTGGATTTGCCCAGCAACCTTGGCTGGCCAGAATGCTTCGTGCCGCGGGCTGGCAGACAGCGTTTGGAATTCCGCGACCCTCGGAAGGCGATGCCGTCGGAGTGTGGGGGCGGAAGCCAGTCTCGAAACGGGGCCGCTGGCTCGCACGCAAGACCGGCGCACCTCTGATTACAATCGAAGATGGATTTCTGCGGTCGGTGTATCCGGGGCAATCTAGATATCCCCCGCTATCGCTCATCCTGGATGACATCGGTATCTATTACGATGCAAACCAGCCGTCTCGGCTGGAAAATCTGCTAAATGACGGCGTTCCGGGGTCAGATATGCTCCATCGCGCACGATCTGCGATCGCACTGCTACAGGACCAAAAGCTCTCGAAATATACGCCGCCGGCATCCGATTGGGCGGTCGAGCCGGGATATGTCCTTGTGATCGATCAGACCCGCGGGGATGCTTCAATCCCGGGCGCACTGGCGGACGAAGAAACTTTCCGCCGAATGCTGTTAGCGGCCCGGTCTGAAAACCCGGGCCAGCGCATCGTGGTCAAGTCTCACCCGGAAGTCGTCATGGGCCGTAAGCGCGGTCATCTTGGCCGTGCCGACCTGAACTCTGGCGAGGTGTTGGTTGATAGAGCTGCAAATCCGTGGGACGTGATCAAGGGTGCGCGGGTCGTGTACACAGTCAGCTCGCAAATCGGGTATGAAGCGATCCTTGGCGGCAAGCGGGTGCGTACCTTTGGCGCGGCGTTCTACGCAGGTTGGGGGTTGAGCGAAGATGAGATTTCCGTAGCGCGCCGATCGGTCACCCACACTGCCGAAAGCCTGTTCGCCGCATGTCATCTGACGTATCCGCTTTATTTTGATCCTTGGCAGGTTCAGATCTGTCGTTTCGAGGATGCTGTCGATGCACTGAACCTGTTCCGCAGGGTCGAGTCTCCTGCACGGGAATGTACCGGAGATGTCGTTTCGGGTGCGCGCTTATGGAAGAGGCGCAACATCGCACGGTTTCTGCCCGAGCATGGAAACCCACCCCGGTTCAGCAACACGTTCGCCGCTGCTCAGGAGGTATCAAGAGCACAGAAACGACGTATGTGGATCTGGGGCGCACGCCCATCGGACGCAAAGGGCATCGAATGCGGGTGTATCGAGGACGGATTTATCAGGTCGATTGGTCTCGGGGCCGAACTGAACCAGGCAGCGTCGCTGGTCCTCGATCGTTCTGGAATTTACTTTGACCCGACCGCTCATTCGGATCTTGAAACCCTCATTTCCGAAGCTGCCGATGGCCGAGCCGATGAACCCCGCGCGCGCAATCTGATTGCTGCAATCGTGTCCGCGCGGCTTTCGAAGTACAATACCGGCGACCCACAAACGGAACAAACGCGTAAGGGACGCGTGATCCTTGTTCCCGGACAGGTCGAGGATGATGCCTCAATCCGACTCGGCACCTCGCGCGTTCGAACGAATCTCGAGCTGCTGCGGACTGCACGTGACAACAACCCGGACGCATGGCTGATCTATAAGCCGCACCCGGACGTGGAAGCGGGGCTTAGAACAGGTGCGATCGCTCAGGACACAGTTACGACCCTTGCAGACGAACTCTCACTCCGCACTTCGGTTGCGGATTTGCTCGAGACTGTCGACGAGGTATGGACCATGACGTCGCTGATCGGGTTTGAAGCGCTCTTGCGTGGCTTGCCCGTGACTTGCCTTGGCGCACCGTTTTATGCCGGATGGGGGCTCACCAAGGATCTTGGCGACGTTCCAGCGCGGCGGACTGCCAAGCCCACACTCGAGCAACTGGTCTGGGCCGCCTTGATCGCCTATCCAAGATATGTTGATCCGGTTAGCGGCTTGGTGTGCCGTCCGGAACTTGTCGTCGAGCGTTTTGCACAAGGTCTTGGTCCGGCGCGCGCAACCTGGCTTTCAAAGCTGCAAGCCTTGTTCGCGAGCCAGCCGTGGATCTGGCGTTGAAGACCGCCCGATCAGCGTCGCCAGGTTGAAACGGTGTCACGGCCGATGGCCTCGACATCCTCCAACTTGAGTCTTGGTGCCAGATCGAGAGCGTCCAGCCCAAAGCCGCGCACCGAGGGCGTTCCGTCGCCACCGATCACGCATCCAGCCTGAAACAGAACGAGTTCGTCGACCAAGTCGCCCGATAACAGAGCGGCTGCCAACCTGCCTCCGCCCTCGCAGAGCAACCGCGTGAGCCCCATCTTCTGCGCAAGAATTCGCAAGGCTTCGTGAAGGTCGAGGACGCCGCCAGTCTCGGGAACTTCCGAAGTTTCCACTTTCGCAGCGGTCAGCGCATCGATCCGAGCCGGATCGGCGGAGCTGCGATGGAGAAAAACCGTGGGGACCTTGTCCGCACTCCGTACAAGACGACTTGTCAAGTCCACCGACAAAGACCCGTCCAGAACGATCCGAACGGGTGACCTGTGAGTCAGGCCCAAATCGCGCACATCGAGCATCGGGTTGTCGGCACGTGCTGTCCCTGCACCGATCATAACCGCGTCTGCCTGGGCGCGCATCATATGCACGCGCCGTCGTGCCTCCGGTCCGGTGATCCAACGACTTTCGCCCGTGCGCGTCGCAATCCGTCCATCCAGTGTCGTGGCCAGTTTCAGCACAACGTAAGGTCGCGAACGCTCGATGCGCGACAGGAAACCGGCATTCACGGTTCGCGCGGCACCGTCCATAAGTCCGACATCGACTGTGACACCACCGTCCCGAAGCCTTGCGAAGCCTTGGCCGGAGACCCTGGGATCCGGGTCCTGTAGAGGACAAACGACACGTCGTATGCCCGCCGCGATCAAGGCGTCCGCGCAAGGCGGGGTCTGACCGTGATGTGCGCAGGGTTCCAGTGTCACATAGGCGGTCGCGCCCGAACTGCCCCCGAAACGTTCATTGGCCTGCGCAAGCGCCGCAGTCTCGGCATGGGGGCGCCCGCCGCCTGCGGTGACGCCGCGCCCAAGCGTTACACCATTGCGCACCAGAACTGCACCGACGGCGGGATTGGGCCAAGTCTGTCCAACGGCACGTCGTGCCAGCGCGAGCGCGCTCGCCATCCAGCGCCCGTCATCCAAAGATCCTATTCCCCGTCGCTGTCCTTGCCACCCGGACGAAGTTCCGAGACGAACTTGTCGAAGTCATCGGCGGCTTGAAAGTTCTTGTAGACACTCGCGAAACGCACGTAGGCAACAGTATCGATCCGGGCCAGAGCATCCATCACGATCTCACCGATCTTGTCCGACTTCACGTCTGTCTCGCCAGTGCTTTCCAACCGCCGCACGATACCCGAGATCATTTGTTCGATCCGCTCTGGTTCGACGGGCCGCTTCTGCATCGCGATCCGGATAGATCGTGCAAGCTTGTCCCGATCGAAGTCCTCGCGCCGATTGCTCTTCTTGACCACAACAAGGTCTCGGAGCTGAACGCGTTCGTAAGTTGTGAAGCGGCCCCCGCAGGAGGAGCAATACCGCCTCCGCCGGATGGCCACGTTCTCCTCGGCAGGTCTCGAGTCCTTAACCTGTGTGTCGGAATTTCCGCAAAACGGACAGCGCATCTAGACCTCCGCGGGCGATCGGGACCATGACTATAGGCAGAATGCAAGCTTTTGTGTAGCCCTACTCTCTGGCCTCAATATCTACGCCACACAATGCTGTCACGCGCACTCACCTCGCCGTGACGCGGTCTCACCATCGTCATACCGAATCTCTAGATTGCGCAGCCTGTCGGTCGGCGGACAGACGCCCGGCCCGGACACAAGGAGACTGATCATGAAAGCAATCACCGGACTTATGGTGGGCGCGGCCCTGTTCTTCAGCGCCACCGCCGCCCTGGCGGGCGGCGCAGGTAAGGGTAGCTTCACCGGCCTCAGCAATCACGTCACGAAGGGTGATGTCGAGGTGGTACAAACTGCCGATGGCTGGGAAATACACTTGAAGGACAGCTTCTGGTTTGACGGTGCACCGGACCCGCGCGTTGGCTTCGGCAAGGACGGCAAGTTCGTTGATCCAACGGATTTCGAACCGCTCCGCGAGAATTCGGGGTCGCAGGTCTACAAGGTTCCGGCCAACATCAATCCCGAGGATTTTGACGAGGTCTACATCTGGTGCCGCAAATTCTCTGTGCCCTTGGGCGTCGCAAGTCTCGACTAGGGCCGCCTTTTCTCAAAGCATGGCTTCGACGTTGGTCGGAGCCACCCGTTTCGCTATGGCTTAGGACCTTGTTCACCGCCGCGGCGTTTCTTTCGCGACTTCCCGAACCCAACGCCCGAGTAATCGTCCCCGCCTTGCGCCGCGGGCGTTCCCTTTCGCCGACCGGACTTCATCAGTAGACCACGCACCAGCAACGCCGCAAAAAGCGTCGCGAGCGCCGCCAGGAAAAACACACCGACCGCGTCCAAAAAGTCGGGATCGGCCCACAGGGTCGAAGCCGCCTGAGGATCATTCGACGCTGGTACTTCCAAAAACTTAGACATGAGCAGAAGCACACATCGTCAATGTGGCGATTTTCTGACAGACGCATCTATAGATAGTTCAAGTGCAATCTACTGCACCTAGCGTGTTGACGAGCTGTGTCGTAACAAGCCTGTCATGTGGCGCGTCCGGTTGGACTCTGGGCTTGCGCCCATGCGATGAGAGCGCCGATCCGGATCATGGGTGACCCGCTATGCTGACGATGACCTGCCCATATTGTGGCGCTGTGTGCGAGGAGACCGAGTTGTCTCCCGGCGGTGAGGCGCATCTGACGCGCCATGGACCGGGGTCGAATGATGATGATTTTTCCGGGTACCTGTTTGATCGAAAGAACCCGAAAGGCGTCCATTTTGAGCGCTGGCGACACGCCTATGGTTGTGGGAAGTGGTTTCACGCCGCGCGCTGCACCGTGACATTGGAAGTCTTCGGCACATACTCCGCTCAAGTCAGTGAACCGCCCGACGAGATCGTTGCTGCGATCCGGGCGCGCCGCCCCGACTGGCAACCGGAGGAGGTGTGAATGGCCGAGCGTCTCTCTAAAGGGGGGCTCCTGATCGATCGCGATCAACCCACCACATTCACGTTCAACGGCGACACTCTCCAGGGTTACGAAGGTGATACGGTCGCCTCAGCGTTGCTGGCGAATGACCGGATGCTGGTTGGCCGCTCGTTCAAGTATCACCGCCCGCGAGGCATCATGGCCTCGGGCGCTGAAGAGCCGAATGCGCTGCTGGGTATTGGCGAGGGCTCGCGCTTTGAACCGAACCAGCGCGCGACGACGACCGAATTGCACGATGGCATGGTCACGCAAAGCCAGAACCATTGGCCCTCTCTCGAGACTGATGTCGGCGCATTGAATGCCTGGGTGGCGGACAAACTGCCGGTCTTCTCGGCGGGCTTCTACTACAAGACGTTTCTGTTTCCGCGCGTCGCGTGGAAACACATCTACGAGCCGTTCATCCGCAAGGCGGCCGGATTGGGGAAGGCGCCGGTCGAGAAGGATCCGGATAGTTACGAACACTTTCATTGGCACTGCGATGTTCTGATTGCCGGCGGCGGCATCGCCGGCATTGTAGCCGCGCGCAAAGCAGCGGAAGCGGGAAAGCGCGTGTTGCTTGTCGAGCAAACCGCACATTGGGGCGGGCGTGCGCTTGTCGATGGTGATCAGATCGACGGGCAATCCGGGCCCGAGTGGGTGGCGGCGCAGATCGCGGCGCTTCAAGCCATGCCCAACGTCACCTTGCGCACCCGCGCGATGGCGGCGGGGCTGTATGATCACGGCTATGCGCTGGTGTATGAACGGGTCTCGGACCATCGCCCGGGTCTCACCGGAGCGCCGCGCCACCGGCTGTGGCGTGTCAGAACCGACCAGACAATTGTTGCAACGGGGGCGATCGAACGTCCGCTGACCTTTGCGAACAACGATATGCCGGGCGTGATGCTGGCCTCGGCCGCGCGTGACTACGCAACACTTTATGGCGTCTTGCCGGGTCGCAAGGTCATCGTCTACGCCAACAATGACGATGCTTACCGGACCGCGCTGACGCTGCACCAGGATGGCGCGAAGATTGTGGCCGTCCTGGACGTCCGCGCGCAAGCGGCCGGTGATCTTCCTCAACAGGCACGCGAGGCTGGAATTCTGGTCCGTACAAGTACAGGGATCGCCAAAGCAATCGGCGGCAAGCGCGTCGATGAAGTCCAGATTGGTACGATCCAAGGCGAGAAGATGACGGGGCGCGAGGAGTACCTTTCCTGCGATCTCGTCTGCGTCTCGGGTGGCTGGTCTCCGGTTGTTCATCTTTGGTCGCATTGCGGTGGCAAACTGACTTGGGACGACACGGCGGCGATGTTCCGACCGGATGATAGCCGCCCTCCAACCGGCGGCGACGGTCAAGCGATGACGAAATGTGTCGGCGCAGCGAACGGCGTACTCCAAACGACTGCGATCCTGCCCGACAGTATGGTACGAGCTCCGACCGAGGACGTGGTGCAACCGCACTGGTTCACGCCGTCGCGCGGGAAGTATGCGCACGGCACGAAGCATTTCGTTGATTTCCAGAATGATGTGACGGCAGCCGACGTGCGTCTCGCCGCGCGCGAAGGCTATGAAAGTGTCGAACACACCAAGCGTTACACGACGCTCGGCATGGCAACCGACCAGGGCAAGACCTCGAACATCAACGGTTTGGCTCTGCTGGCCGGGGCGTTGGACAAACAGATCCCCGAGGTTGGAACAACAACCTTCCGCCCGCCTTACACGCCGATTTCGATGGGCGCGATCACCGGTTCGGCCAAGGGACCATTGTTCAAGGCCGTACGCCAGACGCCGATGCACGGTTGGCACGACACCAATGGCGCGGACTGGGAGCCGGTGGGCGATTGGTATCGCCCGTTCTGTTATCGTCGCGCGGGCGAAGATCGGCATGCTGCCGTGAACCGTGAAGTTGTGAACGCGCGGCGCAATGTCGGGCTGCTCGACGCGTCGACCCTGGGGAAGATCGTGGTCAAGGGGCCGGATGCGGGAAAGTTCCTAGACCTTCTTTACACCAACA
The DNA here is from genome assembly GCA_038534135.1 of Pseudomonadota bacterium. Taxonomy (GTDB): domain Bacteria; phylum Pseudomonadota; class Alphaproteobacteria; order Rhodobacterales; family Rhodobacteraceae; genus Thermohalobaculum. The sequence goes on along the minus strand of JBCAXJ010000039.1, from coordinate 28,407 downwards.
TGATGTCGACACTGAAGCAGGGCCGCTGCCGATATGGCCTGATGTGCACCGAGAATGGTTTTCTGTTCGACGACGGCGTCGTGGTGCGGACAGGGCCGGAGGAATTCCTCTGCCACACGACATCCGGTGGATCGGACCGCGTTCATGCGTGGATGGAGGAATGGCTCCAGACCGAATGGTGGGATCTGAAAGTCGCGACCGCCAATGTGACGGACCAGTGGGCACAGGTTGCTGTTGCCGGGCCGAACGCGCGCAAGGTGCTCGAAGACGCAGGCTGCGATGTGTCGCTCGATAAGGGTTCCGTGAAGTTCATGGATTATGTTGAGGGAACGCTCGCAGGGTGCCCGGTGCGGATCTTCCGGATCTCGTTCTCGGGAGAGCTCTCCTACGAGATTGCGACGCCTGCGGGCTATGGCATGGCCTTGTGGGACGCCCTACGCGCAGCGGGTGAGCCGCACGGCATCATGCCATATGGCACGGAAGCCCTGCACATCATGCGCGCCGAGAAGGGCTTCATCATGATCGGTGACGAAACCGACGGTACGGTGACGCCGCAGGACCTGGGGCTGTTCTTCGCGATCTCGAAGAAGAAAACCGACTACATCGGCAAGCGCGCGCAGGAGCGGTCAGACCTGGTGCGCACAGGCCGCAAGCAACTGGTCGGACTGATGGCTGAGGATCCGCAGATGATTCTGCCGGATGGTGCCCACGCGGTGAAGCGCCGCCGCGAACATGTGGCGATGACCACGATCGGGCATGTGACCTCGACGTACTACTCGCCGATCCTCGGACATTCGATCGCAATGGGGTTGGTCGAGAACGGTCTGTCGCGCCGCGGTGAGTGGATCGACTTCTCAACCGGTCCGGGCGAATTCATGCGCGCGCAGATCGTTGACCCGGTGTTCTACGATCAGGCGGGGGAGAAACAGAATGTCTGAGGCTGCAAGACCCGTCGCCCCGCTGCACGGCCCCGTTGTCGACGAACCGGTCTACGCTCCTGACCCATTGATCGGGATCGAGCCGACCGGTGTCTATGGCATGATCACCCTGCGCGGCGAACTGGGATCAGAGATACTGGAGGCTGCTGTCGACGAAGCCGTTGGATTGAAAGTTCCAGCAGCGCTCTCAGTCGTCTCCGATGGCGATGCTCGCGTGGTCTGGATGTCGCTCGACGAGTTACTGCTGTTCACGGACTATGCCGAAACCGACGCGGCAGTCGCACGGATCAGTGAGCAAATGGGCTCCGCTCACCATATGGCGCTGAACGTTTCGGATGCCCGTGCCGTCATCCGATTGCGGGGCGCACGCGTGGGCGAGGTCCTGGCGAAAGGTGCGCCTTGCGATTGCTCGGATCACGGTTTCCCGGTCGGGACGGCACGTCGCACACATATGGCGGGTCTCGCCGTGGCCTTCTGGCGACTCGAGCCGGATGTCTGGGAGATCGTCGCGCTCAGGTCTTATGCGCATCATTTGCTGGCTTGGCTTGAACAAGCGGCGCAGCCCGGATCAGAGGTGTTCGCCTGAACTTTGGCGTGGGCGTCACTCCCTCCGAAGCAAGGTTTCGGTCACGAAGCTCCCGATGCCTGATGCGTCAAACCTCTCTGTCAAAGCAATTGGATCGTATCGCGTTTCGATCCAATCCATGAGCGGAACGTCTTCACCCGGATGGTCGATCAGATAGGCATTGAACAGGGTATCAAGTACCCCGGTCTTGCCTTGCCGGACGTGACCGAAGCGCAATCCCAACTGCCTCTGGGCTTGACGCACTGAAGTACCTTCGTGCAGCGCCAGGTACAGTCCCGATATCAGTCCCGCGCGATCCGCACCCGACTTGCAATGAAACAGGACCGGGTATTCCAATCGTTCGAACATCGCGTTTGCCGCCTGAACATCCTCGACGGCGGGTAGCGCGCGCGACCGCATCACGAAGACTTCAAAGTCGACGCCCTCGGCTGCACAGGTTTCCTGTTCCAGCGGTAGGGAACCATAGCTTTGCCCGCCGCGAAGATTGACGACCGAGCGGAGACCTTGCCGGGCCAAACGCCGGATCTGATGCGGCATCGGCTGTGCCGACCGCCAGGCGTTCGGCGAGATCCGGTGCAAATTGAGATAGAAAAGCCGGATGAACCCATGGTCGGAGAAGAACATGTTCAGCCATGCCGCCCAACGTTCCCGCCGGGTTACCAACGGCTTGCGCCAACGATTCAGCCGTGCTGATCGCTCACGTTCATAGGTTGAAATATGCACCGGTTGGGTCATGGGCGATGGCCTCTATCAGAGGCCCGAAGCGCCCACAACCATCTAGCCTATGTGATGGGGCGTCCGATTTTGACACGCGATGCATCCGTGTCCGCGCCGGACAATCATTGAGTGCCTTGAGCGGCGGCAATCGTAAGACCTGCCTGGTAGGCGGTGTCGAGCAACACCGCGCGCCGCGCGTCCGATCCCTGTGAGCCGTGCAGCAGATGAACCCGTGCATCGGGCATGCCAAAGTAACCGAGTGTTCCCGTGGTCCAGATCCGGTCCATCGCGCCGGGGTAACCGTGCGGTGCCATAGATTGTGGGGACGCTCCTGCGGGCACCAACATCACGCATGTCCGCTTTGGCTGCAGTGACCGGTTCGGATCGTCAACGTCGTCGTAAGCCCAACCGTAGGTCCAAACCCGGTCCACCCATCCTTTCAGCATCGCAGGCATGCCCCACCAGAACAAGGGAAAGACCAGACAAAGGGCATCGCAACGTTCGATACGAACCTGCTCGGAACTGACGTCTTCTGGAAGACCGGCTCCCGCATCCGCTTCGATATCGGCCATAGACCAGGTGGGGCTGAAGCCTTCGGCATGCAGATCGGCGACTTCACTCGTGTGACCTGCGTCTGCCGCGCCCTCGCCGAATCGCACCGCAATCGCGTGCGTGAATGAGTTCGGGTTTGGATGATCAAGTACAGTGAGAATGTGCATCGGAGGCTAACTGCGGATGGACGTCAGGATCGCGTCAATCTCGTGCATCACCGCGCGAATGGCAATCTCCTCACAATGCAGAAGCGGCGATCGCTTGGGTCGCCGCAGGGAAGAGACTGACCTCGTCACGTTAGCACTGGCAACTGTCGTGGGTTGTCCGACCGATGCATTGGTCGTCGGAGGAAGCATTCTTCGCCAGAATGGGCAAGGCCAGTTCGTGCATCTCGAAGCCACTTCTGCCTTTACGGTTGGCGAGGACAACTTCAATACCGACCATCTCTATGCTTTCGACGAAGATCAGAACATCGTTCTGGAGGCGCCAATCCGGGTCGACACTGGCGGCGTGAAGGGGTTGATCCACACAGGAGAGACGGTTGCCAGTCACTACGTGTTCTTCGACAGTATCGCCGGGATCCAAATCGGTTTCGTAGACTTCGATGCACCGGTGCTTGGTGTTGCGGCCTTTCAGGACACCATGGCGGCGACTGACTTTCTCGCGAACACAGCGGTGACATATGTCAGCCCGGAACTGCGCGGGCTGGAGCACGGGGATCACGTCTGGGTCGATGAAGACGTGCCGCATCGCTTGTGGGTTTACTGGGCTGGCTCCTCTCCCGGAGATTACATCCGCGTATTCACCGAAAAATCGCCCAATGCGCCTATGATGTGAGGTTCGCTGACCTTAATCTTGGCGAAATTGCGGCGGCGTTAATGGTTTAGTAATTCAGATTAACCAGATTCGCGCTTTGCAACGACCTTCGGGCGAGCAAGGTATGGATCCGGTCAAGCAGGCATCGGCCAGCGAAAACTTTCTCACGGAATGCCTGGTACGCGGCAGCACCGTTGAGATTGAATGGACGTTCAACCTCGCTGGCGCGCGGCCCCCCGAGATCGTCTGGTCACCGACGCGGCGCCAGTTGATGAACCCATTGATTATTCGGTTTTTTGAGCTTTGCCGAGAGAAGCTGCGCCCCGAGGGCTGTCTCCATTGGGACGATGTTTCGATCGCTGATTTCGGCGCGCTGGCGGATTGGATCATGCTTCTTCGCAAGGGACCGTCCCCGGATGAGTACACCTATCTGCACTATGGACGCGGAATCGCTGGTCACTATGCCCGCGACATGACGGGCAAGACGACGGCGGCTTTTGGCGGGCATATCAGTCAGTTTTTCAATGCCGTGTACGAGGCGTCCCGCGTGCGGCGCGAATGGGTTCTGACCGAACACGAACCACCCTCGCGCGTGTTTGTGTTCCGATGGCGTCGCCTGATTGTGCCGCTCGTCTCGGAAGATCACGACGTTTGCGGGTTCGTTGTGATCAACATACCTGAGAACGCCTTGCGCGCCGGGCTCGACATTGTCCCTGACCCGGTCTTCGTCACCGATAGCGATCAGACCATTCGCTACAGCAATATTGCCGCGCGGCGGGATTTCGATGGACCGGCATCGACACATGTCGGCAAAGCCCTCGATGAGGTGCTGGGCATTCGTCTGGACATCAAGCACTCACCTTACGAGATGCACGAAGCTGGCGAGGTTGTCGACGAGATCGGTACGCTTAATGTTGGGTCCACCGTGTCAGACCAGTTCTTGCTGACGATCAGCGGTTTCGTGCACGAGGATCGGAGTTTCTACATCGTGATCGTCCGAATGCCCGTTCCGGAGCTTAAGCGCACGGTTTAGGCGAGTTCCTATCCGTCTATTTCACTCGATGCCGGTCAGCCGGTACTTTCCCTCTACGCGCACATAGAGGACGCACTCTGCATCGGCAGCACAGGCAAGATTGTGAGAGACATCACCCTCGGAGCCGAAATAGCTACCACTCTCCAAATCAACGGATGGAGAGAACTCCCCGGCGTCGTGCGAAAGCGCTCCCCTGACGAGAACGGCTTTCAAAGCCGCGCCCAATGTTTCGACCGTCCCGACGAAAGCGGGCGGAAGCTTCAGGAACGTTCCGTTGATTTCTCCTTCACTTGGCATGCCCCACAGGAACGACATCTCCGCGCCAGCGGTCCCGTCAGACTCAGAAATCCAGCCGACATCTGCTGCATCAAGCCATACGACGTTCCGAGCTTCGACGTTTATCGGACGTTCGCCGTTGTCGAACAGTTCGGGAGACGGTCGAACGAGGTAAGGGCCCGATAGGATCTCGAGAAACGCCGTCCCGCCCCCTGGGCCGACGGACGTTACATGAACCTCGCCGGCGGGTTGGGTCCAGAACGAGCCTTGCCCCATCCACATCGTCTCGGCCTGCGGATCGTAGTTGTGCACCAGACCGTCGATGACAACGGCGCGATAGGTGATGTTATGGATGTGCGGTGGGGAGGCAAAGCCCTCCGCGAACGTGATCAAAGCTCCGCTGGGGCCGTCCTGCCGAATGTCACCCCACAGCACACCTGCCTTCGGACTTGCGTCACCGCGCGCCGGGTTCAGAGGAATGAAATCAACATCAGCGCGCTTGACCACCTCAACTCTCGGTTCAGCACTTGAGAGCTTGGCAGAAAATGCCATCCCGATCGTAAAGGCAAGGAATGCTAACTTGATCATTGGAGTGTCCCTGTCTGGAGCTGTGTTCTCGCGCCATTCGTGCGCCTGACAAGGAAGATAGGTGCCGAGATTTCTCGATAATCGCCTTCAAATCGGAAACACTATCCGCTAATTCGGGAGAATGAGCTTAGATATCAAATCCCTCGAACTGTTCGTCAGGATCGCAAGTGTCGGCGCGATCGGGAAGGCCGGTGCGGAATTGGGGCTATCACGAACGGCAGCGACCCAGCGCATCCAAGAGTTGGAGACCACGGTTGGCGCCCAGCTTCTGCACCGCACGACACGGTCAGTTTCGCTCTCGGTGGATGGTGAGGCATTCCTGGCGCATGCTACGCGGATTCTCGACGATATCGACGAGGCACTGGCAGACGTTCAAAGCGATCCTTCGATGGTGCGCGGTGAGTTGCGCGTCGCGAGTTCAGCCTCTTTCGGGCGTAAACACCTAGCGCCTTACATGGCGGAGTTTTTGCGACTGTGCCCTAAGCTATCTGTGCAATTGCACCTGAGCGATACGACCTTCGACATTGTCGAGAACGGGTTCGACCTCGCGGTGCGTCTGGGTGATCTTCCGTCATCGACCATGAAGGCACGTCGTATTGGAGAGAGCGCGCGGGTGGTTGTTGCGGCACCATCTTATCTCGCTCGTCATGGTGCTCCAAACGCACCTTCCGATCTTAAGCACCACAACTGCTTGATCCGTTCAGACGCGCGTACTTGGACCAGCCGCGCGCCAGATGGCAGGGTGGAGAACGTGAAGGTTTCGGGCAACTTCTCGACCAATCTGGCCGAGGCTGTGACGGAAGCGGCGTTGGCTGGGGTCGGGATCGCACGAAAGTGTAGATGGGAGGTTGCTGAACATATCCGCGACGGAGACCTGATCGAGGTTTGCTCTGGCTATACGGTCCTACCAGAATGGAGCATCCACGCCGTTCGTCCGCCGTCGCGCACACCACCAGCCCGCGTGCGGCTCTTTACGGACTTCGTTGCCACCAAGTTCGCCATGATCCCTTCGCTCAAGTAAGACCGCTGATTGTGTAAGGGTTGTCGCCCGCTTGACCCATCGAACCAAAGTTTACGCCTTCACCGCGGCGGTGACGTAGTTAACGCTCAAATCGCGGGACGAAATCGCCCAAGACCATGTGATAGGATTGAAGACGAAGCCTTTCCGATCAACCGGGTCGAGACCAGCGTTCGATAGGAATTGGTAAAGCTCGTCCGGCGTGATGAACTTAGACCATTCATGCGTACCCTTGGGCAACCAGCGCATGATATGCTCCGCGCCAATGATCGCCATCATATAGCTCTTTGGATTGCGATTGATCGTCGAACAGACGTGGATCCCGCCCGGTCTTGTCAGTGCCGAACAGGCATTCAGATAGGCTTGCGGGTCGGCGACGTGTTCGACCACCTCCATGTTCAGAACCGCATCGAAGCTTTCACCGGCCTCGACCAGCGCCTCGGCTGTCGTATGGCGATAGTCGACTGAGAGCCCCATCTTTTCAGCATGAACCCGCGCGACGGGGATATTCCGCTCGGCCGCATCGGCGCCAACAACTTCAGCGCCCAAGCGGGCCATGGGTTCGCATAGCAAGCCGCCACCACAGCCGATATCCAGGATCCGTAATCCTTCAAATGCATGTGGTTTGTTCGGATCACGGCCATGCTGCGCTGCGACCTGCGCGACAATGTAATCCAACCGGCACGGGTTCAACATGTGCAGCGGCTTGAACTTGCCGTTCGGATCCCACCATTCGTCGGCCATCGCCTCGAATTTGGCGATCTCCGACGGGTCAACCGTATCGATTTTTGCCGCAGCCTCGGTCATTGCGCACTCCGCATCCTTGGGATAGGCCCTATCTTCTTGTTGAGACATAGTGCACCCACGGTCCATCGGCCACGATCGACCGGCGCGACCCTGCGGCGCGGCGAAAGGACCGGATAACGACGGATGACGACCCCAAGGTTATACCCCTCGATCGAGCCGCATCGGCGGATCCAGTTGCCGGTCGGCGAGGGACACGAACTGTACGTTGAGATTTGTGGTAACCCGCAAGGCAAACCGGTTGTTGTTCTGCATGGCGGGCCGGGTGCCGGGTGCAGCCCCTTCATGCGGCGCTTCTTTGACCCAAAACATTACCGGATCGTGCTGTTCGATCAGCGCGGTGCAGGCAAGTCTACTCCTTCGGGCGAGCTTGAAGCGAATACGACATGGCACTTGGTTCGAGATCTCGAGTTAATTCGCGCGCATCTCGAGATCGAGCGCTGGCAGGTTTTTGGCGGCTCGTGGGGCTCGACGCTCGCGCTGCTCTACGCTCAGGCGCATCCGGAACGGGTGAGCGAGATGATCCTGCGCGGCGTTTTTACCATGACGCAGCGCGAGCTTGATTGGTTCTACGGCGGTGGGGCCGCGAATTTCTTCCCGAGCGCATGGGCTGACTTTGTCGAACCGATCCCAGAGGATGAGCGTCGCGACATCATCGCAGCCTATGCCGAGCGGTTGTTCAAGCAGGACGAGGCAGTACAACTCAAGTACGCCCGTCCATGGGTTCGGTGGGAGACGTCGACCGCAGTTCTGCGCCCGCCGAAGGGCAATGGTATGATGAACGGTTCATATGCAAGGAGCTTCGCACGGATCGAAGCCCATTACTTCATCAACAAAGGTTGGCTTGAAACAGACGATCAGATCCTGAGTGCCATGGATCGGATCGCCGAGGTTCCGGGCGTAATTGTCCAGGGACGGTACGACGTCATCTGCCCGCCATCGACTGCGACTGCTCTCGCCGCTCGATGGCCGGACTCCGAACTCGTCATAATCGACGACGCAGGGCATGCGCTGTCTGAGCCAGGAATTACCTCTGCCTTGATCGAAGCAACCGATAAGTTCATACGACAGAAATGAGTTCGGCGGTTTAAACTCTGCTATGACGAGCACGGGATTCATCTCACCCGTTTGGCGGGGTGCACTCAGTAACAAGCTCGGTCAAATCCGATTGCTGATTGTATCTTCGGTTCCGGATCAATCAAATGTCGATCCGATTGGATGAGTGAGGGCGGTAGGCTGAAAATTTTCCAGCATTGATTTTCTTCTTGATCCAATTTTAAAAATCTTATCGAGACCCTAAATATATTTTTCGTGACGTGCAATAAAACCATTGCCAATCAATAGCTGGACAAATCTTACGACTATTGGTGATAGGAAAATTGGGAACTGAGCGATCGCAACATATACCAAAACGTCTTTTGGTAGTACGTCGCTGATCAGCGCAAAGCTGAGTGCAACATTTCGGTTTGCTGCGAGCATGCCCAGAGTGAGCGCTGACCTGCGTCCAAGATGCGCGAACAGCATTCCAGTTACTGCATAAATCGCCACGACAATTGCTGCGACCAAAAGGATGTAGTGCGCGAGCTGGGCATAGTGGTCCGGACCAGCACCGTGCAATTTCGACATCATGCCGCAACAAAAGCCCATCATTGTGACGGTTGCCGCCCAGTGGAGAAAGCGCAGCATCCTTGCCGAACCGTTCTTCCCAAAGCGTGGAGAGGTTTCCCAGTAGCTTACTGCGATCACCATCGGTAGTATTAGAAAGAATATAACGTGCTGGACGTAATTGAAAAGGGAAAGATCCCTTGAGATCATCCCATTCAACTCGCCAAAGAACAAAAGAGAGATCGGCATTATAAATGTCGAAAGCAGCATTTTTCGAATCGCCATTGATCGGTCTAACCCAACCAAGTGCGCAAGCGCAGGGCTTGCGAAGACTGATCCAGCGGTCGTCGTCGCGATTACGACCGACGTTGTCAAAAAATCGGCATTGGTCAGGAAGCATACGAGTGTAACAATTGAAGGTATTCCAAACATTTGCCACAGCATAGCAAGCCATGTCGTCTGACTCATGGCGCTGGTGATATGTAAAATATTGGCATTTAAGGTGCAAAAAGAGAAAACAATTACAAGAAATAATAAAGTATACAAATATTCGAATAAAAACTCTGATATTGTCGGAAATAGGAGGCCAACCATCATCGATAGAGCAATGAAGGCAGAACTGAGAGTCCGCTCGTTATCGCTAATATCTGAAACGAATCTCATGACGCCACCCTCGCGCTTATCCCGTGAGTTGCGCTTCTAACGCTGTCACATCAACATTCCATGAATGCGCGCTTAGAACTCTTAAAGTATGCGGGATTCCCATAGAATTTAAAACAAGATTTAATTAAATTTACAAGGTGTTGAGCTGATATTTGCTACATGAAAATATACTACGAAATTCGAATCTCAGTGCTATGACTGTACAGAGCTCTATCGAATTTTTATTCTCATTAGATTTAACCGCGAAAGGATTGCCAAGCCGCATTATACCTGGGCTTCTCAGGCTTTCATCAGTCCATCCGGCCAAACCCAAATTCTAGGTTCTCTGGCCGGCATTCGACACTCCGGAGGCGTATCGCGAAGTGGGTTGGGCGTTGGCTGAGCCGATGTTCGACGAACACGCGTAGCCGCCCAGAGCGAGATCTACGCAGCATCTTCAGATCATTCCACGCGCGAGGTTCCTAAGCGCCCTGGTCATCAGACCCTAAGTCGCGACGCACCCGATCTTCGCTGAGCATCCGGCGGGTGTCGTCCATCTGGTCGAAAGTCTCATCGGGCAGGAAGCGCAGCTGAGGTGAGAACTTCAGTTTCACCGCCTTATTCACGGCGCGGCGCAGCTCATGAGCTGATCGGGCAAGCGCCTTGATCACCGCCTCGACATTCACGCCACCCAGCGGCAGCACGTAGACAGTTGCGACGCGAAGATCCGGTGACATCCGCACCTCGCCCACCGTGACGGAAACACCCGCCAGATCGGGATCATGAACGTCACCACGCATCAGCACATCGCTGATGGTACGCCGAATCAACTCGCCGACGCGCAGCTGGCGTTGCGATGGACCGGAGTCGTGATCGAACTGGCGTTTGGGCATCTGACCTTAAACCTGCCAAGCGGGAGGCGCGGTGCCTACACTGTGGCCGCTGGTCTGTCCAGCATCACCAAGGAATGCGTGCCCCATCATACGCGAAGAATCCGCCCGTGTCGCTGGCGTTCAAGCCGTCCAGTACCGCGAGCAACATTGCTGCGGCTTCGTCTGGCGACAGGGTGTTGCGCTGGCCGGCGAACCGATCGCTGAGAGGCGTCGCTACAGTCCCGGGGTGCAGGACCACGACAACTGCCTCGGGCCTTTTGCGGGCAATCTCGATCGATGCAGTCTTCACGATCTGATTCAATGCGGCCTTTGATGCGCGGTACGAAATCCAGCCACCCAGCCCATTGTCGCCGATGGAGCCGACGCGCGCCGACAGCGTCGCGAAGACGGCCCTGCGCGCTCGCGCCAACAGGGTTTCGTGGTGCTTCAGGATCAGCGCGGGGCCTATCGCGTTCACCGCGAACTGCGCCGCCATGGCGGCCGCATCGATCGTCTTGAGCTGTTTCTCCGGTCCGCGACCATCGATCGTCAACGCACCTGTGGCATCGAAGATCAGGTCGAACGGGCCGTCTTCTGCCGCAGCGCTCAAGGCTTGCTCGGCCTGCTCGGGCTTGGTCCAATCGAGTCCATCGGCGCGAGACAGACCGATCGCGTCAGGCAACCGTGCCATGAGTGCCGCGCCAATGCCTCCCGTCGCACCAAGGATGAGTGATCTTTGCATGGGATGGGACGTGACGTGCGCTGAACGTTCGTCAAGCACCCGTGGTTATTGCTGCAGCGCAGCTGGATCGCTTGCGAACGGATTGTGTCTGTCGACGGTTCTCCGAACTGGGTCGGAGTATCTAAAAGCTTGTCCGGAGAACCGGACGAGATGGTTGAATGACCACTGCCTGACTCGTTCAACCTTTTTCCCGACGAGATAAGACGAGTAAACAGATGGCGAAGACAGCGAAACTCTTTGCCATGCCCGTCGCCGACGACACGCTGGAAGACATCGTTGGAGGCTCCTGATCTTAGGTCTTCACGGCGAGCGTGATCAACGCGCTGCATCATGTTGCCGAAGCAAACTTGGCAAAGCCGATGAATCGTGCCCGGTATCCGGGATAAGTAGGTGCAGCGAACTGCGTGCACCAAAGATCGTTGATCGCAGCTTTGCAGACCCGTGTTTTCTGACTGACTTGGAACCGTCACTGCTCGGCAGTATCCTACCAGGTAAGCCTTGAAAGGACCCCGGATGCTGCTTGCGCAGATCACCGACCTGCACATGCGCCGCGATGAGACGCCCTTGTCGGGTGAGGTCATCACGCGCCCCTACATCGCTGCTGCCGTTGATGCCGTGAACGCCTGGAGCCCGGATGCTGTTTTCGTCACAGGAGACCTGACGGACATCGGAACGGCCGACGAGTACGCCTTGTTGAAGGCAGAACTCGATCGGCTGGCAGCGCCGTACTTTGTCATTCCGGGCAACCATGACCGCCACGGGCCGTTCCGCGACGCTTTTCCCGAACATGAATACCTGCCCGCCGAGGGTCCTGTGAACTGGGTGAGTGATGCTTTCCCAGTACGGATCATCGGGCTGGACACAGTCGTACCGGGGAAAAGCCACGGCGAATTGACGTCCGAGACACTGGCGTATCTGGACGCGCAACTCTCAGCCTCGGACAAGCCCACGATTGTCGGCTTGCACCATCCACCCTTCCCGACCGGTCTGATCGGGATGGACAAGATCATGTGCCTCAACGGTATCGAGATGGCGCCGATCGTAGCACGCTATCCCCACGTCGAACGCGTAATTGCCGGGCATTATCATCGCCCAGTGCAGATCCGCTGGGCCGGGACACTTGCTCAGATCGCGCCATCCGTTGCGCATCAGGTGGTTTTGGATTTCTCGGACCGTGACATGGCCGAATGGGTGCTCGAGCCACCGGCGATGCTGCTCCACCGCTGGGCACCCGACACCGGCATAGTCACGCATACGGCCTACATAGGCGACTATGGCGGCCCGCAAGCCTTTATGCTGGATCCGGACTATCCGGGGATCTGAAACCGTCACGGCTTCGATTGCATGCTCGAGAGCTCCGAAAACCTTCGCTACCTTTGGAAGACTGTGGCAGATTGAGTGCGCCTAGAAATTGCACGACAAGGGTGCGGGACCGCGCGCACGGTCGGGACTGCACGGCGGGAGAACAAACATGCGATGGACAGTTCGAGGCGTTGCGCTTGCCAGCGCCGTTTGCGTTCTGGCGGGTGCCACCCCTGCCAACGCCGCTGAAGAGCAACACTATGCGCTTCAGACAGCCGAAGACCTCGGGGTCCTTTGCGCCGCCACCACAGATTCGGCGGCGATCCATATGTGCCACGGTTACCTGATTGGCGTGAACCAAATGCATCGCGCCATCGTCGACGCGGTTGGGGCCAGCGTGTACTGCGTGCCCGATGGAGTCACCGTTACGCGCGACAGCGCTGCGGCGGACTACGCGATCTGGATCAGCAAGAACACAGAGGCAGCTGGTCTGAGCCCGCGCGAGGGGCTGCTCAAATGGGCGAGCATCGCCTTCCCGTGTGAATGATGCATAAGGAGAGCGCATCATGAAGACCGTAACGATCATGTCCGCTTTGGTGCTTCTTCTCAGCGGTTGCGCTGGCTTGGACGACACCCAGCAACGTGTGCTGACGGGCGGTGCGGCGGGTGCCGCCGGGGGTGCTCTGATCGGCGCAATCGCTGGCGACGCAAAGTGGGGAGCGGTCGCCGGGGCGGGTGCCGGATTGATCGGAGGACTCTTGGTGGATCGCTCTAAGAAGAATGAAGAAGCTGCCTATCGCCGCGGTGTTGCGGATGGCCGGAAATCGAAGTGATCGGGCGCGTGAACGCACTGGGAAATGACGAGCTTTGGATCGAAGCTTAACAGCCAATGGGCAGTTCGTTGTTGAACTGGACTTTGAGTCTTCCCGAGGTGAACGCCAGCGCTCATGATGGCCGACGTCAGACGGAACGTTGCCTGGCACTTCCTTGGCTCCGCGAGCCATAGATCACCCAACGACTGGGCAACATCAGCAGTGTCGAGCGCGATACCCGTGCCTGCTTTGAACCTTCCAACGATCTTCGGCCGTATCAATTCCGGCACGTACAAACACTGACCGAGCCCCTGGATGACAGCGCGTCGCGCGCCGGGCGGCATTCAGTTTCGACGGCTGCAATCCTTGGGTCGATGACTTCGGCGCTCAGTCTTCGCGCAGCGACAGGATCCAAGAGATCACATTGTCGGTCTGCTCATCGGTCAACCGCAGGTTTGGCATGGTTAGATGCGGTGTCACGAAGAACACACGCAGGCTCATCTCGTTGTGGTCCGAGTTCTCTGCCACATCGATGAAACTCGGGGCTTCGTGGACATAAAGATCCGCCCATTGGCGCTCGACATAGTGGCATTCGGCACAGATCTGCCGCGCAAACTCGAGCCCCGCGACGGGGTCACCGGGCAGGTCCTGTGCGTTCAACGGGCTCGCGTCTAGGAGCAGGGCGGTGAAGGCCAGAGCCGGGAGCAATCGCATATCATCCTCCGTGCTGTTGTTCCGATAAGCCCACGCTACGCAACGCACCCGCCAGGGCCATGACACAGATCAACTGCACTCAGCCGGTTTGACGCAGCGTGTCGGGAACAACAGACACTGGTTTTCGCCCGCCCCGCAGGCTATGTGCGCGGCATGAACAAGACGGAATACACCGACGCAATCTCCTCGGTCGCCGAGATCATCGAAGAGGCGCGCAACGGGCGCATGTTCATCCTGGTCGATCACGAGGACCGGGAGAACGAAGGCGACCTGGTGATCCCGGCACAGATGGCAACGCCGGATGTCGTCAATTTCATGGCGATGCACGGACGCGGGCTGATCTGTCTTTCGATGATGGGCGAGGCACTCGACCGGTTGGGCTTGCCGATGATGGCCGCCACGAACCAGTCGCGTCACGAGACCGCGTTCACGGTTTCCATCGAAGCGCGCGAGGGCGTAACGACTGGCATCTCCGCGCATGACCGGGCCCGAACCATCGCGGTGGCCATCGACGCGAACGCGACACCCGCCGACATTGCGACCCCGGGTCATGTCTTTCCGCTGCGTGCCCGCCAGGGCGGTGTGCTGGTTCGCGCAGGTCATACGGAAGCTGCCGTCGATGTCGCCCGGCTGGCAGGCATGAACCCCTCTGGCGTGATCTGCGAGATCATGAACGAGGATGGCACCATGGCGCGGCTGCCCGATCTGGTGGCGTTTGCTCAGAAACACAGTCTCAAGATCGGCACGATCTCTGACCTGATCGCGTATCGCCGGAAGCACGATAATCTGATTCGCGAGGTCGAGCAGGCGACAATCTCCTCGGTGTTCGGTGGAGAGTGGACGCTGCGCGTGTTCCGCGACGAGCCCGGTGGGATGGAGCACTACACCCTGACCAAGGGCGATGTCGGCGACGGTAATCCCGTGATGACCCGCATGCATGTGCTCGATCCGCTGGAAGACGTCCTTTGCCTGAACGAAGACCGCTGGCAACAGGTGCCGAACGCCATGGCGGCCATTGCCTCTGAAGGGCGCGGGGCGGTGATCATTCTGCGCGACTCTTCGCCCACTGCAATCTCGGACCGTCTTCGCCCGCGCGGGTTGTCGCCGAAGGAGATCCGCCAGTACGGCGTTGGCGCCGAGATCCTCAGCAATCTCGGGATCCACGAGTTGATCATGCTCACGAACTCGCCCACGCCGAAATTGGTGGGACTGGAGGGTTACGACATCTCGATCGTCGAGACCCGTCCAATTCCGCCCCGGGAGGGATAGATGGCCGCAACCGACGAACACACGATCCTGCCGCCACCGGATTTTGCAGCGCCCAAGCCAAGCGTCCTGATCGTGGTCGCGCCGTACTATAGGGCGATTGCGGATGATCTGATCGCCGGGGCCAAAGCAATGCTGGATCGCGCAGGAGCGGTGCATGACCTCGTCGAGGTTCCCGGAGCGCTCGAGGTTCCGACGGCGATCCGCCTGGCCGGCGGGCGATACGAAGGTTATGTCGCGCTTGGATGTGTGATCCGTGGCGAGACAACGCACTATGAAACCGTATGCAACGATTCCTCGCGTGGGCTGACGCTGCTTGGGCTCGATGGGTTCTGTATCGGCAACGGCATCCTCACCTGTGAGACCATGGCCCAGGCCGAAGTCCGCGCTGCACCCGGCGATCAGGACAAAGGTGGCGGTGCCGCCAACGCAGCGCTGCATTTGATCGCGCTTCAGCGCCGTTTTGCAGCACCGGAACCGGCGGCAGGCGGGCCTGGACCGGACGGCGAGGATCCCATTCTGCTGGCCGGACATTCCGGACTGACGCGGACTGCCTGATGCCGAAAGCACCCACCAGCCCCGCGCGCAAGGCGCAACAACTTGCCCGCTCGGCTGCGCGCCTTGCTGCCGTGCAAGCGCTCTACCAGATCGAATTGA
This sequence comes from Pseudomonadota bacterium, assembly GCA_038534135.1. GTDB lineage: Bacteria > Pseudomonadota > Alphaproteobacteria > Rhodobacterales > Rhodobacteraceae > Thermohalobaculum. The sequence continues at coordinate 12,467 of JBCAXJ010000039.1, read as the reverse complement.
CCGGAAATGACTGGCGCCGCGTGGTTCGGGAGTTCGATCAACACAGGCTGGGGGCCGAGATCGAGGGCGTGCAGTACCGCGAAGCCGATCCAGGTCACTTCAAGGAGATTGTCGAGGGTGTCGTCACAAACCAGGTCGACATCGATCATTTGACCGATCGGGCACTAGTTGAACGCTGGCCTCTGGGCCGGATCGACTCGACACTGCGTGCAGTCTTTCGCGCTGCCGGGCAGGAAATCAGTTCCCGCCAGGACATCCCCATAAAAGTCATAATTGGCGAATACGTAGACGTGGCGAAGGCCTTTTTCGAAGAGGGAAAGGAAGCAAAGTTCGTGAACGCCGTGTTGGATCACATGGCCCGCGAAGTGCGACCTGAGGCCTTCGGCTGAGCGAGCGCACCCACCGCCAGGCGGGTGCGGGTTATGTGGGGGCTGCTCTGAATGAGCAATGCTGGCACCGGCAATCGGAATGCCCGGTCGCGCTACGGCATGATCGGAACGGTGCTCTCGTTGTGCGCTGCAGGGGCAGTTCTATGGGCGATGACCAATGCGCCCAATCCCGTTCGAGCCGTTCCATTTGAACAGGTTCTCGGAACGCCTACAAATCCTCAGGTCAAGCAATACCGTCCGGAAGTGCCGATGCAGATGGCCTGGACCGAAACGGACAGCGATCTGATTGTTCGCCAGGCAAGCGGGACAATTGTACGATGGACCCCGGACGGAGAGCGGATGCGGCCGATTGCGACGACCGAGTCGGTCTTTGCCTATTGTCCGGCCGAGAACCGCCTTCTGGTCAACATGGCCAACACTGCCGTTCTGCTCAGCCTGGACACCGGGGCGTTCCTGCGGATCTCGGATCGGCGTTACGATCACGCTGCGTTTAGCCAGGACTGTTCTGTACTTGCAATCTCGCGCGAGGATGAGTCTTTGGTCAGGCTCTGGCAGGTTGGGCGCGGATGGACCTCGGTCACAACGGATCACCCCGTCCGCAACAGCCTGGTGCTGTCGCGCGACGGGTCGGTCCTTGCAGCGTCTGGCGAAGCTGAAACGCCCGGCAATGGCATGGTGCTGGAGCTTTTCGATATCGGATCAGGCACGACCGAACCGACGGCACGGATCTCTGGGCCCTCAATAGCTGTCGAAGACTGGAGCATGGCGTTCTCCGCAGACGGTAGTGGCGTCTTGCTTGCAAGCCTGGTGCTCGGTCAGACCGGTCTAAAGCGCATCACCAGCAGCGACGGCCTTGTGCGCTGGGGTCGGGACAGCGCAGACCGGAACTGGGTGTCGGCCCTCGCGGCATCGCCCGATGGCATACTCTTGGCGACGGGCGATCTGGATGGCATGCTGCAGATATGGGAGGTCGACCGCGGCGTCATCGTCGCGGAGTTCGACGCCGCTCAACCGATCGAATCGCTCTCGTTCTCAAATGACGGACGCCGCCTGGCTGTTGGATTGTGGAACGGGACGATCGGCATAGTTGGAGCCGACGCATTGATTGGGCATTGAAGCTGGCTATGATGGATTGATGCGGTACTTGGTCGTTGTCTTTCTGTTGTTTTCGGCGCTTGTGGCGCACGCCGATGCACCGACGCTCGCCCCAAAGGCCGAGCGCGCGGACTTCGTGTTGATCGAAAAAGCGGAACGCCGCCTGTCTTTGTGGCGCGGCGGCGAACTTTTGAAGCGATACAGGATCGATCTCGGCTTCGCGCCAGACGGCGACAAACGACGTGAAGGGGACGGCAAGACCCCAGAGGGTCAATACCGCATCGACCGCCGAAACGCCCAGTCCAGCTTTCACCTCTCGCTTGGCATCGACTATCCGCGCCCCGACCAGCGTGCAGCCGCACGAGCCGAGGGGCGCAATCCGGGCGGTGACATCTTCATACACGGCCAGCCGAACGGATATTCCGGTACCCGTATACTCGGCGACTGGACCGCCGGTTGCGCTGCCGTCTCGAATGCCGAGATACGTGAAATCTGGTCACTCGTTCCAATCGGGACACGGGTCGAGATCCGCGAGTAATGGACTTATGCCGGTTGCGCCGTGGTCGCCCGCCGGTATTCTCGCGCTAACGATAAGGTCCGTCTCAGCGCATGACGCGGCGGAGCGATAAATTTCCGGGAGGGTCATATGCCGAGCAACGGCAATGCCGCACTGTATTTCGTTGATCGTCATGTGCGCGAGGGCCGGGCGGACAAGACCGCCTTCATCGAGGGCGATCGGACCCTGACCTATGGCGCCTTAGCTGATCAAAGCGCCCGGATGAGCGGTCTTCTTGCGCGGAACGGACTGCGTCAGGAGGACCGCGTGGCGATGCTGGTTCTCGACGTGATCGAGTTCCCGGTGATCTTTTGGGGTGCTCTCAAGGCCGGGGTCGTGCCCGTTGCACTCAACACACTGCTTACGACCGATCAATATCGCTACATCCTGGGGGACAGCCGCGCACGCGCGCTTTTTGTCTCGGCGCCGTTGCTCGAAGCGGTTCGGCCGGTTCTGCAAGACTTGCCGCATCTCCAGACGGTCTTCGTCGTCGGTGGAAGCGATCCGGCAGGTTTGGACTTCTCTCAAGAACTCTCGGCCAGCGATGCGAAGCCAATCGCCGAGGTTGATGACGACGACGTCGCCTTCTGGCTTTATTCCTCCGGCTCGACGGGGCAGCCGAAAGGCGTGTGCCATGTCCACTCTGCGCTCAAGGCGACGTCCGACACCTACGGGGCACAGGTCCTCGGCGTTCGCGAGGATGATCTGATCTTCTCGGCGGCCAAGCTGTTCTTTGCTTATGGTCTGGGCAACGGAATGACGTTCCCGATGGCGGTCGGTGCGACCACCGTACTCTTGCCGACCCGGCCCACGCCGGATGCTGTGTTCGAAGTGATGCGCGGTGCACGTCCGACAATCTACTGCGGCGTGCCGACGCTCTACGCAGCGATCCTCGCCGCGCTGGGGGCAGATCCCGTTCCGGGCAGTGACCGATTGCGTATCTCGATCTCGGCAGGCGAGGCGCTCCCGGCCGAGATCGGTCACGGCTGGCGGCAAAAAACCGGGACGGACATTCTGGACGGCGTTGGATCGACCGAGATGCTGCACATCTTCCTGTCCAATGCGCCGGAATCGCTGGAGTACGGAACGTCCGGTGTCGCAGTACCCGGATATGACCTGCGCCTGGTAGATCCGGACGGTGTCGAAGTTGGGCCTGACGAAGTCGGCGAACTGCTCGTCAGCGGTGCGTCGGCATCGGATGGATACTGGAACCAGCGTGAGAAAAACCGCGCGACCTTCGAAGGCATCTGGACCCGCACAGGCGACAAGTACACGCGGCGCGCCGACGGTCGTTACATCTATTGCGGTCGGACCGACGACATGTTCAAGGTCTCCGGCCAGTGGGTTTCGCCTTTCGAAGTCGAACAGGCTCTGATCTCGCATCCGTCCGTACTCGAAGCGGCAATTGTTCCTGCGCTGGACGACGATGGACTGGAGAAACCAAAGGCGTTTGTGGTTCCAAAGGCCGCGGCGACCGAGATCGATGTGCCGGTGTTGCAGGACCATGTGAAGGCTGCGGTCGGTAACTGGAAGTATCCACGCTGGATCGAGGTGCGCGAAGATCTGCCGAAGACAGCGACAGGCAAGATTCAGCGCTTCAAGCTGCGCGGCTGAAGATCAGACGCCCAGATTGCACGCCGGCCAAGGTTATGCGGCGATGTTCATCTCCTGCCCGGGCAATGTGTCCTCGCCGCGCGCCAGCAGATTGGTGGCATTGGCGAGACGCTGGTCGGCCGGTGCGGATTCAGCGGCATCCGGTTTGACGGCGCTGCCGTCCTGCTCGGTTTCTGCGGGCACTTCGAACCTCTCTTCAATACGCTGCGTTGTAAGCTCTGCCACGGCTTCCAGCCGTTGTGCATCCGCCAGCGAGGCGACCCGGCGGTCGGCAGCGGACGGTTCAGCCGGGGCCAGGGCCGCTGCCTTTACGACTGTCATTTTATCGATCGTCGCTTCGGGGTCGCCGGGCACGGGTGCAATATCGATTTTCACCTCGCCCCCAATGGCATAACGCCTACCATCCGGTCCGAGCTGAAAGGTGTATGAGGGCGCACTGGCGTACTGGCCACCAACTGCGGCGTGCGCTTGTTCATGACGGCGAACCTCGGCATCACGGGCCTTCAGTTTCTCGACCTGCTCACGCTCGGCATCCGTCAGGCCGTCAGCCGATTCAATGGCACCCGTGCCTGGAGTCTCGGTGTCTCCCGCCGGTGGCGTTGGCGCGAAGTTCGATATGACCGCGTTGCGCCGGGCATCGGCTGAGAAGCCACCGCCGGTCTCGCGCACATCGACGGGGGGCTGGTTCCGCGTCGAGGGTGTCGAACGCGCCTCACCTGATCTTTGCACCGGATCGCCCGGGCGAGAAGGTGTTGCTTGTGTGCCAGCGGCCCTGTCTAGCGACAACGATCGGACCGGCGCCGTCAGCAGCGGACGGCCGGCAGCACTCAGCGTGATCGCAATCCCCTCCATGACGTCCCTCGACTCATCCCCAGAAACCAAAGCACTATGATCGCATCGGGTTTCGACTCGGTTAGCGTGGGGAAAAACGGCAGTTGGCGCCATCGTTGCGGCAACGATGGTACTGGTGCCGCAGTGCAACATACTATAATTGCGCGACATTCACGGGACGTGCTCCATGAACATCTACCTGCCCATTGCCGAGGTATCGGTCAACGCCTTCATTTTGTTGGGGCTGGGCGGTGGTGTCGGCTTCCTGTCCGGGATTTTTGGGGTCGGTGGCGGCTTTCTCATGACACCACTCCTGATCTTCATCGGCATTCCTCCGGCTGTCGCTGTCGCGACGGAAGCGAACCAGATCGTCGCGTCTTCCTTCTCCGGCGTGTTGGCCAACATCCGCCGCAAGACAGTCGACATGAAGATGGGGCTGGTGTTGCTGGCGGGCGGGCTTGTCGGATCTGCGATCGGTGTCCAGATTTTTGCGGGACTCCGAACCACCGGCCAGGTCGATCTGGTCGTGGCCCTGTGTTACGTCGTTTTCCTGGGGCTCGTCGGCTCGCTGATGCTGGTCGAAAGCATCAATGCGATGCGCAAGGCCAAAAAGGAAGGGCGCAGGGTCCAGCGTCGGCGGCACAACTGGGTGCATGGGCTGCCGTTCAAGATGCGGTTCCGAACCTCGAACCTCTACATCTCGGCGATCCCGCCATTCCTGGTTGGCATGCTGGTCGGCACGCTCGCGGCCATCATGGGCGTCGGCGGCGGCTTCATCATGGTCCCGGCGATGATCTACCTTCTCGGGATGGCCGCCGTCATCGTTGTCGGCACGTCGCTGTTTCAGATCATGTTCGTGACCGGTGCGACGACCCTGATGCACGCGATTACCAACCAGACCGTCGATGCGGTGCTTGCCGTGATCCTGCTGGTCGGCGGCGTCGTCGGCACGCAGATCGGCGTCAGGGTCGGACCGCGCCTGAAAGCCGAACAACTGCGTATCCTGCTGGCGCTGCTGGTTCTTGCCGTCTGCGTTAAGCTTGGGCTGGATCTGGTCGTCACGCCGTCCGAGTTCTTCACTCTGGGTGGGAGTTCGGGCCATTGACCCGGCTGATTGCAATCCTGGTGCTGGCGCTTGCATTGGTCGGGCCTGCTACGCTGGCAGAAGACCGCGTCGTTGCCAGCCTCAGCCAGCACAACCTTGCTCTGACCACCGATTTCACCGGGACCGAGCTGTTCGTCTACGGCGCGATTCGAACCGTGGGCGATCTGCCCGCTGACGCGATTGACGTGATCGTCGCGATCACAGGACCGACCGAGCGAGTCAACGTGCGCAAGAAAGAACGCCAGTTCGGAATCTGGATCAACGGCAAAGGGGTCGAGATCGACGCTGCTCCCAGCTTCTACGCCGTTGCGACGACCGGGCCGCTCCGCGATATCGTGAGCTGGACCGAGGACTTCCGGCACCGCATCGCGCTTGATCTTGTCATTCGCCTGATCGACGCGCCTGCCTGGGTCGAAGATCGAGAGGAGTACCGGGCTGCCGTCGCGCGCATTCGTGAAGAGCAGGGGCTCTACAGCCTTCAGGAAGGCACTGTAGCATTGATCGACAATGCACTGTTCGAGACGCGCATCCAGTTGCCTGCCAATCTTGTCGAGGGCGACTACAAGGCCCGGATCTTTCTTTTGAAGGATGGCACGGTGCTCGACACCTACGAAGATCGGGTCGAAGTCCGCCGTGCCGGGATCGGCCGATGGATCTATAGCTCGGCGCATGAATGGCCTGCTGTCTACGGAATAGTGTCGATCCTCGTTGCACTGGCCGCTGGCTGGCTCGCCTCGGCATTCTTCCGCACGTTCTTCCCGAACTGATCGTCGGGTGCCAGGACGGTCACCCGGTCCATCGCGGTGATGCGCTCAAGATCCTGCGCATAGTCGGCCCGCAACCGGTCAAGCATGTCATTGTCGAACGGCTGGAAGTCTGCGTGTCCTTTCGGCTTTGGAAACTTCCGCCACAGTTTGCGGACCTGCTCCGGCCCACAGGGAGTTCCATCGGCCCGCAGTTTCTCCAGAGCCTCGACTGCCAAAGCGGAAAGCCCCGAAAGTGCCCGCCACTTGATTGGCTCGATCGCCGACACGCCGTAATCGTCTGCAAACGCGCGCAACACGTGCGTCTCGACCGCTTTCATGTCCTCGTACCGCCAGACCGTGAGACGCGCATTTGGATAGGTCTTCGCAACATCCTCGACCACGTTCGACCACCGGCGCCGGGCATCGATCATCCTGCGCGCACGCTCCATATCGAACGGTGTGTAACCACGCCTCAAGGCCATATGGCTCCAGACCGATGGCAGGAACCCATCTAAGCCGCGGACCGCGAGCAGGATCTCGAGGTCGACATCGTCAAATGTGTTCCGGAACACCCGCAATCTGCGATGTACTTCTTCGAAGAAGCGGCCATTGTCGTGGATCTCGGACAGCCTGCCCAGCAGCGTCTCTTCCGAGATGATCACGCGGCTAGCACCCATGCAGGCGGCATCATGAACCAGTTTTCCCATCGCCCGGGTCAACCGGCGCCGCGTCCGAAATGCGATCGGCTTCCCAGCAAACTGCAATGACCCTGCACGGCTGAGTGTTTCACGCACTGCCTCAGGTCCAATATACGTGATCTGGCGTCCCGTCAGCACATTCGTACTGTTCCCGAGGCGCGCCTGAAGATAGGTGCTCGCGGTCTTGTGGGCGCCAAGATGCAGGACGACTTTCATATCCGACCCGTAGCCGAGATCGTTGTTCGCCTGCAATCTACCCGCCGAAAGCCTACAAGACCGTTTCCGGCGGGTACCATCGGGTGGCCTTCCCGCGAATGCAGTCAGAGGCCGACGGCGGCCTGGCTCAGATGGATGTTGAAGCCTTCACGAACTGCGCGGTCACGCTCGACGGGAAGGTGCATCGGATACATCTCCTCCAGGATCTGTCGCTTGCGGACAATCGCCTTCTGCACCAGATCCGGACGCCCGATCTCGGCCCATTCCTTGGGCGAGGTCCGATCGCCAAGCGCGGGATAGATGTACTCGGTCTGCATCAGGCCCAACGTTTGGTCGTGCCCCAGGTAATGCCCCGGGCCGTCGAGGCATACCGATTTCATGACCTCGACCGACAGGGTGTCGTCATTCACCTCGATCCCACGCACACAGCGCAACGCCTGCCCCAGCAAGTCGTCACCCAGGATCAGGCTTTCGAAACAGAAACCCAGCAGCGAGGCGTGCATTCCGACGGATTCGTAGACCATGTTCAGGCCCGAAAGCCCGGCCATGACGTTCGAGATGCCCTGCTCCCAGCCGGTCTGCATGTCCGGTAACTTGGCATCGGCGATACCCGCCGCGGCCCCACCCGGCAGGCCGTAGAACTTGTGCATCTGGGCGCAGCCCGCCGTCAGAAGCGCCTGTTCACCCGAGCCACCCGACATCGCCCCGGTCCGCAAGTCGGACACGAATGGCCACGTCCCGAAGATCGCAGGATGGCCCGGCTTGATCGCGTTGACATAAACAACGCCCGCCAGACACTCTGCCACTGCCTGCACGATGGCCCCGGCAATGGGTGCCGGCGCGGTCGCCCCGGCCTGTCCCGCCGAGAGCAGCAGCACCGGCATTCCGCCACGGATCGCCGTTTCCATCACACCGCAGGATTCGGTCGCGAACTTCATCGGCGGCACGACGAAGCAGTTCGAGTTCGAAAAGAACGGCCTTTCGCGCCACTTCTCTTCGCCGCCCGCCAGAGTGTGCAGAAGCTCTAGGCAGCCGGGCATGTGGTCGGGCTGAACGAACGACGTGCCCACGTGCTTCGTCGTCCCGCGCGCGCACGCATAGAGCGTGTTGATGTCCAGATCGTAGTTGTCCTCGACATCACGACAAACCATCGGGCGCTGGAAAAAATGCACATTGTCCAACTGCTCGACGATCCGCGCGGCGTCGTACAGATCCTGCAACGTGGACTCGCGATACTCACGTTTCTCGACATCCACCATGTGCACGGCAGCTCCTGCGGTACCGTAGTGCACGCGATTACCGCTCAGCTGCAGGTCATGCTTTGGATCCTGACCGCACAACGTGATCTCGCGCGCCGCGACGGCCAGCATATCCTCGGTCAGCGCGCGCGGAATACGTATGCGACCGTCGTCGCCCAGGGTCGCACCGGCGCCTGTCAGGATTTCGATCCCGCTCTCTGGCGCATCGGCGAACCCGATCTGTTCCATGGCGTCGAGTGCGGCATGATGGATCCGCTGTACGTCCGCGTCCGAGAGCGGACGGTATAGCCCGCCGTCCATGCCCGCTCTCACGGGGCGAATATCCTCGGCCAGCGGCGCCGCGCGCAATGCCTGGCGTGCTGCGCGCCCTCCGGCCCTGCGTGTCCGGCGGGGCGCTGTGTCTTCTGGTTGAGTGCTCATGGTGTCTCCTGCTGAAATTCTGTTGCCATTTGGTCAACGCATCAGGCAGGCGACCCACGCGCAGCACGCCCCCGGTTTGCACCGATGGTTCGGCTGACAAGCTCGAAAATATGCAGATCGTCCATCGTGGACCCCACGCACTCTTTGAAGAACCGGGCCACGCGGACGGTGTCGATGCTATGCCAATCCCGACACGGACGTCGGTATTGGAACGATTTCGCGACAGAAACCGGGCCTAGTCGACTGACTCAGACGTTTGGTGCCTGCTTCGCAAAGTCCTGGATCCAAACGTCCGTGTCGTAAGATCCGTTAAAGACACCCGGTCGCTCGTGGTTCAGATAACCGGCACGTCTGCTGCCATCGGCGCGGACGCGGGATGCCAACGTTTCGAACGACCCACTAATCACCCAGCAACGTGTCAATCGCGGATCCCGACGCCGCACGTCCCAGCGGCGTCAGATCGCCATCGCTCAGGATTGCGCCCGCGGCGTCGAGCAGGCTCATCTGCGCGATCCGTGCCAGCGTCCCTCCGATCGAGATGCGGGCAACACCGATCACCCCCAGCTCCGCGACGGACAATTCAGTGGTCTTGCCAGCCGCGAGTGCGTTGACCGCAGGACCGATGGTGCAAAGCTCACGAAGGACCTCGTCCTTGACCAGTGGCGCATAGATGACAGCTGCCCCCGCCTCGGCAAAGGCCCGGCAGCGGCGCACAGCCTCGGCGGCGTCATAGGACCGGGTCAACCACCCGTCCGCCCGCGCACAAAGCACGATATCTGCGTTGTGCGCAGCCTCGACCGCTGCTTCAATCCGCGCCACGGCGTGATCGAACGCATATGCACCGGTTCCGGGAAGATCGGTGTCTTCGATGGAGACCCCGGCCAATCCGGCTTCTGCGGCCATGCCGATCGTCTCGGCAACTGTCTCGGGTGCTGGGCCATAGCCATTCTCGAAATCGCCACTGACTGGGACATCGACAGCGCCGCAGATCGCGGCTGCATGTTCCACCGCCTCGTCCCGGCTGACATGACCCATATCCTTGCGGCCCAGCGTAAACGCATGACCCGACGAGGTCGTCGCTAGCGCCTTCGCGCCCAAACCGGCCAACACCTTGGCCGAGCCCAGATCCCAAGGGTTGGGCATGACAAACGGGTGTCCCGGCACATGCAAGGCCCGAAATGCGGCAACTTTCTGGGAGCGTGTCACGTCAGCTTCTCCGCCATCTCTTCGATCACATCGCACCCGTAGACCACGTCTTCGCGGGCCGTGTCGAACTGCCCGACGCTCATGCGGATCACATAACGGCCGTCGTGCGTCGTCTGAGTCAGATAGATGCGGCCATCATCGTTCAGCGCCTCCAACAGCGCCTGTGTCGGGCCGTCACCGTCCACATGGGCAAAGGTGAACAGCGACAGCGACGGCTCCGTCGCGATCTCCAGCCTGTCATGGGCGCGCAGGCGCCCACACGCCTCCTCGGTCCAGGTAACATGGTCGCGAATGCGGGCGCGAAGCCCCTCCAGCCCATAGGCCCGCAGCAGGAACCAGACCTTCAGCGCCCGAAACCTGCGGCCCAGCGGCACCGACCATTCATTAAAGTTGACGATGTCCTCGTCACCTGGGCCTTTCAGGTAATCCGGACGCAGCCCAACGGTTTGGATCAGCTCACCCGGATCACGCAGGAAATGGGCCGAGCATTCGAACTGCGCGCCCAGCCATTTGTGCGGGTTGAAGACGATCGAGTCCGCCCGTTCGGCGCCGTCCCAAAAGTGCCGGTACTCTGGGCAGATCATCGCCGATCCCGCCCAAGCCGCGTCAACATGGGTGTAAAGCCCCTCGGCCTCGGCGACATCCATGATCTCGGCCACCGGGTCCATCGCTCCGATCGAGGTGCCCCCGGTGCAGATCACGATCCCCGCCGGGGTGTGTCCCGCGGCGCGATCCGCAGCGATCGCCTCGGCCAGCGCGACCGGGTCCATGCCATAATCGGCGCGCGTCGGTATCTTCACCAGGTTCTCGCGCCCGATCCCGGCCAGTTGCACTGCCTTGTCGATCGAGGAATGGGTCTGCGCCGAGGCATAGACGCGAAGACGCGGCCCGCTTGCCAACCCGTCACGATTGCCTGCCCAATCCAGCGCCTTCTCGCGCATCGTCAGCACGGCGCAGAAGGTCGCTGTGGTGGCACTGTCCTGCAACGTGCCCTTGAACCCGTCCGGCAACCCGATTGCCTGGCGCAGCCAGTCGACCATCTTGATCTCGATCTCGGTCGCCGCGGGCGAGGTCTGCCACAACATGCATTGCGCGGCCATCTGCGTCGTCAGCATGTCGGCGATCATGCTGACCGGGGCGGCGTTGGCCGGGAAATAGGCGAAGAACCGGGGATGCTGCCAATGCGTCATGCCATCCGGCACAATCCGTTCGAAATCCGCGAAGACCGGCTCGATCCCTTCGCCTGCCTCGGGCGGTCCATCGCCAATCAGCGCGGCGATCTCGCCTGGCGAAACCTGTGCCCGGACTGGGCGATCAACGACATCCTCGAGATAGCTCGCACCCCAGTCCGCCGCCTTGTGCGCCCAGTGGCGATAATCCTTGCGATCCATTTCAGTCCTCCAGCAGGGCGTCCGCCGCCAGCGTCCCGCCATAGCCCGCGAAGATAACGGCTGTGAGGCGAAGGATCAGCGCGCGGCTGTGAGCATAGGCCGAGGCAAATGGCCGGGTCGAGCCGACCAGAGAGACGATTGCATACCAACTCGTCGAGATCGCACAGATCATCACGACTGCCGCCAAGGAAAGCTCGATGGATGTATCCGACGGCAAGGCAACCGCGAACAGGGATGCCGCGAAGGCAGCCGTTTTCGGGTTCGCCAGGTTCGTCGCCAGACCGAACAGAAACGCGCGGCCGGTTCGAGCGGGCGCGCTGGCCATGTCAAGCGCGCGCGCACTGCGCCAAAGGTTCACCGCGACCCAGATCAGATAGGCAGCACCGGCCAGTTTGATGACCGCCGCTGAGGCTGGCAACGCCGCAAACAGCGCCTTCAATCCGAAGAAACCGGCCAACGCCCATACGCCAGTCCCAACGACAGTGCCCAGCGCACAAGCAACAGCCGCGCGCCGTCCTTGGCCTGCTGCTACGTGCATAACCGCAAAGAAGTTCGGCCCCGGCGTCATCGCAGCCAGCAGCCACAACAGGGCCAGCGTCAGAAAGGCTTCCGTCACAAGATCCCTCGCGAAATGAGCCCGAAACCGCCGGGCGGGCGGGTGGGGGCGGTGGAGGGCTCTTTTCGCTGAAAAGGTGTCGGCGCGCCAGCGCCGTCCGCTGACCTAAATGCGCACGCGTTCGGACTTGGGATCGTACATCGGTCTCAACGAGGCCTCAGCCGCCACCCGCGTTCCTGCAACGTCTATCTCATAGGACGAAGCCAGGACTTGATCCGGGACGGCGAGATCGTCGGATACCTGTCTTCTGGAAATTATGGACATCACCTGGGTGCCGCCATCGGGATGGGGTATGTGCCATGCGTTGGAGAAACGCCGGATCAAG
>JBCAXJ010000038.1:0-50218 GCA_038534135.1 Pseudomonadota bacterium | reverse complement strand
TGCCACACCGACGAGTTCACTCTGTCGGGCGCCGATCCCGAGGGCATGTTCCCGGCGATCCTGGGCCACGAGGGCGCGGGCGTCGTCGCCGAGGTCGGCCCGGGCGTGACCAGCCTGAAGCCGGGCGACCACGTCATCCCGCTCTACACGCCGGAATGCCGGGAATGCGACTACTGCCTGAACCCCAAGACCAACCTCTGCCAGGCGATCCGCACGACGCAGGGAGCCGGGGTGATGCCGGACGGGACCTCGCGCTTCTCGACGCTCGATGGCGACCCGATTCTGCACTACATGGGCTGCTCGACCTTCGCGAACCACACGGTGCTGCCCGAGATCGCGCTCGCCAAGGTCCGCGAGGACGCGCCCTTCGACAAGATCTGCTATATCGGCTGCGGCGTGACCACGGGCATCGGTGCCGTGATGAACACCGCCAAGGTCGAGATCGGCTCGCGCTGCGTGGTGTTCGGGCTCGGCGGGATCGGGCTGAACGTCATCCAGGGGCTGCGCCTGGCGGGCTGCGACCAGATCGTCGGGGTCGACATCAATCCCTCGAAGGTCGAGATGGCGACCCGCTTCGGCATGACCGATTTCGTCAACCCCAAGGAGGTCGACGGCGACATCGTCGGCCACCTGGTCGCGCTGACCGGCGGCGGGGCGGACTACTCGTTCGACGCGACCGGCAACGTGAGTGTGATGCGCCAGGCGCTGGAATGCGCGCACAAGGGCTGGGGCGAGAGCGTCATCATCGGCGTCGCACCCGCCGGGGCCGAGATCGCGACCCGGCCGTTCCAGCTGGTCACCGGCCGCGTCTGGCGCGGCACGGCGTTCGGCGGCGCGCGCGGGCGCACGGATGTGCCGAAGATCGTCGACTGGTACATGGAGGGCAAGATCGAGATCGACCCGATGATCACCCACACCATGCCGCTGGACGACATCAACAAGGGTTTCGACCTGATGCACGCAGGCGAAAGTATCAGAGCTGTCGTCACCTACTGATCACGGCTCGACACGAAGCAACCCGAGGCGACGCACATGCGCGTCTCGGGAAATCTCTCCGGCACTGACATGCCGAACACCAGTCGTCGGACCGTCACCATGCCGCTGCCCATTTCGGTCATCCTGATTTCGCTGAACGAGGCGCACCACATGGACGCGGTGCTGGAGAACCTCTCGGGCTGGGCCGAGAAGGTGTTTCTGGTCGACAGTTTTTCGGTCGATGACACGGTCGACATCGCGCTTGCGCACGGTGTGCACGTGGTGCAACGCCGGTTCCGGAATTTCGGCGATCAGTGGAACTATGCGCTGGAAAATCTGCCGATCGACACGCTGTGGACGATGAAGATCGATCCCGATGAACGGTTGTCCGACGATCTGAAATCAGAGATCGCGAACGCCGTCCAGAACGGCGCCGCGACCGGCTACGCGTTCAATCGGCGGCTCTGGTTCATGGGTCGACCGATGCCGGTGCGTCAGCGGGTGGTGCGGATCTGGCGGACAGGCAAGTGCCGGTTCTCGGACGTCATCGTCAACGAGCATCCCATGGTCGACGGAGACGTCGCGACGCTGACCAGCGAGATGGAGCATCACGACAGCCCGAACCTGCACCACTGGTTCGACAAGCAGAACAAATACATCACCGCCGAGGCGATGGCCCAGTTTCGCGGCGAAAATCTATCGGTTGCACCCAGGCTGACCGGGTCGGCGCTGGAACGACGCATGTGGTTGAAACAGAACTTCTGGCGTCTGCCGGGCCGCTTTGTCCTGATGCAGCTCTACTTCCTGTTCGGACTGGGCGCATGGCGGGCCGGTAAGGTCGGCTGGATCTGGTCCCGCTTGCGCACGGATTTGTATCGCAGCCAGCACTACAAGCTCTTTGAGATGCAACTGGCCGGATCGGAATACGCGATGATCCCAACCGGGACCGGCGCGCCCCATCCCGGTGCCACACAGGCCGACGCATCGTGACCGACACCTTCGACAAGGCCATCAGCCATCATCAGGATCTGGCAGCGGGCTGGGATGCGCGCTACCTATCCGGCAGCTTCGCGCGCCGTGCGCGGTTCTTCCGCGACTCCGTACGCCCCATGCTCGAGCCGAACGGCCGCTGGCTGGACGCAGGATGCGGCAGTGGCTACTTCGCGCGGATCCTCGCCGAATTTGGCGCTGTTGTTCATGGGATCGATGGCGCCTCGGACATGGTGCAGGCCGCCCGATCCGCGGCACGGGACCATCCGGCGGCGAACCGACTGAGCTTTGAGCTGGTCGAGACGATCGAACGCCTGCCCTTCGAGGATGCAAGCTTCGATGGCGTGCTCAGCCTGAGCGTCCTGGAGTACGTCCCGGATCCGCAACAAGCCCTGGCTGAAATGGCGCGGGTCCTGCGACCGGGCGGTCAACTGGTCGTCTCGATCCCGAACACCGGCAGCCTGATCCGTGCCTTGGCCGCATTACGGCAACGCTTGAGACGCCAATCCGCTGGCGGCTCGGCGTATCTGGAGAGTTCTCATTTCACGGTCCGTCAGGTCGAGATCGCGCCAATGCTCAGCCGCCATGGGATGGCCCTGCAATCGGTCCATCCCTGCGATCCGTCGCTCCACGGTTTGCTGGCGCGCATCTCTCCGAACCTCTATTTCATCACTGCACGGCGCGCCTGACACGCGCTGGAGTTGACCATTCTGCGCCGTACCCGCACACTTGGCGCGAAATGATTTGAACGGGGATTTTCGATGGACCGCATCATTCAGACGACGGGCGCCGCATGGTTCATGACGCGTCCCGTGACTTATCCGGTCGAGATCATTCTGAACTCCGACAAACCGCCCACAAACGCCGAGCGTATGCGGCTGTCGATGGCCATGGACACGATGCTGAAGGGCATGCTGGATGCCGGGCTTCCAACCGAGCGATTGCGCCAGCAGCCGGGCGGGGACCCGATGCAGTATCTGCGCGATCCGCAGGAGTTGAAGGCCGGGACCATCATAGACTGCGCCCGACCAACCGAACTGGGGCAGGTCCACGGGCTTGTCACCAAGCACACGCAGGGCGAATTGAAAGCCGAGATGACCGATTTGGCACCTGTCTTCGGCGAGAACCCTGCGGACCGTGCCGAGGCGATGGCCCGCGCGACCGATGCCGCGACCGCCTCGGCCGTCGCGATTGCCAATCAGGTCGGCATCCAGTTGGGCGAACTTGTGGGCGCGCACGAGATCCGGGCGGATCGTCCCGCCGGTGCCAGCGAGGCCGAGCGGATCAATGTGCGGTTGCGATGCTCATTCGCGATCGCATGACAGGTTGCTTGCAGATCCTGTAGGCACGGCGGGCGCGCAACGCTGCCTCTTGCACAACCCTCCGGCTGATTGTCACGCTACCGTCAATCTCTGGTGGCAGTGTCGTGGTGCACTCGGAGGATGAGATCATGCCAATCATCTCCATTACACCGCCGGTCACAAGCTCGATCATCGCGGATGTCTCGGACAGTCTTTATCTGATCAACGCCAGCGTGGACGTCTCGTTCGATGAGACAGCGCTGATCGTTCCGGACGGCACGGCCAACCAGATCATCCGCAATTTTGGCAGCCTGAGCACCGCAGATACAGCGGTCGATATCGGCACCGGTATCGACGGCTCGGCCACGACATTCGTGAATGAGACCGGCGGGATAATCCGCTCGGAAACCATACCATTCAATAGCGCGCGGGCTGATCTGACGCTGATCAATTACGGATCGATCGGGTCAACGTTTTCGGCGGGCCTTTCCCATGCCGGATCGAATTCAACGATCTACAACTTCGGATCGATCTCGGGCTTTCTTGATGGTGCATTCATCAGCGGTGACCATAATCTCATCATCAACACCGGCGCGATCTTTGGCGGTAGCAGTGGACTTGGCCTTGCGTTCAGCGGATCGGGCAGTCGGCTGGACAATTACGGAAACATCACAGCGTCCTTTGATGAAGTGGCGGTGCTGGTTTCGGCGGATCGCTCCATGGCCAACATCGAAATCAACAATTCAGGCACGATCGACTCCGATCGGGGCATCCAGATCCGAACAGACCCTGGTGGAGAGATCGACGGCTTCGATATCAGGAATGACGGGACCGTTTTCGGCTCGGTCACGGGGATCGATATCTCCGGAGATGTCGACGGTGTGCGGATCGTCAACAGCGGCGATGTCTCGGGCTACTCGGGCGCGATCCGCATAGACGTGATCGATCCGAACGCGCTGATCATCATCGAGAACCAGTCATCTGGCGTGGTGGAGAACTTCGACTTCAGCACTGACCCGGAGGGCGCGATCATCGCGGACACGGGCCGACAGTTCGTTTTGAACTCCGGCACGATAGACGGCGATGTGACCCTCGGCGCGCAGGATGACCGGTATGTCGGAGAAGGCGCGGGAGAGGTCAACGGCGCTGTCTTTGGCGGCGACGGTGATGACCGTCTGTTCGGAAGTGACGAGAACGACCGCTTGTTCGGCGACGCAGGCCGCGATTTTGTCTTCGGCGGCGGAGGGAACGACACGATCTTCGGCGGCGCCGATCAGGATCAACTGTTCGGGGACGAAGGCTCTGATCGGTTCGTCTTCACGACCGAGACAGACAGTCAGGATGACGACGCGGAAAATGACAATCAGTACGATGTCATTCGGGACTTCGAAGTCGGGATCGATCAGATCGATCTGAGCGGGATCGGCCTCTTTACCGGCTTCGATGATGACGGTGGTCAAACGGAGGCGGGCGAACTTCGGCTGGCGTACAGTGCCGCAAGCGATCGCACCTATCTGCGGTCGGATCAGTCGGTTTTCGAAGTCGCTCTGTCCGGAGATTTCAGGGCCACGTTGACCGAGGATGACTTCATCTTTGTCTGATCGTTGCGGTCACTGCGATCGCAGGACCGGCCTGCCGGGCTCTCGGGGCATGAATGCCCTGTGAACGGGTCGAAGCCTCAGCCCTTCACGCAATAGCTGACCGCCAGGAATGGCGGCATGTTGTTGTGCGGTTTGCCGGATCCCTGGCGCGAGGTGTTGTAGCGTGTCGATTTCTTCCGGCCCGCCGTCGCGATGCCTTCGTTCTTTCCGATCAGATGGACCGTCGGCACGGTAACACTGTGTGAGTGTGCCGGCATTTGCGCCGCCGTCAGGGTCACGGTTTCGGCGCCGCCGACCGCATCTGGCGGATGTTTCTCGCTGGTACCCAGCAGGAACCGTCCGGTTGCCGCCTCGTACGGACCCCAGCCTGCCGGACATGTACCATTGGCGAACGCGACAACAGCGCTCGGCGGGAAGGCCGCGGCATCCACGATAAGCTGCTGTATCTCCTGATCACCGAGCGCGAACTCGATCAGCTGTTGTGCGGTTTCGGCAATCGGATTTTCACCTTCGATCAGTTCGGACAGCAACCGCTGCGCCGTATCGAGTTGCGTGCGGGCGTCCTGAAAAGCGATCGCCTCTTCCTCGAAACTCTGTTTGACGGCGCGGGCGCTCACCAATGCCGCCTGAAGCTCCTCTCGCAAGCCATCGGAATTGTCGATCTGTTCGGACAATGCGCTCGACTGCGCATCAGCGGTTTCGGCGGCTTGAGCGGCACCTTCGATGAGCGCTTCCAGGCGTGTCTGGAGTTGCTCGACATCCGCCGCTATCTGCGTCGCCGCCTCACTCGCCCGATCCGCCTGGGCCGCCGCGACGGCCACGCCACCGCTTTGGGCGATCACCTTGTCGATGAGATCCTTCTGCAAATCCAACAGACGCCCGCCATCGGCGAGTTGATCGTTCGCGACTTTCTCGGCAACCTCGGTGGCGATCTGCTTGGCGCTGACCTCGACCCCGCTGGTGATCGCCTGGTAGGAAAAACCCGCGACCGAGAGCAGGACCACACCGACCCCGACGCCGAAGATCGTGTTGCGCTTGGCGATCCGCCCATCGGCGGCATGGACTTCGTCGCGTGCGGTTGCGCGCGCAGCTTCAGCCGATTGCATCCGCCAGGCCTCGGCGCGTTCGTCCATATAGGCCTTGATCTCGGCAAGCTGTTCGCGATCGATCGTCATCCAATCCCCCAAAAGAAAAGGCCCCGCCGGTGTGGGCAGGGCCAGTCTATCAGATATCCGGAAGTGGGACAGTCAGCCCTTGCGGTTCATCCGGTTCTCGATCAGGTCGTCGACCACGGCGGGCTCGGCCAGCGTCGAGGTATCGCCCAGCGATCCGAAGTCATCCTCGGCGATCTTGCGCAGGATGCGGCGCATGATCTTGCCCGAGCGGGTCTTGGGCAGGCCGGGCGCCCACTGGATCAGATCAGGGCTCGCGATCGGGCCGATCTCGGTCCGGACCCAGGTGCGCAACTCCTTGCGCAGGTCCTCGGTCGGGTCCTCGCCGGACATCAGGGTGACATAGCAATAGATCCCCTGCCCCTTGATGTCGTGCGGATAGCCGACGACCGCGGCCTCGGCGACCTTGGCATGGGCGACAAGGGCGCTTTCCACTTCCGCTGTCCCCATGCGGTGGCCGGAGACGTTGATCACGTCGTCGACGCGACCGGTGATCCAGTAGTAGCCGTGCTCGTCCCGGCGGCATCCGTCGCCGGTGAAGTAATAGCCCTTGTACTGCTCGAAATAGGTCGAGACGAACCGGTCGTGATCGCCGTAGACCGTGCGCATCTGGCCGGGCCAGCTTTCCTTGATGGCGAGCACGCCTTCAACGCCGTTGCCGGTGATCTCTGCGCCCGTTTGCGCATCCAGCACCACCGGCTCTACGCCGAAGAACGGTGTGGTGGCCGAGCCCGGAATGGTAGGCGTCGCCCCCGGCAGCGGCGTGATCATGTGCCCGCCGGTTTCCGTCTGCCACCATGTGTCGACGATCGGGATGTTCCCCTTGCCGACGACCTCGTTATACCAGTTCCAGGCCTCCGGGTTGATCGGCTCACCGACCGTACCCAGCACCGTCAGGCTGGACAGATCGTACTTTGTGACGAACTCCTCGCCCTGGCCCATCAGCGCGCGGATGGCGGTTGGCGCGGTATAGAACTGGTTGACCTTGTGCTTCTCGCAGACGGCCCAGAATCGGCCCGCGTCGGGATAGGTTGGTACGCCTTCGAACATCAGCGTGGTCGCTCCGTTCGCCAGGGGGCCGTAGACGATGTAGCTGTGGCCCGTCACCCAGCCGACATCCGCCGTGCACCAGTAGATGTCGCCGTCATGATAGTCGAACGTGTACTGATGGGTCATCGCCGCCCAGACGAGGTACCCGCCCGAGCTGTGCAACACGCCCTTGGGCTTTCCCGTCGAGCCGGATGTATAGAGGATGAACAGCGGATCTTCAGCGCCCATCGGCTCGGCCGGACAGTCGGCGGAGGCTTCGGCCAGCGCCGCTGTCACGTCGACATCGCGGCTTTCGGTCCAGGTGGTCTGATCGCCGGTGTGCTTGACGACCAGGCACTTCACACTGTCAGAGCAGTGCAGCAGAGCGGCATCCACATTCGATTTCAGAGCCGTCTTGCGCCCGCCGCGCGGCGCGGTGTCGGCGGTGATCACGACCTTTGCGCCGCAATCGTTGACCCGGTTGGCCAGCGCGTCCGGTGAGAACCCGGCAAAGACGATCGAATGCACAGCACCGATCCGCGCACAGGCCAGCATCGCATAAGCCGCCTCAGGGATCATCGGCAGGTAGATGATGACCCGGTCGCCCTTGCCGACGCCCTGCGCCTTGAACACGTTCGCCATCTTGCAAACGTTCTCGTGCAGTTGCGCATAGGTGATGTGCTTGTCGACGTTCGGATCGTCGGATTCCCAGATGATCGCGGTCTGATCGGCGCGCGCCGGAAGGTGCCGGTCCACGCAGTTCGCGCAGACGTTCAGGACGCCGTCCTCGTACCATTTGATCGAGACATCCGGGTATGCGTAGGTCGTGTTCTTGATCACGGTGGGGGCGGTGATCCAGTCGAGCCGCTTGCCGTGTTCGGCCCAGAAGCCGTCCGGGTCGTTGACTGACGCCGCGTACATCTCGGCATATTTTTCGGGTGTGATGTGGGCGCGCGCGGCCATCTCCGCGGGCACAGGCACCATGTCGGACATTCTCTTCCCCTTCGTCTTTTCTTGCGGCGAGCCAACCCGAGGCCCGCCCGGCGTGACAGCGCGCCCCGCGATCAGATCGCGAGGTATTCCTGGCGCAGTTCGGCGTTGTCGAGCACTTCCTGGGCGGTGCCGTCGAAGACGACCTGCCCCATGTCGAGGATGATCGCCCGGTCCGCGAGATGCAGTGCTGCAATCGCGTTCTGCTCGACGATGACCGTGGTCATGCCAAGGCCCTTGATCTGCTCCAGCGTTCTCTCGATCTCCTGCACGATCACCGGGGCAAGGCCCTCGTAGGGCTCGTCCAGCAGCAGCAGTTTCACGTCGCGGGCGAGCGTGCGGCTGATCGCAAGCATCTGCTGCTCACCGCCCGAGAGAGTTGTACCCTCTTGCTTGCGGCGTTCGCCAAGGCGCGGGAACAGATCATAGATCCGCTCGAGCGACCATCCGACGGGCGGCGCGATCTGCGCGAGTTTGAGGTTTTCCTCGACCGTCAGACCCTGAATGATCCGCCGGTCCTCTGGCACCAACCCGATCCCTGCGCGCGAGGCCTGGTGGGCCTTCATCTCGTGCAGCGGCTGGTGGTCGAGCCAGATCTCACCCTGGCGCAAGGCCGGGTCGTCAACCCGGGCGATCGCCCGCAATGTCGAGGTTTTGCCCGCGCCGTTCCGGCCCAGCAGGGCGACGATCTCACCCTCGCGGATGTCGAAGCTCACGCCTTGGACGATGTAACTCTCGCCATAATACGCATGGATGTCCCAGGCCGAGAAGAAGGCCGGTTGCCCCCCTTTGCCGGAGACTGGCGCGATGCCAGGCGCATCTCTCTGAAACGCCTCGTCGCTCAGCAGCGTTTCGCGGTCCTTGGTCTCGGCCATGGTGTATCCCCCTGATCCGTCCATCATAGGTGCGCTCCGCCCAGATAGGCTTCCTGCACCTTCGGATTGCCCTTGATATTCTGCGGCAAATCCTCTGCGATAACAGTGCCTTGCGCCAGAACGCTGATTTTCTGCGCCAGACTGAAGACGACGTGCATGTCGTGCTCGATCACCACCATCGTGATACCACGCTCGGCGATCCGCTTGAGCAGGTCGATGGTGTTGTTGGTGTCGGCCCGCGCCATGCCCGCCGTCGGTTCGTCCAAAAGCAAAAGCTTCGGTTCCTGGACAAGGCACATCGCCAGTTCCAGCCGCCGCTTGTCGCCGCGGCTCATCTGATTGGCGATCTCGTTCGCCTTCTCGCCCAGGCCAAGATCCGACAGCGTATCCATTGCCTTCTGTTGCAGCGAGGTCTCGCCCACCACAGTCGAGAAGGCGTTCAGCGTGAACGCCCCGTCGCGCCGGGCAAAAGCCGGGATCATGACGTTCTCCAGCAGCGTCAGCTCGCCGAAGATCTCGGGCGTCTGAAAGACGCGGCTGACGCCCGCCTGATTGATCTCGTGCGGCTTGATCCCAAGCAGCGAGGTGCCGTTGAACATCACGCTGCCGGTGTCCGGCGTCAGACGCCCGACAAAGGTGTTCAACAGAGTCGACTTGCCCGCACCGTTCGGGCCTATGATGGCGTGCACGGTGCCTTCCTCGACTTCAAGGTTGACCTCGTTCAGCGCCTTGAGGCCACCGAACCGCTTGTTGACGTTCTGGACCTTGAGAATGGTGCCCATCGTCTTTCTCCTCACTCAGCCGGGACAGTGGCGGTCTTGGCGCCATCATCACCGGATTTGCGTTTGAACAGGCGTCCGATGCGCGCGACGCCCTCCATCAGCCCACCGGGCAGGAAGATCACGATCACCATGAACAGGACGCCCAGCGTCAGGTGCCAGCCTTCGCCGACGAACAGGCTCGCGACCGAGACCGCCGCATGCTGCAGACCTTCCGGCAGGAACGAGAAGAAGCCCATCAGGATGTTCTCGTTGAACGCCGAGAAGATGTTCTCGAAATACTTGATCGCACCTGCCCCGATGACCGGACCCAGCAACGTTCCCGTACCGCCCAAGATGGTCATCAGCACAACCTCGCCCGAAGCGGTCCACTGCATCCGTTCGGCCCCGGCCAGCGGATCCATGACGGCCATCAGACCACCGGCGAGCCCGGCATACATTCCCGAGATCACGAAGGCTGCCAACGCGTAGGGCCGCGTGTTCAGCCCGGTGTAGTTCATCCGGTTCTGGTTGGTCTTGACCGCCCGCAGCATCATGCCGAAGGGCGAGCGGAAGATCCGCATCGAGACGTAGAAGCACAGGATCAGGATGGCAGCGCAGAAGTAGAAGCCCTGGAACCCGGTCATGTCGATCCCGAAAAAGCTCGAGGACGGCAGCACCGATCCATAGTCGATGCCGAAGATCGCCGTATCGATCCAGCGCGGGTCGGACTGCACCAGTTGCAGCCCGGTCTCGCCGTTGGTGATCGGCGTCAGCACCGAATAGGCCAGATTGTAGCTCATCTGCGCGAAGGCCAGCGTCAGGATCGAGAAGTAGATCCCCGACCGCCGAAGCGAGACAAAACCGATGATCAGCGCGAACACCCCACCCATCACGACCGCCAGGATGAGAGCCGGGATCGGGTTCATGCTGAACAGCTTGAAGGTCCAGACCGCGGTGTAGGAGCCCGCGCCCAGGAAAGCCGCATGTCCGAAGGACAGGTAGCCGGTCAGGCCAAACAGGATGTTGAAGCCGATGGCGAAGATCCCGAAGATCGCGAACTTCTGCAACAGGTCCGGATAGCCTGCCCCGAACGGGGCCATGATGATCGGTCCGGCCAGCACCGCGGCGGAGAAGCACAGCAGCAGGATCATGTCGGAGGTTTTGCTCGGAGTGTTCATGGCTCAGGTCTCCATCACGCCCTTGCGGCCCATCAATCCACGCGGGCGAACCAGCAGGATGATGACGGCGATGAGATAAATGATGATCTGGTCGATGCCGGGGAAGATCGCCTTCACCTCGTTCATCGATGCAAAGCTCTGGACGATCCCCAGTAGGAAGCCCGCAGCGACAGCACCGCCCAGCGATCCCATGCCGCCGACGACGACCACAACGAAGGACAGCACCAGGAAGTCCATGCCCCAGTGGTAATCCGGTGGCTGGATCGGCGTGTACATCACCCCCGCGAGCCCCGCGACGACTGCAGCGATCCCGAAGACGGTGGTGAAGCGCTTGTCGATGTCGATGCCCAAGAGGCCGACGGTCTCGCGATCGGCCATGCCGGCCCGGACGACCATCCCGAAGGTGGTGAACTGCAGGAAGGCAAAGACCGAGCCGATGACCATCAGCGAGAACAGGAAGTAGACCAGGCGCCAGGTCGGATAAGGGACCGAGCCCGGATCGAAGCCCAGCATCACGCCGAAATCGACCATGCCCTTGAACATTTCAGGCGCGGCCTGCGGGATCGGGTTGGCGCCATAGAATTTCTTGACGATCTCGCCCAGCACGATGGCAAGGCCGAAGGTCACGAGGATTTGTTCGGCGTGCGGACGCTTGTAGAAAAACCGGATCAGCCCGCGCTCCATCGCGATGCCGACCAGCAGCATGAACGGAATGGCGAGCAGGATCGCGACCGGGACCGAAAACTCGATCATGGAAGAGCCGAAATCCCCGAACCAGTGTATCAGATAGGGTGTCTCGACCTCCAGCGGGTTGCCGAGGAAGTCCTTCTGGGTGTCGTCGATCGTGGTGAATGAAAGCGTCAGCAGCGAACGCATCGCGACCGCGCAAAAGGCTCCCAGCATGAACAGGGCGCCGTGGGCGAAATTCACGACACCGAGCGTGCCGAAGATGATGGTCAGGCCAAGTGCTATCAACGCATAGGCGCCGCCCTTGTCGAGACCGTTCAGAATTTGCAGGAGTATCGCGTCCATCGCCCCCTCCGGTGGCAGTGTTAAGGTCCGGCCGCCCCGCCCGTAGGGTGCGCATTGCGCACCCTACATTTGACATCGCGGGGCGACCGGCAGTCAGTCAGCTGATCAAGCGCCGTCGTTGATGGCGCCCTTGTTGCAGCCCAGCATGTCGGTCGGGTACTCGACCTTCGCGCGCGGCGTGACTTCGACGACTTCCAGAACGTCGAACTTCGAGCTCGGGTTTTCCTTGCCCTTCACGACCAGGACGTCCTTGAAGCACTGGTTGTCCGCGCCCCGGTAGGTGGTCGGGCCATTGCCGAGGCCGTCGAAGTCGAAGTCAGCAAGTGCCGCGCCAACCGCGGACGGCTGGAACGTGCCGGCCCGCTGACAGGCATCCGCATACAGGATCGCCTGGCAGTACGTGGTGTGTGCGGCCTGCGACGGCGGGAAGCCGTACTTCTGACCGAACGACTGAACGAAGGCCTTCGAACCGTCATCCTGCAGCGACCAGTGCCAATTGGTCGAGCCATAGATGCCCTTGACGTTCTCGCCAGCACCCTGCGCCATCAGACGCGAGTACAGCGGCACCACGATGCCGAAGTCCTTGCCGTTGACCTGCTTGTCGCGCAGACCGAACGAAACCGCCTGGGTCAGAGAATTGACCATGTCGCGGCCGTAGTGGTTCAGCACCAGAACATCCGCGCCCGAGTTCAGAACCGGTGTGATGTACTGCGAGAAGTCACCCGCACCCAGCGGCGTGCGGACAGCGGCCTGCGTGTTCCAGCCAAGCTGCTCCGAGTACTTCTGGATCGAGCCTTCCTGGCTCCAGCCCCAGTTGTAATCGGCGGTCAGGTGGTAGGCGACACGGTCGGATCCGAACTGGTTCTTCAGCACCGGTGCCAGGGCAGCGCCCGTCATTTCGGTGTTGAAGAAGTGGCGGAAGCCGTTCGCGCGGCAATCCTTACCGGTGGTGTCGTTGGCATGCGTCAGACCGGCCATGAAGATGATGCCGGCCGTCTGGCAGTAGTCCTGTACGGCCACGGCCACACCCGACGACGACCCGCCGGTGACCATGATCGCACCGTCCTTCTCGACCATGCGCTTGGCCGATGCGCGCGCGGCGTCAGACTTGGTCTGCGTGTCGCCGGTCACGAAGACGACCTTCTTGCCGTTGATGCCGCCGGTCAGCGCCTTTGAGCTGAACGTGTCCAGCATACCGCCGCCGCCTGCATTGATGTGCTCGACCGCCAGTTCGTATGCCCGCAGTTCGTCCGCGCCCTCGTCGGCATAGGCGCCGGTCTGAGGCACGTTGAAGCCGAGCGTGACGGTGTCGCCCGTCGGCTCGTTGGTGTAGCCAGCGGCCCATGCCTGCGATGTGAAGATCGTCGGCGCGGCAAGGCCCGCACCAAGTGCTGCCGAGCCTTTGAGCAGACCGCGGCGGCTGGTAATAAGCTTGCTCATTGATGTTCTCCCTGAGCTTTTCCTCTGTGCGGGGCGGTTCCCGTTATTATGAGCTTGCCCCGCCTGGGCGACCCCTCGCCCGTAAAAGAACATGCCCTAAATGTGTCAAGCACTCAACAAGCCATTGACTTTACACGTATTTTTTGTGAATAATTATGTCGCACCCCTGTTGGTTTTGTAAACTATTTACAATCATTCCGAACAAGGCGCTGACACGAAAGGAAATTTCACGGTGGTTGAGTCAATTCTCGGCGCACGCATCCGCGAAAGGCGCAGGCGTGCCGGGATCACTCAGAGTGAACTGGCCCGCCGGATCGGCATCTCAGCGAGCTACCTGAACCTGATCGAACGCAACAAGCGGCGAATCGCTGGTCCCCTGCTGGTGCGCACCGCCGAAGAACTGGGAGCCGAGATCTCCGAGCTTGACGGCGCCTCCGAACGCCGCCTGGTCGAGACGCTGCACGAGATCGCCCATCTGCCCGCCTTGGTCGCGCTGGAGGTCGAAACCGAGAGCACCGGCGAGATGCTGGGCCGGTATCCCGGATGGGCGCGCGCATTGGCAGCCCTTGCGCGGGCCGAGCACGACGCCAGCCAAGCCGCGCGCCAAATGGCCGACCGGCTGACACACGATCCCTTCCTGGCCGAAACCGTGCACCGGATGCTCAGCCGCGTCGCAGCCGTCCGGTCGGCGGTCGAGATCCTGACCGACTTCGACGACATCGAACCGCATCAGCGCAACCGCTTCACCGGCATCATTCGCGACGAAGCCGCGGCACTGACCGAAATCGGGGAGGCTCTGGCCACGTATTTCGAGAAGACCGAGGCCGCGGACGAAAGGCTGACCCCGCTGGATGAGGTCGAAGCCCTGCTCGAGTCCAATGGCAATCACTTCGCCAAACTCGACGCTGCCGGGGCGGAGCTTTCGGGCCTGGTGAACCAACGCCAGCCGATGCCGCCCCTGGTCGCGGCCCATGCAATCGCCCAGGAGTTTCTGGCAGGCGCGGTCGGCGACATCATCGACAAGGCCCCACAACTCGAGACAACGGCCGCACGCAACCGGGCGCGCCAGGTTCTGATCGACTACGCGACACGAGCGATCCTGTTGCCGCTCGACGGCTTCATCGCCAAAACCACCGAGCGCGGCTTCGATATCGAGGCGCTCGCCCGCCAGTCCGGCGCAGATGTGATGACCATCTGCCAGCGGCTCGCGTCGCTGCCACCGCGGCATCCAGACGATGCTGAAGATCTCCCGTCCTTCGGCTATTTCCGCGCCAACGCCTCGGGCACGATCATCGAGATGCTCGGGCTGTCGGGGCTGTCCTTGCCGCGCTATGCCGCCGCCTGCCCGCTCTGGGCGCTCTACCGGGCTCAGCAAATGCCTGAAACGGTATTACGACAGCGCGCGGTCTTCCCGAACGGACGGCGCTTCGTCTTCCTCGCGCGATCACGGCGCACGGGCGCCGAGGGCTTCAACCAGCCGCGCCACTACCTGACAGATATGCTCGCACTCAGCGAAGAGGACGCGGCGCGAACGGTCTATGCGCCGGATACGGCGACGCCGGTTGAGGAGGTCGGACCCGCCTGCCGCCTCTGTCCGCGTCATACCTGCGCGCACCGCACGGATGATCCTTTGGGAAGCTGACAGGGCCAGACTCTAGTCCAATTGCAAAAAGCGATTGCCTCTCGCGGCGACTTGTCGTGTAATCAACTGGTGACGATCCGCGACAGACGGACGCACTCGGGAGGAAACGGGGAACGAAGGCGGGCGTGATGGCACAAAGGGTGCTCCTGGCCGAGGACGAACCGAACATCGTCGAATCCCTGCGCTTTCTGCTGGAACGCGCGGGCTATGACGTCGATGTGTGTGACAATGGCCGGACGGCTCTCGAGACCGTCCTGGCCGACCCTCCGGACCTGCTGATCCTGGATGTCATGCTGCCCGAAGTCGATGGCTTCGAGATCCTGCGCCGTGCGCGGGCGGCACAGACAACCTCTGCCCTGCCGATCCTGATGCTGACCGCCAAGGGCCAGCGCGAGGATCGCGAACGCGCCATGGCCTGCGGAGCCGATCTGTTCATCTCGAAACCCTTCGGGAACGCGGAACTGGTCGAAGCGGTCCGAATGCTTGCGTCCCGGACCGCGACCGACGGCGCTGCGGCAGGCGCAGGGGCCAGACTTCCAGCCGAATGAAGGACCGCGCCGAACAGTTCTTCACCTCGCGCCGGGTCCGGGACCGGGCCGCGATCCTGACGCTGATCGGCATGCTGCTTTTGGTGTCTCCGATCGCCGGCGTCTTCCAGATCGACGCCAAGATCGGCGGCATTCCGGTGACACTGATCTATTTGTTCGCGGTCTGGGCCTTGCTGATCATCGGAACAGCCTTGCTGTCACGACAGATGACGGATGAAGCGACAACGGGCGAGATCCCGCCAGACCGGCACCCGGACCGTCGGCGCGACGCAGACACACCGCCTTGACCCTGTCGGGAGATCTGCTGCTCGGCGTCTGCCTGGCCTATGTCGCGGCACTGTTCATCATCGCAGCCCTGGTCGACCGGGCCGCCGCAGAAGGCCGGTTCCGATGGTTGCAATCCCCGCTGATCTACACGTTGTCGATTTCGGTCTATTGCACGTCGTGGACATTCTATGGGGCAGTCGGCTCTGCGGCCCGAAACGGGCTTGAATTCATCACGATCTATCTCGGCCCAACGCTGGTCTTCGTCGGCTGGTTCTGGCTGCTGCGCAAGCTGGTGCGGATTGGGCGCGAACACCGCATCACCTCGATCGCCGATCTGATCAGCTCGCGCTACGGAAAAAGCGCCAGCCTCGCCGTGTTGGTCACCCTGATCGCGGTGGTCGCCACGACACCGTACATCGCGCTGCAACTTCAATCCCTGACCCGCAGCTATCAGGTTGTCGCGGGCGAGAGCAACGCCGTCGCCACGGCATTCTGGATCGCCGCTGGCCTTGCCGTATTCACGATCCTGTTCGGCACGCGCAACCTGGACGCCAATGAACGCCATCACGGCGTTGTCGCGGCCATTGCCGTCGAAGCCGTGGTCAAGCTGTTCGCGCTGCTCTCGATCGGCCTGTTCGTCGTGATCTCCGCAGGCGGGCTGGGTGAGATCTTCGTCGATGTCCCGACGGATGTCGTCTATGGCGGCGAGGAATTCTACGGCACGCGCTGGGTGACGCTGACCTTGTTGTCGGCCACGGCGATCATCTGCTTGCCGCGCCAATTCCAGGTCACCGTGGTCGAGAACGTCGACGAGCGCCACCTGGCCACCGCGTCGTGGCTGTTTCCGGCCTATCTGTTTGGGATGTGCCTGTTCATCGTGCCGATCGCGATCTACGGGCTGAAGACCATGCCGGCGGATGCGAACCCGGATCTGTACGTGCTGACGGTACCGTTGACCGCGGGACGCTCGGACCTCGCCTTGCTCGCGTTCATCGGAGGGTTCTCGTCGGCGACATCGATGGTGATCGTCGCGGCAATCGCGGTGTCGACGATGGTCTCGAACCACATCGTGATGCCGATCGCCCTGCGCCTGTTACCGAGCGGGCAAGAGGTCTCGGGCGATGTCCGCAACCTGCTGATCCTGTCGCGCCGTGTGTCGATCGCAGTGATCCTGGGGCTCGGGTTTCTCTATTTCCAGCTCTCTGGCGGGTCCGATGCCTTGGCCGCCATCGGTCTGATCGCCTTTGCGGGCGTCGCCCAGTTCCTGCCCGCCCTGCTGGGCGGGGTCTTCTGGCGCGGGGCGACGGCGCGCGGCGCCCTTGCGGGGATGATCTCGGGCGTCGTGATCTGGGCCTACACGCTGCTGCTGCCCAGCTTCGAGGGCACGTTCCTGATATCCTCCGCCATGCTGGCGCAGGGTCCCCGGGGGATCGACGTCCTGCGCCCTCAGGCCTTGATGGGATTGAACGGGCTCGATCCGCTGGTTCACGCGATGGTCTGGAGCCTCAGCGTCAATGTCCTGGTCTTCATGACCGTGTCCGTGCTGTCCGAGATGTCGCCGCTTGAACGCTTGCAGGGCGCCTTGTTCGTCGACGTCTTCAACACAACCAGCGAAAGCCACGCCACCTTCGCGGCGGGCTCTGCGAATGCCGAAGATCTGTTCATTCTGGCTCAGAGGATCCTGGGCACGGAACCGGCGCGCAGGTTGTTCGACGAGATCGCCGCGCGTCAGGGACGCCCCGGGAACCTGCCCTTGCCCAGCCAGGACATGATCACGCGCCTGGAACGCGAGGTGGCAGGCTCGATCGGCGGCGCATCGGCGCATGCGATGATCTCGCGGCTCGCCGGAAAAGCGCCACTGTCGATGAACGAATTGATCGACATCGCCGACGAGACCTCGCGCCTGATCGAAACCTCACGCGCACTTTCGGAGAAAACCGACGAGCTTCAGCAAACCGCGCGGCAATTGCGCGAGGCGAACGAGCGTCTCCGCATGCTGGACGCCCAGAAGGACGACTTTCTCAGCCAGGTCAGCCACGAGTTGCGCACGCCGATGACCTCGATCCGGTCGTTCTCCGAAATCCTGCTCGAAGACGGCAGCCTGACGGACAAGGATCGTGCGCGCTTCGCGAAGATCATCAACGACGAGAGCATCCGGCTGACGGGACTGCTGGATGAGATCCTGGACCTCAGCGGGCTCGAGGCCGGGGGCATCTCGATCACACGCGAACCGATCAGCCTGCCGCGCGCGATGGCGGCGGCGGTCGACACGATCTCGGCGCTGGCGCAGCAACGGGGCGTGACGATCGAGATCGAACCGGGCGCCGACATGACGGTGATGGCCGGCGGCGACAGGTTGCGCCAGGTTCTGATCAATCTGCTGTCGAATGCCATCAAGTACAACGCGGCGGCGGAGCCGCGGGTCCGGGTCGTCGCGCATACGACGGCGGGTACGGCTTTCGTCGACGTGATCGACAATGGCGGCGGCATCGGTCGAGACGAGGCAAAAACCGTGTTCGACAAATTCTCGCGCGGTCAGCGCGCCGCGATGGATCAGGGGGCGGGCCTGGGGCTTCCGATCAGCCGGGCCATCATGCGCGCGATGCGCGGCGACCTGACGGTGCAGTTCGCGAAGGATGGCAGCAGCTTCTTCCGGATCAGTGTCGAGCTCGCGCGCGATCAACTCGTCGAAGACGCGGCTGGATAGGCAGCGGCTCAGGCAGCGCGGCGACCAAGACCCTCCCGGGCCACGAGCCTGCTGATCGACTGGGCGAGATCCGCCATGTTGATCGGTTTTGCGACATGATCGTCAAAACCTGCGTCCAGATAGGTGCCAACCTGATGCGCGAGCGCGTTCGCTGTCACAGCAATTGCGGGCGTCGGGGACCGGCCCATGGACCGGTCACGCTGGCGAATGACATCCAACGCGGTGATGCCGTCGACATCCGGCATCGAGATGTCCAGCAGCAGCAGGTCGAAACCACCATCCGCACACAACTCGATCGCTTCGCGACCGCCGCGCGCAAGGGTCGGCTTCAAACCCAGGCGGCCCAGGATCATCTCGGCAACCATCAGATTGGTCTCGATGTCATCCACGGCGAGGATCTTCAGGTCCGGCGGGATCGATACGACGTCCCGCGCCTGCTCCGCCTCCTCGGGCGCTGCTTCAATCTCCGTCAGCGGCAAGGTGATCGTCACCACCGTACCCTCGCCGGGCTCGGAGTCGATGTGGACGCCGCCCTGCATCGCTTCGACAAGCCGGTACACGATCGACATGCCGAGCCCCGTGCCGCCATAGCGCCGCGCGGTCGAGCTGTCGGCCTGCACAAACCAGTCGAAGATCCGCGCGATCTCGTCCTCCTCCATCCCGATACCGGTGTCCGAGATCTGAAGTTGCAGACCGCCATGCGCGACAGGCGCGATCGATACAGAGATGGACCCTTTGTCCGTGAATTTGATCGCATTGGACACGATGTTGGTCAGAATCTGAAAGATCCTGTGCGGATCACCAATCCATTGACGATCCTCGAGCAAATCCACCGAGAATTCCAGATCCAGGCCCTTTGCATTCGCGAGCGGTGCCTGTGCGATGCGGATCCGGTCGGCGAGCGAGCGCGGCGCAAACGGAACATCGTCGAACTGCACCTTGCCAGCTTCAAGCCGGGTGAAGTCGAGGATATCGTTCAGGATCTTCATCAGGGTCTCGCCGGAATCGCGAAGAACCGCGATGAGCTCTCTCTGATCCGGATCTTCGACCATATCGTCCAGAACCTCAGCAATCCCCAGGACACCGTTCATCGGCGTCCGGATCTCGTGGCTCATCACCGCGAGGAACTCGGACTTTGCATGATTTGCGGAAGACGCCGTCTCGGCAAGATCGCGCGCCGCAGACTCGCTGAACTTCAACCGGTCCAATGCCTTCTGCTCGCGCGCCCTGAGCGGCAGGATCATCCATCGCCAGATTGCATAAAACGCAAGGGCCACGACGGGGATCAGAAGGAGCGTCGCGGAATCTGCCAGATGCAGTGATGTGGATAACACGCGCTGATGAAGCTGGAACAGCGTGTCCAGATCGACCAGCAAGTCCGAACGCGTCTGTGCCCGGATCGCACTCAGCGCGAATTCACGGTCCAGATCCGTCGTGGCATTGGCGATCTCGAACGTCTTCTGCGTCAAAAGCCGCAGCCGGGTCTCGAGCACCGCATAGGCGTCATCGCTTATGTCGCTCGCCTGGACGCGATAGATCCACTGCGCCATCAGGCCGTCGGGCACAAAACTCTGACCCTGTTGGTGAGCAAAAAACCCGCTCTGTTCGAGCAACGACATCCGGGCCACTTCGGCAAAGCCGCGATCTGCCGTCGTGTTGAACTCAACCGCGAGCAGCGTCGTTCGTTGCGCCCTCAGCTGGATCTCGGCGATGCGCTTGACCTCGTGCAACGCTTGATCCGCGACATCGGCGAGCGTGTGGTTCAGCCATCCGACGCTGCCGATCAGGCTGAACAGAATGACAGCCGCGATCGCATACATCCGCCGGAAACGATTGCGCAGGACAAACCGTCTGTTTCCGCGACTGAACTTCAACACCGAACCCGCTCTACACACTCACGCGGTGTTAACGGTACGCCTGAAGCACAAAGACTGCGTTAAAGCGTTGGCAGCGCTGCTAGGCAGTCGGCATCACGCTTCCACCAGCGTACGCCCGATGATCTCCTTCATGATCTCGGAGGTCCCTCCGGCGATCCGCGCCATACGATTGTCGGCCCAGGCCCGCGCGATCGGCGTCTCCCACATATAGCCCATGCCACCGTGAAGCTGGAGGCAATCGTCAAGCACCTCACACATCATTTCGGTCGATGTCAGCTTGGCGATGGCGGCATCATCGGCGGTCAGTCCGCTGTCCAGATGCAGCTCGATGCAACGGTCGACAAAGGCGCGCAGCATCACCGCCCGTGCCTTGACCTCGGCCAGCTTGAACCGCGAGTTCTGGAAGGCAATCACCGGCTTGCCAAAGGCCTTGCGGTCCGACGTATAGGCAACGGTCCACTCCAGCGCCGCCTCGATCACCGAGGCACATCGGATCGCCACCAGCAAACGCTCCTGCGGCAGTTGCTCGACCAGTTGGATGAACCCCCGCCCCTCACCGCCCAGAAGGTTCGTCGCGGGCACCCGGCAATCCTGGAAGAACAACTCGCCCGTGTCCTGCGCGTGCCAGCCGATCTTCTCGAGGTTCCGCCCGCGCGAGAAGCCCTCGGTCCCGGTCTCGACAATGATCAGGCTGATCCCCTTGGCGCCCTCGGCCGGATCGGTCTTTGCAGCGACAATCACGAAGTCGGCCATGATGCCGTTCGTGATGTAGACCTTCTGACCGTTTAGAACGTAGTGGTTGCCATCCATCCGGGCTGTAGTTTTCATTCCCTGCAGGTCCGAGCCCGCAGCCAGTTCGGTCATCGCGATCGCACCGATCACCTCGCCCGCCACCATCTTCGGCAGCCAATGCGCCTTCTGTTCGTCCGAACCGTATTGCACGATGTAGGGCGCCACGATCTCGGAGTGCAGATGAAACCCCGGCCCGGTCATCCCCAACCGCGCCAACTCCTCGATCATGATCGCCGACATCAGGAAGTCGCCGCCGGGTCCGCCCAACGCCTCGGGCAGCGAGGCACAAAGCAACCCCGCCTCTCCCGCCTTTTGCCAGGCCTCGCGGCTGATATGCCCGTCCTTCTCCCACGCGGCGTGGTGCGGCACGATCTCGGCTTCGACAAAGCGGCGAGCCGAGGCGCGGAACATCTCGTGTTCCTCGGAGAACAGCGTGCGGGGTATCATCCTTGTGTTCCTTTCCCGGTGGGCGGAGATCCGCCGTGGACAAGCCCATCCTGCCAAGCAAATCTGCGCGAAGCATCAGAATGAACGCGCCCAAGCGCGAGATATCACGGGGGAGGAACAAATGGGTCTTCTGGACGGCAAGGTTGCCCTGATCACAGGCGCCGGGCGCGGCATCGGGCGCGACATGGCGATCATGATGGCGGCCCACGGCGCCAAGGTTGTGGTCAACGATCTGGGCGGTGACACCAAGGGCACAGGCGCCGACCAGATCCCGGCCTTGGAAGTCGTCAAGGACATCGCAGATGCAGGCGGCGAGGCCGTTGCCAATTTCGGCTCTGTGACCGATCGCGAGGCGACCGAGGCGATGGTGGCCCAGGCAATCTCGGATTTCGGCGGGCTCGACATTGTCGTCAACAATGCGGGCGTCTTGCGCGACGTGATCTTTCACAAGATGAGCTATGATGACTGGGACACGGTCATCAATGTCCACCTGCACGGCGCGTTCAACGTCTCCTATGCTGCGGCGCGCCACTTCCGCGAGAAGGGCTCGGGCTGTTTCGTCCACTACACCTCGACGTCCGGTTTGATCGGCAATTTCGGCCAGGCGAACTACGCCGCCGCGAAGTTAGGGATTGTCGGACTGTCGAAGTCGATCGCACTGGACATGAGCCGCTTCGGCGTAACCTCGAACTGCATCTCGCCCTTTGCGTGGTCCCGGATGATCGGCACCATCCCGATCAATGACGAGGCCCAGGCCGCGCGGATCGAGAAGCTCAAACAGATGACGCCTGCCAAGATTGCGCCCGTCGTCGTCGCGCTGGCATCGGACGCAGGCAAGGAGGTCACCGGCCAGATCTTTGCCGTGCGCAACAACGAGATCTTTCTGATGAGCCAGAACCGCCCGATCCGCTCGACCCACAACTCGGATGGCTGGACGCCTGAGTCGGTGCTCGAGACTGCGTTCCCCGCGATGAAGGCACAGTTCTACCCGCTCGACCGCAGCCAGGATGTGTTCTCATGGGACCCGGTCTGAGACGACAGGCAAAGCCGATCGAAAGCTCTTGCCAGATCGTGCCCGGACACCGTTCCGGCCGCGCCAGACCCTTCGTTGGAGCTTTCGCGGGCTCATTGGGGCCTCGGTTCCCTGCGGAGCCCTCGGGCCGGCACGGTTCTCGTGCCGCCGTAGGGTCCGCAGCGGCCTTCCTAAACCAACCAGACCTTGGATTGCGCCCATGCCCATCGACTACGACAAACTGAAGAACTGGCCTTTCAAGCCAATCGAACAAAGCTACACGACACGCGATACCATCCTGTACGCGCTCGGCCTCGGGGTTGGCGCCGATCCACTGAACGCTGCCAACCTGCGCTTCACGTTCGAGGAACAGCCGGACTTCGCCGCCCTGCCCTTCATGGCCGCAGTGCTTGGCACGCCGGGCTTCTGGCTGCGCGATCCGGAAAGCGGCGTTGATTGGACCAAGGTCCTGCACGGTGAACAGGGCATCGAGCTTCACGCGCCGATCCCGACCAAGGGCACAATCATCGCGCAAAACCGCGTTGCCGAGATCATCGACAAGGGCGCTGACAAGGGCGCGTTGCTCTATATCGAGCGCGAGATCACCGACAAGGGCACGGGCACCCGGATCGCCACGACGACCTCCACGACCTTTGCGCGTGGCGATGGCGGCTTCGACGGCCCGACCGGACCGCTGAAGCCGGTCCACCAGGTCCCGGAGCGCGACCCGGAGGTCACCCATTCCATCGAAACCCTGCCCCAGGCTGCGTTGATCTATCGGCTTTCGGGCGATCCGAACCCGCTGCATGCCTCGCCCGAGGTTGCCGCCAAGGCAGGCTTCAAGGCGCCAATCCTGCATGGGCTCTGCTCGTTCGGCGTGGCGGGCCGCTCGGTGCTCGACACCTATTGCGATGGCGATCCCGCCCGATTGAAGCGCTTCGGCCTGAGATTCTCTGCCCCGGTCTATCCAGGCGAGACGATCACCACCCAGCTTTGGCGCGATGGCAACATCGTCTCGTTCCGCTCGATGGTCGGCGACCGCACGGTTCTGAACAACGGCTACGCCGAACTCACATTCTGATCCGTAGGGTGAGCAATGCGCACCCTACCAAAGACACGGAGAGCGCCATGACCGACCGCCCCATCCCGAAACCAACGCCCGAAACCCAGCACTTCTGGGACGGCACACGCCAGGGAAAGCTGCTCCTGCAGCGCTGCAATGAAACCGGCAAGGCCTATTTCCCACCGCGGCCGTTCTGCCCGGAAACTGGATCGCGCAACGTGTCCGTCTTCGAAGCCTCCGGCCGGGCGACGCTCTATTCCTATGTCATCAACCACATGAAGGCGCCGGGGTTCGAGCCGCCCTATGCCATCGCCGTGGTGGAGTTGGAGGAGGGACCGCGCATGATGGCGAACATCGTCGATTGTCCGCAGACGCCGGAGGCGCTGCAACTCGACATGGCCCTGGAGGTCACGTTCGAGACGCTGACCGACGAGATCACCCTGCCCCAGTTCAAACCCGCAGGAGACATCCAATGACCGGAGTCTCCATCGTCGGCGCCGCCGAGACCACGGAAATGGGGAAGGTCCCTGGTGTCTCCCAAGTCCAACACCACGCGGACGCCGCCCTGAACGCGCTCGCAGACTGCGGGCTGACGCTGAAGGACATCGACGGCGTCGCCACCGCGGGGCACGATCCGACCGAGATCTCGCACTATCTGGGTCTGACGCCGGAATGGGTCGACGGCACATCGGTCGGCGGTTGCTCGTTCATCGTTCATGTGCGCCACGCCGTGGCAGCGATCAAGGCCGGCCTCTGCAAGACCGTGCTGATCACCCATGGCGAAAGCGGGCGACACCAGATCGGCAAGCACCCGGCACTCTTCCCGCTGCAATTCCTGCAACAGTTCGAGCTACCTTACGGTGTCACCACGCCGCCGACGCGCTTCACCATCCCGGTCCTGCGCATGATGAAGGAGACCGGACTGACCGAGGAGCATCTCGCCCAGGTCGCCGTCGCCCAGCGCGAATGGGCCGCCTTCCATCCGCGCGCAAGCTTCCGCGATCCGATCACGGTCGACGACGTGCTGAACAGCCGGATGATCGCCTATCCATTCCGCCTCCTGATGTGCTGCCTGATGACCGATGGCGGCGGCGCGCTGATCCTGACATCGACCGACCGGGCGAAAGACTTCCCGACCAAGCCCGTCCATGTGATCGGCACCGGCGAAAGCGTCGAGGCGCCGCTGATCAGCCAGATGGAGGATTTCACCTCGTCGCGCGCCTTCCGCATCTCCGGGCGCCGGGCATTCGAGGAAGCCGGGATCGCGCATAACGATGTCGACCACCTGATGATCTACGACGCCTTTGCCCACCTGCCGATCTACGGGCTCGAGGATCTGGGTTTTGTCGGGCGCGGCGAGGCCGGTCCCTTCGTCGCCGAAGGCCACACGCGGCCGGGAGGAACGCTGCCCATGAACACGAATGGCGGCGGGCTCAGCTACATGCACTCGGGCATGTACGGAATGTACGCTCTGCAAGAGGGCGTGCGCCAGATCCGCGGCACCTCACCCGCCCAGGTTCCCGATGCTAAGATCTCGGTCGTCCACGGCGTGGGCGGTATGTTTCATGCGGCTGGCACAGTGATCCTGACCAACCAGGACTAAGCATGACCAACCAGGACTGAAAGAACATGCGAAGCATTCTCGAAGTCCGGTGGGCCAAACGGATCTCGAACGTTTCTGTTTAACCACCCTCACGAGTGTGTAAAAATATAGACTGGATCAATTAAGGGCCGCGCTATGGCAGACAAAAAAACCCTGTATATTGTTACCGCCAATGTAGACGCGACCTTTCTTTTGGCGCTTCTCGACAGAGAACTCCAGCCGGTTGTGAAAGCGGACCCACGAGCGCGGGTCTCGTTTTTCGTGCGAGGCTTCACGGGAGACGAGCTTGTCGAGCAATCGCCCGAGGACGTTCCCAGCTTCACCGCAGCGCTGAAGAGTTGTGACCGGCTCGACAGAGTCGACATGGAACTCGGACGATGGTCTGCCGAAACGCGCGCCCGGATCAAGTTCGATGCATACAGCTACAAGCTGAGTGTCGAACTTCACGATCTGGATCAGCAAGGCCTGCAGACCCGCGCCCGCGCTTTCGAAAGTGACCCACAGCTCTTTGAGATCAGCCCAACGGCAAACGACATCCAGAATGAAACGTACGGCTATGCCGACCTGCCGATGACCTTGCCCGCGGTGACAACGGCGCTCCGATCCCTTGGCGAAGACTTGAGCGTGCCGGATTTCGAGCTGACGCTTCACCTGCGCACGCAAACGAAGCTCAGCCGAAAGATAGCCGTCGCTGAAATCGACCAGCTTCTGCAAGAGCATTGGCCGAAGCTGGTCGAGATCGAGATCGAGTTTCAATCGCGCGGTGTCAGGCCGGATGTTGAGATCATCCTCCCCCGGGCACGCGTTCGGATCCAGCACTGGAGCCTTCCGAACCATCCGAATGCAAAACGCCTGATCGACGCGATCAAGACACATTTGAAGGTCGATATCCGGCCCTGGGACCCGGCCTTTCCCTATCGCAGTGGCACCTTGACCTACCGGCTGGGCAAACCGGACGCCCGCACATTGAAGCTGGGCCTGGAAAGCACCATCGCGATGTTTGCGGCGCGCAGTAAGACGCCCGATGAAACACTCCGATTGCGTGACCCGGACGTTGACCGGGCCTTCGTCACTTACGGTGCATTGCGCAGCGGCTTTGGCCCGGTCGAGGAGTTGAAACCTCTTTCATCCGTCGAGCAATTTCTCGACGAGCTTGACGCCCCACAGGGCACGCCGGTCTCGGCCGGGCTTTTTCTGATCGGATCGCGTGATCGGACGTTCAACCTGAATATCGACTTTCGGAACAAAGGAATGTCGGCCTGGTCGACCGAGGAGCTCGATTTCCTCCTCGAAATGATGAAGCCGGTGGCGCTGAAGACAAACTCAGAGCTTATCGACCAACCCTCCGGCGGCAGCGATCCAGGCAAGAATACCGGGATCCTGCCGACGATCGCGACAATCGGCGGGATCGGATGGCGTTGGATTGCCGGGCTCTTGGGAACCAGCGCTGCGGCTCTGCTGGCCGCGCTGGGGATCGTCTTCGAGTCGCACCTCGAGTTCAGTCATCCTGTCGCGAGTGGCGAGACGTTCGTGCTGAGCGAGCCGGGCGAGATCTATCTCGACTGGGATCAGAGCTGGGGCCTGTTTTCAGGCGTCTGGCGTCCGCCATTCATGGATCCCGTCAACCTTTCGGTTGATCTGACCCTGTTTCACAATGGCGATCTTCTCGCCAGGATCGAAAACAGGGACGAAGCGTTCGAGCACGCTTTTCAGGAACCGGGGCTTTACCGGATTGACGTCGATGTGGATGACCGGCACCGCTCCTCGATCCTGATCGACGTGAAAAGCGGTGACGATGACGGCTAGAACCGCTCGGGCCGCAGGACCTCGCAATCGGTCACTGTGATCATTCCGATATGGCGCTCGACCACCGGAAAGGCGCGCTCGACCATGTCTGGCAGTTTGTCTTCGCTCAGGATGCAGACGACCTGCACCAGCGTCCCCGCCGTCCCGAACGAGGTGTCTGAGGACCATGGTCCCGACCGGCCGGACCCGGCCAACACCGGCAGGACCGAGTACCCGGTCACGTCGGCATTCTCCAGCGCCTCTGTCAGCCGCCGCAGCATCGGCGCCTCAATCACGATCGCGACGCGTTTCGCAGGGTGCAGTTCCATCATGATCCTCCCGTCGCCATGGTGGCCAGCATCAGATAGATGGGGATCCCGATGGTCAGATTGAACGGGAATGTCACGCCCAGCGACAGGGTGAGGTAGATCCCCGGATCGGCCTCCGGCAGTGCCACACGCATCGCCGCTGGCACCGCGATGTAGGAGGCCGAGGCGGACAAGACCGCCAACAGGAACGCACCCCCCGGCGACAGACCGATCGCCATCGCCGCCAGAATGCCAAACGTCGCGCCGATCAACGGCATGACGACCCCGAAGGCGAACAAACCAAGGGTCAGCTTGCCCCGGCTGTTGCGCAGGCCGCGCCCGGCTATCAGCCCCATGTCGAGCAGGAAGATGCAGAGCGCGCCCTTGAACGGATCGACGATGAATGCCTCGATCTCGCGCAAACCGTCATCCCCCGTGATCGCCCCGATCAGGAAGGCGCCGATCAGCAGCACGATCGAGCCATTCAGCAGGATCTCGCGCCACAGATGCGAGTCCATCCGGCTTT
The DNA here is from genome assembly GCA_038534135.1 of Pseudomonadota bacterium. Lineage (GTDB taxonomy): Bacteria > Pseudomonadota > Alphaproteobacteria > Rhodobacterales > Rhodobacteraceae > Thermohalobaculum. The sequence continues at coordinate 22,297 of JBCAXJ010000038.1, read as the reverse complement.
TGCCCGATCCGCTGACTAGCCATAGCGCGGACAGGATGGCCGGTGCCTCCATCGCTGCGGCCACGGCGACCATGTACCCCTCGGACACGATACCCTGGCTCTCCAGCACCGACGTGCCCGCAACAAATGTCACGATCGAGATCGAGCCGTAATGGCCCGCCACCGCGGCAGCATCCGTCCGGTTCAGCGCGGTCATGACCCGCAGCAAGGCCATCGCGACAAACGGGATCGCCGCCGACAGCACGACCCCGGCCATCAGCGCGGTCACGATGTCGATGCCAAGCCCGTGGCTCGCAACGCTGACCCCGCCCTTGAAGCCAATCGCGAACAGCAGATAGATCGACAACGCCTTGGCCACGGCCTCGGGAAAAGACAGATCGGACCGCGCCAGGGCGGCGCACAAGCCCAGCACAAAACTGAGGATCAACGGAGAGCCCAGATTGCCCGCTGCGAGCGCGAAGAAGCCTTCCACGTGATCCCCCTGGCCGATCCATCTGGCGTCGCTTGCCAGATGACCGGGTCACGCGGCTGCGTCTCGATTTGTCATCTGTTAAGTATTGAGGCCCGCACAAGAGACAACGATGTGTACAGATTGACGCGGCCATCGTTCCGGCCGACAGTCATCCGGGGAGCGTCATCCGGAAATGTCCCCTTCGAACGGGGAAAATCCACATGACTCTTCTCGCCTATCAGGACTGGACCTTTCCGGTTCCCATCGCCTACGGGCCGGGCCGGCTCGGCGAGATCGGTGCCATCTGCCAGGCAGCCGGGATCACGCGCCCGCTGATCGTGACCGACAGAGGATCGGCTGATCTGCCTTTCATGGCGGACCTTAAAGACCGCCTGAGCAGCGCTGGGCTGTCGCCTGCACTGTATTCCGGAATTTCCCCGAACCCCCGCGACGACGAGATCGCCGCAGGTCGCACGCAGTTTCGCAAGGGCAGCCATGACGGCGTCATCGCGATCGGCGGTGGCAGTGGCATGGACGGCGGCAAGGCAATCTGCTTGACGGCGGCAAACGACACCCCGCTTTGGGACTTCGAGTTTGAACGCCCGGCCCCCGACATGTCCGGCCAGCCGCCCTTCCCGCCGCTGATCACGATCCCGACCACCGCCGGAACGGGCGCCGAGACCGACAGCACGGCCATGGTCACCGACACCGCGCAGGCGATGAAGTTCTGCCTCTGGCACGCCGACCTGAAACCGGCCTGTGCGCTGTTGGACCCGGAACTGACCGTTGGCCTGCCGCCGCATCTGACGGCCTGGACGGGTGTCGATGCGCTTGTCCATGCGATCGAGGCCTACTGCGTGCCCGGCTTCCATCCGCTCTGCGATGGTGCAGCGCTAGAGGGGATGCGCCTGATCGCCCGCTGGCTGCCGGTCGCCCATCGCGAACCAGGCAACATGGAAGCGCGTGGCGGGATGCTGGTCGGGTCCTGCCTTGCCGGGATCGCGTTCCTGAAGGGCCTCGGGCTGGTCCACGCGATCTCGCACATGGTCGGCGCGGAATACGACACGCAGCACGGACTGACGAATGCTGTCCTGCTGCCCGCCGTGCTCCGCCACAACGCGCCGGACATCCAAACCCACGTGACGCCAATGGCTCAGGCAATGGGATACGCAGCCACGGATTTCGAGAGCTTCCACGCGAACATCTGCACCCTGCTGGACGCGCTTGAGATCCCGCGCACGCTGGGCGATATCGGTGTTCCACAAGACTGTGGCCATAGGATTGCAGAGAAGGCCATTCGCGACAGCGCCGCTGGAACGAACCCCCGCCCGCTGACAGTCGAGGCGATCCAGCAGGTGACGCAGACAGCGTTGACCACGGGCCGCTGACGTCAGCCAATATCGGGCCGCCGACATCAGGCTGCGTTGCGACATCCCGGCACTCCCCTTATCATGGTCGCCACGGACAGGAGATCGACGCCCGATGACGGCTTTTGCAGATTACGCGACCAGCCTGGCGCTGCTCGGCGCCATCTTTGGCCTGTTTCTTATACTGGAATTCTACGCACCCCACCGCAAAGCCCAGCGCCCGGATCTGTTGCGGATGGTGCACGCCGCCGTCCTCTATGCCACCGGTGCGTTGCTGACCCGCCTCGTCCTGCCGGTCGGTCTGGTTGCGGCCGCGATCCTGGCCGCCGACCACGGCTGGGGGCTGCTCAACACGCTCGATGCGCCACTCTGGCTCGGGATTCCGGTGGCGATCCTCGCACTCGACGCCACGAACTATGCCCGCCACTGGGCCGAGCACAACGTGCCGCTGCTCTGGCGCATTCACCGGCTCCACCACTCCGACGAACAGATCGACCTCTCGACCGCCTTCCGCTTCCATCCGTTCGAAGCGGTCTTCAGCAGCCTCTGCCAACTCGGGACCATCCTCGTCCTCGGCCTGCCGATCGAGGGCGTGCTGCTGCACATCGTACTCGCGGCAATCTTCGATCTGTGGGAACACAGCAACATCCGCACGCCAAACGCCCTGAACCGGTTGGCCGCACTCGTCGTCACACCCCCGGTGCACCGGATCCATCACGAGGTGACGGACGCCGCCACCGCCCGCAATTTGGGAACAATCCTGACGCTCTGGGACCGGGTCGCTGGAACCTATCAGATCCCTGCCGGCCACGAGCAACTTGCGAAATACGGCTTGCGCGAGGGCACCAGTCATAGGATCACTGGAATGCTCCAAATGCTCGAAGATCCTGTGAGAGGGGGAAAACCATGAAACAGTCAGCAAGTATTGCCCTGGCCGCGATGACCGCGATAGCGCTGGGAAGTCCGGCATTCGCCTCGATGCCCGTGCCGGAGATCGGCGGCACCGGCAGCCTGGCCGCGCTTGTGATCGTCGGCGGAATTGCCGCCGTGATCCTGGAGCGCCGCCGCCGGAAATGACGTGAGGGCAAGCCGCCCCCACGCCACGGCCCAAACCCGCACATCCTGGCCCACGATCCTGATCGTTGTCGCGGGCGTTGCCATTTGTGCCTTGGCACTCGCGCCGGAAACGCTCAGCCTGATTGCGGGCAAGCTGTGGAATGTGCCCGGTGTCGATGCAGTCACGCTTGGCGCGGTCAAGATGCTGCTCCCGCTCGCGGGCATCGACGCAGTCTTCGAATATGACATCCGCCGGATCATCGTCGACGATTTCCGCGTCCGCGTGAACCAGAGCTGCTCGGGCATCGAAGGCGCGGCTCTGGTTGGCGGTTTTCTGACAGGGATCGCGATCCTGCTGCGCCGCGAACTCGATCCCGCGCGGATGGCGGTCCTGATCCTTGTGGGTGCGCTACTAAGCTGGGTCCTGAATGCTGTCAGGATCACGGCGCTCGTCTGGATCGGTGTCAACGTCTCGCCAGAGCTTGCGATCGACGGGTTCCATTCGAATGCCGGATGGTTGCTGTTCGTGGCCCTGTCCGTGGTGCTGCTCTGGTGCGCGGTCAATGTCAGCTGGTTCGCGAAAGCGATCCCTGATGCGCCCGGCAGCGCTCCGCAGACGCCGCTGCTCAACCACGACGAACGCGCGGCTCAGATTCTGCCCTTCGTGGCCTTTCTGCTGCCGGTGCTGGTGCTGCCCGCAATCACCCTGACGCCCGACCAGGTTTATCCGGTGCGCGTGGCGGCCGGTGCGCTCGCGCTCGCAGTGTTCTGGCCGGTGCTCTCAAACCTGCGCTGGCGGCTTGATCCGATCGCCATCACCACCGGTCTTAGCATCGCGGCGCTCTGGATCGGCACCCATACGGGTCCGGAAAACGCCGACGCCTCGGGCCACGCATCACTCTGGATCGCCGCGCGTCTGCTCGGCACCGTCCTGCTCGCACCCATCGTCGAAGAACTGTTCTTCCGGGGCTACCTGCTGCGCCGGCTCGACACCGGCGGCACCGCCATGCGCCTCCTCGCCATCGCCGCCACGACGATCCTGTTTGCCGCCCTGCATGACAAATGGCTGCTCGCCGGATTGGCCGGGCTGGTCTTCGCACTGCTCAGCCTGCGCCAAGGCCGGCTGACCGATGCGATCCAGGCCCACATGGCCGCAAATCTCGTCATCGGGCTCTGGGCTGCGACGACCGGCGACTGGACGCTGATCTGACATCACGGCTTTTCGTCGCCGGGCGAGCAAAGCTGCGGTAGACTCCGGCATCAGTCTTCGGGAGGCCCCATGGCAGATATCGAAATCCTGGACCATTCGATCACGGGCTGGCGCCCGCTGCGCGACACCTTCGGCTTTGTGCCCGATCCGATGATCCTGCGCGCCGCCGAGATGTTCCTGAACGGCGCCTCTGCCGCCAAGAAGATCGGCAGCGATGACTGGGAGATGCGCTCGGCGCTGCACGAAAACACCGGCGGCATCTGCGATTTCTTCGATATGATCGTCACACGCGACCACATCCCGTTCATCAACTACGATGACACGTTCGACATGGTGCACGAAGTCAGTTCCTTGCGGAGTCTGCTCGGCACGCAAGCGAAATACGTCAAGATCGGGTACGAACCCTATCAGCAGATCAAGGCGGGCGCGCTCGAGAACATGGCCCGCTTGGATCTGAACCGCATTGGCGATCTTGTCGGCATCATTCACGAAATGGGCGCTTTCAAGTGGGAGTGGCGCCCGGCCCCGGAGGCCCACCCTTCGGTTCGTCAGGAATCCCTCGATGCAGCGCAGGATGCGCTCGCGGGACTGCGCGGTAGCGATCTCGACCACAGCGGGATCGTATCGTTCCTTCTGGGCGGGCAGATCTTCAGCGGCATGGCCCAGGCCGCCGATGCGGTGCATCACATCCAGCCGAAACGCGCGCGGCTCTACTTGGGCATGACCGGCAGCGGCGGCGATGCAGACCCGCTGACGCACGAGTCCGAAGACCAGATCTTCGCCGCCGCCCGCGCCGCGCTGGAGAACACACAGGCGCGGGCTGCCTTCGCACCCAACGCGCCTCCGGTCCTGCCCTATCTGCTCAGCCTCGGCCCGGTCAGCGGCCCGAAGGATCTGTTGCAGCGCGCACTCGAATTCCGGTTCAGCGACGATGGCCTCGTCTACCGCGCCCTGGCGGAGGACCTGCGCGGCGATGGCATCAAGACGCGCGAGGCCGAGGCGATTTCGGCCGCCGAGAAGCAACGCGTAAAGGAGCTTCTGCAACCTGATCCAGAAACGCGAGATCGCTCCAGCCCATTGAATGTCGAGTTCGAAATTGGCCTGACATCAGGTCTGGACGTGAAGCTCACGCGCTCTGTCGCCATCCCCGCCTGGTTGCGGTTTTGGTGGAACGATTGGGTGACCTTCGATGGTGGCCTGCGCAAGACATTGCGACGGATGTGGTTGGCTGAAGGATCGTATCAGAATGTTCAGGACGAGCTCACCGACCTCTGGGCACGAGCCTGATCTGACGGTTTGAAGGGACCCGCGCTTGGAGAGGCTTCTCACGATACACCGTGGGCATAGCGCGCCCGATCCATCGTCCAGTCACTGTGCGCAACAATGATTGCCGAGTCACGCGTCGTCCCAGTCACGGGCCAACGCACCGGCAGAGCCTCAGAAAATGAAGTCTGCTTCGGTCAACCGGTCCGCCCGATGATCACCATCCTCGAAACGGACGATCAACTCGCGGTCACCGTCGCCGTCGACGATCTCGACCCAACTGACCGTTCCGTTCTTGCGCACCAGATCGCGGATCGTCAGATCCTCCATGCCTGTCGCAATCGCCGAGAGGTCGATCATGTCCTCGCCATCGGCGAAGTTGCGCACGAGGTCGCGCACGTCGTCATCGGTCATCGCGAAGATCTCGGCCTCCTCCGTGCCGCGCAGATCGTCCAGAGCGCTCGTGCCCTGACGCTCGACCATCCCCGGCACCGCCGCCATCGCATTGTCCGGGCAGGTGAAGATGAAATTCTGCGCGGTCAGCGCGGCCGCTGACGGAGCCCCATCCGCGAAGCGCAGGATCGCCTCGGACTGCCCCGTCGTATCGCCGATGGACACCCAACTGACCGATCCATCCTTGCGCACCAGATCCGTGATCACGAGGTCGTCGACCGACCGAGCCCCGAAGGACGACACATCCAGCCGGTCCACCGCCACATCGAATTCGCGCACCAGATCGCGTTCGCCGTCATCGGCCAGAACGAACACCTCGTGCGCCACCGTCCCGCGCAGATCATCGCGCTGCGCGGTCTCGACCTGCACCACCGCCGAGACAGCCGACGCAAACTCCAGCCGTGTCACCTGATAGGCATCCAGCGTCAGCGCGACCTGCTGCCCGCCATGGGCCGCGACCTGATGCACCACTGGGGCGGCCTTGTGATCGGTCGGGTCGACACCCTCGCCGACCGTCAGCTCGGTGATCCAGAGATGCTCGAACGCCGCATCGATATCCGCCAGATCGCCCAGATCCAGCACCACGTCGCGCGCCAAACCGTCCAGCGAGGCCGCAAATACCACCATCCGGCCGACATCCTCGTAACCGTAGACCAGCAGATCCGTCACGCCGTCGCCATCAGTATCCTGATCGACCGCGAAGTTCAGGACCTGAGTCCCCTCCAGGCTCTGGACCATCTGGCGAAACACCTCGCCCCCGATCATCAGATCGGCGCCCGCGTCCGGATCGTCGATGTTCCCCGCAAGCCGCGTCGTGTTGTTCTCCAGCACCGGCCAGACATGGCTCAGATCAGCACCCTGGATGGCATGCTGATGCACCATCTCCAGCAATCCGGCCCCTTGCAGCAGCCCGTCATTGGCGCTGCGATTGCCGACATTCCACTCCGACAGCACGACGCCCAACTCGCGCCCCGCCGCTGCCTCGAACAGATCGACATGCTCGAACTTCTCGATCGTGATCGACCGCTCGGCCCACGGATCAGAGCGGTAATTGTGGATCACCACCGCATCGATCGCGGCCAGCGCATCACCCGACAACTGCGCCACGATGTCGGCCGTCTCGTTCAACCGCGCCGCCCGCGCCGACGGCTGAATGGCGATCATCGGGTCGAACCCGGTGCCCTCGGCTCCAGCCGCCGCTGCCACCGCCATCGCGTTCGCAACCGCCCCGTAGGCCGAGGCCGAACTGAAATAGGTCGACCACTCGTTGCCCAGTTCGAACGCCTCGACCACATGACCGTAAGGACCGCTGAGGACATCGCTCACGAACGCCTCGACCTCGGCCGCGGCCCGCGCCGGATTGCCCTGATACCGCGCCGAGGGCAGCACGATCGTCACCATCGCCCCCGCCTCGGCCGCATAGGCCAGAAACTCGGACATCGGAGTCAGATCGTGCCGCGCCGCATTCTCGATCGGCGCGCCGGTGGTCAGATTGGTGGCCTGAAATGTCGCCTCGGGATCGGTCAGGCTGAACTGATCTTCCGTCATCGTGCCGCCGGGATAGCGCAGATGCGTCACCCCCAGCTGTTCCGCAACCTCGTCGAACCCACCCGCATCGCCAACGCCTTCGGAGAAGCTGACCCGGTTGAACAGGAAGTTGGCCCCGAAATCCGCCGCATCCAGAGCCTCGCCCACATGGCGCGCACCCGATTGCATCTCCAGCGTAACTTGCATCACCCACCCGAACGCTTTGGCCGGACGCCCGTTCCACGTCCTACTCGCCTGTCACACACCGTTCTGGCCGACGACCCTTAACAAGATGTCAAAAGCTTCGCGAATTTGCATGAATTTTCAGAACAAATCCCATAATAGTTCAGTCAAAATGCAAAGTCGAAAACCCTGTTTCAGTCCTGAACACTGTTAACCATGTCGCTTGAAACTCGATTGCAAAACGCACTTTCAGAGCCGAGTGTCCTGTGGTTGATCGCGGGCGCAGGCGCTCTGCTCCTGGCCTTCGTGCTCTGGCGCAACGGGCGGGCTTGGGGTACCGCGCTTACACGCCGCCTGCCTCCCGCAATCGCGCGTGTCCGGGACTGGGTCAAACGCCGCTATGTCTGGATCTTCATCGGGCTCGCGATCGGGCTCGCTGGGCCATTCTGGCTCAGCTACCTCGGTGAGCTGCGTGACCTGATCGCCAAACTGTTCGACCTCGTCGACACGACCAACGATGCCGACGACCTGCGCAGCTTCGCCTACGCACTCGGGGCCATGCTGACCGCCATCGCCATCCTGGCCGCCGCACCCTTCCAACTGATCAAGACCTGGCTGAACGAGCGTCAGACCATCACCGCCGAAACCGTGATGTTCACGACCCGGTTCACCCAGGCCGTCGAACAGCTCGGCGCCGAGAAGACGGAAAAGCAGACGGACACCTTTCGGGTCCGCACGATCGAATACGACATGCCCGCGGGCGATCAGAGCCACCGCGTCGAGTTTCAGCACCGCGAGGGCGATCCCTTCACGATCCCCAAGGATGTCGAGCATGTCGACTACGGCGACTGGCAGACGATCACCTCCACCGTCGAGAAGACCGTTCCCAATCTCGAGGTTCGCCTCGGTGCAATCTACGCGTTGGAGCGCATCGCCCAGGACTCCGAGCGCGACCACATCACGGTGATGGAGACGTTGTGCGCCTACCTTCGCGAGAACGCACCCGCTTCGTCTGCCAAGGATCATGATCTCGGCGACTGGCCGGACTATCCGGAGGAGACTACCGAGGAAGAACACGCGGCCCGCAAGGCGCTGCTGGACGCACGCCGAGAAAGCCACAGGAACTGGGTCAGCGACTTGCCGTCACCGCGCGTCGATATCCAGGCCGCGCTGACCGTAATCGGGCGCCGCTCGGATGGGCGCATCCAGCATGAACGGCGACAAGATCGGCCTTTTGCACTCGATCTGCGCAGCACCAATCTCCAGAACGCCTACCTCCACCTCGCGAAGCTCGGCAACGCCCTCATCAACCATGCGCGGATGGAGGGGGCGGATCTGAGAGAGGCGCGGATGGAGGGGGCGGTCCTCAGCGAGGCACGGATGGAGGGGGCGGTCCTCAGCGAGGCGCGGATGGAGGGGGCGGTCCTCATCCTGGCACGGATGGAGGGGGCGAGCCTCAGCGAGGCGCGAATGGAGCGGGCGGTCCTCATCCGGGCACGGATGGAGGGGGCGGTCCTCATCCTGGCACGGATGGAGGGGGCGAGCCTCAGCGAGGCGCGAATGGAGGGGGCGTTCCTCAGCGAGGCACGGATGGAGGGGGCGGTCCTCCACTCTGCAGACCTCAGATCGGCCGCCCTGACCGACACCTTCGCAGACGCGTCGGTCAGGGCGGCCGATCTGAGGTCTGACACCATTACCCAGGAGATCCTGAACAAACTGTTCGGCGATACCGCGACAAAACTGCCCGATGGCCTCGTTATGCCGGATCACTGGGATGACGAGACGCTGAAGCGTGATTGGTACGGCGATCCGAAGTTCCGGGCATGGCTCGATGTTGGCGCGCCACCGGGCAAGCCTCGCGAATAACGCACGCAATCCGCAAACCGCGCCTCGCCCGGAAGATTGGCGCGCAGCGACGCCGGGCGGCGCCCGACCTCCCGCCGAGCGGGCGCATCTCCAACGCATCCAAAAAGAACGCCCTCCAGGAGGGGATGCACCATAAAGCGCTCCAACCGGAATTTGGCGGCGCCCACCCGAGGTCGGGCTCTGCCAACCGCGCAACAGCGGCAAGTCATCGCCGAAAGAGAGAAACCGGCAAACAATACTCACGCCGGGGCCGACAGACCACGCCCACAAAATACACAGAGTCGCCCTGTTCGCGAATATGATGACCCGTGCGCTGATCGGCACGAAGACCTCCACCGCGCGGTCCTGAAAAACGGTGTGCAACGCGAATACTCAGCACGTCGATTCGTTGCGTCCGGGGCGTTGCGAGCGCGCGATGGACCCTGATGCAGCCGAAAGCCGTGTTGCGCAGGAACCGACCGCGCGCTCGATCTTTGCTCGCAACGGGTCATTCGACTGACACGCCTGCGATCCCGACACAGCCGCACAGCACGAATCGCATCGGCTTTGTTACCGATAACAGTCCGAGCTTTCATTGCGGCGCCCAGGTCACACGAAACCTTGAACACCACAGGTCGTGAGCGACAGAGCAAACCGCTCACCCGGCGCACACTGGACGCAGGAACAGCTCGAAAACCCGACCGAAATCCGGTTAATGTAAAATTACGTGATTTTTGTCATCGCGGAATTCACCTTGCCCAGCCTCCGCGACAGGCGTAGACACCGACCGCCCTTCGCGGCAGAAATCCAGAGCACAGGAGAAGACCATGGCTTTCCTCGCCGACAGCCTCGCCCGCGTAAAAGCATCCCCCACCGTGGCGCTGACAGGCAAAGTCGCCGAGTTGAAGGCCGCAGGGGCTGACATCATCGGCCTGGGCGCGGGAGAGCCGGATTTCGACACGCCGGACCATATCAAACAGGCCGCGATCGACGCGATGTCGGCGGGCAAGACCAAGTACACCGCTGTCGACGGGATCGCCGAGCTGAAGCAGGCAATCGCCGAAAAGTTCAAGCGTGAGAACGGGTTGGACTATGCGCCCAGCCAGGTCACGGTCTCGAACGGCGGCAAGCAGGTGCTCTACAACGCGCTGATGGCGACGCTGAACCCGGGCGACGAGGTGATCGTGCCCGCGCCCTACTGGGTCAGCTATCCCGACATGGTGCTGCTGGCGGGCGGCGAGCCGGTGATCGTGACCGCGACCGTCGAGAACAGCCTCAAGATCACCGCCGAGCAGTTGGAGGCGGCGATCACGCCCAAGACCAAGTGGCTGATCTTCAACTCGCCGTCGAACCCGTCGGGTGCCGGTTACACCGCCGCCGAACTCAAGCCCTTGTGCGACGTGCTGATGAAGCACCCACATGTATGGGTGATGACGGATGATATGTACGAGCACATCGCCTATCCGCCGTTCGAGTTCGCGACCATCTGCGAAGTCGAGCCGGGCCTGATGGACCGGACGCTGACGGTCAACGGCGTGTCCAAGGCCTATGCGATGACCGGTTGGCGGATCGGCTATGCCGCGGGGCCTCAGCCGCTGATCAAGGCGATGTCCAAGGTCCAGTCGCAGTCGACGTCGAACCCCTCCTCGATCAGCCAATGGGCCGCCGTGGCAGCGCTCAACGGACCGCAAGACTACATTGCCGAAAGCCGGGTGGCGTTCCAGCGCCGCCGCGATCTCGTGTGCTCGATGCTGAACCAGGCCAACGGCATCACGTGTGCCGTGCCCGAGGGCGCGTTCTACGTCTATCCCTCCGTGGCGGGTTGCATCGGCAAGACAACGGAAAGCGGCGTGGTGATCGAAGACGACGAAGCCTTCGTAACCCAACTTCTGGAGGCCGAGGGCGTCGCCGTCGTCCACGGATCGGCCTTCGGCGTCAGCCCGTGCTTCCGCGCCTCCTACGCGACGTCAGATGAAGCTCTGGAAGAGGCCTGCACCCGCATCCAGAGGTTCTGCGGATCCTTGAAAGCCTGATTGGCGGGAAACGTTTGGAGAACATGCCGATTCGCAGGTGCGGAACCCGCGGGTCGGCTTCGAAATGATAACCAAACACGGTTAGCAAAGCCTCAAACGTCCCGTGCCGCGACAGAAAAACCAGCCGACGCATCCGCCGGTTGCCGATCGGACCTGTCCGGGCGTTTTTGCTTTACATTCTGCGGCTTTCGGCGTTTCCTTGCTCCAAACGCGCACAGTGCGCAGGTACACGTAACATACGCGGCTCGCAGCTACCTTAGCTCGCCGCGATCTTGGACGAAGCCGTTCCGATGGCGGAGTCTGTCTACGCTAGACCTGCATTCCGTGCGCCTTAGATGCGAAAGGACGCGGTATGCCGACAGTTACCCTGACTGCCAACGACGACGTACTTAACTTTGCGGGCGACGCCAATGATGGTCTTGTCGATACCATCGTGGCTCTGGGCGGCAACGACACGATCGTTGGGAACAATGACGATGACGTAATCTATGGCGGCGATGGCGCAGACTCGCTGTCCACCGGTCAGGGCGTCAACCAGATCTTCGCCGGCGACGGCGACGACGTAATCAACAACTTCTTTACGGCGGCCGATGGCGGGCCCGCGACCGGCGGCTCGCTCGTCGACACACTGGATGGCGGTCTGGGCAATGACTCGATCATCGGGTCGCAGGGCGATGACGTCATCTATGGCGGGGACGGCGCGGACACCATCAATTCGAACTTCGGCGTTCTGTTCGATGCGCTCGGTTTGGCAACGGGCGGCGACACGGTCTATGGCGGTGCGGGCGACGACGTCATCACGACCGATGGACCGGGTTCTACCTCTTCCGTGCGCGATACCGTTTACGGCGGCGCCGGGAACGACTCCATTGTCGGTGCGATCGACGCGGCCAACCCGGTTCGTGACCTGGACAGCCTGTTCGGCGGCATCGGCAACGACACGATCGACGGCAACGGTGGCGAAGACTCAATCGACGCAGGCGACGGCAACGACCTCGTCATCGCGCGGGATCAAGTCGACACGACGACCGGTGGCGCAGGCATCGATACGATCGATTTCACCAACGAAAGCGGTTCGGTCGTCTTCGACATGGGCAGCGGTGCCACGAATGCCGACGGCGATGTCGAAGAGAACACGTTCTACGAAAACGCCATCGGGTCGGCATTCGCCGATACGATCACTGGCAGCACCGCCAATGCATCGATCACTGCCCAGGAATCCAACAACTTCATCGATGGCGGGCTGGGTGCCGACTCTCTGATCGGCGGCGGTGGCAGTGACACCTTCGTGTCAGGCGGTGGAAACGACAGTATCGCCGGATCCGAGGACGCTGGCGACACCGACATCGACGTTCTCGACTATTCCGATGAAGTTGCAGATATCACGGTCACCTACACAGGCGACGAGGCTGGTATCGTCACGGGCGTGTCGACCGGGACCGATACGTTCGTTGAGATCGAACGCATCATCTTCACCGACGACGACGACAACGTTAATGCGGTCGCAGACACCGTGGGCGTTACGTTGGACACGCAAGGCGGAGCCGACTTTGTCCGCGCCGGTCAGGGCAGCGACAGCCTGGACGGCGGCGAAGGCGTCGACAGGCTGAGTTATATTGACTCCACCTCGCCTGTCACAATCGACATCGAAAGCGGGACGGTTTCGGGCGCTGGAACCGGAAACGACACGTTCGCGAACTTCGAAGAGTTCACGCTGACCACCGGCGATGACGTTGCAACCGGGTCCAGCGGAAATGACAGCATCGATGCAAACGCCGGAAACGACAGCGTTGATGCGGGCGCAGGCGACGACACAGTCATCGCAGGCGAAGGCAACGATACGGTCGCAGGCGGTGCCGGAGCCGACTCGCTGAACGGCGGTATCGGTTTCGACATCCTCGATTACTCCGACAGCGCAACACCGGTGGTCGTTTCTCTCGCTGCACAAGTCGTCGCGGGTGGCGACGCCCAGGGCGACACGATCTTCAGCTTTGAAGGTGTCGTAGGCACGGATGGCGGCGACAACCTGGCCGGAGGAGCCAACGGCGAGTTCTTCGACGGCGGCGGCGGTGACGACGCGATCAGCGCGGGTGGCGGCGATGACACGGCCATCGGCGGCGCGGGCAATGATGCGATCGACGCCGGGTCGGGCAATGACACAACCGATGCCGGTATCGGGAATGACTCGGTCCAGGCTGGCGCGGGGAACGACACCCACGACGGTGGCGACGGCAACGACACGATCGGCGTGGACGACGCCACAGGTCCGGTCGTCATCGACTTGGCCAACGACACGCTGACGGGAGACGGCGTCGGCAACGACACGATCCTGAACTTCGAGAATGCGACCGGTTCGGACAACGGCGACACCATCATTGGCGATGGTGACAGCAACACCCTGGATGGCGGCGCTGGCAACGACACTCTCACCGGCGGCGGCGGCGATGACAGTCTCGTTGGCGGCGAAGGCGCGGACACACTTGATGGCGGCGCTGGGAACGACTCGCTCGATGGCGGTCTCGGCGATGACGACATCATCGTCGGCTCCGGCGACACGGCGCTTGGCGGCGGCGGCGACGACGAGTTCTTCGTCAATGGAGCTTCGCTGACGCCGGGCAGCAACATCACGATCACAGGCGGCGAGACTGACGAAGAAGACGTCATTGATGACACCAACAACCCGGTAACCGAACCGCCTTTCGCACCACTTGCCACGGGCGACGAGATCCAGATCACCGGTCTGAATGGCGGAAGTTTCGTCAACGTCCCGGATGCTCCGGGTGCAGAAAGCGGTCAGGTCTTCATCCTGGACTCTGGTGGCAACACGATCAGCACGATCAACTACAGCGAGATCGAAGCCATCACCTGCTTCACGCGCGGCACCATGATCACGACACCGGACGGCGAGGTCGCCATCGAGGACTTGGTCGAAGGCGATATGGTGATGACCCGTGACGGCGGCGCTCAGGCAATCCGCTGGATTGGCTCTCAATCGGTCGAAGCCAAGGGCAAGCTGGCGCCAATCATGATCCGTGAGGGCGCACTTGGCAACGACCGCGACCTGCTGGTCAGTCCATTGCACCGGATGCTGATTGAAGACTGGCGTGCAGAGCTGATGTTCGGCGAGACCGAAGTCCTGGCCGCAGCCAAGCACCTGGTCAATGGCGACACAATCCACGTTCAGGAAGGTGGCGAGGTCGAGTACTTCCACATGCTGTTCGACAGCCACGAGATCGTCACGGCGAACGGCGCATCTTCTGAAAGCTTCCACCCGGGTGAGCAGGGCATCGGCTGGATGGCCGAAGAAGTGCGCGAGGAGATCTTCGAGATCTTCCCACAACTGCGCGTCGAGATTGAAGGCTATGGTCCAGCCGCACGCACCTCGCTCAAGGCCTGGGAGGTCCGCGCACTCAAGCGCTGATCGTTTATCGAACGACTTTCGGGGGCTGGCCGCCGTGCCGGCCCCTTTTCTTTGCCAGGTCGTTCCGCGCGTTATCCGCTTGAAAGAATATCCTTTGCGCGGCGTGACCGCTGATTTAAGCCAAGCCTATCAGATCAGAGAGCGAAGCTCCGCATGTTCCAAAGGCCCGCGCTGCTATGAAACTGTATTACCGCCTCAGAAAGCAGGGCGCGCAGGTCTTCCGGATGGAGGTCGCGAACAAGCAACGCCGGATCGAGTTGAACCAGATCGCATCGATCACGCAGCAAGGCCAGATCGTTCCGCACAAACGGCGGCCTGCCAGCGAGGACGAATTGACGGAGATCGAGGCATGGTGGGCCGACTGGAAACAGCGTGACGGCGACGGCACACTCACAAAGACCGAGACGGTCATGTCCGAGCTTAACCACTTCACCAACTGGATTGCCAAGGACGCTCCGGCCGAGGAGGTCGATCGATTGTCCGACGACCTGCTGACAACGCTTCTGGACTTGCGTCAGACGATCGTGCGCCGCCTCTCGAACATCCCAACTGACGAAGAGTGATCTTCGCCGCATCGGTAGGCCATCACTGCCGAAGGGAACCTCCGACGTCGACATCTGCCAAGAGTTCCTCTTTCTCGAGCTTGAATCCGCTTTCGATCCATCCCTCCTCAAGCTGCTTAAGCATTGCCCCCAGTCCCGGCCCCTGCTCTACACCGCGCGCGAGCAAATCGCGTGCAACGACCGGAAATCGCGCCGAGGCGCCGAGCGCTATCACCTCCATGAGGTTCCTCGGGACACCCTGCCCCGTTGACGCAGCAAGGATCAGGGTCGCGGACAAGGCTGCTTCGGACCCATGGCGATAGGCTTGGACCTCCAGACTCTCAGTGCTTTGGATCGCATCGCGGATCGCATCAAGCGCCTTGATCTCGGCGTTCGAAAGCCGAAGAGCCTCACCCCATGGACCACCGCCCAGAACCGTCAACCTGCGATGCCAGTGACACGCGACACCTGCTTCCTCTTCCAGATGCACCAACGGCGCCAACGCCGACGGATCTGCGCCCGGAAGACACCGCATAAGCACGCCGGACGCTGCCATCGAGGCAACCGCGGGCGCTGGGTCCGGCGCGGACAGCAGCTTGCGGATCTCCCAACCAATGCGCTCATGCGCCAGCGTCTCGATCCCATCTGCGAGTTCGGCACATGCCGCGAGCCCTTCGGCATCGATCCCATCGGCGCCGTACCACGCGTGGAAGCGGAAGAACCTGAGGATGCGAAGGTAGTCCTCGCGAATTCTGTCATGCGCATTGCCGATGAAGCGAACCTTGCGCGCTCGCAGATCGGACAGCCCGCCAAGCGGATCAACCAGGTTTCCCGCGTGATCGGCATAGAGCGCGTTCATCGTGAAGTCGCGGCGCCCCGCGTCGACGGCAATGTCCGTCGTGAACGCGACCACCGCTCGGCGCCCATCGGTTTCAACGTCAGCACGGAAAGTCGTCACTTCGATGGGTTCACCCAGGTGCACGGCTGTAACCGTGCCGTGCGCGATACCGGTCGGGACTGCCTTGATGTCCGCTGCAACCAGATGTGCGACGACGTCGTCGGGCTCCAGCGGCGTAGCGATGTCGATGTCGGCCACCGGCGCGTCGAGCAACGCGTTGCGGACGCAGCCGCCGACGAAGTACGCCTGACCGCCAAGAGCATCCATGACCGCTTGGCTGGCCGGGGCCTCGACCCACGGTGCATCGATCTTGGTCATCCGGACCCAATCACCCGCTGACGCCGCGTACGACATCCAAACGGTCGGACAGGCCTTTCAACATCCCGGCGGTCGCGCCCCAGATATAGAAACCTTGCCACGGCATCGCGTAGTAATATCGGCGATAACCGTTCCGATCGTGATGATGACGTTTTCGGTTCTGCGGGTTCATTAGAAAATCCAGAGGCGGCTCGAAAACCGTATCCACTTCGGACGGGTCTGGAACCGGAGTCCAGCTGGGATCGATGACGCCCACATAGGGCGTGACTGTGTACCCGGTCGACGTCAGGTAGGTGTCGAGCCCGCCCAGGAGTTGCACCTGATCCGAGCGCAATCCGATCTCCTCCTCGGCTTCGCGAAGCGCGGCGTCCTGCGCTGTTGGATCCGCCGCGTCAATCTTGCCACCCGGAAAAGCAACTTGACCGGCGTGCTGGTTCAAATGCGCCGCACGCTGCGTGAGAATGACCTGCAAGCCGGTCTCGAGCGGGCGCAAGGCGCACAGCACGGCGGCCGGACGCTTGCGGTGAATCCGCAATTGCTCGGCTTTGACCTCTGGATTCAGGTCGAAATCAGTCCGTACATCCGATGGTGCGAGAGCCAATGCCGCTGCAACCTCATTGAGTGTTATTTCCATGCGGCCTAGATGCCCTGCCCGTTCGGATACCGCAAGCAAGCGCCCAAGAGCGGATCGCCCCAGACCGGCACCCTGCCGAAGCACGTCATAAGGCGCTCCCCGTTTCATATTTTCCATGATTTCAGAGACTTATTCATCATCATGGATCGATAGACATCCACCGTCGCAGTAATTCCTGCAGACTTCTCAAGGGAAATTTCACCTCTCCGAGAAGGCGTCCGAACTCAATGTGACAAAAATCACAGAATCACTGACTGAGTCGCCGTTATTCATGATTGCACGGAGGCGACACATCTTCCGGAATACTAAAGCAGCCCGAGACAACCCCCAGTTGGCAATTCCCGCCAGCTTCTTGGGCAGCCGATATTGAAGGCCTTTTTGCTGACCATACTGAAGACATTTTGATTTTGCCGCACGGTCCCGAATTACGGGGCCGTGCTATTTTTTTGAGGAGATCGTGCAATCGCCTTCGAGCGAAGATTGCTCGTCAGTCCACCGCGGTCCGGGAGATCGTGAACCCCTTGGCTCGCAGCAGCTCGACCAGTCCAACCGCACCCGGCAGGTGGAGCGCACCCACGGCAACGAAGGCACCGCCTTTGGCCAACTCCGATTCCAGAGTCGGCATCCACGCGCGGTTCCGCACGTCGAGCAATTCCGTCATCATCGCATCGTTGATCTCACGCACCTTGAGATCCGGCCGGAACCGTTCGGTCAGATAGATCCCGAATTCATTGATCGCCTGAACATCACCCGCAGCGTAAAGAGACGCATTCGTGCGAAACACATCCTCCTCCTGATCCAGAAGCTCGGGTGCTCCGACCAGCGCCAGGAGCATCTGTTCCTTGGGCACGCGGTTCAGGCTGTCCAACGCCGTGTCGTAACTCTCGAGCCCGATCACAGGGATCCCGAGCGACACCGCGTGCCGCGCCAGCACTTCATCCATCGGTTTGTCGCCACTCGACATGGCTTGCAGGTGGCACGGCGGAAACCCCAGCAGTGCTGCCAGCAGCCAGGGCTGCATGCGGTCAGCGGCATAAAGATCCACCCCACGCCGTCCCAGCGCCTGGCCAAATGCCTCGGCCTGTGCCTCGGTCATTTCAGAAAGCACGCCAGGGCCGTCCAGATCGAAGGCAAAGCCAGGATCGCTGGCCATCCGCTCTTCCAAGGCCGCCTGTTGATCCAGGCTGACTTCGAAAATCGAGATCCGGGCCGCGTCAAGCAACCGCCAGACCTTCGGTGTCACAGTCTCCAGCACTTCACCGGAGTGGAATGTTCCGAACAGGAAGGACGGATCTGCTCCCGGCACTTCGACCGTCCACAGGCGCCCACGCGCATTCCGAACGGCATTCGCTCGGTCGAACATCGACGCGACGCCTTCGGGGTCTGACTTCTGCAGTTCTGGGATCAGGTTCTGGCCAGCGCATGCGGCGAAAGCCGGACCGGCCAGGCAGATGAGCAGCATCGAGGCGACAAGACGCCGCCAACAACTCCGCAGACTGTTTAAGCCGTTCACGGGGCTGCTCACGTGTCGACCTTGTGCGTTTCGGAGAGCGCCGTGTACTGGCCGTAGGGACGGTAAGCGTAGAGGTAGCTCTCCAGCACACCTTCCATCGCCGTCGGTGCTATGCCAATCGCTTCAAAACCCCGAGCGCCTTCGCTTACAACGTTATCCTTGCGCAGCAGTTTGATCTGGTCGCGCGTGAGCAGCGGTTGCACACCGACCAACGCAGTCACCTGCGAGAAGGTTGCGATGATGTTGGCCACGAAGAACGGCAGATCGATCAGCATCCGGCGGCGGCGAATGATCCCGAGCATGAGTTCCATGCACTCGCGGAAGGTCGCCACCCTAGGTCCGCCAAGCTCGTAGATACCCGGCTGTACGTCTCCGACGATCGCACGTGCCGCAGCTTCAGCGACGTCTTCGACCCAGACGGGCTGGAACCGGGTCGCTCCACCCACCAACGGTAGAGCAGGCGTCAGACGTGCCAGACCGGCGAACTGATTGAAGAACCCGTCCTCGGTTCCGAAGATCACGGACGGGCGCAGGATGACGGCATCAGGCATAGATTCGAGGACGGCCGCCTCTCCGGCTGCTTTCGTCTGCGCGTACTCGGATGCCGAGTCCGCATCGGTGCCGATCGCCGAGATATGCACAAAGCGCTCGACCCCCGCCTCCGCCGCGATCCGGGCGGCCCGGGCGGCACCATCTGCCTGCGTCGCCTCAAACGTGTTGCGTCCGTTCTGCCACAGAACGCCGACACAGTTCACGACCGCATCCGCACCGGCAATGACCGCACGCATGGACGCATCGTCCCGGACGTTGCATTGTACTGGTTCCACCTGGCCCACCACGCCATAGGGCTTGACGAACATCGCCTCGTTCGGTCGGCGCACGGCAACGCGCACCCGCCAACCCCGGCGTGCCATGCGCTGCGCGATATACCGTCCGAGAAAGCCGGATCCGCCGATGATCGTGACCAGAGGGGTGGAGCCTGTCATTGCCTGACATCCTGTCATGTCCAACTGCCTACCGTGTTAGTCCTGACGCCTGTCGACGGCAATGGGTTACCCGGTCGCGTACCGGCAATCTGGATTGCGCGAAGCCGTAAAGAAGCCGTTGACAGCTTGGGTCGGCGCCATTATCTCCGGCGCTCACGTAACCGGCCCAGGTGGCGGAATTGGTAGACGCGCTGGCTTCAGGTGCCAGTTCCCGCAAGGGAGTGGAAGTTCGAGTCTTCTCCTGGGCACCACTTCTTAGATCCGGTCCTTCGAGCGCACCTAACGCCTTGAAAGGTAACGCGATTTCGGGAGTTCTAGCACCCTCGATTCGGCAGTTTCAGGCGGTCGGCAAAGACCAGTTTGAGGACCATGCGGCGCAGGGTGATCTGGCCACTTTCCCAGAGTTTCCAAGGGTTTGCGAGAAACTGGAGCGAGAGTTCTAGTTTTTCCTCGAAGGCGCCCTTGGGTTCGGTATGTTTTGCCAGTTGATCGGTTGCGATGGCTTTGGCGCGTTCGAGATCACCGATCTTCGCCTCGTAGGTCTGGATGATCATCGGGCTGGTCGTGCCGAGGATCCGCTCGAGCAGCGTGTCGATCTGTTTGGTGATGTCCCGGATCTGCTGTTTGCCGCTTTGGATGGCATCGACGGCCTGAGCGCGGCGAGCATCCCATGCGACGCGGAACATGGCCGCGGCCAGCTTGAAGAGATCCTCGGTCGGTTGCAGCGTCTTGATGATCTCACCCACCGCGCCCTCGACTTTGTCGCGCGGGATCGACTTGCCGTAAGCGTCGCAGGTTTGTGTCTGACACAGGTAGTAGGCGTAGTGCTTGTACTTGCCTTTCGCCCATGAGGACCGCAGCGGCACGCCGCAGCCATCGCAGCAGACAAAGCCGCGGAGCGCGAAGTCTGCGCCAATGTTTGCCCGCTTCGGTGCCTTGGCGGTGCCTGTACGGCGGTCCTGCACCTTCTGGAACGTCTCGACGCTGATCAAGGGCTCGTGCTGGCCCTTGAGCCAGTTGAGGCCGTAGGGCTCGGAGCAGATGTACCCGGTGTAGACCGGTTGCGTGAGGATGTCGGTGACGCGCTGCTGCTTGACCTCACCGTGCTTGTTGCGCGGGAAGTCCGGAAAGCTCTCGAAGAAGCGCTTGAGCTCGGCCTGGCTCTGGAAGCGGCCATTGGCGTACCCCTCGAAGGCGTCGCGGATGATGCCATCGAAGGGCGGGTTCGGAATCAGAACTTTGCCGTGGCCCTTGATGGTCTCGTAGCGATAACCGACCGGTGGGTTGTGGATCCAGTAACCGTTCTCCATGCGGGCGCGCATCTTCTGGGCCACCTGACGGCTGTTCTGCTTGCGCTCGAGCTGGCCCTGGGCGGCGAAGATCGTCTCCATGAACTCGCCCTCGGGGCTGTCGTCGAACTTGAAGTTCAGGCACTCGATATGCGTGTTGCGAGCGCGGAACGCGTCGCGCAGGCGGAAGTGGAAGTCGCGGTCGCGGGCGAAGCGCTTGAGATCGTCGAAGATGACGACGAAGCGTTCCTCGGGCTGCGCGTCGATGAAGCTGAGGAGTGCCACCATGCCCTTGCGCTTCATGAAGTCGCCACCGCCCGTCATGGTATCGGGGAAGACGGCGGCGACGTCATAGCCCCGTGCAGCGGCATGCTGGCGGCAACGGGTTTCCTGCGATTCGAGCCCGTGGCCGTCTTCTTCCTGATTGCGCGAAGACACGCGGCAATAGATGAGTGCTTTGGGGAGGATCATGACTCCTCCTGATCTGTTTCAGTGGTTCGCAGGAAGCGGTCGTTGGTAGCCAGGATGGCTTCGATGTAGGTCTCGTCAGGATTGGCGCGGTCATCCCCCTGCAGTGTTGCCATCGGGGTCGCGTCGTGCTGAATCCGTTCGGTGTTGTGCGTGTCGTTCATGTCAATTTCCTTTCGTTGAATGATGAATCGAGATCAGGCCGCATCTTCTGTACCCGGATCGATCGGGCGTGGGCGGCGGGAATCTTCAGGCGCTGTGTTGTTTTCTGAGTCTACCACGGCGGCCATCAGCGCGGCTGTCAGATCCAGATCTTGTCCACAGGTTTTTGTGCCGGGCTCGGAGGTGGCTCCGACCTCCCAGCCATGGTCGACGAAGGTCAGGACGATCCTTTTGTGGCGCAAGGTGCGCGATGGCTCGGCTCGTGAGGCCACGGCGAGTTTCGGGGAGATTGAAATTCGACCGAAGAGTCGTGTTTCGCGCGAGCCCGGGCGCACCGCTTCGAGTCACCCTTAACCTGCACGAGCAGCCGAAGTTGGCGGTTCTTCGGACGTGGTCATGAACCTCGATCCAGAATCACGGTGCGCGAGGCCTCAGACCGTGGGCACATCAGACCACGTCGCTTCGCTCGCCGGATCTATTGGAATTGTGCGCCATTTCCGAACACTCATTCGATATAGTACGAGCACACCGATCGGGTCCAAACCCAGACCCTCCGCTTGATAGCGCTGCATCCGGAGGATCGCCTACCTACTTTCCTCATCTTCTGCTTCCCGCTCAGAAATGTTTGCCATCACTGCGAAGGCACGTTCTTGCGCGGCAGCGGCGTCCAGAATCTGC
>JBCAXJ010000037.1:0-50718 GCA_038534135.1 Pseudomonadota bacterium | reverse complement strand
CACAAAGTTCTGGCAGCGGGAATCCACGCTGGCGGTCGTCTTCGCATCCGGTTCGATTGCGGTCGCAAACCGCGGCACGCCACTTTCGTACAACACGGTGCCATCGTGATCCTCGAGGCGAGTCGAGAACATCGTCACTTTGGTCCCGCCATCGGTCCACTCGTTGATGCTTTCGATGTAGCGTGACGTCTTTTGCCACCTCCCGGCGACGCGCACCTGATGTGTCGCATCATAAAGCTGGATGTACGTGTCGGCGTCGACGGCAAACAGATGTTGCGTCTTCAATCGTCCGGAGGTCTGGAAGCCTGCAAAGCAAACGGTTTCCGGCGCAATCGTTTGTTCTTCAAGAGAGCCTACCAACGGAAAGGATTGTCTGCCGGTCCGGACCACATCGTGAGTTTGCTGAACGAAATCCGTATCGCAGGTCTGGTCGGTCAACATGTACTCGAAGAACTTGTCCTTCTTCGTCTTCACCACGAGGCCCAGACAGTCGTCTTTGCCAGGGGCCGCACAGCTGTACATGCGGACGTACCGGAAGCCTTCCGACTTCGCCCATTGCTCGGCCTGCTCTTCGGTGACGGTGTGGTTGACGAACTTGATCACCGGCTCGCGCAGATCTGCCGCTGCGACAGTGCCAGACGGGTCAACGGCCGCGCCCGTGTTCGCGGCGGCAATCGCAGTCGTCGTTCCAAGAAGCCAGCAGGCTCCAATCCTTAGAAGCGTATTCATATTGGTTCTCCAATCATAGTTGTCAGTTACAATCAGTGAGAAGGTCATTCCGTAGGATCAATATTATCGAGTATTTGAATATTAATTCAGTAACAGAAGCTACAAGGTCAATGATGCTTCAAATCCGCCATTTGGATTGGCGCTATGGCTTTGTAATTGTCGCGCGTATCGTGCCGTGGCGCACGCAGTGAGGGCAACTCAGCGCGTGTTGGCTGCAGTCGGTCGGTCAAGGATGGACAGAAACTAGCTTTTGTTCAGGGACTTACGGATATTCTCGAACAATGAAACGGCGGCCAAATCCGAGGGAATGTTGAGCGGCTCTGGGCCGGAGCAGAACCGGACCATGACCAGCTCGGCCTTGCGATCCACGATCAGATTCTGGCCATGGATGCCGATGCCCATGATGATCGGCCCCCGGTCGCGAAGCACATACCATTTCGATCGATAGTGCATTGGGATATCTAGGAAATCAGCTTTCATGGATCCGCGGTCCCAGGCCCCCGGATCACCATTCTGCTCGATGTCTTCGATCCAGCTCTTCGGCACCACACCGGCCCCGTCCTCGACCAGCATCTGCCCGATTTGCGCGAGGGTCCTGGCCGTCAGGCTCTTGCCGCCTGCGGTGCGTGGCGCGCCGAGCCGGTCGACCGTGATCATCGCAGGGCTTTCCGTACGCAGCGGTTTCAGTAAAAGTTCAGAAAAAACAAAAGCATAAGGTTTGTTTGTGGCACGCTCGATGATCCAGCCCAGCAGATCGGTGCAGGGCGATATGTAGTCGAAATCGCCTCCGGGCGCGTTTTTGACGTCGGTCAGCGAGAGCAGGAATGATCTCAGATCCGTCTCGGCCTCGCCGGGCGCGAGCGGGTTCCAATTGGTCGATTTTCGATAGTCGACGATTTGACCCTCGGTCGCCAGATAATCCTCGATGAAGTGAATGCCGGACCGCATGTCAAGAAGGTCGCGCACCGTCGTGTCACGGAACGCCGTGGATGCAATTTCTGGTACATAAGTGATTGCTTTAGCGTCTATATCCAGAATTCCGTGATCTGCGAGAATGCCGCAAACGAGCCCCAGCATGGACTTGGAGACCGACATCAGAATGTGCGGGTCTTGCGCCGTCATTCCATTCGCATAGTGTTCGTGGACGACGTGCCCGCGATGCAGCACGACCAATGCGTCGACATTGCATCGCGCACAAAATTCTTCAAAATCAAGCGCTTCGCCTGAATAACGACACCCTGGCATCTCGACCCGAGACCCCGATGGCAAGATCTTCGCGGCCGCTGGATCGTTGTGCATCACAGCGCTCGGCACGATCTCCGAGACATGGTGGAACGCCCAGGCATTGAATGGTGCCGTGCGCCAGTTCGCAAGGGTGACCTGGCCGCCAGTCGATGGCGGAGAACTCTGCATCAATTCAGTCATTTAAGGCTCAGTTTTTGTAGCTTTGATCAAGCCGATCCAGACGGCGGAGGAGGGCGGGCCACTCATAGACTCCGATCGGGCGGTGACCCGCAGGCGAGTTGGCCTTGAGATTGCGCTGAATTGTCGTCTCTTGCACATCGGCAGGAATCTCGACAGCGGGCTGACCTGTCTGGTCGAAGGCGACCTGCATCTTGCACGCCCGCTCGGCCCGGTACATCCAGACGAAGGCTTCGGCAATCGTGCGACCCACGGTCAGCAGCCCGTGATTGCGCAGGATCAGCAGTTTCGCATCGCCGAGGTCAGCCACCAAGCGCTCGCGCTCGCTCAGGTCCGTGGCGATACCCTCATAGCCATGATAGGCAGTGTGGGCGATGATCGCGAGCGCGTGCTGGGTGATTGGACGCAGTCCAGCCTTGGCCGTGGCGACAGCAGTTCCCGCATGGGTGTGCGTGTGAAGCGCGCAGGCGAGTTCCGGTTTCGCCATGTGGATCGCTGAGTGGATCACGAAGCCAGCCGGGTTGATGTGGTATTCGGTCGGGCTCAGGATCGTGCCATCCTCGTCTACCTTGACCAGCGACGATGCGGTGATTTCATCGAACAACAGCCCGTAAGGGTTTATCAGGAAGGCGTTTTCCTCGTCAGGCACGCGGGCCGAGATATGCGTGCCAAGAAGGTCAGACCAGCCGAAATGGTCCACCAGACGGTAGGCCGCGGCCAGGTCCACACGCGTTTGCCATTCGGCCTCGGAACACTGTTCACGGATCTCGGATTGCACGTTCATGTCTTGTCCTCCCCGGCCAATGTGACCAATGCATCGACGGCCACCACGCTGTTGGACATCACCATGACAGGGTTGGCCTCGGCCTCCAAGACGGTCGGCTGATGGCTGGCGAGCTGCGAAAGGGCGGCGATCGCATCGGCAAGGGCGTTCAGATCGCCTTTCGGCAGGCCGCGATGCCCCCGGATTGGTGCGAGACCTTTGACGTCGCCGATCATCTCATGCGCCGTCGCACGGTCGATCGGAGCACAGCGGATCGCCTTGTCGTCATAAAGCCCAACAAGAATTCCGCCCGGCGCCAGCGTTACGACCGGTCCGACAGAAGGATCGAGCCGGTATCCGATCAGCACCTCTTGAAGGCAGTCGACCATCGGCGCGATCAGGATCTCGTCGACAACGACCCCAGGGTGGTGGCGCTCGACGCTGATCTTGATGCGAAGGGTTGCCCGGGACAGCTCCTCCGCGTTTTGGATGTTCAGGATCACGCCGCCCGCGTCGGTCTTGTGGGGCACCTCGTCGCTCAGCACCTTGGCGACCACCGGGTACGGAAACGGCAAATCCGGCTGATCGCCGGGTCGACAGCGGACGGTCTGCGGAACCGGCACACCGATTGCCTCAAGCATCCGAAGTGAAGCGCCTTCGTTCAGGACCTTTGGAGCGCTGTCCTTGGGCAGGCGCGCCAGCGTCGAGATCCGAGGGGCCCGCCAGCGGCAGAACGCACCGATTGCGTCCGCGCAGGCTTCCGGAGAGCGGAACACCGGATGTCCGCCCGCGATCATGCCGTTCAGGCTCTCGAGCGCGTCCGGCACGATGAAACAGGCCAGCGGTTTTCCGCATGTGTCCGCCTCGACCAGCGGTGGCACCGTCCGTTCCGGGCTGGAACGCCCGGACGAGCCAGAGACTGACAGCACCAGATCGACCTCCTTCTGCGTGGCAACGGCCTCGATGGCAGGTTTCACGAACTCGGGTCCTGCGCCCGCCATGGTCAGGTCCATCATCGGCCCCGCCGTGATGCTCAGGCCCGTCGCGCGGATTGCCTCGAGAACCCCGTCAGAAGGCGGATGGATTTCGACGCCCTCCAAGGCCAGCCGATCGCACACGGTG
This sequence comes from Pseudomonadota bacterium, assembly GCA_038534135.1. GTDB lineage: Bacteria > Pseudomonadota > Alphaproteobacteria > Rhodobacterales > Rhodobacteraceae > Thermohalobaculum. Next base: position 46,682 of record JBCAXJ010000037.1, on the reverse strand, counting down.
GCGCCTCCGCCCCCGGTAGTCGTGACAACGCCGACCCTCGGCGTGTCGCCGGCCAAAGGGCTGCGTCCACGGAAGAGCATCGGCGCTTCGACGAGCGCATCGAGACAGGTGACGCGGGCAATACCGATCTCGCGCAGGAAGGCGTCGGTCACGTCGTCCTCTGCAAGCAGCGCGCCGGTATGCGCGACCGCCATCTCCTGCCCGACCGAGGACCGGCCCAGTTTGTACGCGACAACGGGCTTGCCCGCGCGGTGCGCGGCGGCGGCGAGCCCTGCCAGGCCATCCGCGTCGCGAATGGTTTCGAGGAACAGCGCGATCACCTGGGTATTCGGGTCTGCCAGCATCATGTGACCGAGTTCTGGAACGCCCAGATCGCATTCGTTCCCGACTGCAACCGTTCGCGAATAGCCGATCCCAAGCGCCTTGGCCCGGCTGATCAGCCCGCCCATCATCGAGCCTGACTGCGCGATCAGTGCAACCGGGCCGGGCGTGAGATCAGGCTCTTGGTAGATCGCGTTGACGGTGATCAGGGTGCCAAGGTTCAGGTCGGCAATACCCATCGAGTTTGGCCCGAGCAGGCGCATGCCTGCGCTGCGGGCAATGTCGACCAGCCGCTCCTGCCTGGCGCGGCCCTCGGCTCCGGCCTCGCCGAAACCATCCGCCAGGATCGATGCGACCCGCACGCCGGCATCAGCACACTCCTGCACGGCCTGCTCAACCCGGTCCTGCCCGACCAGGATGTACGCATGCTCTGGCGGCTCAAGGGCATCGTGGATCGACTTCAGGCATGGCTCGCCCTGCACCGTTTCGCGTGCCGGGTTCACGATGTGGATTTGTCCTGCATACCCGGCGCGGCGCAGGAATTTCAAAGGCCGCCCGGTCGGCGCATCGCTGCGGCTCGACAAGCCAATCAGTGCTACAGCGCGCGGTGCGAACACTTGGGTCTCGAGAGCGCTGATGTCCGGATCTTTCACGCTTGGGCCTCCTCGCAGGACAAATCCCATAGGAGATCGCGTAGAATTGTGAAAGCCACGGTTGCGATGTATGCGACGAAGCATGATCGATGCTGCCGATACACTTGCGATGCCGGACCGACGGTTTGATGAACCGTCTTTCGAGCAGACATCGCAGGGTGTCGCCTATCGCGTCTTCGGTTGCGGTGAACCGCTGGTGTTGCTTCATGGTGGTGCGGGCAATTGGCAGCATTGGGTGCGCAACGTCGATGCGCTGGCAGAGCAGTTCCAGGTGATCGCGATTGACCAGCCTTGCTATGGCGACTCCGACGCTGTGCCGTGGGAAACGCCGGAGGATGAGTATCTGACGCTTTGCCATGCGGCGGTGGACGAGATGACCGCAAGCGCGGGACGGGTCCATCTGGGCGGCTTTTCGTTTGGCGGGTACATCGCGGCCGAGATCGCTGTGCGGATGGGTGCACGAACAGCCTCGCTGTCGATGACGGGCGGGGCCGGGTACGGGCGGCCAGTCGGGCGCGGCTTTACCTTGGGTTCACGCCGCAAACTGCGCGAGGATCTGGGCCGGGAGCCGAACGATACGGAACTGCACGCGATGCATGGCGAGAACCTTGGCAAGTTGATGCTTTGGGATAAAGCGTTGATCGATGATTGGGCCATCGACATGCAGAAGCGCAATGTTGAACGAACGCGGTTCGACTCGCGACGTCTCTCCTGGGCCGATGGGACGCCAGGCTGCGTTGGAAAGCTGACGTGCCCGGTGATGATCGTGTACGGTGAGCATGACGCGGCGTGCATTCCGCCAATCGAAGAGCGCATTGCGCGCTGCCGTGCGGTAAATCCGGATCTCGTGTCTCACATTCTGCCGGATTGTGGCCATTGGGCGATGTACGAGGCATCGGATCGCGTGAACGCGCTGATGCTCGATTTCCATGGAGGTGCCTGATGCGGTGGTTGTTGGCCTTGCTGATGCTGTTGCCGTTTCAGGCCCGTGCAGACGAAGATGCCATCCGGGCCGTTGTCCTGAACAATGCTGAACACACGCTCTGGCACGAAGCAGCCCATGCGCTGATTTCGGAATTCGAGCTTCCTGTGATTGGGCAAGAGGAAGACGCAGCTGACACCTTCGCGACGCTTTGGATGCTCGCGGACGAAGATGCCGAGCGACTGGAGCGTCTGTTGGATGTCGCAGAGCTTTGGCTGATCAGTCACGAACTCGCCGAGGCGGGGGGCGAGGCGCCCATCTACTACGGAGAACACGATCTGGATGCGCAGCGTGGATTGCGCGTGCTCTGTTTCATCGCTGGCGAAGGGCCCGGACGGGCACATGATCTGATCTTGGAATGGGGGCTGCCGCAAGACCGCGCCGAGCGTTGTGAATACGACTACGAACTGGCGCTTGAGGGTTGGGAGGCGCTGCTGGAGCCGTTCTGGTTGCCGGAGGACACCCGCCCGACGCGGATCAAGGTTGGGTACGGGCAACGCGACAGCTCATGGCGCGCGGTTCTGGAGCAGGACGGTTTGCTCGACTACGTCGCAGAGAGCCTCGCCAAAACCTACGATCTGGATCGTGGGCTGACTGTTGAAGCCAGTTCTTGCGGGGAAGCGAATGCGTTCTGGGACCCGCAGGACCGCAAAATCATGCTGTGCTACGAGTTGCTTGATCTCTATGAGGATCTGGCCCGTGTCGCGGTCGAGGGGTGAGAGAGGAAAACCATGAAGATCGCGATTCTCGATGATTATCAGGATGTTGCGAGGGATATGGCCGACTGGTCAACCTTGCAGCGTGACCACCACGTGACATTCTTCCACGACATCTACGAAGGCGTTGACGGCTTTGCCGAGCGGCTGCAGGGCTACGGCGTTCTTGGCGTCATGCGTGAGCGTTCGCCGCTGAAACGAGACCTGTTGGAGAAGCTTCCGGACGTCAAGCTGCTGGCAACGGCGGGTATGCGCAACGCCGCCATCGATCTGGACTACTGCCGCGAGCGTGGAATTGACGTTTGCGGCACACAAAACTCGGCGCAAGCGACGCCGGAACTCGCCTGGGGCATGATGCTGGCGCTGGCGCGCAACATCCATATCGAGAATGGCCGGATGCGGTCCGGATCCTGGATTACGACGCTGGGCGTGGATCTGCAGGGTAAGACGCTGGGTGTTCTCGGCCTCGGGCGCCTCGGCACCAAGATGGCGCAGATCGCCCGCGCGTTCGATATGAATGTGATTGCCTGGTCTGCTAATCTGACGGTTGGCGAGGCGGCCGAACACGGCGTTGAACGTGTTGAAAAGGAAGAGCTTTTCCGCCGCGCAGATTTCCTGACGATCCACTACAAGCTGGGCGATCGCTCGCGCGGCCTGGTGGGCGCCGAGGAACTGGCGTTGATGAAACCGACTGCCTATCTGGTCAACACCTCGCGCGGGCCGATCGTCGACACCGATGCGCTGATCGCGGCGCTGGAGGCCGGGACAATCGCGGGTGCGGGCGTGGATGTCTACGACGACGAACCGCTGGCGCCCGATGCACCGATCCGGCAGGCGCCGAACACGATCCTGACGCCGCACCTAGGATACGTCACCGACGGGTGTTACCGTGCGTTCTACGAACAAATGGTCGAGAGCATCGAGCGCTGGATTGCCGGTGATCCGGTCCGGAGTCTGTTGTGAGCGATCCTCGCAAGGACACTCTGTGGGAGCAGGGGCTGGACACAAGGCGGGCGGTTGTCGGCGATGCCTATGTCGATAAATCACTGGAAAACGTGGATGATTTCAACGCGGGCCTGCAAGACTTCATCACCCGTACGGCTTGGGGCGACATCTGGAACCGGCCCGGGCTGGAGCGGCGCGACCGCTCGATCCTGAACATCGGGATGTTGATCGCGCTGGGAAAGGCGGATGAGCTCAAGCTGCATCTGCGCGGTGCTCTGCGAAACGGCGTCAGTAAGGCCGAAATCAGCGAATGCATCTTGCAGGCGGCGATCTATTGCGGCGCCCCGGCGGCGCTGGAGGCAACGCGTATTGCCCGGCAAGCGTTTGAAATGATGGACGAAACCTGAGCGGGAGCGGGACATGAACACCTATAAGATTGCCTGTATCCCGGGCGATGGCATTGGTAACGAAGTGATGCCCGAAGGCATTCGCGCGCTGGATGCGGCGGCGGCTGTTGGTGGCTTCAAGCTGGACTACACGCATTACGACTGGTCGTGCGAGCGCTATAAAGCGACCGGCGCGATGATGCCCGAGGACGGGATTTCTCAGCTTTCTCAATCGGATGCGATCTTTCTTGGCGCGGTCGGTTTCCCTGGCGTGCCGGATCACATCTCGCTTTGGGGCCTTTTGGTGCCGATCCGGCGTGAGTTTGACCAGTATGTGAACCTGCGTCCCGTGCGCCTGTTGCCCGGTGTTCCGTGCCCATTGGCCGGTAAGTCCCCGGGAGATATAGACTTTTGGGTGGTGCGGGAGAACACCGAGGGCGAGTATTCTCAGGTCGGCGGCATGATGTTTGCGGGCACCGAGCGTGAATTCGTAACGCAGCAGGCGGTGTTCACGCGCAAGGGCTGTGATCGGATCAGCCGCTATGCCTTTGAACTGGCGCAGAAAACCGGTGCGACCAAAGTCGACATGGCGACCAAGTCGAACGGGATCTTTGTGTCGATGCCGTATTGGGACGAGCGCTTCCGCGCCGTCGCCGCTGACTACCCCGAGATCGAGACACAAGAGCACCACATCGACATTTTGTCGGCGCGGATGGTGATGAGCCCAGAAAACTTCCAAGTTGTTGTGGCGACTAATCTTTTTGGCGACATCCTGTCGGATCTGGGCCCCGGTGTTACCGGTACCATCGCCGTTGCACCGTCAGCCAACATCAATCCCGAGCGCGTGCACCCCAGCATGTTCGAACCGGTCCATGGCAGCGCGCCGGACATCGCCGGGCAAGGCATCGCCAACCCGGTCGGTCAGATCTGGTCAGGCGCTATGCTGTTGGAACATCTGGGAGAATCTGAAGCTGCCGCCAAGATCGTCACCGCCATCGAGACTGTTTTGGGCAATCCGGAGGCGCCAAAGACCGGCGATCTGGGTGGAAACGCGAAAACCGCAGACCTGGGCGAGGCGATTGCAGCGCAGATTCTCGCGTGATTTGCCGGGTGATTTTCTTCACGTAATTTTACGTTAACCGGATATCGGGCGGGAGTCGCGTGCCGCCCGACCCGGTAGGGTGCGCAGTGCGCACCCTACGATTGCGCAGCTTTCCAGGCCTCGTAGCGGGCCGTGGTTTCTTCGTTCATCGGGTAAAGACCGGGCAGTTTCGCGCCGTGCTTGGTGACCTGATCCATGATCCAGCCTTCCTTGCGTTCCTGTTCCGGTCCTTCGTCGAGCACGATGTCGAGATAGGCCGCCGGGATCAGGGTGGCGCCATCCTTGTCGGCCACGATGATGTCGTTGGGATAGACCGCGACTCCGCCGCAGGCGATCGGTTGCTGCCAGGCGACAAAGGTCAGACCGGCGACCGAGGGCGGGCAGGCGACGCCATTGCAAAAGATCGGCAGGCCGGTGCTCATCACGCCGTCGATATCACGCAGCTTGCCATCGGTGACCAGGGCCGCGACGCCCTTCTGATCCATGCGCGAGACCAGGATATCGCCGAAGATCGCCGCATCCGTGATGCCCATCGCGTCGACGACGGCGACGCAGCCTTCGGGCATGTCCTCGATCGCCGCGCGCGTCGAGACCGGCGAGGCCCAGGCGGCCGGTGTCGCCAGATCTTCGCGCGCCGGAATGAAACGAAGGGTGAAAGCCGGGCCGACCACACGCTCCTGCCCATCGCGCAGTGGCAGCGTATCGCGCAGCCAGACATTGCGCAGTCCGTGGCGCAGCAGCGTGGTCGTGATGGTCGCGGTCGTGACGCCCATCAGGGTGTCCTTGGCCTTCTGGTCAAGTGGCATGGTTCGCTCCTCTGTCGGTTGAGCGCACGTTTCTGTCGATGCGACATCCGTGTCAAGCACCGGGCTTGCGTTCCGATCGGTGCTGCGAGACGGTCGTCGCATGGCCAGAACATCCGCATTGGGGGATCTGCTGAGCACCGTCCTGGAACGCGGGGCACGGCTGGTCGATTTTTCGGGCGAAAGCGACGGCGAAGGGTTGGCGCGGCTGTGCACCGAGTTGATGTCGACCCGTGGTGAGGGGTCGGGTGTCGCTTTGGCGGGCGAGATCCTGGCGCGGTATCGCGGAATGCAGGCCGACGGCCGGTTGGCGTTCTTCCGGCATCTGGCCGAAGCCTACAATCCCGATGGCGCGGCAGTGTTGCAGGCGGCACAGGCGTATGCCGGTGATCCTGCACCCAAGGCGTTGTCTGCGCTGTTTGCGGCTGCCGAGCCGCCGCGGCAGGAGCTGCTCCGGCGGTTGAACCTGGCACCCGGTGGCACGGAAGGTCTGGTGCGGATGCGGGCAGATCTGTTGCCTCTGCTGCGTGAGGCGCCAGAGCTGGCCGGTATCGATCATGACTTCCGGCACCTTTTGGGCTCGTGGTTCAACCGGGGCTTTCTGGTGATGCGCCGGATGGACTGGGCCACCCCTGCGTCGCTGCTGGAGAAGATCATCGCCTACGAGGCCGTGCACCATATCGGCGATTGGGACGAACTGCGCCGCCGGGTCGAGCCCGTGGACCGGCGCTGTTTCGCGTTCTTCCATCCGTCGATGCCGGACGAGCCGCTGATCTTTGTCGAGGTCGCACTCACGCGGGAGGTGCCGGGCTCGATCCAGGCTCTGTTGGCGCCCGGGCGGGACGTCCTGACGCCCGCGCAGGCGAAGGTGGCGGTGTTCTATTCGATCTCGAACTGTCAGCCCGGGCTGGCGGGCGTGTCGTTCGGGGCGTTTCTGATCAAGCAGGTGGCACAGGATCTGTCGGATGAGTTGCCGGGGCTGGAGACGTTCGTGACGTTGTCCCCGGTGCCGGGCTTCACGCGTTGGCTGAGGGCAGAGGCCGAACACGAGCCGGAAGGCCGCGCGGCCGGGGCGGTCGCGGATCTGGACGCGCCCGGCTGGCTGGATCGCGCCGACGCGGCAAAGGCCGACGTGATGGGGTTGGCCGCGCGCTATTTCCTGGAGGCCAAACGGCCGGATGGGCAACCGCCGGACCCGGTGGCACGGTTCCACCTGGGCAATGGCGCGGAGCTCGAGGCGATGCACTGGATGGGCGATATCTCGGAAAAGGGAATCGCGCAGGCCGCCGGGTTGATGGTGAACTATCGCTATCGGCTGGACCGGATCGAGGCGAACCACGAGGCCTATGTGACCGGCGGCGAGATCAAGGCGTCGCGGGCAGTGCGGGGGTTTGTGTAGCAGAACGTCAGACCTGGAACTATCGCGACTTTAGCCAAGATTGGCACCTGTTCTGGACCTGTGCTCAAGATGATTTGGTGATATTAGTATTTTATTGCGCAATGATCTTTGCCGATAAGGCGTTTGCCGTTGTGCAGCTTACAGAGACCGGGTGGCTGTACGCGGCGATGACGGGTCAGGAGCACCAGCCAACATCGGTTCAAAACCTGGCGAACCTTTCGTCGGCTCTAGGGGCCAGCATCGTGAAGCTGATCGTCGTTCTGGCAGTAACATGCATTGCTGCACGGATGCTCAGACGAAGCGTTCAGCATCGAAGATCGAGCGCAACATCTGGGTCGTGATGGCCGCCCCCTTTCCAAGACCAGGCAATCCCGGCATTGTGCGGCCAAACCGATAAGGGAGGCCGGGATGTCCGAGATGTACACGAGCTATGATCTGGTGGAATTCGACAAGCCGCTGCAAGAGCGGCAGCGTCCGATGCCCGTGCCCGAGGGCACCGAGGTGCTGGTCCGGGTGCGCCGGTCCGGTGTCTGCCACTCTGACCTGCACATTCAGGAGGGCTTCTTCGACCTCGGTGAAGAGGGCAAGCTGGACATGGCCGAGCGCGGCATGAAGCTGCCTCAGGCGCTGGGCCATGAGTTCCTGGGCGAAGTGGTTGCTGCAGGACCAGAGGCCGAGGATGCCCCGATCGGCAAGACGATGATGGTACATCCCTGGATCGGTTGCCTTCAGCCGGACTGTGTCGCGTGCTCGAACGATCGCGAGAACGATTGCACGAAGATGCGCGCCTTGGGCGTGGTCCGCGATGGTGGGTACGGCGAGTATGTCGTGGTCGATCATCCGCGGTTTCTGGTGAACATCGACGGTCTGGATCTGGACACCGTGACGCCGTACGCGTGCTCTGGCGTAACGGTCTATTGCGCGCTCAAGAAGGTGGATCCAGCGCTGATGAACCCGGGCGAATGGTTGGCTGTCATGGGCACCGGCGGGCTGGGTCTGAACGCCATTGCGATCGGCAAGGCCATGGGCTTCGAGAAGATCGTGGCCTGCGACATCGACGATGTGAAGCTTCAGACGGCGGTCAGCATGGGCGCCGACGCGGTGCTGAACACGACGCGCGAGGATGCGCTGGAGGAACTGCGCAAGATCACGGACAACAAGCTGCTCGGCGTGGTCGATACGGTCGGCGTTCCTCAGACCTCGCGTTTGTCGGTTCATGCGCTGGTCAAGATGGGTCGCTATGTGATCGTCGGCCTGCATGGTGGCGACTTCAAGATGCCTCTGCCCTGGCTGCCGCAGAAGGCGCTGACGGTGCGCGGATCCTATGTCGGTTCGTGCAAGGATCTGAAGGAACTGATCGATCTGGTGCGGACCGGAAACGTCAAGGAGATCCCGGTGCAGACGCGGCCCCTGTCCGCAGCGTCCGAGACGTTGGAGGATCTGAAGGCTGGCAAGATCAACGGGCGCGTGGTGCTGACCACGGACTGACTCGGTGTCGTGAATGACGCACCGCAGCATGGAATTATGCTGCGGTGCAAAATTCCGCCTTGAACCTCTGGCACGAAGCGGCCATCTTAATCCCGAGGCGCGGCGAAGAGCGTGCCCTTGCTCCGACGGGAGGAAGATGTCCTGAGTGTTTGGAGGTCTTCTATGGGACGCTTGACGATGATTGCCGCGGCCGGGGCGGATCCCTCGGACGAACGTTCTCAGACATTGCTGAACGCACTGGCGGCGATGCGGAGTTCGATGGAAATCCTGCGGGATACACCGGACATCACGCCGGATCAGCGGACGATGTTCGCGGGCATTGCATTGACCGAGGAGGCGCGGGTCGAACGCCTGTTGCACGAACTGATGGCGGAGCGCGGTACGCAATCGTGAGCCGCTGATGGCTGGCGATGTTGGCGAAGTTCAGTATGTATCCGGGATCATTCCCAAATTCCGGAGCCCGAAATGCCAGCCCTGACCCCTGGACAGCCTTTCCCGATCATCGACCTGCCGCGCGTTGGCGGAGGCCGCGTCACCAATGCCGTCTTCGACGCAGGTTTCATGACCGTTTTGAACGTGTATCGCGGTCTGCATTGCCCGCGCTGCCATGCACAATTCGACGATTTCATTGCGCACAAGGCTGATCTGGAGGCCGCGGGCATCAAGATCGTCTCGATCTCGACCGACCCACAGGACCGCGCCGAGCAGGCCGTGGCCGAATGGGGCCTGGGTGATCTCGACATCGGATATGATCTGACGATCCAGGGTGCCCGCGAACTGGGCTTGTTCATTTCCGAGGCGATCCGCGAGGGCGAGACCGCACAGTTTGCCGAGGCCGCGGTGTTTTTTGTACGTCCGGACGGCGTTCTTTGGGGGTCGTCGATCAACTCTTTCCCGTTCCTACGGCCCACAGCGGCGATGATCGTGGACGCAGTGGCGACCGCAAAGTCCCGAAATTACCCGCCGCGCGGCAATCTGGCCGCCTGATATCCGAACTCTGGTCCGGGTGGCGGATGCCGCCGCCCGGACCTCACGAAGCCTCACGAGATCGTTACTAAATTTATTTTTGATAGTTAAGTTGACATGTCTTTTGCGGACGCTTATCTCTGGATCACCGAACGAAACACCAGGGATTTTTGGACCAAAGCCATGACGCGCATCTCGATCAAGAACAACTGCAAGGGCATCATCAAGTACTTCAACAAAGCCCGCGCGACCGGGCTGATCCGGATGGATGATGGCCAGGAGTTCTATGTCAACCGTCGCCGCGAAGGTGACGGCGACCGCTTCGACAAGGGCCAGAAGGTCAAGTTCAGCCTTCACCTGGCAGACAAGGGTGCTGCTGAAATCATCGACCTCCGCCCCGCCTGATCCCCTCATGGCGGTGGCGTGCGCGGCTGGGTTCGCCGCGCAGGGGGCCGGGCGCGGTCCGGAGCCCGGGGGTGTCTTGGCGTGGGAGCCGGGCACCGGGCCGCGTCCGAACTCATTTGCGTTGTCTGAACTCAGACGACGAACAACAGGATCGCCGCGACGATCGTCACGATGCCAACATACTCCCGGACCGAAATCCGTTCACGAAAATAGAGCGTCGAGAGAAGGACCGTGAAGATGACCTCGGTCTGACCCACGGCCTTGACGTAGCTGGCGTTCTGCATCGCCATGGCCGTGAACCATCCGATCGAACCGAGCGCCGAAGTGATCCCGATGAACAGGCATGGCCGCATCGCGCTGGCCAGTTTGCGGAACTCCTGTGGTTCGCGCATGGCCAGCCAGATGCCCAGGGCGAAGACCTGCATCGACGTGACGACGACAACCGACCAGGCGCCGCGCCAGATGGTCGAGCCCTGCTCGAGCACAAGGCTGGCTTCACGCAGAAAAAGATAGCTCAGGCAAAACAGGAAACCGGTCGCCAACCCGATCAGTGTGGCCTTGGAGAAGACAGCCTTGAGGATGCCGCCCGTCAGGGCTTGCCGTGCCTGCGCTGCGGACATCAGAAACACGCCGACCAATGTGAGTGCGATCGCGATCCAGCCGGTCAATGAGATGACCTCGGAGAACAGCACGGATCCGACCAGTGCGGCCTGCATAATGTCGGTCTTTGTGAGCATGGTGCCGACGGCAAAGTTCGACAGCCGAAAGAGAACGATCAGTAGGTATGTCGCGATCACCTGGGTTGTCGCCGTGAGCGCACAGTGGACGAAGTAGATCGCCGGAAAGGACGGCACGCCAAGACCTTCGGTCTGAATGACGATCCAGAGATAGATGACCATGAACGGCAGTCCGAAGAGAGACCGCACATAGGTTGTCATCCATGTGCTGAGATGCGCGTTCAGCGATTTCTGAGCGGCCGTGCGCACAGCCTGCATCAGGCCTGCCGTCATGGCGATCGGGATCCAGATCAGCTCCATGTGCCTGATTTCCTTCGGACGTATTCGCTGCGGGGCTTAACACGGGCGCGATTGCGTGCTGTGTGGAACGTGGCGGCCGCGCCGGTTCATCAGGGAGGCGATGCGATGCGGATCGGGTTCATTGGGATAGGCAAGATGGGGGCGCCAATGGCCCTGCGTCTCGCAGGGGCAGGGCATCCCGTCACGGTGTTCGATGCCTCACAGGAGGCGGTGGCCGCGATTGCCGGGACCGAGGGTATCACGGCGGCGCCGACGCTGGAGGATGCCGTGCGCGGTGCCGAGATCATCGTGACCATGTTGCCGAATGGCGCGATTGTGCGGTCGGTGGTCGAGGCGTGCATGGCCGCGATGGCGGACGGTGCTGTACTGGTGGACATGTCGACGTCCTATCCGCTCGAGACGACGGCGCTTCAGGACGTGTTGCCCGAGAGCGTCGCGTTGGTCGATGCGCCGGTCTCCGGCGGCGTATGGCGCGCCGAGATCGGCACCTTGACGCTGATCACCGGGGGGGAGGAGGCTGTTGTCAACCGGATCGAGCCTGCGCTGTCGGCGATGGGCACGGTGGTGCGCACCGGAAGGCTTGGGTCCGGGCACGCGATGAAGTTGTTGAACAACTATCTGTCGGCGTCTGGCCTTGCGGCGGCGTCCGAGGCCGTGCTGATCGGAAGAAAGTTCGGGCTGGATCCGGATGTCATGGCGGATGTGTTCAACGGATCGACCGGCATGAACAACGCGACCAAGGTCAAGTTGAAGCAGCACATCAACAATGGCGCATTCGCCACCGGGTTCACGATGGGGTTGATGAGCAAGGACCTGACCCTGGCACGCAAGCTGTCCGAGGATATGGACGTTGGCGCGAAAGGTCTGTCGGCCATGCAGGAGCTTTTTGCCGAAGCGGTGGAAGATCTCGGCGAGAATTCGGATCACTCCGAGATCATCAAGTTGCTCGATCGATCGACCTGATCGACCTGTCCGACGTGCAGGTGAGACCCGCGCCTGCCTTGGAAGACAGGCGCGGGCCTTTGGCTGCGCGGCCTATGCCGCGAGCGAAGATGCCTGATTGTGGCCAATCTTCGCGGTGGACGCGCTGAAGTAGCCAAGAACCTCGGCCAGATCTTGCGCTTCACGGGACATCGTCTGGGAGTTCTCCAGGCTTTCCTGCGCCGCAGACGTGTTCTGCTGAATGACATTGTCGAGTTCGCGGATCGAATCGTTGATTTGCGTCGCGCCGATGTCCTGCTCGCGCATCGCGGTCGAGATATCGGCGACCAGTTCCGAGGTCCGCTGAATGTTGGGCACAAGTGCGTCCAGCATCTGGCCTGCCTCGGTCGAGATCGTCACGGTGTCTGCCGCGCGCTGCTGAATCTCGGTCGCTGCACTCTGGCATCGCTCTGCAAGTTTGCGAACTTCGGACGCGACAACTGCGAAGCCTTTGCCGTGCTCGCCGGCACGGGCGGCCTCGACGGCGGCGTTCAAAGCGAGTAGGTCGGTCTGGCGCGCGATTTCCTGCACGACATTGATCTTGTCCGCGATCTCGCGCATTGCGTTTACGGTCTTCTCAACCGCTTCGCCGCCCTTCGTGGCATCGTCCGCACATTGCGAGGCGATCTTTTCGGTCTCGCTGGCGTTTTCCGCGCTTTGACGGATGTTCGCACTCATCTCATGCATCGCTGCCGACGCTTGCTGGGCTGCACTGGCCTGGCGATTGGCGCCATCGTTCAGCTGGTCCGCGGTCATGTTCGCGGCGGCCGCACCGTTCGAGACGTTGGACGAGGCATAATCTGCCTTGCCAATCACGTCGCGCAGCCGGTCGAGCATCGTGGCGAGTGCGTTTCCGAGCGCGTCAGTCTCGGATCTGGCATGAACCTCGGCAGACAGGTCGCCCTTTGCGATGCGGTCGGCGGTAGCTGCGAGTTCATCATTTGCGTGAGCAATGTCCAGAACCGCGTTGATCATGCCCCCGATCTCGTCCTGACGGTCGGTTTTTTCCAGATTTTGGCTGCTGTCGCCCACTGCCAGTTTCTTCATGACGCTGGTCATCTCTGCGATTGGACGTCCGATAATGCGTGTCAGCAACAGACCCGCCGCAGCGGAGAAAATCAGCATGATGCCTGCGCCAGCAATGATTGCCACTTCGGCTGCTGCTGCTGACGCAGTCTTTTCGGCAGAGCGAACGTCGAGCAGCGCGCTCTCGGCGGTCATGAACTCGGCATGGGCTGCGCGGATTGCATCCATGAGCGCTTTGCCAGCGCCAGAGGCTTCCAGAGACCGCGCCTCCTCGACCGTGTCGGGGGATCCCATCAGCGCGATTTCCTGTTCGGCGATCTTGGTGCGCCACTCCTCTTCGGCGGCCTTGATGTCCTGAAGGCGTTTCTGCTGGGCCGGATTGTCCGATGTCTTGCCCAGAAGATAAGCGATCTCGTCGGCAAAGCGGGCCTTTCCCGCAATGTATGGTTCTAGGAACTTCTCATCAGCGGAAATGAGATAGCCGCGTACGCCAGTTTCCTGATCGATCACGGACGCAAGAAGCGTGTTTCCGTGCTTCAAGACATCGTAGGTGTGCGTGTTCCAGGCATCGGCACGCTTGATACGTTCCATGCTGAAATACGTGGCCGCCGACACTGATGCGAAAATCAGGATCAGAATGGTGAACGATGACGCAATCTTTGCACCAATGCCGATACGGTTGAGCATGATGACTTACTCCCGAGGGTTCCAAGCTGCCTGAACGAGTAGCAGCGAAGAGTAATCCGGGAATTAAACCTGGTTGCGGTTTGACCTCGCATCGAGAGCGACTTCGTCGCACCCTCAGGCGGCTTCTTCGCTCGCCATGAACTGCAGCTTCGCGAGCCGCGCATAGAGACCGCCATCGCGCAGCAGGGTCTCGTGATTGCCCGACGCGACAACCCGTCCATCATCCAAAACGAGGATCCGGTCAGCACGCTTCACGGTCGCGAGGCGGTGGGCGATCACCAGGGTCGTGCGCCCTTTGCTCATGGTCTCGACCGCTTGCTGCACGGCGCGTTCGGATTCGGCGTCGAGCGCCGAGGTCGCTTCGTCCAGCAGCAGGACAGGCGCATCGCGCAGGATCGCCCGGGCAATGGCGATGCGTTGCTTCTGCCCGCCCGAGAGCAGGACGCCGCGTTCGCCGAGATAGCTGTCATAACTGTCCGGCAAGGCGCGGATGAAATCGTCGGCTGCGGCGGCCCGGGCGGCGGCAGCGACGTCCGTGTCCGAGGCGTCGGGGCGCCCGAACAGGATGTTGGCGCGCACGCTGTCGGCGAAGATCACCGGTTCTTGCGGGACCAGGGACATCCGGGCACGCAGGTCGTCGAGCCGGGTGGTATGGATCGCCGTGCCATCCAGCGTGATCTCGCCCGATCTCGGATCGTAGAACCTGAGCAGCATCTGGAAGATGGTGGTCTTGCCCGCACCGGACGGGCCGACGAGCGCGATGGTTTCGCCCGGAGCGATGTCGAAGGTGACGCCGTTCAGCGCGGGCGCGTCCGGGCGGCTGTCATAGGCGAAGTGTACGTCGCGAAAGCTGATGGCACCTTGAGCGGGTTCTGGCATGGCGACAGGTGCTGGCGGATCCTTGACCGGGTTCTCCATGGCCAGCAACTCGACCAGGCGTTCTGTTGCCCCGGCAGCGCGTTGCAGTTCGCCCCAAACCTCGGACAAGGCGCCAACGGCACCGGCCGTGACGATCGCATAGATGACGAATTGCGTCATCAGGCCGGGGCTCATGGTGCCGGCGATCACGTCGCGCGCGCCCATCCAGACGATGCCGACGATGCCGGAGAACACCAGGAAGATGACAATCGCGGTGAGCGCCGAGCGCGCCCGGATCCGCTTGTGCGCCGCGTCGTAGGCGGATTCGACCCGGTTCCGGAAGCGGCCTTGTGACAGGCCGACATGGGTCATGGCCTGGACGGTCTGGGCGGCCTGCAGGATCTCGCCCGCCGAGGTCGCGCTGTCGGCGATCAGATCCTGGCTGAGGCGGGACAGTTTCCGGACCCGGCGGCCAAGGATCAGGATCGGGAAGACGACCAGCGGCACCAGAAGCACGGTCAGCGCCGTCAGCTTCGCCGAGGTGAAGAGCATAAAGACCAGCCCGCCGACGAACAGCAGGATGTTGCGCAGAGCAATCGAGGCCGTTGAGCCGACAACCGACTGTACGACCGAGGTGTCCGTGGTCAGGCGGGTGAGGACCTCGGCGGTCATGACTTTTTCGAAGAACGCCGGGCTCATCACCGCGACGTGATCGAAGACTGCCGCGCGAATGTCGGCAATCACCCGTTCGCCGAGGCGGCTGACCAGATAGAAGCGCAGGCCGGTCGCGATGGCGAGTGCGGCCGAGACGCCGATCAGTGCAGTGAAGTACTGGTCGATCAGGTCGTAATCCGAGGCACCGAAGCCATCAATCACACGGCGGAGCGCCAGCGGCAGAGACAGCGTCAGCGCCGCTGCGGCGACAAGCGCGACACAGACGCCGATGATTGTCCAACGGTACGGACGCAGATACGGCACCAACCCGTTGAGAGGGCCGATCTTGGTCGATTTCGCCCGTTCCTGCTGCCCGTTTGGTTCCGGCACGCTGCCCCCGATTGAAGATTTTCAGCCTGATAGCAACGCGGTCCGACCTGCTCAAGGACGCTAAAGCCGCATAGGACACCACGGCGCGCAGGTACGGAATCGACAGCGATATGTCGAAAAGGACCGGGCAGCGCGCGCTGGTTTATGGCAATGAAGCAGCGAGGCCAGATCAGAGCAATCGCGCATCTGCGCAAGAAGGGTATCAAGTGTTCGACCCAACGCATTCCGCCCGGCGCAGCCGGGCAGTGCCCGACCTCCCCCCAGAGGACGCCTTTTCCAAATTGATCAGCGGCTCGGGGTTCAATGCAAGGTCGGCGTTGGTCTACCGTACGCCCAAGGCGCCGCACCGCTCAGTTCGGATTTTGCCGTCTCAGCGCCGCGCACCTTCCTCTCGTCAGCTGACTTCCCAGAACGCCTGATCCGATGCGTCTCCTGATCTCCTTCATCGCGCTGTTCCTGTCTGCGCTGTTCATTCAGTTCGGGTCGGGCTCGTTGGGGCCGCTCGATGCGCTGTCGGGTGCGGCCTATGGCTGGAGCAATGCCGAGATCGGCATGCTCGGCTCGGCCCATTTCGCGGGATTCTTCATCGGGTGCTGGGCGATGCCGCGCATGATCGGGCAGGTTGGCCATTCGCGCGCCTTTGCGGCCGCAGCAGCGGTGGGTGCGACCGGGGTGATCCTGCACCCGGTGCTGATCGGGCCTGAGTATTGGGCGGGTCTGCGGGTGCTGTCCGGCATATCGATCGCCGGGTGCTACACCGTGGTCGAAAGCTGGATGCAGGCGAAGATCGACAAGTCGTCGCGTGGGCGCGTGTTTAGCGTCTACCGGTTCATCGATCTCGTCGGATCTATTGGCGCGCAAGGCCTGATCGCGCTGCTCGAGCCCGCGGCCTATGCCTCGTACAACATCATCGCGATCTTCTGCGTTCTGTGTCTGATGCCTCTGGCGCTGACGACGCAGGTGCCGCCGGTCGTCGATCACCCGCCGCGATTGATGCCGCGCAAGGCCTGGCGTGTCTCACCACTGGCCTGCTTCGCGATCATGATCGCCGGGGCGACAGGCGCGAGCTTCCGGATGGTCGGGCCGTTGTTCGCCGTTGAGATTGGCCTGGAGGCAAGTGGGATCGCTGCCTTTCTGGGGGCGGCCGTCGTCGGGGCTGCCGCCGCGCAGATCCCTGTGGGGTTCCTGGCCGACAAGCTCGATCGCCGCTGGGTGCTGAACGGGTTGTCCGTGGTCGCCATCGTGACCTGTAGCTTCGTGACCCTGTTCCTGATGCCCGGAGACACGGTCGGCGCGCTGATGGCTTCGGCCGCATTCGGGGCGAGCTCGATCACGATCTATTCGGTCGCCTCGGCCCATGCGAACGACTTCTGCAAGGAAGACTTCCGGGTCGAGTTGAACGCCGCACTGATCTTTTTCTTTTCTGCGGGGGCCATCACGGCGCCAACGATTGCCGCCGCGATGATCGAGGCATATGGGCCGACAGGGCTATTCTGGTTTATCGGTGCGGCGCATCTGGTCCTGATCGTGTTTACGCTCTATCGTATGACCCGGCGCGGTGCCGCGCCATCCACACCATACAGATACATGCCGCGCACCTCGATGGTGCTGGCCCGTCTCGCCCGGCGCGGGGGAGATGAGAACAAGGAGAATTCCGAATGAAGTTGTTCCACTCGCCGCTGTCGCCCTATGTGCGCAAGGTCATGATCGTCGCGTACGAGATGGGTCTGGTCGATCAGATCGATCGGGTCGAGGGCACCGGGACGCCGATGGCGCCGAATGACGAGGTCCTGGCGGCCAACCCGGTCGGACGCATTCCCGCACTGGTGACCGAGGATGCCGGGACGCTCGTCGACAGCCGGGTGATCTGTCGCTACCTGAACGCCAAGGGTGGCGGGTCGATGTACGGCTCGGGCGATGATTGGGGGATCCTGGCGCGCGAGGCCCTGGCCGAAGGTGTGACGGACTCGTCACTGCTCGGCGCCTATGAGTTCCGCTTGCGGCCCGAGAACTTGCAGTATCAGCCCTGGGTCGATGGTCAGTACGCCAAGATCCGCCGTGGGTTGAAGGCGTTCAATGACCGGATTGATGAGATGGGTGGCGATTTCACCATCGATCAGGTGGCGCTGATCGCAGCCTGTGGCCACGTCGACTTCCGTCACGGTGCCTTGGGGTGGCGCGATGACTGTCCGGCGCTGGCGGATTGGATCGAAAAGATGGCCACACGCCCGTCGGTCGCGGCGACCGTACCGGGCTGAGCACCTGTGTGGGGTGCGGTTCACCGCACCCTATGGCGCATCAGCGTCCTTTGGACGGATCAACCCGGCGAGGATAAAGAGGCCTGCGCCCACGCCCAGGCTGGGCCAACCGATGAAGGGGACGGAGACAAAGACGCCGGCAATGCTGGCGAGCATCAGCAGGATGCCGCCGAGAGCCAGATAGTCGGCGAGGACCTCCCTCGGCGTCTTTTGTTTTGCGTTGCTCATGTCGGGTAGCTGATGCGCCCGCCGCAGACGAGCTCGCGGCAGCCGGTGGTCGAGGGCGCCGAGGTCGGCAGACCGCGCAATACCCGGACGGCGAGGTAGGCGAAGGCCTGAGCCTCGAGCATGTCTCCGTCGAGGCCGACCGCTTCGACCGGCTCAACCGGAGCATCGAGGCGGTCTTGCAGCATCTGCATCATGGTCTGGTTGTGCCGCCCACCGCCGCAGACCAGCCAGCGCGTCGGTGGCGATGGCATGTGACGAACGCTTTCGACCACGCAATCGACCGTGAACTGCGTGAGGGTCGCAGCGCCATCATTGATCGAAAGGCCCTCCAGCGCGGCCAAAACCCCATGGAAGTCGTTGCGGTCGAGGGATTTCGGGCCAGGTCGGCGCAGGTAATCCTTTCCCCAGTTGGTTTGGAGCCGGTCGCGATGCACGCGCCCGGTCGAGGCAGCGCCGCCGTCGACGTCCATCACCAGAACCTTTGTCTTCTCGAACATCCAGTCATTGACCAGTGCGTTCCCCGGACCGGTGTCGAAGGCCATCAGGGCGCCGGGTTCCTCCGGGAATTCTTTGCGGGGGTCGACCCAAGTGATGTTCGCAACACCACCGATGTTCAGAAAGACGACGGGTTCCGTGGCGCCGATGTGTTTAGCTAGGGCGAAGTGATAGAACGGTGCGAGGGGTGCACCTTGACCTCCGGCGCGAACATCCTCCGAACGGAAATCCCAAACAACAGGAGCTTCCTGTATCTCCATCAGACGGTTGGGACAAAAAATCTGTAGTGTAAGACCTTCATCCGGGGCGTGAGCGACTGTTTGGCCGTGCACACCTATTGCTTCAAGGGGAAGCGTTCCGAATCCTACTGCTGCGAGAGAGTTGTCGAGAACGCCATAGAGATCTTCAAAGTAATCCCAAAATACTTCGCCAGACTCCCGAGAATGCATATCGACATATAGCCCATCTGGTTCATCCAGGCTCTTGCGCGCTTGTGTTACCGCTTTTTGGACCACAAGGCGGTCTTCGGTCGAGAATTCCACCGGTTTGAAGTGATTCCAAAGACTAGAGATACTAAGCCCATTGGTCAGTACCGTTGCGACGTCTAATCCATCCATTGAGGTTCCGGTCATAACGCCGGCTGCCCAGATCGGCTTGCGGGTCTCGACCTCGATCATGGCTTTCAATCCCTTACACGCTTCGCTATCAGGCGCGCTCTGCTTATACGAGGAAGGACCGATGACCTACCAGCCGAAATCGGAGTTTCTGCGCGTGATGATCGCGCGCGGGTTTCTCCAGGACTGTACCGATATGGAGGGCCTGGACGCGCGCCTCATGCGCGGTGCGGTTCCCGGCTATATCGGGTTTGACGCCACCGCGACGAGCTTGCATGTCGGTTCGCTGATGCAGATCATGATGCTGCGCTGGTTGCAGCAGACCGGGCATCAGCCGATTGCCTTGATGGGCGGGGGAACCTCGAAGATCGGTGACCCCAGCTTCCGCGATGATGCGCGCAAGCTGATGACCGACGAGATGATCAACACCAACATCGCGGGCATCAGGCGGGTCTTCGACAAGTTCCTGGATTTCGGAGCCTCGGGCGACGGCTCGGACGGCAAGGCGATCATGGCCAACAATGCCGACTGGCTGGATACGCTGGAATACATCCCGTTCCTGCGCGAGGTCGGCTCGCTGTTCAGCGTGAACCGGATGCTGGCATTCGAGAGCGTGAAGTCCCGGCTGGATCGCGAGCAGTCTCTGAGTTTTCTCGAGTTCAACTACATGATCCTGCAGGCCTATGACTTCAGCGAGCTGAACCGCCGCCATGGCTGCCTGCTGCAGATGGGTGGCTCGGACCAGTGGGGCAACATCGTCAACGGGATCGACCTGAGCCGCCGGATGAACGAGGCGACGGTGTTCGGGTTGACCTCGCCGCTGCTGACCAAGGCGGATGGCTCGAAGATGGGCAAGTCGGCCTCGGGCGCGATCTGGCTGAACGAGGACATGCTGAGCCCGTATGAGTTCTGGCAGTTCTGGCGCAACACGCTGGATGCGGACGTCGGCAAGTTCCTGAAGCTTTACACCGAAATTCCGCTGGATGAGATCGCGCGGCTCGAGGCGTTGGAAGGGCAGGAGATCAACGACGCCAAGTTCGTACTGGCAAACGAGGTTACGACCATGTGCCACGGGCGTGCAGCGGCCGAGGCGGCGGAGGCGACAGCGCGCGAGGTGTTCGAGGCTGGAGGCGCGGGCGATGATCTGCCGACGGTTGTGCTGGCGGCATCCGATTTCTCGGAGGCCGGGATCTCGATCGGGCAGTTGTTCGTGCGGTCAGGTCTTGCGGAGTCCGGCAAGGCCGCGAAGCGTCTGATCGCCGATGGTGGTGCCAAGCTGAACGATCAGGCCGTATCCGATGCCGGGCTGATGATCACGCCGGATCAGATGGCCGAGCCGCT
The DNA here is from genome assembly GCA_038534135.1 of Pseudomonadota bacterium. GTDB lineage: Bacteria > Pseudomonadota > Alphaproteobacteria > Rhodobacterales > Rhodobacteraceae > Thermohalobaculum. The sequence goes on along the minus strand of JBCAXJ010000037.1, from coordinate 25,947 downwards.
GAAGCTGTCGGCGGGCAAGAAGCGCCACGCGCTGGCGAAGCTGGGCTGATCTTTTCCAAGGATGGGCGAGGCGCCCATCCTACGCGCGGGTGACGCCACGGGTTCGCGGTGTCAAGAAACGCAGTCGTTCAACGGAACGCTCGCCGTCGCACTGGCATCGAAGGTTGCCGTTTGTGCGCTGCCGGGGGTGTGCACCGAGACGCTGGCGCCAGTGATCTCGGCGCCGGACACCATCGTCTCGGAGATCCCGGCGGTATCATCGACATCGATGGTGAAGGCGATCGTCTGGCCATACGGCAGTTCGGCGAGGGACAGTCGAATGACCTTATCGCCGTCTTGCACGCTGGGAAGTGCGGTGAGCAGGCCAGCGCCGGAGACGATCTCGAACGGTTGATAGACCGAGACGCCCTGGCCCGCGCCGGTGGTGTCGAAGATCAACCCATGGGCCGAGCCACTGAGGTCGAGCACGATTTCCGTCGTGCCGATATCGCAATCGCTGGTGCTGGCAATCGTGAAGCGGTCCTTGGGGGCGCCTTCGGTGAAGGTTACCCGGATGTCGCTGAGCGCCGGGGTTGCGACGAGTGAGAGCAGCACGGCGAAGGCTGGAGCGCGCATGGCGATGACCTCTTGGTTGTCCTGGCAGTCAGGTAACGCGGTTACGGGCTTGGTCAACGCAGCGGCTCGGTGCGTCCGGCCTGAGGGTGCTGATCATTGAGCGCGATCTGGCGGCGTAGCGTGCACGCAGTGGCGCCAAGGGATCAGGCCGCTACCAAGGCACGGCGATCGGCTTGGTAGGCGATCTGGCCCGCGCTGAGGGTCATCTTCACGGCAGGAGTGGCGCCCTCGGGCCAGTCGACGAGCACCAGATCAGCACGTTTGCCGGGTGCGATATCTCCGCGGTCGGTCAGGCCCGATGCGCGCGCGGGGCCAGAGGACACGAGGCCCCAAAGCTGAGGCAGTGGCGCCCGGCGTTCATCATGCAGGCGGGCCACGGCGGCAAGCATTGACGGATAGAAATAGTCCGAGGCGAGCACGTCGCAGAGACCTTGGGCGACCATCTCGGCGGCCGAGGGCGAGCCGATATGACTGCCGCCGCGCACCACGTTCGGGGCGCCGAAGACGATGTGATCGCCGTTCGCGCGCGCCTCGTTCGCGACCTCGGTCGTCATCGGGAACTCGGCAATCGAGGCGCCCAGATCACGGTAATAGTTGCGGGTTTCGATCCGCGTGTCGTCATGGCTGAGCATCGACGCACCCGTTTCGCGTCCCAAGGCGGCGACCTGACGGATCGCACCGTCGACCTGAGCCCGGCGGTCCCAGATCTCGGCCAGCTTGGCGATGTAGTCGTCGTTGCTCATCCCGGCGCGCTTTGCGCTGCTTTCGGTGCGGGTCTTCAGCCGTTCATCGTCGAGCGCCGCGATGGAGAAATCAGGTGATTGCTCGAAGGCGCGCTGCTGGACGGGAACATCGAATGCCCGCATCGACATCGACGTGTGATCGTTGAAGGCGATTGACGGGGTCAGCGGACCGTTCAGGACATCGCTCATCAGGCCGAAGGCTTCGAACGCAAAGGTCTCCCACCGCAACTGGATGCGGTTCTCGACCGTCAGCCGGCCTTGCAGGGCGTCGAGCCCTTCGACCATGGCGCGGCCGCGATCGACCGAGCGCAGGCCAGGTTCCCAACTGAGCGTCAGCGCATGATAGGCGGTGGCGATGCCGTTCGCGGCGAGTTGCCGGTCGGTGTCCAGCAGGGCGGCTTCCATCGGAAAGAAGACGCCAGGCCGCGGCATGATCTGGCGCTCGAACGCGTCGCCGTGAATGTCGATCAGCGCGGGCGCGAGGATCAGGCCGGAGCCGTCGATCTGGTGTGCGGCGGGTGCGGATGTTCCGATCGCTTCGATCATGCCATCTTCGATCCGCAGATCGGTTTCGACCACATCGTCTTGCAGGACAATGCGCGCCCCGGTGATCTTCAGGGTCATGGCGGCGGCCTCTCGTGAACTTTGGCCACCCAAGCAGCCAACGCGGGGACCGTTACCATAACAAAGACGATTCGGACTATGTGGTGGACTGCCACGAACCCGGAATCGGCGTCGATGGCGAAGGCAATCAGGCTCATCTCGGCAACGCCGCCGGGCGCATAGGCAAGAAGCAGCGCGATCAGGTCCTGCCCGGTCAACGCACTGACGATTATGGCAAGCAATGCGGCGACTCCCATCAGGATCGCGGTGCCGCCGAAGGTCAGGGCGCCGAAGCTGAGGAGGCGTTTTATCGGAATGCCGTGGAACCGTGTGCCGACAGAGGCGCCGAGCACCAGCAGCCCGACCTCGACGAGCCAATGCGGCAGGACGCCCTCGATCACGCCGCCGAGGCGCAGGACCGCGGACGCGATCAGGGGACAGATCATTGGCAGGATCGGGATGCCGGAATTCCGCAGGAGCCAGATCAGCCCGACGGAGCTGGTAGTGAGGATCGCGAGATCCGGGAGGGAGATCAGATCCTGCCCGTCAAACAGGTCATGTCCGGGGGCGGAGTATCCCATCAACCCGAAGGCCACGAGCGGCGCCATGCAGACCACGAAGGCGATCCTGAGCGATTGCGCGAGCGCGACGTTGCGCTCGTCCGCGCCGAGTGAGCCAGAGATCAGCACGACCGCTGTCAGACCGCCGGGGATCGAGGAGCAGATTGCCGTCATGCGATCCTCGCGGACGAGGTGGCGGTAGTAGAGGTAGGTCAGTGCTGTGGCGAGCGGCATGTAGAGCACGGCGCCCGCGATGGAGATCGGCCAGCGCAGTACGACTTCAGCGTCCATGCCCTCGAAGCTTTCGCCCAGGAACAGGCCGATGATCAGCATGAAGTTCCCGCGCAACCACATCGGCACAAGCACCGGCAGCCCGGCGACGCTCGCGCCCATGCAGAAGAAAAGCGGGCCCAGCATCCAGGCGAGCGGGACGTGGAAATGCTCGGCGATCAAACCGCCGACGGCGCCGACCGCAAGGCCGAGCGCGAGGCGCCGCAGCGCGTCGCGATTGAAACGGGCGCTCCATTTGTCGGCGAAGGCGCTCAATCGTGACGCCTTCGCGACGGGGCGGGGGTTATTCTGCGGGTATGACCCGGCGGTACAGGTGCCAGCTTGCATGGCCCAGTACTGGGAAGGCGAGGAGCACGCCAAGGAACAGCGGCACCATGGCGACCGCCATCACGACGGCAAGCAGGATGCCCCAAAAGAGCATCGGCTGCGGGCTGGCGATAACCGCGCGGACCGAGGTCACCATGGCCGAGACGACGTCGATCTCTCGATCCATCAGCATCGGCACGGTGATGACCGAGATGCAAAAGAGGAAGGCCGAGACGGCCCCGCCGACCACGGTTCCGAAGAACAGCATCGTGAGACCGGGACCGGAGAGCAGCAGGTCGAACGAGGTCATGACGTTCGTCAGCGGCTTCAGGCCGAAGGTCAGTGCGAAGACCAGGTGCGCGAGATAGACCCAGATCAGGTACACGAACAGAACGACAAAGGCGTAGGACGGGATCTGTGTCTTGCCTTCGCGCATGATCGCACCGAGGACCACCGACCAGGAGAGATCCTGTCCATTCTCGCGGCGGCGCGAGATTTCGTAGAGCCCAACGGCTGCGAAAGGTCCGATCAGCGGGAAGCCTGCGGCGAGCGGCAGGACCCAGTAGCTTGAGCCCTGAACCACCATCAGGATCATGATCACGATGCCGATCAGCGAGAACACGGCACCGAAGAACAGGCTGTAGATTGGTGCCGCGGCAAGATCCGCGAGACCGGCATTCAGTGCCTGCATGACGTCGGCGCGGGTGATCGGCCGAACCTCGGGCAGGGCAGCGGGTGAAGCAGTTTGAGTCGTCATCGAGCGTTTCCTCCACGAAGGCGCCTCTCTGGGGCATTCCGTCGCAGATGGTGCCTGACGACCGGATCTTGTTCAAGTCGCTTGCACCATCAGGATCTCGTGTTCTGCGCCGTCCCGGATGTCCGTATAAAAGCAGGAGCGGCGGTTGGTGTGGCAGGCCGGGCCGATCTGATCGACCAGAGCCAGCAGGCAGTCCCGATCGCAGTCGACACGAAGCGCGATCAGATGCTGGACGTGACCCGAACTTTCGCCCTTCTTCCAGAAGGCCTGGCGTGAGCGCGACCAGTAGGTCACGCGGCCGGACGCGAGCGTCTCTGCCACTGCCTCGGCGTTCATCCACGCCATCATCAGGACTTCGCCGGTGTCATGCTGCTGGGCAATCGCCGGGATCAAGCCAGCGTCATTGTAGACGAGCGTCGCCGGGTCAAAGGGTCCTGGCAGCGGGCTTTCTGGTTTGCCTGTAGACATTTACCACCTCTGCGATGGGGCGGGGGTTTCCGTTCCGCCCCGGCAGCGCTATTTACGGGCTGTCAACGGAGGCGTCCATGTCGGCAGTGACCCAGGATCTGATGAAGCTCTACTCGCAGCGCATTCTCGCGCTGGCGGCGGAGATTCCGCATATTGGGCGGTTGGACGACGCGACGGGGTCGGCAACGAAGCGCTCACCGCTGTGCGGATCGACCGTCACCATCGACATTGTCATGGACGGTGACCGGGTCGATGACTTCGCACAGGACGTGAAGGCCTGTGCACTGGGCCAATCCTCGGCTTCAGTTCTGGGGGCTCAGGTCATCGGTCGCACGCGCGCCGAGGTCGAGACCGGCCGAGACGAGTTGAAGGCGATGTTGAAGACCGGAGGGGCGGTTCCCGGAGCGCCTTTCGGCGAGCTTGAAGCGCTGCTGCCCGCAAAGGACTACAAGAACCGGCACGCATCGATCCTGCTGGCCTGGGATGCGACCCTTGCCGCGATCGACGATGCGGCGGCTTGAGGTCTGACCGTCAGGTCACGAGTGAAAACACCGAACTGAGAATCGCGAGCACGGCGCACCCGAACGCCACCTGCATCGCATTGAACTTCCGGCGCAGGACCATTGATGCGCCGACATTGCTCATCGAAATCGAATTGATCAGTTGAGCGAAGTCGCCCGAACGGGCGAAGTCGGCATGATCATGCATCGCCGTGTCTGGGTTCGACAGGACCGTCCAGGTGAACCGGTCACCCGGAGCGCCCTTGGATTTGCCGATACGTCCGCGAAATCGCGGGGTCAGAGCCCAGAGACACAGCAGGATGGACACCGTGATCAGCGCCAGCGTGCCGAGAGCGAGCGGGCCGAGTGGACCGGACGAGATCGGCACGGGCCCGCGCAATGCCAGCAGACCCATCAGCGTCAAAAGAGCGGCCGCCTTGGCATCGGCAAACTGGGTCTGCACGATGATCGCGTTGTTCTGTGCCACGAGGTAGTGGATCCTTGCGCGCACGGCGTCGCCGTCGTCGACGTTGGTGAAGGCAGCGGTTTCGGGTGTGGCCGGTTGCGCCACAAGCTCTGTAATCGACATCTCAGAATATTAACCTGCTCTTGGACGGTTTCAATCAAGCTTCTCCGGGTCTTAGCGTCCAGTCAGCCTTCGTGCTTTTTCACGAAATCCCGGATGAAGCGGCGGATCTCGCGCGCGGCACTTGTGTCCAGATCATCGCACAACTCGACGAACTCGTCGCGTTCTTCCTTCGAGATGCGGATAACAAGCTGACTGTCCTTGCGGTTCTTGTCCTTTTTGCGCGAGGACTTCGCTGTGGTCGACATATGGTGGAGATCCGTCCCGTTGCCCGGGGGAAATCTAGACCCGCATTGATGATTTGACCAGCGCGATTACCGCCAATGCCTATACGGCCGCGTGTCCTGCCAAACGCTCAGGTATTGCTGGCGAACAGCAAGAGTGCGGATCCTGCGAAGCCGGTCAAAAAGGCGCGTCGCAGCATGATGAACTTGCGGGCGAGGATGCGTGAGGCGCCCATGTTGCTGGCGGCAATGGAGTTGAGAAGGTCGCCGAACTTGGTTTCGCGGGCATATGCGCCGTGCATGTCGTCGGTGTATCCGGGCATTGTCAGGAACAGCCAGGTGAACCGGTTGCCGCTCGGCGGTACCGCGTCGTTCGTGAAACCGACAATGCGGGGCATGATTGTCGACAGGCACAGGAAGATGGACAGGATGATGATGGCCATCGCCAACATCTCGAGCGGGTCCTGAATGATCACCAGCGCCGGGGCAGACCCCTTGATCGCGACCAAGCCCAGGATCGTCATCAACGCGCCCGCCTTTGCATCGGCGAATTGCGTCTGGGTCAGGATCGCGCTGTTCTGTGCAGTCAGAAAGCTCATGCGGGCCCGCATGGCGTCACCGTTCGAGACATCATCCTCGGTGTTGATGATGCTCGCGGTGTCGATCAGGTGGTGTGGGCTTTCGAACGGCATCATCCTCGGTCCCGCATTGCGGATGTCTTGTGTGATGCTTCTGACGTGAAAAGACCGAATCGCGCTGTGAAAATTGTTACACGGGTGAGTCTGGGTGTTCGGATCAGGCATCCGTGATGCGCATTTGTGCCGGGATCCGTTGGGCGTCCGAGGGCCGTACTCAGATGTTGGTGGCGATCAGAAGGAGCCCGCAGCCGATAAAGCCCGTGATGAAGCCATAGCGCAGCATCATGAATTTGCGGGCGAGCACGCGGGACGCGCCGACATTGCTGGTGGCAACCGAATTCAACAGTGCGCCGAACTCGGCTTCGCGCGCGAATTCGCCGTGCAGTTCGGCCGAGTACCGGGGCATCGCCACGAAGAGCCACGTGTATCGATCGTGTCGCGGTGGCTCGGCATCGGGTTTGAAGCCAGAAAACCGGGGCATGAGAGTCACTAGACAGAACCCGATCGAAAGAATGATCGTCGCCATCGCCAGCATCTCCAGCGGGTTCTGGATGATCGTGATGGCCGGGGCCGATCCCTTGACTGCGACCAGGCCCAGGATCGTCATCAGGGCGCCTGCCTTGGCATCAGCGAACTGCGTCTGAGTAAGGATCGCACCGTTCTGCGAGATCAGGTACTGCATCCGTGCGCGCACGGCGTCGCCCCGTGAGACATCCGTCTCGACCAGGATTTTCTCGGCTGGGTCCATTTCCATCATCAGAGTGTCGTCCAAGCAACCGCCCTTCTTGCTTGTCCGTTCAGGACGTCATCCACGCATCTTCGCGCCCTGTGTGCGACTCTGCATCCGCGACACGCGCCGAGTCAAATGACTGTCGCAATGCCCCCGGCGCGGCCTGAGTGTCGCAGGTGCTGGACAGGCCACGGAATGCGGCCTATACGGCGCACGCCCGCGTTCCGGGAGGCGCCCAAACCGCGCGTCCCTGCGCGCGTCAAGGGACATCCATGGGGCCCGGCCGGGCTTCCAAACCACGACAAGACGGGGAAGAGAGTAATGGAATTCCTACCACCGATACTGGGCGTCATCGGCCTGGTCGTCGCCTACGTGCTTTATGGGATGGTGATGAAGTATCCCGAGGGCGAAGCCAACATCAAGAAGATTGGCGACCAGATCCATGAAGGCGCCATGGTCTTCATGAAGCGGGAATACTCGATTCTTCTGATCTTCCTCGCCGTTCAGGTCGCGCTGACCTTTGTCTTCCTGAATGCGAATGTCGGAATCGCTGTGATCACGGGTGCTGTTTCCTCGTCGATCGCCGGTTGGATCGGCATGTACTCGGCCACCAAGGCGAACGTGCGCACGGCAACCGCGGCTCAGACCGATGGTGCGGCCTCGGCCCTGACGGTCGCGTTTTTCGGCGGGTCGATCATGGGCCTGTCCGTGGCGGCGCTGGGTCTGATCGGGCTTGGCGGTCTCTACGTCTACATTGGTGGCGATGCGCACAGCCTGGAAGGCTTTGGGATGGGGGCCTCGACGGTGGCACTGTTCAGCCGTGTCGGCGGTGGTATCTTCACCAAGGCGGCGGATGTGGGCGCTGACCTCGTGGGTAAGGTCGAAGCCGGAATTCCCGAGGACGATCCTCGCAACCCGGGCGTGATCGCCGACAATGTGGGCGACAATGTCGGCGACGTGGCAGGCATGGGCTCGGACATCTTCGAATCCTATTGCGGCTCGATGATCGCGACGATCGCGATCGCCTCGACCCTGTCGCTGGCCGCGTTCAATGGCGCGTTCGGTATGGATCTGACCGAAGAAGCCTTCACCGAGATGAAGGCCTCGATGATGTTCCTGCCGCTGGCACTTGCGGGGCTGGGGCTGATCGCCTCGATCATCATGATCTTCGTGGTCAAGAGCCAGTCCTCCAAGGAGCCTGCCGCGGCACTGCGCACCGGTACGTTGGGCGCGCCGGTTCTGTTCCTAATTGGTGCGGCCGGGTTGATCATGGCGCTGGGTCTGCCGATGAGCATCTGGTTCGCCGTGATCTGTGGTGCGGCGGGTGGCGTGGCCATTGGCCTGGTCACCGAGTACTATACGGCTGCCGCGCCGGTCCGCAAAATCGCGGCCTCGGGCGAGACCGGCCCTGCGACCGTGATGATCACCGGCCTTGCCGTGGGTATGCAATCCGTCGTGATCCCGCTGCTGGTGCTTGCCGCGATCATCTATGTGTCGACCTCGCTCGCCGGGCTTTACGGCGTTGGCGTTGCGGCGGTCGGGATGTTGGCGACGGTCGGCATCACCATGGCCATCGATGCCTATGGTCCGGTAGCCGATAACGCCGGTGGTATCGCCGAGATGGGTGAAATGGGCGCGGAAGTCCGTGAAATCACGGACTCGCTGGATGAGCTGGGCAACACCACTGCTGCCATCGGCAAAGGCTTCGCGATCGGCGCGGCAGCGCTTGCGGCTCTCGCCATCATCGCAGCCTTCGTGCAGACGGTGGGGCTCCACAACGATGGGTTCGAGCTACGGCTGGATGACCCGGTCGTGCTGGTCGGCCTGTTCATTGGCGGATGTATCCCGTTCCTGGTCTCGGCCATCACCATGACCGCCGTGGGCGACGCGGCCTTCGACATGATCAACGAGATCCGCCGCCAGTTCCGGGAGATCCCGGGCCTGATGGAGGGCAAGGCCGATCCGGACAGCGCCAAGTGCATCGAGATCGCGACCACCGCGGCCTTGAAGCGGATGATCCTGCCGGGTGTTATTGCCGTAGGCGCGCCGCCGGTTGTCGGCGTCGTGATCGGGCCGGAGGCGCTGGGCGGTATGCTCGCCGGTGCGCTGCTCGGCTGCGTCCTGATGGCACTGATGATGGCGAACGCGGGCGGTGCCTGGGACAACGCCAAGAAGTACGTCGAGAAGGGCAACTTCGGCGGCAAGGGTACCGAAACCCATGCGGCCGTGGTCGTCGGCGACACAGTTGGCGATCCGTTCAAGGACACCTCGGGTCCGTCGATGAACATCCTGATCAACGTGATGGCCATCGTCAGCCTGGTCATCGCGCCGCTGCTGTAATCGGCTTGAGATACTGAGCTATGGGAGCCCGGGCGGAAGGGTCCGGGCTTTTCATTTTGCAAAGGCTCACAAAATTCTTTCTGGGGGTGAGACGCGACCGTGGCCCCGGTGGGGCCGCGTAAGCGCGTCGAACGCCCCCGTTCGGCGGTATGCTCAGACCAGTGGCGCATACCGTCTTACCCCCCAAAGGAAGTAAAGAGGTAAAGCTTCAAGGGGTAAGGAGCGTCCTCGCGGGGCGGAACCCGATGCCCCTGTAACGGTCGCCGGGAGCGTTCCTGCTGCGGAGCGCGGAGCGGAGGCCCTGTGGATAGTTGAGCCAGGAACCACCGCGCAGCACCCGCAGAGTATCACTCTGTGAAGCCGTGAATGGCACTTGTCTCCGCGGGGTCTCATAATTGTCAGCGAAGTGATCGGCGCACCATTCCCAGACATTGCCGTGCATCTGCCACAGACCGAAGGCATTCGGTTCGAAGCCCGGATAGTCCACCGGCAAGGTTCTCTCTCGGAATTCGCCTTTATCCGATCCACCTGCCGTGTCGTTGCCGTCATAGTTCGCCAGGTTGGTCGAGATCACGTCGCCAAACGAAAACGCCGTCTTGGTCCCGGCGCGGCAGGCATATTCCCACTCTGCCTCCGAAGGCAGCCGAAAGGTGTGGCCGGTCTGTTCCGACAACCATTCACAATAGGCGACGGCATCGTGCCAGGTCACATTGATTGCCGGGCGGCGGTCACGGCCCCAGCCTTCGTCCTTCGGTTTGTCGCGGTCCGTCGCCTCGCAGAAGGCATCGTATTCCCCGAATGTCGTGGTGTATCGCGCCAATGCAAAGGGTTTAGAAATCTCGACCTCGTGACGCGGTCTTTCCCAGGCGGCAAATTCATCCGGAACGTCGCACTTCTTCGCCTCCGCATCGGTCGAGCCCATCAGGAACGTTCCCGTCGGGATCACCACCATCTCCGGGCACCAGGGTTCCTGCACATCGCGAAAGATCGTGCCGGGCTCCGGCAGCGCGGGTTTCTCGGGCTCTGGTTTCGCGACATATGGCGCCGGTGTTTCAGCGGCCTTTGGAATTGTCGGATCGTCCCGGTCGAGCACCTCGGCCAGCGCCGTCACCAGTCGGCGCGCGACGACGGCGTTGAAATGCGCGTGCGGGATCTCGATTCCATTCCTGCGCGGCAATTTCATCAGATCATCTGGCAGTTCATGCACCATTGGCATGCGCGCATCGTTGACAAAGACCGGGATGACCGGGACTTCGCCGCGGCCCAGCGCCGCCGCGATCTCGATCCGGACCCAATCGCTTTCGTTCTGCAATCGGTCCACGGCCGCTGCCCAGCCCGGGCCGATCACCGCCAGGAACGCGGCGCATCCACCAACTGCGCCTTCCAGAAAGTCGTGAAAGTCGTAGCCTAGCGGGATTACGTCGATGTCGAAAACAAGACGATCTTCATCGAAGTGTCGCGCCAACTGATCGTACAAACGGGCCGCAGCATCGTTGTCTGGGCCACGCCGGTAACTGATAAAAATGCGCCCCTCAGCCATACTGGCCCCATCAAGCAAATCCGCATCGCGTTATGACAAAGCCGGTTAGCGTTGTCACGGCTGCGCTGTTTTTGTGCATTGCAACATAACAGGCTGGGCGTTACCCGTCCGCACAAAAGAGACCAACCGGAGTGACGCCATGCGCATCGATGCCATCTCGATCGGTGAGAATCCGCCCGAAGAAATCAACGTCATCGTCGAGGTTCCGATTGGCGGGGAGCCGATCAAGTACGAGCTAGACAAGGACTCCGGAACACTCTTTGTCGACCGTTTCCTCTATACGCCGATGCGGTATCCGGGAAATTATGGGTTCGTGCCGCATACGCTGTCGGACGATGGCGATCCAATCGATGTCCTGATCGCGAACACGCGCCCGCTGGTGCCCGGTTGTGTAATGTCTTGCCGCCCCGTCGGTGTCTTGGTGATGGAGGACGAGAAGGGCCAGGATGAGAAGGTCGTCGCCGTGCCGACGCCCAAAATCTCGAAGCGCTATGACAACGTGACGGAGTTCGAGCATCTCCCGCAGATCACCCGCGATCAGATCGGTCACTTCTTCGAGCACTACAAGGATCTGGAACCCGGCAAGTGGGTCAAGGTCGAGAACTGGGGCGACTCAGCGCGTGCCAAGGAAATGATCCTCGAGGCAATCGCGCGCGCCAAGGCAGCTTAACCTGTTGCAAAGCAGTAATCAGTCCGGCGTGCCGGACTGCGCCTTCTGGACCCAGCGCCCGTTTTCTTGAGCCCAGTAGACAGCTTTCAACCCGGCAGCGACGGTGGCTTTCCAGTGTCCCCGCGCACTCTCGACCGCCGCCGGGTCGTGCCCGTCGAACAGGATCGCTGTCAGCTCAAGATCTTCGATCTCAGAGAAATCCGGTTCGGCACCATCGATAAGAAACAGGGTCTTGGCATCGTTCGGCCGCTCGGGGCCTTCTGTCAGCCAGATCGGCTGGCAGTCTGGTGTCTGATCGCCATCAATTCCGTGCGGCAGGAAGCTCTCATCGGTGAAGGTCCAGAGTTGTGCGTCGAGAAAGCGGAGCCGATCGGGATGGCCACCGCGCACGACGGCGCGCTGACCCCGCGCCAGCGTCCGCTCGAGCATCACCGGAAGCGTGCGCTCGATCGGGCTGTCCGTCAGATGATAGAAGCGTATCTCGGCCATGGGTCCATTTGATCAGGGCGGGGACGACGGTCAAGTGTCTGGCACTTCGACAGGGATCTCACCGGAAACCATTGGCGTGTCGGGTCGGTGGTCGAACGCCGCGCCATCAGAACCGGAAGCCCAGATCTAGTGTCCCGGCGTACTGGCCCTGCTCGGCGGCGCCAAAGCCCAGGATCAGCGGGCCGAACGGGGTCTGGACGCCGGCAAACAGGGAACCGGCCAGGAAGCTACCATCGCCCCCGACGTCGTCCCAGTCGGCAAATGCACCGCCAAATTCGACGCTGCCGCCCGCGAAGGCCTCTCTGCCGAACGGATGCTCGAAGCCGAACCGGCGATAGTAGCGCAGTCCGGCCAGTGCCGTGACATTGCCCAGAAGCTCTCCTTCGCTCAGGCCCGACAGGTTCTGGAAACCACCGATGAAGCGCGGGTCGAAGCCCTGCGGGTCAAGCTCTCCTTCGGCGGCGAAAAAGGCCGAGAAGGTGTTCTGCCCGCGCGAGTATGCGCCGAGTGCATCAAGGATTATGCTGCTCGGGCTCTCTTCATCCGCCAGATCGTAGCTGTAATTTACGCCGACCTGGATGCCGGACCGGGGCAGGTCCGGATCGTCGAGCGTGTCGTAGTCGAGCGAGAGTGAGAGGGGTATCTGGTCTTCGACAATCCTGCCCGTGTCGGTTCCCGCAAACGTCCCCGTCGGTATGTCGACGGTCTGGTGCACGAAGCCCGCACCGACGCCGATGCGGCCCCAGTCCCCGGGTGTCCAGAAAAGCTCGGCAGTGATGCTCGTCTGTTCGACGTCGATCTCGGACAGCGGGTCGTCAAGGTCTTCAAAGATGGTGCCGCTGGTGTTGAAGTAGGATCCGGTCGCCCGGAAGTGAAATTCCTGGTCCAGATCTAGCGGCTGTTCGAACCGCAACCTGGCCACATCCGTCTGCCCGAAGGCAAAGTCTGTGTCGATCCGTGCGCCCAGGGAGTTCAACTCGGTAAAACTGCCACCCAGGGCAAGGATGAACCCGCCATCGCCGCCGAATGTGTCGTTCAGGGCAACGCCGAACCGCGGCCGCGCCAGGCCGTCATTGCGTTGCGAGGCCTGGATGACCAGAGTGTCCTCACCGCCGGACCTCTCCTGCCGGTAGACGACGTTGTCGAACAGATCGAGGCCATAAACCCGCGCCACCGCCTCTTCGATCTGGCGGCCCGTTGTGGTTCCGCTGTCTGGCAGGTTCAGGCGCCTGCGGATGATCTCCGGATCCAGGACACCGTCATACTCGACCGCGATGCGATCATAGCGGACCGGCGCATCCCGGATGTTGCCAACCTCGGGCCGCGGACGGAGTGCAACACGCCCGTCCGCAACTGCCCGAAGCCTGTCTTCCTGTGCTGCCACTGTATCGGCGCCCTTGATGATGGTCTCGGGAGCTTCGGCAAAGTCGAGCATACCGACCGCGCCGACATCGGGCACCAGCAGGATATCCTGCGGTCCCAGTGTCGCGATCAGATCGCGGGTGCGTGCATGGATGAAGATCGACAGGGTCTGGCCAAGCGATGCGCCGAAAGAGCCGAGCTCTTCGGTCTTCTTCTCGGCCGGAGGGATCGATGAGACGATGACGATGTCCGCACCCATCGCGCGCGCGACATCGATCGGCAAGTTGTTCGACACGCCGCCATCGACGAGCAATCGGCCATCGATGTTGACGGGCGGAAACAGGGCCGGGATCGACATCGATGCCCTCAGTGCGTCGACCAGCGGGCCGCGACCCAGGATAACCGGCTTACCGGTCGTCAGGTCCGTTGCGACGGCCCGGAACGGGATCGGCAGACGATCGAAGTCGTTGATCTGGTTCACTTGGGTCGTCAACTGAGCAAGGATCGAGGTGAGCTTGACGCCGTCCACCAGTCCGGCATCCAGTTGAACGCCGCCATCTCCGATCCCGATCGGGAGATCGGCCTGAACGCTCAGCGGTTCGAGGCGGCTGTCGCGTCGGAGCGGGTGTTCGAACCGGCGGTCCGACGAGTCGTTCAGGATGCTCCCCCAATCGATCTCCAATGCGACGCGTTCGAGATCGTCGGGCGTATAGCCCGCCGCATAAAGGCCTCCGATGATCGCTCCCATGCTGGTGCCAGATACGACATCGGGGCGAATGCCGAGCCGTTCGAGCTCGCGGATGACGCCGACATGGGCGACGCCCGCAGCCCCACCTCCGCCGAGCACGAGGCCGATCCTCGGCTCATTCGCGCCCGCCGGTGCGATGTAGGTGAGAGCGAGAAGGAATACCGTCAGGACGGGCTGGATGAATCTCATCATGATGGCTGCCATTTCCGAGGAACACTGCGGTCTGACAAAGCGTTGGCATCGCAGGTTGATGATGGCAACCCGCTTCAACTGACCCGACCAGTGCGGGTTATCGGTCGCTAAGGGTGCGCCGCTGTTCGGTTGCGGCGATTGATGTGCGCCAAGCCTTTGCGATCGTGGAGTGCTTTGATTTTAAGCCAGCGGGATTGACACGGCATTGCCGCCAAAACCCTCGTCCTACAAAGGCCCGCCACCGTCGAAGGCGGCCAACGCGAAGTCACGCCAGCCCAGCCCCTTTTGCACCATGCGCGAACGGATCGCGTCGGCCATGTTTGCGTTCACAATGATGACGTGCCTTCGGCGGCGGTTCGTTGATCCGTGCCCAAAGTATCGTCCATCGCGCCTGTGGTCGCTTCGCAGGCCGGCACGTTCAGACCCATCTCACCGCCGAGTGCCGCCACATAGTCCCGGACCTTGAGGCCGACAAACGCGTTGATTGCACTGGTCGTGATCGCTTGAATTCGCGAAACTCCGGAGAGACGGACGATGACGTCGTATCTACGGCCTCTGGATGTTCCTCGAACCCCAGCGCCTTTGCATGGTCTTCATGGGTGAGGTCGAGGAAAGCAAACAGGGAGGCAGACAGAACTCGAGTTCACGTCAGTATCGCGCAACTCGGGCACTGCCATCCTTCTATGGAAGCCAAGTCCGGTCGTGCATGTGGGCCGTGTCGCGTGCCACCTCCGGCCGGGCAGATGTATCAGAGGCGCAGCAGGGTCTCTCCGGGCGCTAAACCATCGAGCTTGGGCGGTAGAAAGGTTGCAGCGCCTCTGGATCGAAATACCCGTCATAGAACTTCTGGACGTGGGGCAGCAGTTGTTTGGCCAGACCCTTGCGCTCGACCTCTTCTTCGGTCAGCGCTCGGGTAAGGTCACGGCGCAGTTCTTCAAGTGCTGCCTTGTGGTCCATCTTCGTGAATGTCCCTCCCTCGTAGATCACGTCACCGGCACACATCACCATGTCGACGCCGTCGGTCTTGGCCCGCTGGATCACGGCATCGAGCACCGGGTAATCGGGGTCCAGATAGGGATAGGCCAGCTTGTCCCAGTCGATCAGCACCATGTCCGCACCCAGGCCTTCCTCGAGCTTGCCGATCTGACCGCGGAACGCGGTCGTCGCCGCACCGCCCGAGGTTGCCATGCGCAGCACCTGCGCCGCCGTCGGCACGCTGTCGTCCAGCCCCGGTGTGCGGTGCGCGTTCAGCACCATCCGCAGTTCCTGCAGCATGTCGCGGTCATCGTTGATCCCCGCCTCGTCCATGCCCATGGCTGTGTTGACGCCATGCTTCTCCCAGCTGTTGAGTGGACCGACGCCCGAGCGCAGACGGAAGTTGGACGAGCAGTTGTGACAGATGTTTGTGCCGGTCTCGGCCACGCGCTCGATATCGGACTGGTTCAGCCAGACCCCGTGGCCCAGCGTCATGTGCGGACCGAGCAGACCAAAACGGTCAATGTATTCCAGCGCCGTGCCGCCGCCGCGCCGCTTTGCGTACTCTTTCTGGAAGGCGGTCTCGACCAGATGCATGTGCAGCGGTGCGTCGTATTTCTCCGAGGTCTCGGCCAGTCTCGTCAGCGCCGTGTCCGAGCACCAATGAAGATTGGCAGGCGCAAGCTGGATCCCGATCCGGTCATGGTTGTGGTGCTGGCTGTGCAGAGCCTCGAACATGTCCATGAAATCGTCGAGATCCATGCCGAAGCGCGCGAAGTGGCGTTCCATCGGTGGCTGCAGATCCGGCGGCAATGAGGCGACGAATTCGGCGTCGTCCATGTAGACGAGCCGGTTCTGGTCGCGCAGCGCGAACGAATAGCTGACACGCATCCCGATGTCGTTATAGGCGCGCAGGACATCGTTGGCACCCGCGGTTACCGTGTCGAGCTTGCCGGGGATCCAGCCGTGAATATGCTGGACCGTCGTCACGCCCGAGGCGATCATCTCGAACGCCGAGTAGAGCGTGTCGAGGTAGAGATCCACCGCCCGACAGACCAAACGTGTGATGAACCAAAGCTCGAGCGGCATGTCGGGAGAGCCGAGCTGCACCGGGGTCAGTCCCACGTGGTGGTGGCCGTTGACGAAGCCGGGCAGGAGAACCTGTTTGCCGGTGCCGTGGACGGGCAGTTCGGGATGGGCGGCGCTGATCTCGGCGAATGGCCCGATGGCCCGGACCTTGCCGTCTTCGACCAGCACCGCGCCATCGTCGATCTGGTCCCAAGCGTGGCGGTCCTTTACGCCAGTGATAACGTGTCTGGCGCGAACGATGCTTGCAGTCATGTCTGTCCCCCTCGGACGGTTTTTGTGCTGGTCAGACCAACGCTTCCTGTTCGGCGAAGGCCCGGTCGACCTCGGCGCTGAGGATGTCGGTCAGATGCTGGCGCAGCGCATGGCCTTCGGGCGAGAACGGATCGCGCGGGCGCGGCATGTCGATGGGGACGATTTCTTTGATCCGCCCTGGGCGCGACGTGAAGACGGCCACGCGATCCGCCAGTGCGACGGCCTCGTCGATATGGTGGGTGACAAACAGGACCGAAGCACCGGAACCGCGCCAGACGTCGAGCAGGAAATCCTGCATCTTGGCGCGCGTCTGGACATCAAGCGCTGCGAAAGGCTCATCCATCAACAGGACCTTCGGCTCCATGGCGAGCGCGCGGGCGACGGCGACGCGCTGGCGCATTCCGCCGGAAAGCTCGTCGGGTCGCTTGTCGATGGCAGCACGCAGGCCAACCTTGGATAGAACATCCTCGGCGACCTGATGGCGTTTTTCAGCGTTCGCCCCGCCCAGCGAAAGGCCGAATGTCACGTTCTGCCCGACGGTCAGCCACGGGAACAGCGATGTCTCCTGAAAGATCAGGCTGCGGTCGGGCCCGGGCCCTGCGATAGGCTGGCCGAACGACGTGATCTCGCCGGAGGTTGCCTCCTCCAGCCCGGCGGCCAGGTAGAGCAGGGTGGACTTACCGCAGCCCGATGGGCCGAGCAGAACGACGAACTCTCCCGGTGCTACATCCAGATCGATGGTGGCGATCGCCTCGTGCGCGCGCCGGGTGCCGATGGCCCAGATCTTGCCGGTACCTGTGCAGGAAATGGCAGCAGTCATCCCAGGCTCCCTTGCCCCTTGGGCACCCAGTACAGGATGCGCGTCTGCAGCATCCGCAGACCGTAGTCGAACAGAAACCCCGTGCAGCCGATCAGGACGATGGTGAAGAACACCAGCCCCGGATTGAACGTGTTTCTGGCGAGCATGATCACCTGGCCGAGCCCGTATCCGACGCCAGTCGCCTCGGCGATCAGGACGACCATCCACGCGCCGAAGAGGTTGAGACGCAGGACTACAAGAAGCCCCGGCAGGATCGCGGGCAGGATGACGCGGGTATAGATCTGCTGCTTGCTGGCCCCCATTGTGCGGGCGACGTTGATGTAGTTCTTGTTGACGCTGTCGATCTGCGTGATCGTGGCCAGTGTCATGGTGAAGAACAACGCGATGAACACCATGAAGATCGCCGGCGCATCGCCGATCCCGAAGAGGAAGATCGCCACGGGCAGCCATGCGATGGGTGAAACTGGCGCAAGCAGGGTGATGGTCGGGAGCGTGAGGTTCTCGAACAGCTTCCAGTAACGCACGGCGACGCCGACCGTGATCGAGACAAGTGCGGCCAGAAACAGCCCCAGGATCACGCGATAGGTCGTCGAGAAGATCGTGATCAACACGGCCATCTCGGGTGATGGCGCATCCGTTGCGCCCGCACCGATCTGCCAACGTTGAGCGGTGTTGAAATTCTTGGCCTGCGCCGCGATGTCTCCCATAAAGATGTGCGGCGGCGGCAACAACTTCGGGTCGGCCCAGCCGATCAGCCAAAGGAATTCCCAGATCAGGGCGAAGAGCCCCACCGAGACGATGGTCCAGCCGATCTTGGGCGCCATCCGCTGCCAAAGCTCGGCCAGCGCGGATGGCGGGGACTGAACCCCGCCGACCGCAGTGTCGGTGGCTGCCATCAAGCCGACTTGATCTTGAGCGATGCGTAGAGATCGGGGTTCTCGGCAATCACCGCCTCAAGCATCGACCAGTTGATGGCGTCCGGCTTGGGCTTCGCCTTGATGTAGCCCATCTCCATCAGGCTGTCCGTGCGGCCCAGGATGAAGTCGGTATTGGCCCGTTGATCAACCATTGGCGGTTGTTTGGTCGCGCCGATAACGGCGTTCTCCATCGAGGTTTTGTAGTAGGTGCCCACAACCTCATCGAGAACGGCCTGGGTTTCCTGCTCGAAGGCGGCCTGAGACTTCATCATGGCCTTGATCAGTGCCTTGATCGCATCCGGGTTCTCGGCAATCAGGCTGTCGCGGGCACATAGCACGCAGTCGGTGTAATTGGCGCCGTAGATATCCTTGCCGTCGGACAACAGGTGGCTGCCCTCGACATCCTGCAGCAGAGAGGTTGCATAAGGTTCGATGGTGCAGATCCAGTCGAGCGCACCTGCCTTGAACGCCTCGACCGCTTCCGGCGTGTTTCCTACATAGCGGACATTGACGTCAGACATCGCGACGCCATTGGCCTTGAGATAGTCGTAAGGCAGGACTTCGAGCGTATCGAGCTGGAATGTGCCGAGGGTTTTGCCCTTCAGCTTCTCGGGTGTATCGAGGCCCGGCTGTGAGACGATGGCGCAACCTTCAATCCCCGAACCGGCGACAATTCTGACCGGCGCACCCGCGTCATAGAGTGCGACGAAGCTGGTATAGGGCAGCACGCCGACATCGACGAGACCGGTGCCCAGGAACGTCACGTGCTCGGCAAAGGTTGGCGTGTTAACGAATTCGAGGGTCAGCCCATCTTCTTTCGCCGACTGACGGGCATGGGAAAGGAACAGTGGAAGGTTGCAAAACCCGGTCCCGTGAGTGGATTTCACTGTGGTCGCGGCTGACGCAATATTAGGCTGCGCAAGTCCAGTGCCTAACATTAGTGCAGAAGCTGCCCCTGTTTTGAGCAAACTGCGGCGATTGAAGTCAATTCCAGAGATATCTGGAAAGTTGCGGTTTCCCTGTGTTTCGCACATAACGGCGCTCCTTGTGTTTCTGACGCAAGGGGCCCGGGCTGTCGGTTGGTCCTGGGAGCCCGGGCCACCCGTTAACTCTCCTGCAATTACAGTGCCAAAATGGGAACAAACTTCGAATTCATCTTGAGTAATTTCGTTATGATATAACGTTACTATAACTATTTCCGGCGAATTGGCGTGGTCTTTGCATAGAGTTCTCCTGAAACCGTTTCGGTTTGCACTCAGGGAGCTGTGCATGTCCTTTCCACCTTCGCAGATCCGGATGGGCATGCTCACGCCGTCGTCCAATACGGTCCTTGAGCCGCTGACGGCGGCGATGCTGGCTGATCTGCCCGGCGTGACAGCGCATTTCGGGCGATTCCGCGTGCTCAAGATATCTTTGGATGACGATGCGCTCGGGCAATTCACGATGGTGCCGATGCTCGAGGCGGCAGACCTGCTGGCGGATGCGAAGGTGCAGACAATTTGCTGGAACGGCACATCGTCCGGCTGGATGGGATTTCAGGCGGATCGCGATCTTTGTGCCGAGATCGAGAAGCGGACCGGGGCGCTGGCATGTTCCTCGGTACTGGCGCTCAACGAGATCCTGACGTTGACCGGAGCAAAGCGGATCGCCTTCGTGACCCCGTATCTGGACGAGATCCAGTCGGCCATCAATGCGAACTATACGTCGGAAGGGTTCGACATCGTTGCCGACCGGCATCTGGGGGATCCGGGCAACTACTCTTTCAGCGACTATACCGAAACGCAGATCCTCGATATGTGCCGCGCGGTGGCTGCCGAGAAGCCGGATGCGATCAGCATCTTCTGCACCAACTTCCGTGGCGCCAGCGTCGCAGATGTCATCGAGGCTGAAACCGGTATCCCGGTCTATGACACGGTTTCGACAGCGCTTTGGAAGTCGATGAAGCTGGCTGGGGCCGACCCTGCGCAGGTGCGCGGCTGGGGTCGAATCTTCGATGTCTGAAACCCCCGCTGACATCCCCAGATTTGCTGGAACATTCCGGCAATGCCGCGCTCAGGAACTGCCCTGAGACCACCAAGCGTAGTCCAGGACCAACCGAAAGGGACAACCGAGCTATGAGATATGTTTCAGTTATGGCCGCCGCCACCTTGCTGGCGGCAACGACCTTCGCGAGCGCCGAGACCGCGATCCGGGCAACCGGCTTGGTCTCGACGCACAAATTCCATACCAAGATGGAGAAGGAGTTCTACGAAGGCTTGGCCAAGAAGACCGGTATCCCGCTGGCGGTCAACTTCAACCCGTTGGACGTGGTTGGCGTAAACATGCAGGACACGCTGCGTATGGTGCGCACCGGTGCGTTCGACATTGTCGAGTCCACCGTTGGCGCCGCGGCCCGCGACGATGCATTTTTGGAAGGCATCGATCTGATCGGCGTCTCGACGTCGATGGAGCAGTTGAAAGAAGCGGTAGATGCCTTCCGTCCCGCGTTGGAGCAGCGGGTGGCCGAGAAATTCAACGCCAAGGTGCTGACACTCTGGCCGTACGGTCCGCAGGTCTTCTACTGCAATGCCGAGATTACCAGCGTCGAGAGCCTGAAGGGCTTGAAGGTGCGGTCCTATACGCCAACAATGTCATCGCTGCTGGAGGCGGTGGGCGCGACCCCGGTGACGCTCAGTTTCAAAGAGGTCTATCCTTCGCTGCAACGCGGTGTCGTGGATTGCGCGATCACCTCGCCGACTTCGGGCAACACCGGCAACTGGCCAGAGGTGACAACGCATTTTCTGCCGCTGGGGATCTCGTGGTCGGTGAATGGCCACTTTATGAACCTGGACACCTGGAACGCGTTCTCCGACGCGGAAAAAGCAAAACTGGAGGCCGAATTCGCGACGTTCCAGCAGGGGTTCTGGGATCTCGCGGCCAAGAACAACGGCTGGGCGATTGCCTGCAACACCGGTGGCGAGGGCTGCGAGAACTACAACAAGTTCTCGATGACGCTGGTCGAGCCGACACCTGAGGATCAGGCGGCGGTCACCAAGGCGACGATGGAAAAGGTTCTGCCGGGCTGGGCCGAGACCTGCAATGCCAGTTTTGCCGAGTGCACCAGCATCTGGAACGCCACCGTTGGCAAGGTGCGCGGCATCGAACTGGAATGACGGGTGTAAAAGGTCGTGGCATCCCGGACCTGATCCGGAACCTGCTCGGCTTTTACCAGCGGTCCCGGGTCTACGCCCGGGACGGTTCATGCAGCCGGGCGAACCGATGCGCGTGATCGGCATTCTTGCGGGCTATGCTTGCCTCGGACTGTCGTTCCTGATTGTCGCCGAAATCCTCGGGCGCAAGCTACTGAACGTTTCGATCCAGGGCGTGGACGAGATCGGCGGCTATGTCGTCGCCATCACCGGAACCTTCGGCATGGCGCTGGCAGCGGCGGATCGGGCGCACACCCGGATCGATGTGCTGCTGGTGCGCCTGCCCGGGCGAGTACAAGCAGTTCTGAACCTGGTGGCTTATTTGTGTCTGGCGGCGGCGGCGGCGTTCATGGCTTTTATGGCATCGACGACGCTGTCGGAGTCGATTGCGTTCAAGTCGGTGTCCTCGACACCTCTTCAAGTGCCCTTATGGGGGCCACAGTCGCTTTGGCTGGCGGGGTTGATCCTGTTTGGATTGACGGCGCTGGTCATGGCGGGGCGCGGCTTGATGGCCTTGCGGCAGGGACTGGCCCACGCGGATCGGGTGCTTGCGCCCCCAACAGTCGCCGAGGAGATCGAGGACGTGCGGCGATGATCGACCTGACAGGTGCGGCGATCGGTTTCGTGATCATGCTTGGGTTGATGTTCATCGGGCTGCACGTTGGCGTTGCCATGCTGGCGGTCGGGATCCTGGGCGCGCTGGTTTACTTTGGCCCACCGGTACTGTTTTCGTTCGGCACCAACCTTTGGTCGGTGATGAACGACTTCCTGCTGACCACGATCCCCCTGTTCGTGCTGTTGGGCGAGTTGTTGCTGCGGTCCGGCATCACCAAGAACATGTATGACAGCCTGTCCGATTGGTTGAGCCGTCTGCCGGGCGGGCTGCTGCACACCAATATCGGCGCGTGCTCGATGTTCGCGGCGGTATCTGGATCCTCGGTTGCGACTGCGGCGACCATCGGCACGGTTGCCTTGAACGAGTTCAAGCGCCGTGCCTATTCCGAGCCGCTGGTGCTTGGCTCGATCGCGGCGGGCGCGACGCTGGGCATCCTGATTCCACCGTCGGTGAACCTGATCATCTATGGCGCGCTGACGAATACATCGATCGGGCAACTCTTCGCGGCGGGCATTGTGCCGGGCATCCTGCTCACCCTGTTGTTCATGGCGATCATCGCGGCGGCGGCGCTGCTGCGGCCCCAGATCGCAGAGCGTGTGACCGCGATCGCGCCACGCGCTGAGCGCCTGCGCCGATTGCGCCACCTGCTGCCGCCACTCGGAGTCTTCGTGGTCGTCATGGGGGCGATTTATGGAGGTTGGGCCACCCCGACAGAAGCCGCAGCACTGGGTGTCGTCCTGGCCTTCGCCCTGGCGGCGAGCAATGGTGCGCTGAGTTTCGCGATGCTGCACGAGGCGTTCGTGGCGACGACCCGAACGTCGGCCATGCTGATCTTCATCATCTCGGCGGCGTTCTTCCTGAACTTCATCGTTGGTATCCTAGGCGTCCCGCAGGCGATGACGCGTTACGTGACTGACCTTGGGCTGGGGCCGACCGAGATGATTTGGCTATTGGTGCTGTTCTATCTAGTGATGGGCTGTTTTCTCGAGACGCTCTCGATGATGGTCGGTACGATCCCCGTGGTGATGCCGGTCATCCTGCACCTTGGGATCGACCCTGTGTGGTTTGGAATTTTCCTCGTCATCATGATGGAACTGGCACTGATTACGCCGCCGGTTGGTATGAACCTCTACGTTGTGCAGGGGGTGCGCGGGCGCGGCCAGTTGTCGGACGTTTATCGCGGGATAGCACCGTTTGTGATCGCGATGCTGGCGATGGTGGGGCTGATCATCCTATGGCCCGCGATCGTGATGTTTGTGCCGGATGCGCTGTATTGAGCGCGATCGAGACTGCCCGGCGGTTGTTCAACGAACTGGTGTGCGAGATCTCGACCCCGCCGGGGATCGCATCGCTCGGATTGGCTTCGGGCGTTTGCCATGACCGTGCGGTCTATGCCGATTCGGGCATTCACAACGTGATGATCTTTGTGCGCAGCGAGAACGGCGGCAACAAATCTGATCAGGCGTTGGATTTCGAGGATTTTGCCACCGCTTTCAGGTGCTCGGGCGATGGGCCGACGACGACTCAGCGCTCTCAATGGGGTTAATCCACGGGTCGTTGGAGGGCCGAAAGCGCCTGGGACACGCCCTGCAAGCCGTCACTCACGCGGACTGAGTAGGTGCCCGTCCGAGGTTTGGGCACGCCCAGGTCAACCATCGCGCGCGCCATCAGGGCACCGGCCTGACCGCCGTCGATCAGCGGCAGCGGACACTTATCCTTTGCCCGGCGGGCGGATCCAGCTAGCACAGCACCCAGCAGGACTATGACGTCCGCGCCTTGGTCAGCCAATCGCTGGACCGCACCCTGCAACAGGGCATCGAGCTCCGATTTCTCGCCTGGGCGATAGGCTGACGGGGCTTCCAGCGCCTCCCACCCGGCCATGTCACGGGTTAGATCGCAATGTCCAAGAGTCTCGTAGTAGAGAGGTGTCACCAGCGCGCCCATCGAGACGTAGCCAATCCGCCCCCCGACAAGCCGGGCCATGGCGACCGAGGCTTCGCTCATGCCGACGACCGGTATGGAGAGGGCCTCGCGCAAAGCGTCCCGGCCGGTGTCGAACGAGACGGCCAGCATGATCGCGTCGACGTCAGTGTGATGCGCTGCCGCATCGACCACAGCGTGGGTCGCGACCGCGTGATCCAGTCGGGTCTTGATGACTATCGGGCCAAACTTGGGCGTTGCGTCCAGAACCGTCGCACTGTCGCCCAGCGTTTCGCGCATTGCGTCGCCTACGGTGCGGGTGACGTATTCGGTGGTGTTCGCGTTGAGACAAAGAATGCGCATGGTTCAAGTACGCCCCGATGCCCAATCGGGCAGGCCGCAGGCGGCACGCCAACATTCGGCAATCTGGCGGCGCGAGACCATCCAAGCGCCGCCCTTCGCATTCATGTGGGCCAAGATCGCCTCGAGCCCGCCGATCCGTGCGGGGCGTCCGATCGTTCGAACGTGAAGACCGATTGACATCATCCTGGCCTCGCTGTGGCCTTCCTCCCAAAGCCGATCGAAAGCGGCGATACAGTAGCGGGCGAAGTCCTCAGAATGGGTGAAAGCTCCTCCGGGGCGAAACCGCATATCGTTGGTGTCGAAGGCATAGGGCAGCACCACATGGTCCTGGTCTTGATGGCGTTCGATCCGGGGAATGTCATCGTCGTAGGCGTCCGAGTCGTACAGGAACCCACCGTGCTCGAGCAGCAATCGTCGCGTGTTAACACTCGAGGCGGACTTGGTATGCCAACCCACCGGCGGTGTGCCCGAAAGATCAGCAAGGATGTCGTAGGTGCGCGCTATGTGGTTACGCTCGGTTGCCTCATCGAGATGGCAGTGTGGTTGCCAGATCCAGCCATGGCAGCCAATCTCGTGGCCGCGGGCGATGATGTCACCTATCAGCCACGGCGTGCGTTGGGCCGCACGACCGCATGTCGAGAATGTGGCGATTGCGCCTGCCTGATCCAATGCGTCGGCGATCCGTCGGTAGCCCGCGCGGGGACCGTAGCCAAAATGACTCTCCATACACGGGTCTGGGACGCCTTCGACCAGTTGAGCGGCCTCGTGCACGCCTTCGTTGACCGGGTCGCCATCCCCTATGGACAACTCGGCCCCTTCCTCGATGTTCGCAACGAAGGATACCGCCACCCGCGCCGCATTGGGCCATGGCGACGGCGGCGCACCATCCCAGTAGCCTCTCAGATCCCGCCTGTCCTGCTCCATGGCTTCCCCCGCCCATTACCTCGCATGGAAGTAATGGATAAAGTGATGAAAAAATCAACGATTAGACAATTTCGCAAATAAAATAGTCACATAGTGAGTTGGTATCGGCCAATCTTGCCTAAGAAATGGCTGGACTCTGTCAGATGATCCCGCGCAACCTGTCTTCCGCAGTTGCGAAGACGGCTGACCACAACGATGACACAGCCGCCGCTGGTGGCTTGCCGACAGGAGAATGCAGATGCCGACCACCTGGATTACACGTATTGCCGCGATGGCCGGGGTGGCCGCTGCGCTGAGCGCGCCCGCCATGGCTGATACATCGTGGATCATGGCCTCGGGCTATCCAGATGACAATTTCCACACCAAGAACATCAAGCTGTTCATCGAGGAGGTCGGTGCGAAGTCCGATCTGAAGATCGACCTGCAATCGAACGACACGCTGATCAAACTGGACGCGATCAAGACGGCGGTTCAGCGCGGGCAGGTTCCGATTGGCGAGATCCGGCTGGGCGTCTACGGCA
>JBCAXJ010000036.1:0-51725 GCA_038534135.1 Pseudomonadota bacterium | reverse complement strand
GGCCGCGAGCGACCGCGGACGCGCATCGTCCTTGAACGCCTTGTAGGACGAAATGAACCGTTCGATGGGCAGATCGCCTCGGTCGTGTTGTCGGCCGCGGCCTTCTATGACCGGAAGGAAAAGGCTTTCGTGCCGGCCGAGCGGCTGTTCGATCTTCTGGGCATCACCCCCGACTCGCCGCCGATGACGGCACGGATCGAACGGTTCATTTCGTCCTACAAGGCGTTCAAGGACGATGCGCGTCCGCGGTCGCTCGCGGCCTGAGCAAACTGGCCGCCGGGTCTTCGGAGGCTATCTTTATCGCAATGCAAGTTTCAGATGGACCCTGCCCATGCCGATTATCCGATTGCCTGCGATCGCTGCCGTGGCGGCCATGACACTGCTCGGCGCGTGCTCGGTTTTTGGCGGCCCGGCAGCGCCCGAACCGAACTATGACGTGGTCCGGTCGGAAGGATCATTCGAGATCCGCGACTATCCCGAGTTGGTCGTCGTCGGGACTGCGATGTCGGATGGGTCGAGTGACGCGTTCGGCAAGCTGTTCGACTATATCTCGGGCGCGAACCGGGCACAGGACAAGATCGCGATGACGGCACCCGTGCTGCAATCTCCTGAGGATTCGACCGAGATCGCCATGACCGCGCCTGTCTTGCGCGGCGCCGATGCGGATGGCCGTGTCGAAATGCTGTTCGTGCTGCCCGAGACGTTCACGCCAGAGACAGCACCCGAGCCAACCGATCCATCCGTGCGGCTTTCGACGATTCCGTCCCGCCGGGTCGCGGTGCTGCGTTTCTCGGGTTTGTTTCGCGATCCGGCCATCGCCGAGAACACCAAGCTTTTGCAGGATCGGATGCAAGCCGAAGGTCTGGAGCCGGTCGGCCCGCCCGAGGCCGCTGGCTACAACCCGCCCTGGACCCTGCCACCGCTGCGCCGGAACGAGATCCTGATCCCGATCGCGCGCAACTGAACCGTCAGGCACGATCAGCGGTTGGACAACGCCTCAGGTGTTCGGCGGGAAGCTTGACAGCACGTCGTCGATGACGGGCTGCACGTCCGGGTCTGGATTGCTGAGTTCCTGGGGCGTCATGCGTTGCGAGGCCGCACCGTGCCAGACCGGGACCTGACTGACGTTATCGACGATATCAATCGCGAGTTGGCCTTCGGTATAGGTCTGCGCGACCGACTGAGTCCCATAGACCGAACGGCCCCACCAGACGCGATTGCTGAGATCGTTCGGGACATTCCACACCTCGACACCATCGCGCGCGCCGACGGTGAACTGCACCAGGAAATCGGCAGCACTCCGGTCTTGGGAGTAGGCGAAGCCTTTGCTCTCGAGGTTGCTTCGGATCCCGGTCAGAAGCTTCTCCGCCGTGCGCGGTGTCGGGCCAAGCAGGCCGAGGACGTCCATCGGTTCGTCCCGCGCCCAGGCGAATGTCTGGTAGGCTCCGAAGTCCTGAGAGGCGTCGTAGTTGGCTTCGATCACCGGCTCTTGCGCACAGGCGCTCAGAAAGAGAGCCATGCCACAGAAGATGGATATCAAGCGCATCTTGTGTCCTTCCGATCTACGCGCTCGCAGCGTGCGTGCAGGCATGCGAGTCGGCTTCTACCGGTCGCTATACTATGCTCAAACGGTTGCCGGAGCATCGTTTTTCCGATGCAAGCCCGGCATGGCGCTCAGTCCGTCGCTTCCGAGATCCAGACCTCGAAGCCTGTCAGGACGTTCGGTCCAAAGCTATGGGTCAGCGGCACATCGGCGGCATCGCGGCCCTGGGCGATCAGCACCCGGCCCCGCCGCGGGACGAGGTTTCTGGGATCGAAGGTCCACCACTGGCCGCTCAGGTAAACCTCGATCCAGGCGGCGAAATCCATCGGCGGATAGGGCGGCGGTTGGCCGATGTCGCTGACATATCCGGTGCAATAGCGCGTGGGGATGTTCAGGCACCGGCAGAACGCCACCGCGAGGTGCGCGAAATCCCGGCACACGCCGACCTGTTCGGCGTTCACCTCGGCCGCCGTGCGAGTGGCGCGCGCCTGCATGTAATCGAACTGGATGTGGTGATGGACATAGGTGCAGATCGCGTCCACCCGGGCCCAACCGGCAAGGACCGAACCGAACCGCTGCCAGGCCTCGTCCATCAGCCTGTCGGTCTCGCAATAGCGGCTGCCGAGCAGATAGGGCAGCGTGTCGGCGGGCAGCGCCTCGACGGGATGTTGGATGGCCTCGGGCGCGCGCGGATCCTCGGCGCCGTCGACACGGATGACGCCATCGGTGCCGATCCGGAATGCCCCTGCGGGTGCCACGAACCGCGTGCACCAGTTGCCGAAGCCGTCCCGGTAGTTCGAGAGCGGAACGGCCGGTGCTGCCCGCAGAATATCGGGCTGCTCAAGAAACGGGATCTGCGAATAATGGACATTGAGCATGGCGATCATCGGCGTTGGCTGGGGCAGTTCGAACTCAAGCGAACAACCCAATCGAAGGCGCATGACATGTCTCCTTGATTGAAGGGTAACGTTGCACGAAAGTCCGGCCTGCGCAATCGACGCCGGAGTTCGCCATGACGCTGTTCACCCTGGATGCCCTGCACGCAGCCCGCGGGACCGTGCACCGGCACATGCCGCCGACGCCGCAATACGCATGGCCGCTTCTGGCCGAACGGCTGGGCACCGAGCTCTGGGTGAAGCACGAGAACCACACGCCCACGGGCGCCTTCAAGGTGCGCGGGGGACTGATCTATCTGGACGAGCTGTCGCGCGCCGAACCGAATTGCCCGGCCATCGTGACGGCGACGCGCGGCAACCATGGCCAATCGATCCCGTTCGCGGCGCGCGCTTACGGCATTCCGGTCGAGGTGCTGGTGCCCAAGGGCAACTCGGTCGAAAAGAACGCGGCGATGCGCGGCTGGGGCGCTTCGGTCGAGACCTTTGGTGAGGATTTCGAGGATGCGCGGCAGGAGGCGGTCCGGCGCGGCAAGGAAGAGGGCAAGCACATCATCGGCCCGTTCCATGAGCCACTTGTGCGCGGGGTCGCGACCTATGCGCTGGAGTTGTTCCAGTCGGTGCCCGATCTGGACGTCGTCTATGTGCCGATCGGCATGGGCTCGGGCATTTGCGGATTGATCACAGTGCGCGACCTGCTGGGATTGAAGACCGAGATCGTCGGCGTTGTCTCGACCGGGGCCGAGGCTTACGCGCTGAGCTTCGAGGCGGGCAAGGTCATCTCGACCAACACCACGAACACCGTGCTGGCCGACGGCATGGATTGCCGCGCGCCGTGGGAGCAACCGGTCGAGATCATCCACCGCGGCGCCGCGCGCGTTGTGCGCGTGACCGATGACGAGGTCGCCCAGGCCATGCGGGCCTATTACACAGACACGCACAACGTGGCAGAGGGTGCGGGTGCTGCACCGCTCGCCGCTGCATTGCAGGAACGCCAGGTCGTGCAAGGCAAGAAGGTCGGCGTGATCCTGTGCGGCGGAAATGTGGATTCCGACAAATTCGCCCAGGTTCTGGCGGGCGTGACGCCCCGGCGGAACGACGCCGTCTGAGCCTTTCGACCCCAAGAGAGACAAAAGTTACAGTTTTATGACAGCAATGGCCGTAGCCTGATCGCATAATTTGATTGGAGGCTAAGATGAACCTTTTTACCGCACGCCTGCTGATGCCCACGCGCCGCCGCCATGATTATGAGCAGGACAGGCTGAGCTATCTGCCCGACACGCTTTATCAGCGGCACATCCCCGAACAGAAGTGATCCGGCACTGAGTGCAGAGGGCAGCCGCGCCCGGCATTTTGGTTACCAATTCGTAACCTCGCGCGGGCACGGTTGAACCGTACATGAAAGGATCATTTGATGACGCTCTTTACCGCGCGCATGCTGGTGCTGACGCCCAGTGCTCGTCCGTCGCAACAGAACCGCCTCGCATGGCTGCCGGGTTTTCTGTACGGCGATCCCGTTCGCGTGAGCTGATCACTTCGCTCAGGATGCGAAACGGGCCGCGTTTGATCCGGCCATAGCGAGCGTCTGGCGTATCCCGCCTCCGCCGCAGCCGACATGTGTCGGCATGTCCAAATCTGCGCGATCAGGCCGGGCGCGCCGCACCCCCAAAGCCGTTGCATGCATGTTGCCTAAGCTTCTTGCCGGGTGCCCCTTGCAATTTCTGCAAAACAATGTATATACATTGCACATAGAAATGATAGGAGCAGATCATGAGCTTGTATACCGCTAGCCTGCTGGCTCCGCTGACGCGGCGCCAAGACTACCGCCAGAGCCGGCTGAACTGGCTTCCTGCCTGGCTCTACGACGACAAGTAAAACGCGTCGTCTTCGCGCTGGATCGGCTTTGATGCCATTGCCTTTGCGCGGTGCCTGACTAAGCTCGCGGGCCGTATCTGAAAGGACTGCCCGCGATGCACGAGACCAAGACCGTCCGGGATTACATCCGGACAATTCCCGACTTTCCGGTTCCGGGGATTCAATTTCGCGACATCACCACGCTGTTCAACGATGCCACGGGCTTCCGGCTGGCGATTGACGGGATGGCGAACCCCTATACGGCCGAGGCTTTGGACGTTGTCGTCGGCATGGATGCGCGCGGGTTCATCCTGGGCGGTGCGGTCGCCTACAAGCTGGGCCTGCCTTTCGTTCCGATCCGCAAGGCGGGCAAGCTGCCGGGCTCGACCATCAAGGTCGCCTACGAGTTGGAATACGGCGAGGCCGAGATGGAGATCCACGAGGACGCCATCCATGCTGGCACCCGTGTCCTTCTGATCGATGATCTGCTGGCAACCGGTGGCACGGCTGAAGCCGGGATCAAGCTGGTCGAGCAACTCGGCGGCGATATCGCGGCGGCCGCTTTTATCATCGATCTGCCGGATCTGGGAGGCTCGAACAAACTGCGCGCGATGGGGATCGACCTGCACGTACTCTGTGAGTTCGACGGCGACTGACACACTGCCAAAGTCTCTCAAATGATCGGCAAGAAATTCTCGTTTCCCTTTCGATTCTCAAACACCTAGGACACGGCGACAGGGCGGCCAAAGCAATGCCCCGAGCGTGACGTGAAGGATCCAGTCGATGAACTCAGCAGATGTGATCGCGGCCCGGCTGTACGCTGCGGGCGTGCGCATGGCCTTCGGCATTCCCGGTGGCGAGGTGCTGACGCTGATCGATGCGCTCGAGCGCGCGGGGATCCGGTTCATCCTGACCAAGCACGAAAACGCGGCGGGCTTCATGGCCGAGGGTGTCTGGAACGCAACCGGGGCGCCCGCGGTTCTGGTGGCGACTGTCGGGCCGGGCGTGGCGAACGCCTTCAACGTGGTCGCCAATGCCGAGCAGGACCGAGTTCCGCTGATCGTGCTGTCCGGCTGTGTCGATGCCGCGGACGCGCTGAGCTACAACCATCAGGTCTTCGACCATTCGGCGGTGTTTCGCGAGGTTTGCAAGGCCTCGTTCACGGCACAGGCCAGTGCGGTCGATGTGATGATCGACAAGGCTGTCGGGATTGCGCTGGCCGGGCGTCCCGGTCCGGTTCATATCGATCTGCCGATCCGCGTGGCCGATGCCGATCACCCTGCCCCGCGCGCCTGGGCACATGGCTCGCTCGCCCCGACTGCGCCGTCAGGCCCGGGTCTGGAGGTTGCGCGCGAGATCTTCGCAAGGGCCGAGCGCCCAATCCTGATGGTCGGCAATGACGTGTTGAACGAACCGGGCGGGCCAGAAGCTGTCCGCGCGTTCGCCGAGCGTCACACCACACCGGTCCTAACCACCTACAAGGCGAAGGGCGTCCTGCCCGAGACGCATCCGCTGTCGCTGGGTGGGCACGGGTTGTCTCCGCTCGCCGACACCGTGGTGCTACCAATCTTCGAACAGGCCGATTGCATCCTCGCGCTGGGCTACGATCCGATCGAGATGCGCACCGGCTGGCAAGCGCCGTGGGACCCGGCGAAGGTCATCGAATTTGCTCACGCACCGAACGATCACGACATGCATCACGCGGCGCATTCCTGGGTCTGTTCGGTCACGAGCGGTCTCGAGGCGCTGGACATGGATCCGAAACCGGGCTGGCCGTCGGGTGAGGTCGGCGCACTCAACACGACGTATTGGGAGACGTTCGCCACGCGAACCGAGTGGGGGCCGGATCACGCAATTGCCGAGATGCTCGCCGTCTCTCCACCCGAGACGACGATCACGATTGACTCCGGCGCGCATCGCATCCTGCTGAGCCAGCAATGGAAGGCCGAACATCCGCGCGCGGTGTTGCAGTCGACGGGGCTCTGCACCATGGGCTGCGCGCTGCCGCTGGGGATGGGATATAAGCTGGCCAAGCCGGACGCTCCCGTGATCGCGTTTATGGGCGATGCGGGGCTGGAGATGGTGATGGGTGAGCTGGGCACATTGCGGGATCTGGGCTCCCCTCTGGTTGTCGTGGTGTTCGTCGATCGCTCGCTGGCACTGATCGAGTTGAAGCAGCGCCGGTCCGGGTTGCAGAATGCAGGCGTCGACTTCGATCGAACGCGGTTCGCAGATGTCGCCAAGCTCTACGGTGGCAACGGCGTCACCGTCAGCGGCCCGGGCGAGGCTGGACCCGCGTTGCAGGATGCGCTCGCCTCCGATCGTTTCACGCTGATCGAGGTCGAGATCCCGCGGCGGATCTACGAGGGGCTGTTCTGAGTATTCGGGCTCTGTACCGCCAAGACTGCGGATACGCGGTCCTCGAGACCGTCCGCAATCGCGTCACGGCTGTCTCCGATGCGGGCGCGGTGCACCTGCCCCTGCATCAACTCGATCATCAGCGCGGCCCGGCGCTCTGACGGAAAGTCCGGCGGCAGATCTGCATCAGCGATCGCCTGATCGAACCGGGCTTGCAATCGCGCCCGGCTGCGCAGTGACATCTGCCGGATCAGATCACCGACACCTTCGACATCGTTGGCGCTGGCGACTGCCGCTGATCCGATGAGACATCCCTGCGGTTTGCCGGGCCTTGTCGCGTTTTCGAGTGCGGTCTGGAAGAAGGTCCGCACGGCATCGCGAAGCGTCGGCGCTGCCTCGAACGCATCCACGGCGGTGCCGCTGATCTTCTGACCATAGGCCTGGATCGCCGCCAGGAACAGACGGCGCTTGTCGCCAAAGGTCGCGTAAAGGCTGGGCCGGTTGATGCCGATTGCCTTGGTCAGGTCGTCAAGCGACGCACCCTCGTAGCCCTTCGCCCAGAACACCTCGACCGCCTGCATCACGGCCATCTCGGGATCGAAGCTACGCGGCCTGCCAGATCTTTTTTGTACCATTCAGTATTTTTCCTCTTGAATGCGCGCTCAGCCTTCTATCTATACCAATCAGTACAAAACGCAAGCTGCATGGTGCAGACGCGAACCAAAGGAGAAACGACATGACCTTTCAGAACCTTGACCTGAGCGGCAAGACGGCCCTGATCACTGGCGGCTCGACCGGGATCGGGCTGGAAACAGCCCGGTTGTTGAGAAGCCGAGGAGCAGAGGTGCTGATCACCGGACGCAGCTCCGATCGGTTGGCCGACGCCGCTGCGGCTGTTCCCGAGCTGAAGACGCGGGTGAGTGACGCTGGCTCCCCCGAAGATATTGAAGCGCTGGCCGCGTGGATCACCGCCGAGACAGCGGGTCTCGACATCCTGGTTCTCAATGCCGGTGTGACACCTTTTGCTCCGCTCGGCGCCTGGGATGCCGCCAAGATCGACGACGTCTTCGGGATCAACGTGCGCGGGCCCTGGCTGACGGTACAGGCCTTGGCCACGGTGCTGAACGAGGACGCAAGCATCATAAATATCGGCTCGATCGCGGGCGATCGCGGCTCCCCTGCTACTGGCGTTTATGGCGCCACAAAGGCCGCGCTGTCCCTGATGACCAAGGCCTTAGTGCCGACGCTGTCCGACCGCCGAATCCGGGTGAACACCGTCAGCCCTGGCCCGGTTGAGACCCCGGCCTGGTCGAAGACCGGGTTGCCGGACGAGGTGATCGCTCAGGTCAAGACCGACCGCGCCGCCGCGAACCCGCTGAAACGTTATGGCCGTCCCGAGGAAGTGGCCGAGACCATCGCGTTCCTGGCCTCGCCTGCCGCGTCATATGTCAACGGCGTTGAGTTGTTTGTCGATGGCGGGTTGATGGCATCCTGAAGCTTCGGCGCGCTCGATCCGGTGGTGGCTGTTACGCACCACTGCCGGATCCTCTGTGCCTTGCGACGCGTTCGCGCCAGGCGGTGAAGATCCCCGCCGCCGCGATCAGGACCATCCCGGTAACCTGCCACGCGTCGGGCCAGTCCCCGAAGAACAGCAATCCGCAGAGGCTGGCGAAGATCAGGTAGGAATAGTCGATTGGAGCAAGCCAACTCGACTCGGCCGACTGGTAGGATTTGACCAGCATCACGTTCGACGCTGCGTTCAGGACGGAGCAGGTCAGCGTGATGCCGAGCAGAACCCATGTCATCTGGCGCCAGCCGAAGGCCAGATACGGGATAGCCTCGCGCGCCTGATCCGATGCCGGGAAGGCCGTCAGGACCACGCACCCGACCGCGCCGATCACCATGAACGAGATCGCAGTGGCGACGCCGAGGGTCAGCGTGTTCTCGCCCCGGCACCAACGCCGGGTCAGGATTACGTTGCCCGCGTAGCAGAGCCCGGCCCCGATCGGCATCAGCTTGATCGGCTCGAACTCCGATTGGAAGGGTTGCAGGATCAACGCAGCCCCCAAGGCGCCGACCACAACGGCAAGCACGCGTCGCCAGCCAACCGGCTCAACCAGCACGGTCGCCGACAGGATCGTGACGAAGATCGGATAGGTGTAGAGACCGGCCGCCATCTCGACCGTCGTGACCTTCGGGATCGCCCCGAAGAAAAACACCGTGGCCAGGATCATCATCAGGCTGCGCAGCACAACGGCCCAGAGCTTACGCGGCCAGGGTGGCAGCGCGCGCATGAAGATCACGCCGACCAGACAGAGCAGCACGAAATTCGACGTAGCCCGGATCGCCTGGAACTGCCAGAACGACAGCGAGAACCCCGCGAGGCGCACCAACGAGTCCTGCACCGCGAGTATCGCCAGCGCACCCAACATCAGCGCGCCAGCCATCGCCGGGCTGTCCCGATCGGTCCCATCAAGGAAGTGAGCCAAAGGGGGCTCCTTGTCGCGGAAAGAACATCAAGCTTGCTGGCGCCTGACGGGGGCGTCAAGGATGCCCGCGACACCGAAGCCGCGATATCGCAAGGGAGGATCACATGGACAACGACATGCTCGCCAAGGGCCTGGAGCAGCGCAAAGGCACGCTGGGTGCGGAATACGTCGACAAGGTTTTCGAGAATGCGGATGATTTCAGCCGCCCGTTTCAAGAGGCGATGACGGCGTGGTGCTGGGGCTTCGGCTGGGGCGATGACACGCTGGATCCGAAAACCCGCAGCCTGATGAACCTGACGATGATCGCCGCGCTGAACCGGATGGAGGAGTTCGAGCTGCACTTCCGGGGTGCGATCAAGAACGGCTGCACAAAGGACGAGTTGCGCGCCGCATTACACGTGATTTCGATTTATTGCGGCGTGCCCGCAGGGGTCTCGACCTTCCGGATCGCCAAGCGGATCTTCGAAGAACTCGAGATGTGAGGCGCGTGCGGCCCTACAGCATTCCCTTGGCGGCAAGCTCCTGTTTCGCCGCCTCGGTCTTTTCGAGATCGTCCAAACCCATGCCCGCCAGCACCGCGTCGGTCTTGGAATACTGGATATCGCGATACTCGATGACCTGAATGAAGTTGCCCCAGGGATCGAGAAAATCGAGCCGACCTGTGGGCAGGATCTCGGCGCCAGCAGCCTCGGCAAGTTCGCGGATCCGGGACCGGTCATCGACGATCAGGCCGAAATGACGCTCGTCGTCGCGATGCGGTGTGTCGGACTTTGCCAGCGCGATGAACTGGTCGCCCATGTCGATGAACGCCATCGTCTCGCTGCGACCGCGCAGCTTGATGTCGAAGATGGCACCCCAGAAGTCGAGTGCGGCGTCAATGTCGCCAACCTCAAGTGCGATATGGTTCATGCCGACGAGCCGGGGTTTTGCATCTGTCATAACAAGCCCTTCCGGGTAAAAGATCAGCGTGGCAGCAGCATCTGCCACAATTCTTCGGTGCATTTGCGGATCAGCCGCTCAGCGGCGCCATCGGAAACCCGGCCCGAAGCGCCGGGCTCCGGAAGTGTCAGCGGCGCGTTCGCCTGACTGACAAGCAAGGTACCAAATGCCAGCGACGGGAGCTGTGCCTTCTGCTTGACCGTCCCGTCTTCGAGGCGAACGTCGCGGCGCGGCTGAACGCGTCCATCGCCAATGTCGCCCGCCTCGTTGAACGCGCCTTGCACCACGGCCGAGAAAGCGCCTGTCCGCCGGAGCGGGAGATCGCGCGCGCGCTGATCTTCTTCGGCCTGAACTGTCGCTTGCCGTTGCGCGGCAATCTCGCCGTCCGACGGCGGCGCCTGCCTGAGCGCCTGTTGAACGC
This sequence comes from Pseudomonadota bacterium, assembly GCA_038534135.1. Taxonomy (GTDB): domain Bacteria; phylum Pseudomonadota; class Alphaproteobacteria; order Rhodobacterales; family Rhodobacteraceae; genus Thermohalobaculum. The sequence continues at coordinate 41,228 of JBCAXJ010000036.1, read as the reverse complement.
GCTCTTGAGCGGTCACGGGTTGCGGTTCGGGTTGCTCCTGCACGGGGGTCTGTGTCTCGACGCTTTCGGGCACCGTCGGTTCCACCGGTGCGGCCTGAACAGAGGCGATGGTGTCAGCGGCAACGGATTGCACTGCTGGGTCCGGCTGCGTCGGTGGCGCTTCCGGAGTTGACGCCGGTGCCTCGACCGCAGCGGCTTCGCGTGGCGCCAGCGATGCCGCGGCCGCAGGCGTCTCGACCGGAGCTGTCGGGTCCGGTGTCTCCGGTGCAATGGGTGCCGACGGCTCGGGGGTTGGGTCTGATGCCGCAGTCGTCTGTTGCGTTGCGTCCGGTGTTTCGGCAGCGGGCGCCAGCGGTGTCGCCGTCGCCTCGGACGTCTCGGATGCCTCGAGCTTTTGCGATTTCGGGGACTCGTCCGTCTTCTGGATCAAGGCCAGTGCGGCGGCCGACGTCTCGTCGGCTGGCTTCGGAGTGCCGTCCGCTTCAACCTGCTCCGTCGCCTCTGTCTCCACCTGCTGTGGGGCGGCCTCTGCCGTCGCTTGCGCCGAGGGCGGGACAGGACGGCCTTCGGCCACGAAGATTTCGCGCAGCGTGCCCATGGCCTGTTTGTCGGTGCACATGCCTTGCCGAAGAACACTGCCATCGGACAGATCGATCAATCGCGCCCGCATCTGGCCCGTCAGACTGAACGTCTCAACCGGGTTCTCGATGGTGCCCCCGGCGGTTTCGATATCCAGCGCCTCGGTCCGCACATCCAGCGCATATCCCTTCAATCCGGCTTCCGTGAGCTGGGTGGCCAGTTCACGGGCGCCCGCTTCGTCAAACGGGAACGCACGTGAAGGATTGCCGATCTGGTTCACCTTGACCGCCAGCGAGAACACGTTGCCCAGGCGCCCGAGCAGCGTCTGCTCGATCCTGAGGGCCACGTCTTCGGTCGGCGGCGCAACCGCACCCGCGACCGAGTTTGGGCCCGCATCGGCATTGACGACCCGCACGGATGCCTGCCGCGCGACATCCAGCAGCGACTGGGATTCGACCAGATCCAGCGCCGCAGTCGTGCGGCGCACGGGTGGCGCGGGTTCGGTGATCACGGTCATCGTGCCACCGTTCAGGTTGTAATTCTCGGGCTGCGCTATGGTTGGTTGCGGCGGCGGCGCGGGTTCGGGCTGCGCCTGCTGGGGTGCCTGCGCGCCCTGCTGCGCACAGGCCACAAGAAGTGGCCCCGCCATTGAGAGTCCGAGCAAGGCACGTTTCACGGTCACTCCCCCGAGCCAATCCGTTGTATTCTCTGACAGTGCCGCTCGGGGGCTCAGATGTCCAGATTTTCGACGCTGAGGGCGTTCTCCTGAATGAACTGGCGGCGCGGTTCGACAACGTCCCCCATCAGCTTGGTGAAGATCTCGTCAGCCTCGGCCATGTGGTCGATCCGGACCTGGAGGAGCGTGCGCGCTTCGGGATCCAACGTCGTCTCCCAGAGCTGTTCGGCATTCATCTCGCCCAACCCCTTGTAGCGCTGCAGGGTGATGCCCTTTTCGCCTTCCGACGTGATGACATCCAGCAAGGCCGACGGGGCGTGGATCGGGACCTCCTTGTCCTTGCGGATCAAGGTTGACGCTTTACCGTAGGTTTCCGCCAGCGCGTCGGAGAGCGAGGCAAGCTTGCGTGCCTCGGCGCTACGCAGAGCCATGCCGTCGATCGTGCGGACCTCGGCCACGCCGCGCACGATGCGGGTGAAGCGGACGCCGCCATCCGCGGTGACTTCACTGGTCCACCCGCGTTCGGTCTCGGGCGCCAACCCGTCCAGACGGCCAGCCACGGCTTTGATCGCCTCGGCGTCCGGGTTGGGTTTGACAGCGCCTTCGATCGCCATCTGCTCCAGCACAAAGCGCGGATAGTGCGTCGGGAAAGCATTCAGCACGGCGCGCGCTGACCGCGCTTCCTCGACCACGCGGATCAGATCCTGGCCGCCGATCTCGGCACCAGATCCAAGCTTCAGCACACCGCCTTCGGCGCCTTGGGCGATCAGATAATCGTCCAGCGCCGCTTGATCCTTCAGGTACACCTCGGACTTGCCCCGCGTGACCTTGTAGAGCGGCGGCTGCGCGATAAAGAGGTAACCGCCTTCGATCAGTTCCGGCATCTGACGATAGAAAAAGGTCAGCAGCAGCGTCCGGATGTGCGCGCCGTCAACATCCGCATCGGTCATCAAGATGATCTTGTGGTAGCGCAGCTTCGAGATGTTGAACTCGTCGCGGCCGATCCCGGTCCCGAGCGCCGTAATCAGGGTGCCGATCTCCTGGCTTGACAGCATCCTGTCGAAGCGCGCCCGCTCGACGTTCAGGATCTTGCCGCGCAGGGGCAGTACGGCCTGATTGTGGCGCGATCGGCCCTGCTTGGCAGATCCACCAGCCGAGTCGCCCTCGACCAGGAACAGCTCGGACTTTGAGGGATCCTTCTCCTGACAATCGGCGAGCTTGCCGGGCAGCGAGGCGATGTCCATCACCGATTTGCGCCGGGTCAGTTCCCGCGCCTTGCGCGCGGCTTCCCGTGCCAGTGCGGCTTCGACGATCTTCGAGACAACGGCTCGGGCAAGCTGCGGGTTCTCCTCGAACCACTCGGAAAGCTTCTCGTTCATCAGGCTCTCGACCGCGGGCCGGACTTCGGACGAGACCAGCTTGTCCTTGGTCTGCGACGAGAATTTCGGGTCCGGCACCTTGACGGACAGGACGCAGGTCAAGCCTTCGCGCGCGTCATCGCCAGAGAGGGTGACCTTCTCCTTCTTCGCGATGCCCGAAGACGTCGCATAGGCGTTGATCGTGCGGGTCAGGGCACCCCGGAAGCCCGCGAGGTGCGTGCCACCATCGCGCTGGGGAATGTTGTTCGTGAAAGCCAGGACGTTCTCGTGGTAGCTGTCGTTCCACCACATGGCGACCTCGACGGAGATGCCGTCCTTCTCGCCGCGCACGGTGATCGGATCCTGGATCAGCGCCGTCTTCGAGCGGTCGAGATAGCGCACGAAGGCCTCGACCCCGCCTTCGTAATACAGTTCTTCCTCGCGGATCTCCGAGGTGCGCTGATCGCGCAGATGGATACGAACGCCCGAGTTCAGGAAGGCAAGCTCGCGCAGGCGGTGTTCGAGCGTCGCGAACTTGTACTCGATGTTGGTGAAGGTCCGGTCCGAGGCATGGAACTTGACCATGGTGCCCTTGCGACCGTCGGCACCGCCCGTCACCTGTAAAGCCTGCGCCGTGTCGCCATGCTCGAACCGCGCCTTGTGCTCGTTGCCGTCGCGCCAGATCGTCAGCTCGAGCCAGTCCGAGAGCGCATTCACGACCGACACGCCGACGCCGTGCAGACCGCCAGAGACCTTGTAGGAATTCTGGTCAAATTTCCCGCCTGCGTGAAGCTGGGTCATGATGACCTCGGCGGCCGAGATCCCTTCCTCCGGGTGCATATCTGTCGGGATGCCACGCCCGTTGTCGCTGACGCTGACCGCGCCGTCGGCATGAAGCGTGACCTTCACCAGGTCCGCGTGACCGGCCAGGGCCTCGTCAATTGCGTTGTCGACGACCTCGTAGACCATGTGGTGCAGGCCGGACCCGTCATCGGTGTCGCCGATGTACATTCCCGGGCGCTTGCGCACGGCCTCCAGGCCCCTCAGGACCTTGATCGAGTCGGCACCGTATTCGGGCTCTGGCTGGTTTTCGTTCTGCTCGTTTTCGGCCATTTTCGACCTCTCGTTCTTGGGTTCCAGACTTTAACCAGTCGGCACCCGAGAGTCCCGAAAAAAGCGCTGAAAATACCGCTCAAAGCGCCTGATTCCGTTGATTTTCGTGTGACTTCTCGTCAGTTGCGGCGCAAACGCGCCAGCGCCCTCAGAAGCCCGAAGAGAAGCACGGCATCCAGCAGCAGAAGTCCCCCGACAGCGAACATGATCGCAAGCACCGGGACACCGCAGAACCCGGTCAGAGCCGCCAGCACAAGCAGCACGATCGCCCGCTGGATCATGCTCATGTCGGTCCTCCCCTACACGGACGCGATTGCCACACCAGCCCCCGCCAGAACACCGCCGGTGGCCTGATCGATCCGCTTGGCTGTCTTCTGGTTCTTCAACATCCGGCGCGCCCGATCGGCGAGCCAAGCATACCCCAGATCGGACGCGGCTCCAATCGGCATCGACACGGCGATGATCACGACCGCATCGACCCAGCCGATCCGCGTCATATCGAAGAAACCCGGGAACAGCACCATGAAGAACAGGGCGGCCTTCGGGTTGCCGATGTTGATCAGGAAGCCCGTGGCGACGCCGCGCCAGAACGGTTCGCGCCGGGTCTCGACCTCGGTCGCGATCATGCCGGTCGAGCCGAAGATCAGCTTGAGTCCCAACCAGATGAGCCAGGCGGCCCCGATCAGCTTGAGCACGATCAGCAGGTTCTCGAACTGCGCGGCAATGACGGCTAGGCCGAAGATCACGCAGAGAATCCAGATTTTCTCGGCGAACCAGCCGCCCAAGGCCATCGAGACGCCTGCCGGGAAGCCAAAGGCCGCCGAACGCGCGACAATGGCCGCCATGAAGGGCCCGGGCGAGACGACCATGACCGTATAGGCCATGGCGTAGAGCAGAAGCTGGTACCACTCGATGGTCATGAGACGCCCTTCTATGTTGCGGCGATCACGGCGCCAGCGCCTGCCAGGGCACCGCCCGAGGCCTGGTTGACACGGCGCACGGCACGCGCCGAAGTCAGGAACCGCCGCGCCCGGTTCGCCGCCAGCGCCCAGACAACGTTGCCCAGGAAGGGTACCGCCGCGCTCATGACCAGGATGATCGCGATATCCAGCCCCGTAAGCGTCGGGATATCGAAGAGGTTCGGCAGGATGCCGATGAAGAAGACAATGCTCTTGGGATTGCCAAGGTTCACCAGAACGCCGGCCAAGAAGCCCTGCCACGCGTTGCGGCGCATCAGGCTCGGGTCGGGGTCGGTGTCCAACGCCGTGCGCGAACCGACGATCAGCCGCCAGCCCATCCAGATCAGGATCGCGCCGCCGATATAACGCATCCACTGCAGCACCTCGGCATTGGCCTGCACAAGCGCCGAGAGGCCGAGGATGGCAAGCAATGGCCAGAGCACGTCGACGATCGATACCCCGGCGGCGAGCGGCAGGGACGAGCGCCAGCCCGAGGCCAGCGTCTTGGCAATCGTCGCAACAACCACGGGGCCCGGAGTCATTACCAGCACGGTCAGGGCGACGGCGTAGAGCAGGATCTCTGTGATGGTGATGGTCATGTTCCGATCTCCCGGTCGACTTCACTCGGCAGCGTCAACGTTCCATCGCGCGCCAACGGAAAGAACGGGTTGTGCGCAATCTCCCACGCGTGCCCGTCAGGATCTGCGAAGTATCCAGAGTACCCGCCCCAGAAAACCTCCTGAGGGAGTTTCATCGACGTCGCCCCGGCGTCGATTGCTTGCTTGAAGACAGCATCCACAGCCTGCCGGTCGGGCTGGTTCTGCGCAATGTTCATCGCACCCGATCCCAAATGAGCGCCCGGACGCCCCTGGTCCTTTGCCAGTTCGTCCAGCGGAAACAGGCCCAGGACCATGCCGGGGCACTGATAGAACGTTATCCCTGGCTGGCTTTCAGCCGCCATTTCTCACCCGAGCGTCCTGTAGAATGCGCCAGCCCGCTCCAGATCGGCCACGCCGAGGGTGATCATTGAAACCCGTTGATCCATCACACCGTCTCCAGCACCGATGTGCCGGTTCGCTCTTGCACCGAAAGGCGCAGTGCATCCTGCAAACCGTCGAAAAGCTCTGGTCCCGTGCCCGTCATCCAAGCCTGACAGCCGAGTGCCCTGATTTCTGTATAAAGCGCCTGACGCCGTCCCGCGTCAAGATGGGCGGCCACCTCGTCCAGCAACAGGATCGGCGGCGTTTGGAAATCGCGTGCCAGCGCGCGGGCATTGGCAAGCACCAAGCTGATCAGCAATGCCTTCTGTTCGCCAGTCGAACAGTGCTTCGCCGCAACACCCTTCGCGCGATAGGTCGCCGCCAGATCGGCGCGATGCGGACCGATCAGCGAACGCCCCGCCGCAAGATCTCGCGGGCGGCTGTCCGCGATCGCCTGGAACAGGGCGTCCTCACCCTCTGGCAGAGCGGTCTCGTCGGCATTGGTCAGGGCCAGATCTGCGGTCGGGAAAGTCGTATCGGCCTCGTCCTGAGCCGAATGGAGCAGCAGCAAAGCCTGATCGCGGTTGTTTTGAATGCGTGACCCGGCACGGGCCATCTGGGCCTCGAGCCCGCGATACCACGCCGGGTCTCGCGTTTGCTCCTTCAGCAGGCGGTTACGCTCTCGCATTGCTTTTTCATAGGTCAGCACTGCCTCGGCATGCGAGGGCTCGAAGCTCATCGCGATGCGATCGAGGAAGCGCCGGCGTCCGTCAGCACCCTCGCTCCACAGGCGGTCCATGGCGGGCACCAGCCACAGGATGCGCGACAGCCGCCCCAGAGAAAGCTGTGGAGCGGGTTTGCCATCGATCCGCGTGGTCCGCGAGGCGGCCCCTTCCGAGAAGGTTTCGAGTTCATGCGTGCGGTCCTGCGCCGCCAGCAACGCCGTGATCTTCCAGCCAATGGCTTCGGGCTGGCGCGACAGATCCTCGGCCGCGGCGCGGCGCAGCCCCCGGCCAGGCGACAGCATGGAGATGGCTTCCAGGACATTGGTCTTGCCAGCACCGTTCGGTCCGAACAGGGCGACGGACTTGCCATCCGTCTCGATCTCGGCACGGGTGTAGGAGCGAAAATGGGAAAGCGTCACGGCGCTGAGTGTGACTGGGGTCATCAACGCGCCTTCCCTGACCCTCCCCCATGCAGGGGATGGAGGCACGAACGGCAAAATATGGTGATCAAACCCTCAATCGTCGCACTGGCGCCGTGTCAAACGCGCATCGGCATCACGACATAAACCGCCGAGGTGTCGTCGCCCTCGCGCACCAGGGTTGGTGCATTGGCATCCGCGAACATGAACACGGCGTTCTCGCGGTCGACCTGGCTGGCGATCTCGAGCAGATATTTCGCGTTGAAGCCGATCTCCATCCCGTCATCGCCGTAAGCGACGACCAGTTCCTCGGCTGCGGAGCCTGCATCAGGCGCGTTTACGCTCAGCGTCAGCTTGTCATGGTCCATCGCCATCTTGACGGCGCGGGACCGCTCCTGGCTGACAGTGGCCACGCGGTCGACGGCCGAGGCAAACTCGGACGCATCCACCTCGAGCCGCCGCTGGTTGCCGGTCGGGATGACGCGGGAGTAGTCCGGAAAGGCGCCGTCGATCACCTTGGAGGTCAACACCAGTCCGGGCACGGTGAAGCGGATCTTGGTCTCGGACACCGAAATCGAGATCTCGGTCTCGTCATCATCCAACAGCTTGCGCAGTTCTCCCACGGTCTTGCGCGGCACGATCACACCGGGGGCTTCGTCGGCACCGTCTGGAAGTTTGGTATCGATCCGGGCGAGTCTGTGCCCATCGGTGGCGACAGCCCGCAGGACCTTGGCGCCGTCTTCTTCGGTTACATGCAGATAGACACCGTTGAGGTAATACCGTGTCTCCTCGGTCGAGACGGCAAACTTCGACTTGTCGAACAGACGCCGCACGATCGGTGCAGCTACGGCGTACGAGCACTGATACTCGGACGACGCCATCACCGGAAAATCCTCGCGCGGCAGGGTCGCCAGCGAGAAGCGTGAGCGCCCGGCCACCACATCAAGCCGCCCGGTCGACGGATCGGCGTTCAGGCTGAGTTGCGCGCCGTCCGGCAGCTTGCGCACGATCTCGTGCAGCATGTGGGCGGACACGGTCGTTGCCCCGGCCTGCTCGATCATCGAAGGAATTTCCTCGATGATCTCGATGTCCAGGTCGGTCGCGCGCAACGAGAGCTTGTCCCCTTCGCCCTCCAGCAAAACGTTCGCGAGGATCGGGATCGTGTTTTTGCGTTCGACAACGCCTTGCGCGCGGCTCATCGCTTTAAGGAGCGCTGCCCGTTCGATCGTTACCTTCATCGCTGTGTTGCCCGTTCCCTGATCGCCTTTTGCCCCCGCTTCGCCAAGACGGGACGGCAACACTATACCAAACGGACCGCTGATCAATGCCCAGTGGGCGTCGTGGCGGCTAGATCGTGGGGTTTTTTCAGTCCCAAGCGCAGGATGATGCGCACGGGCGCGTCACGGCGCACGACTGCGCGGCCAACCGGATGGCCACCTTACGGTGAGACGTACGAACCGGATGCCCAGAATGATCGCGAAAGGGGACCGATATCGGACCAGATCGCACCGGGCTGCCTGTCCCCGATTGATACCGGCGCCCGTTGCTTTCCGCGCTTCTGAACGCACCGATGCGTGCGCGGAATGCTGGCCGCCGCAGGCAGATCAGTCGACAATCCGCGTTTTGCTACCGGTGCAGCACGTCATCCCAGAGAGAGAAAGCCCTGAATGATGAACGCGTTCGCGAGATCGACGAAGAAGGCCGACACAAGGGGCAGAATGATGAAGGCCAGTGGCGCCGGGCCGTAGCGCTTGGTGACCGCTGTCATGTTGGCGATCGCGGTCGGGGTCGCGCCCAGCGCGAAGCCGCCGAACCCCGCGCCAAGGACAGCGGCGCGATAGGTGCGGCCCATCGCGGGAAACAGCACGAAGATGCAGAATGCCAGCGTCAGGATGACTTGCAGGCCCAGCACGGCAAACAACGGTCCGGCCAGATCCGCAAGGGTCCAGAGCTGCATGCTCATGAGCGACATCGACAGAAAGACGCTGAGCGAGAATTCCGAGATCAGCGCAAGCACCGGCGTGCCCGTGATGACCGGCGCGTTCGGGAACACCCGCGGCTGCACATTCGCGATCAGGATCCCGATGATCAGGCAGGGCACGAACAGCGGCAGGCGCAATCCCGCGTCGGCGATCCACGTGTTGGCGGCATAACCGACAATGATTGCGATGTGAATCGTCACCATCGCGCGCATGAAGCCGATGTAGTCGAGGTCCGCGAGCTTGCGCGAGCCGTGCTCGACACCCACGATTGGTTCGGCGTTATCGTCGCGTGGCTCCAGCTTATAGCGGTTGACCAGAAAGCGCGCGATCGGACCGCCGACCAGCGCAGCCAGCACCAGGCCCAGCGTCGCCGCGGCGATCCCCATCTCGACCGCGCCGGTCACGCCATAGGTCTCGGCAATCTCCGGCCCCCAGGCAATCGCGGTTCCGTGCCCGCCGATCAGGGCCGCCGATCCGACAAGCACCGACGCCTGCGGCGGTAAGCCGAAACTGGTGACGCCGATCAGACCGACCACGTTTTGCAGCACCATGAAAGCAATCGTCAGGACCAACAGGATCGCCAACGGACGCCCACCGCGCTTCAGGTCAGCAAGGCGCGCGTTCAGGCCGATGGTCGTGAAGAAGATCACCAGCAAGGTGTCCCGCGTCTCAAGCTCGAAGACGATCTCGCGCCCGATCAGCAGATACACGGCCCACACGAGCAGGGCAGCCGTCAGGCCACCGGCGACAGGCTCGGGGATATTGTAGTTCCGCAGGAACGCGCTCTTCCGCGTCAGATGCGCACCGACGAAATAGACGATCATGCCAAGGGTGAAGGCGATGAAGTCCGGAACCAGAAGCTCTTGCCCGGTCATTTTGGCCTCACCCGGCTCAGGTCATGTCATGGAACGAACCGCCGCAGATCAGATCCGCAGCGGTTCATTGGTTAGAACACGCCGCCGCCTTCGAGAATGCGACGCAGGTTCTCGATGTCCTCATCGATCTGCGTGTCGGTCACCCGCAACTCCTCGACCTTGCGCACCGCATGGATCACCGTCGTGTGGTCGCGTCCGCCGAAACCACGTCCGATTTCGGGGAGTGACTTGGACGTCAGCGACTTGCACAGGAACATTGCGACCTGGCGTGGGCGCGCGACCGAACGCGCCCGGCGGGGCGAGATGAGATCGTTCATGCGCAGGGAATAGTAGTCCGCGACACGGCGCTTGATCTCGTCGATGGTGATCTTGCGCTCGGACGACCTCAGCAGATCGGCCAGGCATTCCTGCACCATGTCCAAATTGACCGGCCGGTTCACCAGCGTGGCAAACGCAAAGATGCGTGTCAGTGCCCCCTCGAGCACGCGCACATTCGACGAGATCCGGTGCGCCAGAAACTCCAGCACCTTGTTGTCGAGGGTGACCGAGGCATCCTCGGCCATCATCCGTTCGGCCTTGGATTGCAGGATCCCGAGGCGCAGTTCGTAATCCGTCGGGTGGATGTCGACCACCAGCCCCCATTGCAGGCGCGACGTGATGCGGCTCTGCAACCCGTCGATCTGGTCTGGAGAGCGATCTGCCGAAATCACGATCTGCTTCTTCTGATCGATCAGCGCATTGAAAGTGTGGAAGAATTCCTCCTGCGTGGAATCCTTGCCGGCAATGAACTGCACATCATCGATCATCAGCACATCGACCGCACGGAACTGCTGCTTGAACGTTATCGTGTCGCGGAACCGCAAGGCCTGGACGAAGCGGTACATGAACTGTTCGGCGCTGAGATAGAGCACCTTGCACGTCGGCCGCGTGTCGCGAATCCGGTGGGCGATCGCATGCATCAGGTGGGTCTTGCCGAGCCCCACGCCACCATACAGAAACACCGGGTTGAACGTCGCATCGCAGGTATCGGCGACCCGACGCGCAGCAGCATGCGCCAATTCGTTCGGTTTGCCGACCACGAAGCTGTCGAAGCTGAACCGTGGATCCAGCGGTGCCGATGGCAGGCCGGGAACCGTCTGCTGTTCGGCGCGCTCGATCTCGGGAAGCTCTGATATGTCCTCAGAGGCTTCGGCAACCGTGACGCTGATCCGCCGCACCGCCGCACCGCTCGCCTGAAACAAGCGCATCAACTGCAAGCCATAGTTGCGCTCGACCCAGTCCGCACTGAACGCCGTCTGCGCTTCCAGCACAACCAGATCGCCCTGCAGCGCCTGAATTTTCAGCGAAGAAAGCCATTTCTTGACTGCGTCCGCACCCAACTCCCCTTCCGCTGCACGCAATACCTTGATCCAAAGCGCACCATACAGGTCGCCTCCCCCCGCGCTATCGTCCCCCGACATTCTTTCTCCAAGTGGTCTTGTCATCATGCCCAGTTTTTCCATTGCCTGACTGCGCTCCCCCGCGCGCGCAGAATCAGGATTGGCGCCACGGCAGTCCGTGCGCTTTCCAACCATTGACCGTTCCCCGATGGCCGTCAGCATTCAGATCGCCTTCGAACCCCTCTGCGACATTCGTGCAATGCGAGACGTGCCCCGAGCCTTGCATCACGTGCGCGACGGTCTGTGCCGCCGACATCGAACGCGCTCCGGACCGGCAGATAAAGAATATCCGGCCCGGCAGATTGCCGCCCGCTTCGTCCAGAAGCTGCTCCACGAAATGCGCGTTCGGCGCCATCGTCGGAAACATGACCCATTCGATGGGCCAGAGCGGTTTACCAATCCCTGACAGATCCGGCAGACCCACGAATGACCATTCGGCCTTCGTGCGCACATCCACCATTGCTGCAGAGTCCAACTGATTCAACAAAGCCCAGGCCTGTTCGGGCGGCGCCTCATCGACGATCGATGATTGGTGCGCCGTCATACATTCCTCCGCTGCCGTCTCGTTGGATGTCCAGTGCTACTTGGCGCACTAGATTCGGCTCAAGAAATATCAGACCCGACTTTGCAAATAATTCCATTTGCAGAATCGAAATGCTCAAGCGCAAACGACGAAGTGTCCCAAGAAAATCCACCGCAAAGTCACAGTAGGACTTTGGCTATAGTTTCAGCGTTCTCTATCGAAACTATGTGTGGTGGGGCGTCGAGCAGTTTCGCCGAGAATCACGACGAGAACAACGGGAAGAAACCGTGAACATGACGATTTCGTTAACTTAATGTTACCAAAATACACTGACAGGCGCCCGAGGCCCGGGCGCTTCAAAAACGTCATGCTGAAGAGAGTCGTGAGGCTCAGGCGCCCATCGATTTAATGCGATGGTTCAACCGCGAGATTTTCCGCGCCGCGGTGTTGCGATGCATGATGCCTTTGGTTGCCCCGCGCATGATCTCTGGCTGGGCGGACTTGAACGCCTCGCGCGCTGCTGCCTGATCCCCGGATGCGATCGCTTCCTCGACCTTGCGAAGATAGGTGCGCACGCGCGACCGGCGCGACTGGTTCACAGCGGTGCGGCGCATGATCTGACGGACACGCTTCTTTGCCTGTGGCGAATTTGCCATGCTCAGTTGTTTCCTCTGAAAAAGACGAGCGGCGGACTTACCGGATTCGGTTTTTCAGGTCAACGCCCGTTTGCGCAACCCGATCAAAGCACCCCGATCATAGACCCTTGAACTTCGCCGAACGCTTCTCGACGAATGCGGCCATGCCCTCTTTCTGGTCCTGTGTCGCGAACAAAGCGTTGAAGATCCGCCGCTCATAGCGGATGCCCTCGGCAAGCGTCGTCTCGTAGGACCGGTTCACCGCCTCCTTCGCGGCCATGACCGCAAGCGGAGACTTCTCGGCAATCTTCGCCGCGGTCTTCACCGCCTCGTCAACCAGATTGTCCGCCGGCACGACCCGGCTGACCAGACCGCTGCGTTCGGCTTCGTCGGCATCCATCATACGACCCGTCAAGTTCATCTCCATGGCTTTGGACTTGCCGACGAACCGCGTCAGGCGCTGCGTGCCACCGATGCCCGGGATGACGCCGAGATTGATCTCGGGCTGACCAAACTTCGCCGTGTCGGCGGCCAGGATGAAATCACAAGCCATTGCAAGCTCGCAACCACCGCCCAGTGCATAGCCCGCCACCGCAGCGATGATCGGTTTGCGCGTGTTCTCGATGGTCTGCATCTGCGAGCCGAACATGTTCTCCTTGAACACGTCGACAAAGCTCTTGGGCTGCATCTCGGTGATGTCCGCACCCGCAGCAAAGGCCTTCTCGTTGCCGGTCAGGACGATCGCCCCGATCCGGTCGTCGGCATCGAACTTCTCGAGAGCGCTGGCCAGCTCGTTCAGCAACTGCGTGTTCAGTGCATTCAGCGCTTTCGGCCGGTCGAACCGGATCAGCCCGACATGCTCGCGCGTCTCGCACTCAATGCAGGTGTAAGCCATGGGTCCGCGCCCTCCGTATCGTCCCCGAGTCGTCGGGCAGTCTAGCCAGCACGGTGCCTGCGTCGAGTCATCTCTGGCATTTCGGACAATAGAAGGTCGACCGTCCGGACTGCACGATCCGCCGGATCTCACCGACGCAATCGGCGGTGACGCAGGGCTTTTCCTCGCGATCATAGACCTTGAAGGCGTGCTGGAAGTACCCAAGTTCGCCATCTGCCTTGCGATAATCCCGCAGACTGGACCCACCCGCCTCGATTGCTTCGCCCAGAGTGGCCACGATCTCGCGCGCCAAGACTGCGACGCGCCTGGCCGAGATCGAGCCTGCCATCCTCGTCGGATGAATACCTGAGCGGAAGAGAGCCTCGCAAACATAGATGTTCCCGAGCCCCGCGACCGTCTTCTGATCGAGAAGTGCCGCCTTGACCGGCGTCATCCGTCCCGCGAACGCCGCCTCCAGCACTGCTGCATTGAAGTCGTTGCCAAGTGGCTCGGGCCCCAGCGTTGCGAGTTGCGGATGCTCCGAAAGCGTTGCCGTCGGCCAGAGGTCCATCGCACCGAACCGGCGCGCATCATTATAGGTGATCCGCGCGCCCGCATCTGTCGTCACCACGACATGGTCGTGCTTTTGGGGTGTCGCACGGTCATGGTGCAGGTCTGCGGTCTCGGCCCCGTCGATCAGCATCTTTCCGGACATTCCCAGATGCACCATCCAGGTCTCCGGCGCTTCGGCCCCGGCCTCCAGATCGATCAGGATCCACTTCGATCGCCGCCGCAGCCGCAACACCCGCCGTCCAGTCAGGCGTTCGGCGAACCGCTCGGGCAACGGCCAGCGCAGATCCGGACGGCGCTGGACCACGTCGGCCAGCAGATGGCCGTCCAGCACCGGCTCAAGACCCCGCCGCACGGTTTCGACCTCGGGCAGTTCAGGCACACAATCCTCCTGGAAACTGAAACATTTGCGCGGATCCGCACACGCGCAGTGACATCACCTGACGGCTGCGTGAGGGATCTTTCACGCCCCTTCCGGCGGCGCAAGCCCCTTCTAACTGAGCGTGAACAAGACAGCCACCGGAGAGACACCATGACCTTCATCGCCGCGACCCCGACCCGCCAGAACACCTGGCCCGCCATCGATGCCTACCTGATCGCCACCATCCTGCTTGCAGGTGCTGCCGCCACCGTGGCATTCGACCTGTTCGGTCAGTTCATCAGCCCGCTTCTGAAAGATGTCGCCTCGCCCTATCTGGGCGCCAAGCTAGCCCCGGTGCCGCTGGCACAATCGGTGATGGCCAAGCTGACCGGCATCCCTGGCAAGGAACTGCGCGCGCTCGGCCTGCCTTATGGGTTGCACATCCTGACCGGCCTCATCGCATACCCGCTGGGCTGGCTGCTTGTCGTCCGCCCGATCTGGCAGCGTGTCGCCGGGGGCCTGCACTGGGCGATCCCGGCCACCGCTTACGGCATCGCGCTTTGGGTCTTCGCGCTCTATTTCATGGCGCACCTGGTCGCCGGGAACCCGCCGTTCCTGGGCTTCGGCGGGATCACCTGGGTGGCACTCTGGGGACACATCGTCTTTGCCCTGGTCGCCGCAGGCGTGATCGAGAAGCGCCTGTTCCAACACTGAGGCGCGCCGCAAGCACTGACATTCTGGCCCATGGCGGAAACGCCATGGGCACGCTATTTAGCGGGTCATGAACGACAGGCCCACAGAAGACCACACCACCCATTTCGGGTACGAGACGATCCCCGAGGTCGAGAAAGCCGGACGCGTGCACGGCGTGTTCTCCTCGGTTGCCGGACGCTACGACCTGATGAACGACCTGATGTCGGCGGGCGTGCACCGGCTCTGGAAGGATGCCGTAATCGACTGGATGGCGCCGCGCCCGGGCATGCACCTGCTCGATGTGGCAGGCGGAACCGGGGATATCGCGTTCCGCTTCCTCGACCGCTTGCGCGGCGATGGACAGGTCACCGTTTGCGACATGACCCAAGCGATGCTGGACGAAGGTGCTGCGCGTGCCGAGAAGCGTGGCCTTTTCACGGTCGACTGGGTCTGCGGCGATGCCATGGCGCTGCCGTTCGACGACCGCAGCTTCGATGCCTACACCATCGCCTTCGGCATCCGGAACGTGACACGGATCGAGGACGCCCTGTCCGAAGCTTACCGCGTGCTCAAACCCGGCGGGCGACTGCTGGTGCTTGAGTTCAGCCAGATCCCCGCACCTGCCCTGCAATGGGCATATGACCGGTACTCCTTCAACATCATCCCACCACTGGGCCAGGCAATCACCGGCGACCGCGACAGCTATCAGTATCTGGTGGAATCGATCCGGCGCTTCCCGGACCAGGACAGCTTCGCCGCAATGATCCGAACCGCTGGGTTTTCTCAGGTCAAGTATCGGAACATGTCGCTGGGTGTCGTCGCGTTGCACTCGGGCTGGCGCCTGTGAGCCTGATCCAGGCCCCGTCGCACCTCTGGCGACTGTTGAGAACCGGGGCCACGTTCGAGCGCACGGGCGCGATGACCGAGATCCTGGATGCGTTCGCCATATCCGGTTGGCAACGCTTTGCCGTCCGCGCCTTCGCATGGCCGTTCGGTGTCTTCGGCAGGCCGGGTGATCCGTCGCTGCCGCCGGTCGCGCGCGCGCTGCAGGCCATGGGCCCGGCCTATGTGAAGTTCGGGCAGATCCTGTCGACCCGGCGTGACATCGTCGGCGACGACCTCGTCGCGCAGTTGCGATACCTTCAGGACCGGCTTCCGCCATTTCCGATCGAGGAAGCCCGCGCCGAGATCTTCGCCGAGCTTGGACCGCGCGCCTGGGAGTTGCTGGACGACCTCAGCGAGCCGGTCGCTGCAGCCTCCATCGCCCAGGTGCACTCGGCCACCTGGCGCCCGACCGGCGAAAAGGTCGCCGTCAAGATCCTGCGTCCCGGCGTTCGCACGCAGTTCCGCCGCGATATCGGAGCCTTCCATTTCATCGCGGGGATGATCGAGCGGCTTGTGCCGATGTCGCGCCGCCTGCGGCCCAATGCGATCGTCAGCCACTTCGAGAGCGTCGTGAACGCCGAGCTTGACCTGCGTCTGGAGGCCGCCGCTGCCAGCGAATTCCGCGAAAACACCGCAGACGACGAAAAGATCCACATTCCAGTCGTCAAATGGGATGCAACCAGCCGCCGGATCCTGATTCTGGAGTGGGTCAGCGGAACGGCGATGGACCCCGGTGAACTGGCAATGGCGGGCCAGGACCTGGCCGGAATTTCCCGGCATGTGCTGCGCACGTTCCTGCGCCACGCATTACGAGACGGGTTCTTTCATGCGGACATGCACCAGGGCAACCTGCGGATCCGCGATGACGGCACGCTGATCCTGCTGGACTTCGGGATCATGGGCCGGCTCGATCCGATCACGCGGCGCCATTATGCCGAGATCCTGTACGGCTTCCTCAGCCGGAACTATCGCCGCGTTGCCGAGGTGCACTTCGAGGCGGGCTATATCCCTCCCGACCGCGACGTCGAGGAGTTTGCCCAGGCCCTGCGCGCGATCGGCGAGCCGATCTTTGGTCAGGACGCGTCTCAGATCTCGATGGCCCGGGTGCTGGCCTACCTGCTCGAGACGACCGAGCGTTTCGGGATGGCCACCCGCACCGAACTGATCCTGCTTCAGCGCACGATGGTGGTGGTCGAAGGCGTTGCCCGGACGCTCGACCCGCAAGCCAATATCTTCGAGGCCGCAAAGCCGGTGGTCGAAGACTACATCCGCAAGAACCTTGGCCCGGCCTCGGTGCTAGAGAACACGCGCGAGACTGCCGAGATCCTGATCCGCCTTGGCCCGCGCCTGCCCGGGCTGGCGCGCGAACTGCTCATGCTGGCCGAGGAGACGCGGACCCGTCGCAGTCAGTTTGATACCGAGTCGCCGAGTGCCGGCTACTCGGTTTGGACGGTGATCCTGTCAGCCCTGCTGGGGGCCGGGATTGTGCTTCTCGTGCTGTTGCTGCCCTGACACCTCGATCGCCGTCGCAGTCGCAACAAGATCCTAGGCCAACACGCTCAGAGACACTGGCCTGGCGCCTCTGCGGATTGATGGTCCAGTTCCACAAGACGCACGCACGCTGCGTCATTGCCATCACCAGAAAGAAACGCACCCCGATGAACCACCGGGGTGCGGCACTTATTGATTCACGCCCAACACTGGGCCGGGCGACCAGCCGGATCAGCCGCCAAGCGAGATCTGGTCCGACAGGAACGCATCCAGCGTGAATTCGAACACATCGCCCTGCGCCAGGGTCCGGTCGGCTGCCGACACGTCGTCGGACAGGCGGCGGAACTGATCGGCATTGCCATCATTGTTGATGTCCAAACCGACGATGACGTCGATCTCGCCTTCCAGGATCCCAGTCGGGCCGAAGTCGAAGCCATCGGCCACAGGCGTCAGTGAGCCGACATCGACGTCTGGGACCGTCGTGCCGTCGACCGTGATCTCGAAGCTGACCAGATCTCCAGCACTCGACACGATCGGCGTGTCTTCGATGAAGTTCTCCAGCGCAAAATCACCGGCAGTATCGACATCGGCGGCACCGTCGCTGTCGATCCCTGCAAGATTGTCCGCATTGACAGTTGCGCCGTTCGAAATCACCAGAATGTCGACATCGGCAAGCGCAGGCGCAGCGGTCAGATCGCTGAAGGCTCCGGGTACATCGGCGCTGACGAACTCGAACGTTCCGCCCTGTCCCTCGACCGTGGCCTCCGAGGCCACCATCGCGATGACCTTGTTCTGCTCGATCCCGGTACTCGCCGAGAACACGCCATTGGCGATGTCGAACGCCTCCTCGAAATCAATCGTGAAGTCGAGCGAGTCGTAGCTGCTGACCAGCGAGTTGTAGATCGCCTGCTGGACCGCGATGTCGCCGTTTGCCTGATCGGTTGCGATTGCCGTCTTCAGAACGCCCGCCTGGAACGTGATGAAGGACGGAGAGTCCGGAAGCTGGTTGAAACCCGACGGGATCAACGTGATCAGGTCCGTGTCCTGCAGGATCAAAGCCAGATCCGAGGTCTTTGACAGCATCTGGTCCACGGCGGTGCCGAAGTTCCCGTCATTGTCAAAGTCGTCGACAGGGAACGCGTTGGCGATGCTCACGGCATCCTGCGACGTGTCAAAGACAACGGCGACATGCCGGTCGCCCGACCCGGTGTTGCCGATGAACCCGCTGACATCCGCCGTCGGCTCGCCCTCTCCTTCAATGGTGACCTCGACCTCGGCGGTATCGGTCAGACCGTTGCCATCGGTATTCGTGTAGGTCAGCGTGACCGTGTCGGTCTCTCCATCATTCAACTCGATAAAGCTGTTCAGCGGATCGAAGGCAAAGTTCACATCACCCGAGGCGGCGACGATCACGTTGCCCTCGCGCCCATCCGTCGATGTGACAGTGAACTCTGTCCCGGCAGATACTCCGTTCGCAGAAAGGATCTCGATTGCGTCGCCATCCGGGTCGCTGTCATTGGCCAGGATGTTTTCGACCAGCACCTCGTCTTCGCCAGTCGTGAACGCATCATCAATCGCGTCCGGCGGCGCATTTGGAATGAACAGGCCCGCATCGACGTCCTGAACGTCCTCGCCACCCGCGACAGAGAACACATCCGTTGACAGAACGTCGATCATCGCGACGCCGACGGGCACGCTCAGCGGATCCGCCTGATTGGCGACATCCGATGCCGCCGGATCGTCGGAACGCCCGTCCCCGTCGAGATCCGCGCCCTGTTCGACATAGTCCTTGCCACCGAGCACCTGGAACCCGACGCGGTAGTCGCCCGCAGGCACATCCGCAAATGCGTAGCTGCCATCGGCCCCCGTCTGGGTGAAGATGGTCTCGCCTGCATCGTCCGTCACCACCGATCCGTCGGCATTGAGCAGAACGACCAGAAGCTGCACGACTGCGGTATCTCCAGCATCGTCGACAAAATTGCCATTGACGTCGCAGAACGCACGGCCCGCAATCGTACCAGTCTCGAGGACATCCTTGACTTCGACCTGCAGCGGCTTCTCGACGAACTTCGCCTCGCCGGGGCTTGCGAATTTCAGATCGTCAATCGCCCCGGAACTTGGAAGGTTGACCTTCATGGTCGTCACGCCTGCCGTGTCCCCGAGATCGATGGTCTGGAGCTTGCCGTCCTTGATACTCGGTATCTCGAACGATGCGATCAGCTGGCCCTGGTCATCGAACAGGTCGATGGTGCCGCCCTTTTCCTCGGTATCGAGCAGGACGATCGATTTCACCGTGGACGGCTGATCGAACACGGCCATGATCGTGCCGCCATCGCCCTCGTCATCGGGGTCCGAGCTGTCGCCGTCCTCCGAGATGATCAGGACGTTGCCCTGGTCCTTCTGCTTCAGATCCTTGTCACCGCCGGTGGGCTTCTCGGCATCGAAAATCATTGCATCGTCGAACACACCATCGGTGTCCTCGGACCGGATCGCCGTGAGCGTCACGCCGTCCAGCAAAAGCGTGCCCCCGTCACCTGCTTTCAGGGTCGTGCCATCGGCAAGGCTCTCGAAGTCGATGTGAACGTCCACGAGTTCCGGCTTGGTCGAGGTCGCCCGAACGATGACGTCG
This sequence comes from Pseudomonadota bacterium, assembly GCA_038534135.1. Lineage (GTDB taxonomy): Bacteria > Pseudomonadota > Alphaproteobacteria > Rhodobacterales > Rhodobacteraceae > Thermohalobaculum. Next base: position 21,462 of record JBCAXJ010000036.1, on the reverse strand, counting down.
TAGAAGTTGTCACCCCCCTGATCCAGCGGGTTCTCGAAATCCGGCGGATCGATGAAGCTGACTTCGCCGGTCTGGGCATCGACGGTGAACAGCGCTGCGTCCGCACCGCCGACGATCGAGTATTCGAGATCCGGTTCGGTAACCGTGCCGCCAGGGGCGCCGAAGACCGTGCCGTCCTCGGTCGTCGCCGCGGCGATGGTGACCGAGCCGAACGTGTCGCCAATCGCCAGGGGCGCCGAGCACGACGTGTGCAGATCGATCACCTGGAAGGGTTGCGCGCTGCCCGGCTCGTCATAGATCTCGATGACCGTTTCGGAGTCGAACTTGTCGCCATCGTTGTCGAACGAGAAACTCTCGCCAGAGACGATGGTGCCCTCGAACAACGGATCGTCGTTCTTGCCGAGCACACGGATGAAGACCGTGCCATCATCATCGACGCCGTTGGTCGTCAGGTCATGCTTGCCCTTGGTATCGGCCACGGCCTGCTCGATCGTATCGCCAAACGTATAGGTCAGCGTCAGCTCGATCGGTTTGCCGTTGTCGTCCTTGACCGCGCAAAGATCGGTGCCGATGTCCTGCGGCGGACACGCGACCTCGAGGTCGAGATCGACGACAAAGGTCGTGTTCTCATCGACACAGAGAGGCACTTCCTTCAGCCCTGCGTCCACATCGACGACCGTGCGCCTTACCACCGTAACAACGTCCGAAAGGCCGTTCGCATCGATGTCCGAGTCGATCGTGTCGTCAGAGCCGACGTTCTGAAGCGTGGGCGCAAACCCGACCGGTGCCTCAACCGCTACGCGATAGTCGCCCTCGGGTACGTTCTCGAAGCTATAATTGCCGTCGGCGTCCGTGACCGTGGTGATCGGCGCACCGGCGCTGTCGAGCACAGGATTCCCATCGGCATCGACCAATGCGACGGTGACACCAGCCTTGCCGTCCTCACCCGGCGTGGTGACGATCGTTTTCTGCTGCAGCTTGATCTCATCAATGCCCGGCCCGTCATACTTCGTCGTCTGAGACTTGAAGTCCAGACGGGTCACACCGGCTTCCAGTTCCAACTCGATCTCGATCGTGGTCTGCCCTTCGGCGCGAACAGTCTCGATCTCCTCGCCGTTGATGAAGATCTTGATGCGGTTGTCATTGGATGAGATGTGCGGGTTTTCCAGCAGATCCAGTGTCAGCACATAAGTGCCAGCCTCGGAGACCGAGACTTCCTGGCAAAGGATCGCGCCCTTGTCGAGATCGATGATTGCTTGGCCGGTGGCGTTACCATGTCCTTCCCGGTTCTCTTCCAGCAAATCCGCAGTCTCGCTGCCAACGAAGAACCAACCCGGCAGATCGCCGGTCTCGAGGTTCCAGATGAAGCCGGAATTGTTGAGCGAATTGTCCTCGAAACTGCTGTTCACGATCAGGTTCGGCCCGATGATGCAATCGGTGATCGGCGCATCCTGCAGTCCATCGCAATCGTCATCGCAGAACACCGTGCCCTTGATCGTGCCGACCGGAATGTCTTTCAGGCCCGCATCGACATCGGTGGTCTCGCCACGCGTCACCGAGACGACGCCAGACTGTCCGCCTGCGTCGACATCCGAGTCCACGCCGTCGTCGGCGCCTACATCCTGTGCGGTAAAGGCCGTGCCATCAGGTGCCGTGAACTCGACTTTGTAGTCACCTTCCGGGACGTCCGCGAAAGTGTAGTTGCCGTCTGCATCCGTGACGGTTGTCACGGGGTCGCCCGACCCATCCAGAACGGGTGTGCCATCGGCATTCAGCAGCGCGACCGTGACGCCTTCCTTGGGAGGCTCTGTTGTCACCGCTGTCTCGTCCTGACCCTCGAGGATGATGTTGTCCACCCGGACAAACTCGCCATGGTCGCCATCGACCCAGAGCTTGATTTCCTCGCCGTGCTCGATCGGGACGTCCTTGATCACGAATTCCGAAAAACCGCCGTTGTTGCTGCCGCCACCATCGCTGTCGCGATCCAGCCTGACGACCTCTACCAGTTGGCCACCGACCTTGAAGTAAATCTTGCTCTGACCGTCGCTTTCGTCCTGGATCCGCAGCGTGACGTCATAGACACCCGTCTTGCCGTCGAAATCGCTCCGCAGATCGCCGTCCCCGCCGATTTTCTTCAACCGGGCGAGTTGGCCGCCGGATGCGTGCGAGCCGTGAACAGTCTCGAAGCCATACTTGTGCATGTCCTCGGCTTCGATGACATAGTCGTGGCCAGCGATGAGTGTACTCGAGCCATTCACGCCGTCGCAATCGACATCGCAGAACACCGTGCCGCTGATCGTGCCCGTGTCGCTTTCTTTCACGCCAGCGTCGATATCCTTAACGACTTCATGACCGGCTATCGTGATGGGTTGCGTCAGACCATTCGCATCGGCATCGGAGTCAATTGTGTCATCCGCTCCGGCATCCCGATCTGTAAAACTCTTTCCGTCCACCTGCGGGAACCGCACCTGATACGTGCCGGGGGGCACATCGAACTGATAATTGCCATTGGCATCCGTCCGGGTGACCTGGACGATGTTGCCAGAGAGATCGAGAAGTTCAATCCGAGCGTGGGCAATACCCGCTTCGGTTGCGCCATGATCATCCAGTTCGGTGCCATCGCAATTGTCGTCGTTGAAGAAACGGCCTTTGATCCAGCCAGCCTCATCGCCGCCGCCGCCCGAGCCGCTGCCGGACGACGAGCCGCTGCCCGAACCTGAACCGCTGCCCGAGCCAGAACCTCTGCCCGAGCCGTATTCCCATCCCGAACCTGAACCTGATCCCGAGCCCATATCATTCTCCTATTCGTAAATATCGAAATCGGGGCAGCGATTGCCCCATTTCTGCCGAAATTAAACTCTGCGGTGATCGGGTTCAAAGGAAAACGCCCCAGTGATCGAAAATAGGCTGTTTCATTCTAAAACCGCACAAGTAATAATCATCGCATCAACCATTGCGAGCAAATTGGTTACCGACGGACGCCAATTGCCTGCAAGATGATAATAGCGCTTCGCATTATTGATTTGCAAAATGCGAATATTTTTTCAGTAAGGTAAATCACTGCGAAGGTGATTCGTGTGTCACAGCTCCAAGAATCGCATCTCCATCGCGGCGAAAAAGGCTTCTAGATTACGAGTTTCGACCGTCGAGCCCGCCCATCTCGCACCGGTCTGACACAATCTTGCCACATACTCCGGGGAAGATCCGATTCTGTCTTTCCGCAGGCATTTTTGGGCGTCAGACCAACGGCCATTCTCGCGGAACTTCTTGAGGATCAGTTCCAGACGAAAGCAGCAATGCAGGCAGCCTGCGACGAGCACATAGTCCTGCGTATCCTGAAGCGACCGTTTCCCGCTGAAAGTCTGCAAGTAAAGGCCCAGCAGCTTCTCTTCGGTGTCGGGTGAATGCGTCATGTACTCGTCCGCAAACAGACAGATCAGATCGTCGGCCAGATTTCTCCGCCCCGCGCGATCCCAATCGATCCATGTGATGGCACCGCCCGCGCCGACGATCGCATTGGCAGGCCTTGAGTCGAACTTGATGGCAGCATCGTCCAGGACGGCCAACCTCTCGGCAATCGCTTCGTGGTTCAGATCAGGCTTCGGAAGACCCAGTTTTTTGGCCAGCGACAGCGGAAGGCGCGTGCGATGGAGCCGGGCTTCTCTTGACCCACCGATCTCGGTCAGTTCGTCCGACAACCCGGCGAGTTGCAGAGCTCTGTGAGCGCTCGCGAGCGATCGAAGCGCCCTGTTCAGCAGCGTGAATCGCTCCGCTTCGGTCGCGTCGGCCAGCGCTTCGGACATCCGTTGCGATCCAACATCGGATTGCAGAAAGAAGCCTTCCTCTACGCCAACCACGTGCGGGCACGATGCGCCGTACTTCTTCAGTGCCCAGAGGATCTTCAACTCCTGCGTCGATTGCGACGATCGACGGCGCGCGGTGGCGAACACCGTCTCGCCAGTCGACAGCAGCAACCTGATCGTACTCCGCGACTTGCCTCCGGGGAACTCGACCGCCTCGATCGATGCGCCCGTCAAGGACTCCACCCGAGCGCGGAACACCGGATCGTCTGGGTCAACCTTCACGTCTCTCGTCATGGTCGCAACTTCGACAGCAACGATCGTTTAGCCATCTGGCAATACATCGCAGCCGTCACCGTGTGTCACGCCCATCAAGACGATTTCGGCGCATGAATTTCATCTGTCGTCCGAGCGCTGCTCAGACCGACACCAGGAATTCGCGATAGTCCTGCGAAACCGCGTGGACTGCCGCTGCGAGGAGCTTCCGCCCCGCCTCTGGTGTCGCCAGCGCTGAATGCGATCCAACGCGACCGTCCGGAAACGCCGCGCGATGCGCGTCTGGCGGCCCGTGTCTGTCACCTGCGTGAGCCTTGATGAATGCCGCATCGATAGCCTTGGGCGGCTCATCGGCCATTGGATGATGCACCCTGCGGCGCGTCGCCTGCGTGATTGCAACCTCGGACGGTGTGGCGTGCATCCCTTCCCAATCGCCGTACAGCTCACGGCGGATCGCGTTGACCTCGGCAAAATCCCACCAGCTTCGGATCCGCATTCCCGGGCGCCCTTCTGCGATCCGGTGAAGCGGCTCCAGATTGGCACCATGTCCGTTCAAGACGTAGACCCGGCGAAACCCCTGGCTGGCCAGGCCGTCGATGATCTGGGTGACCAGGGCGGAGAAAAGCTCGACCGAAATCGAGATGGTCCCCGGAAAGAGCATGTTGAACGGTGCCGGTGTCCAGCCCAGAGCGGGCGCCACCAGCGCATCGGACTGCTCTCCCACGCGGGTCGCTATCTCCTCGACACAGATCGTGTCGGCACCGATCAGCCCGATCGGCCCGTGCTGCTCCGTCGAACCGACCGGCAGGATGATCCCGTCCGAGTGCTCAAGATACGCCTCGACCTCGAGCCACGTCGCGTGCGCAAGCCGCATCAGGCGTCGGTCGCAAGAAACGCGTCCAGCCGTGGCCGGTATTCAGCCAGTTCCTGCGCCACCGGCGGCAAGACTTCGATCTGGCGGCGATAGCTCAAAACAGCGTTCGGCCACGTGATGTCGAACCCCATCAGCGGCGCCAGCTTGTCCAGCCAGGCAAAACTGATCGGATACCCACAATCCGCCAGCGTCAGGCTCTGTCCCGCCGTCTGGTCGGCATGAATCAGCGCCGCAAGTTGCGCGAGCTTTGCGTTCAGATCCTCGGCGCGGTTCCTGACGAAACCAAAGGGCGCGTCCTGTCGTCCCGGCAGGTGCGGGAACAGCAGCCGCAATACAGGCTCAAACCGGGTATCGTGAAAGCGCGATCTGTCCCGGACCCGCGCCCGGGCACCTGCACCGTCGGGCAACGCCGGGGGATCCGGATGACGCTCCTCCAGATACTCCGCGATCGCCTCGCTGTCGCCAATCAGCAGATCACCATCGCGCAGGGCCGGCAGGTTGCCGCTGGGAACGACGGTTTTGTATTCGTCCGAGCCATAGGCCCCGGGCGGCGGGATCTGCTCCCAGGTCAGCCCCTTGTGGCGCAACAGGATGCGTGTCTTCGCGCAATAGAGGCTGACCGGAATGGCGTAGAGTTGCAGCATGGCGTCAGGTGCGGTTCACCACACCAGTGCGTGGCGTCAGTTCGACAGCTGCCACGCCGTGGCCAGCGCATCGAAGAAACCACGCTCCCGCTTCAGCGCAATCCAGGTGTTCACATAGTTGATCCACACCTGATCGCCCTGCGGCATCAGCATCGCGATCGGCGTGCGTGCCTTTGGTTCGGTCACCGGCACAACCATCATCTCGGGATATTTTGCGACCAGCTTGTACGCCTCGACATTCGAGGTTATGTGCGCATCGGCCCGGCCTGCCAGGACTTCCTGAAAGTCACGCGCAGGGGCTTCGACGATCTTGTGCTCGGCGTTCGGGAAGAACTGCTTGACCTGCGTTTCCTGCGTGGTGCCCAGGGTCGCCGCCACGATCACACCGGCCTTGTCCAGATCGCTCCAATCGCTGAACTTGCCCGCGTTGGACTTCAGCGTCAGCGGCACGGTCGCCAGCGAGAAATAACTGTTCGAATAACCCGCCACCTTGGCCCGCTTCGGCGCGACCGAGGCCGAGCCGGTGATGTGGTATTTCCCCGCGATCACGCCGTTGACAAGCGTCTTCCAGTCGGTCGGCACGAACTCGACCTCGACGCCCAGATCCTTCGCCAGTTCCGTCATCACATCGATGTCGTACCCGGTATAGCTGTCGGTGGCCGGATCCTTCATGGTCATCGGGTTCCAATCGCCCGTCGTTCCAACCTTCAGCACCCCGCTCGAGACGATGTCCTGCAGCGCGGATTGCGCCTGCGCGGCACCCGCAGCGAGCAGGCTCATGGCGACCACGGCAGCGGTTGTGATCTGTTTCATCTTGTTCTCCCTGTTGGATAGCTTTCAGCCACCAGACCGGAAACCGCACGCTATGCAAAGGAAAACCATGTGCAGCGCAGCATTTTTCTGCATAGTCGAGCTGGGGAGACGCCATGCCCGGCCAGATCATCCAACTCGCAGATGTCGTGAAGCGCTTCGGTGACTTCACCGCCTTGAACGGCGTCTCCATGGATGTCGCCGAGCGCGAGAAGATCGTCGTGTGCGGCCCATCCGGCTCGGGCAAGTCGACCTTGATCCGCTGCATCAACCGGCTCGAAGCGCACGATGCGGGCGAGATTTCGGTCGATGGTGTCGCCCTGACGGATCGGACGGCGGACCAGGTGCGCCGCGAGGTCGGCATGGTCTTCCAGCAGTTCAACCTGTTCCCGCACTTGAGCGTGCTGCGCAATCTGACGCTTGGTCCGATGCGGGTGCGCGGGCTGGATCAGGCCGCCGCCGAAACCAAGGCGATGGAGTATCTCGAACGTGTGCGCATTCCCGAACAGGCCGAGAAACGTCCCGGCCAGCTTTCCGGCGGCCAGCAGCAACGCGTCGCGATTGCCCGTGCGCTGTGCATGGAGCCTCGGATCATGCTGTTCGACGAACCGACGAGCGCGCTCGATCCCGAGATGATTGCCGAGGTGCTCGACGTGATGGCGGAACTCGCGGACAGCGGGATGACAATGATCGTCGTCACGCACGAGATGGGGTTTGCCAAACGCGTCGCGGACCGGATGGTGTTCATGGACAAGGGCGAGATTGTCGAAACCGCCCCGCCCGAGCAGTTCTTCTCGGCGCCCGAGACCGCGCGCTGCCAGACCTTCCTCGACCAGATCCTGGGGCATTGAACGTGGCGGCTCGGAAAGATGCCTCCTTTCTGACACTCCCCGGCGGCGGGAGGAGGCGCGTGTGGCTGGTGCTTGCACTTGGCGGTCTGCTGATGCTCGGCGCCTGCGGTCAGAACTTCGGCTGGCACGTCGTTGACCCTACCCTGAAAGGCGGGCGCTCGAACCTCGAATTCCTCATCTCGGGTTTCTGGTACACGATCCTGCTCAGCCTGACCTCGCTGGCGATCTCGATCCCCATGGGACTGATCATCGGCCTGTGCGGATTGTCGCCCAACCGTATCCTGTCCGGCTTCAACCGCACCTATGTCGAGTTTGTCCGCGCGATACCTCTGCTGGTGCTGATCCTCTGGGTCTACTACGGGCTGCCGGAACTGGACGTGCGGATCTCGCTGTTCTGGTCAGGCGTCATCGCGCTGGCCATCGGGGAAAGCGCCTTTCAGGCCGAGATCTTCCGCGGCGGCATCCAGTCGGTCCCGCGCGGCCAGGTCGAGGCGGCAAAGGCAATCTCGCTCTCGCCCACCGACACCATGCGCTACGTGATCCTGCCACAGGCGATCAAGCGCATCCTCCCGGCCATGGGCAACCAGTTCATCTATGTGGTCAAGATGTCCTCGCTGGTCTCGATCATCGGTGCGCCTGAGCTGACCCGCAAGGCAAACGAGCTGATCGTCACCGAATACCGGGCGCTTGAAATCTACACGATCCTGGCGCTGGAGTATCTGGCGCTGGTGCTGATCCTCTCCGCCGGTGTACGCTGGCTCGAGCGCCGCATGGGCGCAGACGAGAGGACCGCGAGATGAGCGCTTGGATCAGAATGATCCCCGACGACGAGGCTGACCCGGACCTGACCGAGGCTCTGGCCGGGGCCCGCACGCCGCATGGCACGGTCGATAATGTGCTGCGCGTACACTCACTGCGCCCGAACACGATGCGCGGGCACATGACGCTTTACAAAGCGGCGCTGCACGACGAGGCCAACACCCTGCCGGTCTGGCTTCAGGAGGCAATCGCATCCTATGTCAGCGTGCTGAACTCCTGCGATTACTCCTATGCCAACCACTGGGCGAATGCGCGCCACCTGATCGGGAACGAAGGCCGGGCCGATGCGATCGAAGCAGCGCTTCAGGCACGGCGCCTGGGCGATGTCTTCACGGGGCGCGAGCTTGCGTTGATGCGCTATGCCGAAAAGCTGACCCTGACACCCGGCCGGATGGAGGAAAGCGACGTTGCCCTTCTGCGCGGCGCGGGTCTGGACGACGGAGAGATCCTCGAGGCCAATCAGATCATCTGCTACTTCAACTACGTGAACCGATCGATCAACGGGCTCGGCGTCACGACCGATGGCGACATCGTCGGGTATTACACGACAAGCGGGGGAGACGACTCAGATGCCACATGACCGCAGCGCGGACCTGAAAGAAACCTGACGGCGCCGACATGTCTTATGCCACCGCACGCACACTGGATGCCGACCAGATCCCCGTGATCGACATCGCGCCGCTGCGCGACGGCTCGGACCCTGCGGGCGTGGCGCGCGCCTTGCTGGCGGCGAGCCAGGGCCTCGGCTTCATCTACATCACGGGACACGGCATTCCCGAGGCAACGATCGCGGCGGCGCGCGCGGCGGCGTTCGCATTTTTCCGGTCGGCAGAGGCTGACAAGCAGGACGTCCGAGTCTCGGGCGCCCATCGCGGCTGGCTGGCGCCTGGCGGTGCGAAGATGCAGGACGACACCAAGGCCGATCTGAAGGAAAGCTTCATCTGGGGGATCGAGGCACCCGGCGGCGCCATGCCCGACGATCACCCGTTGCGCGGTGCGAACCGCTGGCCTGCGTCGGTCCCAGGGTTTCAGGCCGTCTCGAACGCCTATTTCGACGTAGCGCACGGTGTCGCGCACCACCTGATGCAAGGTTTCGCGACTGGTTTGGGCTTGAGTCCGGACTTCTTCTTGCGGACGGCGGACCGGCCCCTCAGCCGGGCGTCTTACGTGTATTACCCCGCGCAACCGCCGGACATGGGTGCGGAGCAATTCGGCGTCGGCCCGCACACCGATTTCGGCGTGCTCACCGTGCTGTGCCAGGATGATGTGGGCGGCTTGCACGTGCAGGACGCGAACGGCGACTGGATCGAGGCACCGCCAATTCCGGGCTCGCTGATCGTCAACGTCGCCGACCTGCTGGCCCGATGGACCGGCGGCACCTTCAAGTCGACACCGCACCGGGTGGTCAACAGTTCGGGCCGTGAACGCCTGTCGCTGGTGCTGGCCTGGGATCCGAACCCCGAGACCATGATCGACGCCCGGCACGTGCACGGGCTGGACTTCGACGCGACCGAAGACCCGATCACCTGCGGCGACTACCTGCTGTGGCGGTTCGGCAAGGCATTCGCCTATCGCAACCGGAGCGGGCAATGACCGAACTCTGGCACAGGCCCGATGACCGTCAGGTTGGCCTTGTTGGCGCGGACCCGCGCAGCGGCGCCCGAAATCTGTTGCTGAACTGCGCCGGGCTGCTGGCCGGGCAGCGGATCGTACTCCTCGCGGAAGACCCCGCCTTGGGCTGGTATGATGACGAGGCGCCCCGGGTCACGGCCGAAGTCGCGCGCGAAATGGGGGGCGATGTCACGGTGCTGCCGGTTGGCGGGCCCGACGCAGCGATGCCGCCCGGTGTCGATCGGATCGCATCGCAAGCCGATATCGTCGTGTTCTTCGCCCGAATCGGCGATCAGGCCCGCTTCTCTGCGCGGCGCTATCCCGGCATCTGTGTGATGGTTTACGCCCGCACGGCCACGGCCTTGGGATCGCCGTTCGGCACACGACCGCACAGCGCAATGCAGGCTCTGAAAAACGAAATCCATGCCCGTGTCTTCGGAGCACGCCAGCTTCATGTCAGCTGCCCCAAAGGAACGGAACTGACAGGACTAATGCCACGGATCGAACCCGAACACGCCGCCGATGTCACCATCCTGCGCTTCCCGATGTGCGTGCCGGCGCCAGTGCCCGCGGCGACGTTCTCGGGCCGCGTCGCACTCAGCGGCTGGCTGACCCCGACAGGCTCGCGCGCCTATCATCCCGCATCCCTCAAGCTTGAGCATGACGTGATCGCACTGGTCGAGAATGGCCGCATCGCGGGCTTTGACGGACCATCGCGCGAGGTCGAGGCGATCCGCCGCCACTATGACCGGGTGGCGAAGCAGTTCGATCTGGACGCGGATGCCGTCCATTCGTTCCACGCGGGCATCCATGACGGTTGCGCCCACCCATGTGCGGCCGAGGACGATCCGGACCTCTGGTCGAACACGGTCTTCGGCTCACCGCGCTATCTGCATGTTCACACCTGCGGGGCCGAACCGCCCGGCGAGATCTGCTGGATGGTGGAGAACCCGACTGTCTCGGCAGATGGCATCGCGATCTGGTCCAACGGCACGCTGATACCGGCGCACTGACCCCGTCACGCTGACGAACTGCGCGAAACCGATTGACCGCAAGACCTTCCATCTGTCTAACTTCCATCATCGCAGATGAGAGAACACACGAGATGCCCGTCTTACTCAGCATCGTCTCACTCAGCATCGCCACACTGCGCCGCGCAACGGGGTGTGACCTGGTCGACTGACCCGGAGTGTCGGCGCCTGCGCGCCTGATCTCGCCTGTCCCGCTCCACAACGGCACTCCACATGAAACTTGCTGACGACCTGCGACTCGCCATCGATATCGGTGGCACCTTCACGGACACCGTCCTGATGGACGCAACCCGGCGCGTGCTCGCCACCGCCAAAACCGCGACGACGCCTGCGGCCCCGGCGCTCGGTGCGCTGGCCGGGGCCCGCCTCGTGCTCGAGACCGCCAAAAAACCGTGGAGCAGCGTGACAGGCTTCATCCACGGCACCACGCTGGCGACCAACGCACTCATCGAACGGCGCGGCGCACACGTCGCGACGATCACGACCCAGGGCTTCCGCGATATCCTCGAGATCGCGTACGAGCGCCGCTACAGCCAGTATGCTATCAACCTTGAAAAACCCGACCTGATCGTCCCGCGCAAACACGCCTTCACCATTGGCGGGCGCATCGATGTGCACGGGCGGGAACTGCACCCGCTGGACGACGACGCCATCCCCGAACTGGTCGCGACCTTGCGCGCCGCTCAGATCGATGCCGTCGCGATCTGCCTGCTCCACGCCTATGCCAACCCGGCGCACGAGCTTCGCCTGCGCGACCTACTCGCCGCCAGGATGCCAGAGCTTGTCATATCGCTCAGTCACGAGGTCAGCCCCGAGGCCCGCGAATTCGACCGCCTCTGCACCACCATTGCAAACGCCTACATCCAGCCGCTGATGGCGTTCTACCTGCAAGACTTCGCCGCGCGGTTTGCTGCAGAGGGTCTGACCTGCCCGATCCTGATGATGACGGCGGGCGGCGGCATGACGACGATCGAGACAGCAGCGCGCCTGCCGATCCGCCTGGTCGAATCCGGGCCTGCGGGCGGGGCGATCCTGGCCGCCCGCATCGCAGCCGAGGTCGGTGCGGATCACGTGCTGTCCTTCGACATGGGTGGCACGACCGCGAAGCTCTGCCTGATCGACGGCCAGCGCCCTCAGACCGCCCGCACCTTCGAGATCGCGCGCGCCGCGCGTTTCGTCAAAGGCTCTGGAATGCCGGTGCGGATCCCGGTGATCGAGATGATCGAGATCGGTGCGGGCGGCGGCTCCATCGCCGCCGTGGATCGGCTCGGCCGGCTCAGCGTCGGCCCGCAAAGCGCGGGTTCCGATCCCGGTCCCGCTGCGTTCTGCAAGGGCGGTTCACGGCCAACGGTGACGGACTCGGACATCACGCTTGGGCTGATCGACCCGGCCCGCTTCGCCGAGGGCCGCTTGCCGATCGACCCCGCCGCCTCGGCGACAGCGCTGGCGCAAGATGTCGGCACGACCCTTGGGCTCGAGGTGGATCGCGCCGCGTTCGGTGTCTCCGAAATCGTGGACGAGGCCATGGCCAGCGCAGGCCGGATGCACGCCGTTGAATCGGGCAAGGACCTCGGCACGCGGCTGATGATTGCCTTCGGCGGCAACGGACCGCTGCACGCCACCCGCGTCGCCCGCCGCGCTCAGGTCCGCCGCATCCTGATCCCGCGCGATCCGGGCGTCGGCTCCGCCGTTGGCTTCCTTTTCGCGCCCGTATCGTTCGAAATCGTCCGCTCTCGTTATGCGACACTGGACGCGCTCGACCTCGACGGGCTGAACGCCTTCCTCAACGCCATGGCTCAGGAGGCCCGCGAAGTCGTTCGCGCGGGCGCGCCTTCCGCGCCCCTTGCCACCCGACGTGTCGCCTTCATGCGCTATCACGGCCAGGGCCACGAGATCGAAATCCCCCTGCCCGAAGGTGTGCTGACCGCTGCCGACCTGCCCGCACTGCGAGCTGCGTTCGAAACCGAATACCGCCGCCAGTTCCGCCGCACGGTGCCCGGCATGACGATCGAGATCCTGAACTGGGCGCTCTCTGTCGCCTCTCCCGCGCCACCCCGCACCGCGCCGGAGTCGACGCCGCCCCCAACGCCGCGCCGTCCGCTGACCACGCGGCAGATCCTATGTGATGTCACCGAGAGCTGGCGGGACGCGGGCGTCTTTGACCGGTCCGATCTTATCCCCGGCGACCAGATCGCCGGACCGGCGCTGATCATTGAGCCGCAAACCAGCACACTCGTCAGCGCCGATTTCGACGCCACCATCGACGCCTCTGGCAACATCTGGCTGACCCGGACCGAGGAGACCGCCGCGTGACCGCCGACACCCGACTGCACGTTATGTGGAACCGTCTGCTCGCCGTGGTCGAGGAACAGGGCCAGGCCCTGATCCGCGCCGCCTTCAGCCCGATCGTGCGCGAATGCGGCGACATCTCCGCCGGGATCTTCGACGCGCACGGCCGGATGCTCGCCCAGGCCGTCACCGGCACCCCCGGCCATATCAACACGATGGCCGAGGCCGTGAAAACCCTCGCCGCCCGTTTCCCGACGCAGACCATGCGCCCCGGCGACATCTATATGACCAACGATCCCTGGATCGCCTCCGGCCATCTCAACGACTTCCTGCTGATGATGCCGGTATTCCATGCGGGGCGCGTGATCGGCTACACGTCCTGCACGTCGCATCTGGTTGACCTGGGCGGGCGCGGCATGGGGCCGGAAGGCCAGGACATCTTCGACGAAGGCCTACTGATCCCACCCTGCAAGCTGGTCGACGCAGGCGACGTCAACGCGCTGTTGCTTGACATCGTCAAGGCCAACTCCCGCGAACCGATTGCCAACGAGGGCGACATCTATGCGTTGATCGCCTGCTGCGAGACTGGTGCCGGGCGATTGGCCGAGATGATGACCGAGTTCGGCTTGAATGATCTCGACACGCTTGCCGACTTCATCATCGACACGTCGCGGCGCGGCACGCTGGAGGCGATCCGCGACCTGCCGCAAGGCACGTGGCAGAGCAGGCTCACGGTCGACGGCTACGGCGCGGCGATCGATCTGCACGCCGCCTTGACCATCGCCGAGGACCACGTTTTGCTCGACTTCGACGGGACGGCACCTTGCGTGGTCAAAGGAATCAACGTTCCACTGAATTACGCCACCGCCTATTCGGTGTTCGCGCTCCGCTGCATCATCGGGCCGGACATCCCGAACAATGCGGGCTCGCTCGAGCCGTTTCGCGTTACCGCCCCCAAGGGCTGCATCCTGAATGCTCAACCGCCCGCACCCGTCGCCATGCGCCATACGCTGGGGCAGATGACGCCGGATCTCGTCTATGGCTGCCTGTCCCAGGCAATGCCCGATGCCGTGCCTGCCGAAGGCGCGTCGTGCATGTACGACCTTCCCCTGCGCCACGCGCCCGAAGCCGCCGACCGGGGCGATAAGCAGTTCGCACTGGAACTGGTGTTCAATGGCGGCACGGGTGCGCGCCCAGGGCTCGACGGGCTTTCGGCCACCGCCTTTCCCAGCGGCGTCTGGGGCAGTCAGATCGAGACGACCGAAGCGGTTGCCCCGGTCCTGTTCCACCGCCGCGAACTGCGCCCCGATTCCGGCGGTGCCGGCCGGATGCGCGGCGGGCTGGGCCAGCGGATCGAAATCTCGGCCTCCTCCGCGCAGGATCTTCTGCTCTTCCTTTCGGTCGAGCGTGTCCAGAACCCGGCGCGCGGGCGCCACGGCGGCCTCGACGGCGCGCCGGGACGCATCCGCTTGGGACAGGACGGCCCCGACCTGCCCGGCAAGGGCGAGATCCGCATCACCGCGGGCGAGACCTTGATCTTCGAGACCCCCGGCGGCGGCGGTTTCGGCTCACCCGAGGATCGCGATCCGCACGCCCACGCCCGCGATGTCGAAGCAGGCCTCGTCACACCGACGGAGACATCTCCATGACCCAATCCCGTGGCCGCGCCCGGCTGGGCATTCTGGTGCCTTTCACCAACACCAATCTGGAACCCGACTTCGCGTTGATGTGCCCGCCCGGGATCTCGCTGCACATCGCGCGCCTCGGTGGCTATGACGAAGACGAAGTCCCAGACGAGGCCCAGATGCAGGGCCTGGGTGCCGCCGACCTCGACGAACCGCTGCACCTGCTGATGGGCGCGAAACCGGACGTCGTGCTGTACGGCTGTACCTCGGCAACGCTAACCCACGGACCAGAGTTCGACACCCGACTCGCCGACCGTATCCGCACTGCCAGCGGGGCGGGGACCGTCACGGCGGCGGGCGCCTTGGCCAACGCTTTGACAGTCCTGGGCGTCCGCACGATCGGCTTCGCTTCACCTTACGTGCCCGCGATCAACGATATGGCCGTGGACTTCCTCGCCCGCATGGGTTTCCGCACCGTTCAACGTTCAGAAGTGACCGAGACCCTCGACAACACCGGCCAGGGCGCGCTCGACCCCGACGCCGTCTTCCGCCTTGGTCTGGGCGCCGATCACGCCGAGGCCGAGGCACTCGTCCTGTCCTGCACCGACATGCGGGCGGTCGAGACGACTGCGCGGCTCGAGGATGCGACCGGCAAACCGGTCATCACCTCGAACCAGGCGATGCTCTTCCAGGCGCTGCAACACCTGGAGATCCCCGACCCGCTGCCGGGTTTTGGCCGCTTGCTCGAAAGCATCGCGCGATGAGCAGGGATGCCCCGAAAATCCTGCTCCACAGTGCAGAGACAGGCCCTTTGGCACAGGCACTGACCGCCCGGTTCCCCGATCTCGCCTATGCCGAATGCCAAACCTACGCCGACCTGCCCGAAACGATCGAAGAAGCGCGCCCTGACATCGTCTACTCTGTTCGGTTCGCTGGCACACCGGGCTTCCCGCGTGCGGCTCTCTTCGGCGAAAACGGCCCAAGCTGGATCTCGAACGGCGGTGTCGGCACCGACCATTTCGGCATCTGGGATCCCCGGCGGACCACCGTCACCAACGCCGCCGGGGTCGCCGCCGACATGATGGCCGAATACATCCTGGGCGGATTTCTCCACTTCACGCTCGGCGTGCCCGGCCTGCAAGCGGATCAGGCAGCACGGCGCTGGGATCCGCGCCCGATGCGGCCGCTCAGGGGACAAACGCTGCTGATCCTTGGCCTCGGCCACACTGGTCGTGCGATCGCCGCGCGCGCCAAGGCCTTCGGCATGACGGTCCTCAGCACCCGCGCCAATCCCAGGCCCACGGACCCTGTCGACGAAGTCCACGCCGCCAGCGATCTGCCCAACCTGCTGCCCCGCGCCGATTTCATCGCGATCTGCACCCCGTTGATCGACGAGACGCGCCACTTGATCGGCGCCGACGAGATCGCGCGGATGAAAGCCGGCGTGATTGTCGGAGATGTCTCACGCGGGACCGTCGTCGATCAGACCGCCCTGCTTGCCGGGCTGAGAGCTGGTCACATCGGCGGCGCCGTCCTTGACGTATTCGAAACCGAACCGCTGCCGGTCGAGAGCCCGCTTTGGCATGCGCCGAATGTGCTGATCTCGCCGCACAGTTCTTCGGTCTATGCGGGGTGGGAGGATGCCTCTTTCACCATGTTCCTCGACAATCTGGACCGCTGGATTGCGGGCGCGCGTTTGCAGAACATCGTCGATCCGGTGCGGGGATACTGACCCGCTCGAACCCTGATCACGACTGACGAAACCTCAATACAGGGGCGAAGGTCCGCGCGAACAACGCTGCCAGAGCCTCCATACACCCCTGTATGGCGCCGCTCAGTCGCCCCTAATCTGGCTGAGTGTCGCCCGCGGCGTGATCGCTTCGGGATCGATCATCAATTCCAGTACGGCGCCGGTGGCCGACCCCATGGCGCGGTCGAATGCGGAGGCAAAATCCGCGGTCCGCGTGACCCGTTCGGCGTGATATCCGAACGCCTGCCCAAGCTGCACGAAATCCGGATTCGTGATCGCGGTCCCGGCGGTCCGGTGGGGATATTCGCGCTCCTGATGCATCCGGATCGTGCCGTACATGCCGTTGTTCAGGATCAGCACGATCGGTTGGCAACCTGACTGCAAAGCCGCCCCCAACTCCATCCCGGTCATCTGAAAATCACCGTCGCCTGCGAAACACACGACCGTGCGGTTCCGGTCATGCGCCTTCGCGGCCACGGCGGCGGGCACACCCGCGCCCATGGCGCCCGACTGGGGCCCAAGCAGCCGCTGGTTCGGCCCGAAGCGGAACAGCTTGTTGGGCCAGATCGCGAAGTTGCCCGCGCCATTCGTCAGGATCGCGTCCTCGGGCAGCACATCGTTCAGGTGCCGCATCACGGCGCCCATGTCCAAGGCACCGGGCTGCGGCGGCAGATCGAAGGTCGTCTCGTACCCGGCGCGGCCCTTCGCCGTCCACGCGGCGCGCGTCTCGGACGCCGCAAGCGGAGTGCCCGACATCGCTGTCAGGAAGCTTTCGGGATGCGCGTGAATTGGAAGAACCGGCTGATAAATCTTGCCAATCTCGCGGTCCGAGGCATGGACATGGATCAGTTTTTGGACCGGATCGGGCGCCGTGAACAGGGTGTAGCCATCGGTCGTCGACTCGCCGAACCGGGGGCCAAGCGCCAGGATCACGTCGGCCTCACCGATCATCTGCTTCATGTGCGGCGACATGCCGACACCCGCATCCCCGACATAGTTCGGCGAGTGGTTGTCCATCAGGTCCTGAAACCGGAACACGCAAGAAACAGGCAGCCCGCTGCTCTCGGCAAAATCCTTGAGAAGGGCGCGCCCTGCGTCGGTCCACCCGCCACCGCCTGCCAACACCAACGGACGCTGCGCCGTTGCCAGCATCTCCATCGCCTCGTCGACTGCTGCCGGATCGGGGGCCGGACGCGCAACGCGGATCGCCATGCCCCTCGCCGCATGCGTCGCGGACGAGATCATATCCTCGGGCAGCGCCACGACGACCGGACCGGGCCGTCCTGACAGGGCTGTATGGAACGCACGAGAGACAGTTTCGGGCAAGCGTTCGGGATCATCGACCTCGGTCACCCACTTCGCGACCGACCCGAAGAACGCGCGATAATCAATCTCCTGAAATGCCTCGCGGTCGCGCATCCAGGTGGCGATCTGCCCGACAAACAGGATCATCGGTGACGAATCCTGCATCGCAGTGTGCACGCCGATCGAGGCATTGGTCGCCCCAGGCCCGCGCGTCACCATCGCGATACCGGGTTGGCCGGTCAGCTTGCCGTGCGCCTCGGCCATGAAGGCTGCCCCGCCTTCGTGGCGCGTCAAGACCAGCTCGATATCGTTGGCGTCGTGCATCCCGTCCAGCGCCGCCAGATAGCTCTCGCCCGGCACCGCAAAGACGCGCTCGACACCCTGCGCGCGCAGGCAGTCCACCAACAGCATTCCGGCATGACGGGCCGTCTCGCTCATGTTCGCCTCCCTCTGGTCTGGCGGCATGGGACGGGTCCGGTCATATCAAGTCAACCCACCAGTGTGATGCAAGCGCCGGTCATTGCGAAGGGCGCCGGGAGCGTTTGTTCAGGAACCCGTTCCCAGCATGCGAAGAACAAGACTGACCCTGCACATACCAAGTGCCGAGCTTTCCTTACGCCCAGGCTTGGGAACAGACCGACGCCGCATCACCGCCTGCCGCAGACGGCGAACGGTGTCACGGCAAACACCCAAGAGCATCGAATCCGAGCCTACTGGGTCCGAGCCCGCAACGCCGACCGGACCATCCGGTCCAGCGTATCCAGAAACCGCGAGCGGTCCTGTTTGGTGAAACCCTTGCCACCGCCGCCCTGGTTGAGCGGGTTTGCGGCACGCAGATCGGTCATCAGGTCGCGTGTGGCGAGCGCATTGCCGACATTGCGTTCGGTCAGGCTCTCGCCATTGTGTTTCAAAACCGCGCCGCCGTTCTCGATCACCCGCGCCGCCAGGGGAATATCGCCCGTCACGCAGATGTCGCCCGGCCGGATACGATCCGCGATCCACATATCCGCGACATCGGGGCCGTCGGGCACGATCACGGTCTCGACCAATGGATGGGGATCGGGCCGGATGCCGCCATTCGATACGACGAAAACCTGGACCTTGTGTCTGTCTGCGACCCTGATCGCCTCGCCCTTCACCGGACAGGCATCGGCATCAATGTAAAGCTTAACCATGCGCGCTTGATGCCGCCGGGACCGGTCAGATGCAAGTCGCAGACCGGGAGCAAAGATCAGATCTCGATCAGGCCGCCGATCAGTGCCTTGGCGAGCGCGTGTTCGCGCGTCGCGGCGTTCAGCTTTGAGCGCGCATTGCGCAGGTGGAACTCGACCGTGCGGTCGCTGATCCCCATCCGCTCAGCAATCCGGTCCGATTTCAGCCCTTGTGCCAGCCATTGCAGACATTCGCGTTCGCGAACCGCCAGGGGATTGCCGTCGGAGGCGTCGCAGGGCTGCGGGCGCATCAACTCGAAGATCCGCGTGTGCGCCACCACCGCGTAGAGGTTCAGCGTTGTTGCGAATTCATCGAGCCAAAGGTCGAACTGGCGTCCATACTTGGGCGATTGCATTTATAATAAGACTTGCCCGAAGCTGCGGTTTCCAGCCTGAAAAGAGCCACCGCTGCCGCGGCCAGGAGGGTTTTTGAGTTTCATTGTGCTGTTCCTTCAAAAAGGTTAACGCAGGGCTCACGCCTCGGGCGCAAACT
Organism: Pseudomonadota bacterium; assembly: GCA_038534135.1. Lineage (GTDB taxonomy): Bacteria > Pseudomonadota > Alphaproteobacteria > Rhodobacterales > Rhodobacteraceae > Thermohalobaculum. The sequence goes on along the minus strand of JBCAXJ010000036.1, from coordinate 2,073 downwards.
GAAGGATCACCCGCGAAAGAAGACGTTAGCCAGAAAGCGCCACATGAACCTCCAACCGAAAGTCCTGTTTTCTTAACGAGATTTCGATCATGGAAGGCACGATCACACCAGAATTACGCCACGTTCAGACACGTAACTCGGATCAGGCATCACGACGACAGAAGCGGGCTTAGGCTTGTCGGAAAAGCCATCGCGTGGCGATGTCCTATCCCCCATTCTTGGTCGAGAAACGGATCAAGCCAGACGCGTCAGGCGCGCAGTCGTAAACCGTTCATCTCAAGTCCCACGATCGACGATCTGAACGAGATCCCCCTTGTAGTCACCCTGGAGCGCCGGGTTCTTCGGATCTACGCCACCGTGACGCAAAAGCTTCGCGGCCCGCTGCTTGAACCACCGCAACCGAAGGAAGTCGGGCATGCGTGAGTTGGACCGCAATGCCCCCTCCAACGCTGCAAAGATGATTTCGGACCGATAGGCTCCAAAACTCTGAGATGATTGCTGAAAGTACGTATTGCCGTTCACTCGGAGGATCTGGACCGATGGCGGTTCCGAGGCACAACCGACCCCGACCAACCCCTCGACAGGCCTGACCAGCCGCGGCAGTTGAGCCCTGAACAGAGTCCGGTTCGCTCTGTTGAAATCGCGCAACGCATCAACCACGGCCGTCTGCGCCGTCTCATCGCGCATGTAGATTACAACCGTGTCGGCCCGATCAAAAACGTTGCCATCAGCATCCCGCAGACCGGGTGCCGCGACCTTGGCTCTGTCCAAACCAGGCACGTCCTTGATCATCGACAAAAGCCGGCGGAAACTTCTGCCGCGCCCAACGGGCTTTAGATTGACATAGACGCGCTGGTTTGTCGGCATGGGTGCCTTGATGAAATGGAAGAACCCGCCAGCGACATACTCCAGATGCATTTGCTCCAGCGTCGAAACACTCAGGTTTGCGTAGGTCGTGCCGCGCTGTAGGTCTACCTGAAATGAGGATAGCTCAAGCTTGGTCATGGCCATCTGCAACGCGAACTGGTTCAAGTCCGGATCACGCGCTTCCTGGGCGGTGAGGTTCTCGGTCACTTGCCCGCCCAATGCGCCAGTGTAATAGCTGTAAATCATTTTGGTGCCGCGATTATTGCTGAATCCGCGAACATTGGCGGGGCGTCTCAAATCTCTTTCAGGCAGTTGATTGCCAAGATTGTCCTGTTTTGCCAGACGCATGATCTCCTGACGGTTCCGCCAGGCCCAGTTCAACCACTTTTCCAGATCTTGGTTCATCTTCGAAACGCTCCATCCAGCTCATGCCAGCGACGCTCATGCGCGCTTTCACGGGGTAGTCGTGCCAGGACCGGAGACGGTTCAATCAGGCGGTGATTTGTGTCACCGTCGGCACGGAATGGTCGCGCCACACACCGCAGAGACGTTCTGGTGTGTCAACGCGGTCGCCCCGCGCGCAGCACCTTCAACCTCGAAGGGGTGGAGCGAGACGTGAAAGCAAGCCTAAGGGTGTTGTAGCGAGCGCTAGGACAGCAGTTCGGTGGAGACCGTGTTCAACACCACCCTACAGCACATACCGGCTGATATCGGTCGAACGGGACAGATCGCCCAGATGCTTCTCGACCATGGCGGCGTCCACCGTCACGCTTTCGCCCGAGCGATCGGGGGCCGTGAAGGACAGATCCTCGAACACCCGCTCGAGCACCGTGTGCAGGCGGCGGGCACCGATGTTCTCGACCTGGGCGTTGACCTCGGCCGCGATCCGGGCAAGGGCCGCGATGCCATCCTCCGAAAAGTCCACGGTCACGCCCTCGGTGCCCATCAGGGCCGCGTACTGGCCCGTCAGCGCATTGGCGGTCTCGGACAGAATCCGGCGGAAGTCTTCCTCGGTCAGTGCGCGCAACTCGACCCGGATCGGCAGACGTCCCTGCAATTCCGGCAGCAGATCCGACGGCTTGGCCACGTGGAACGCGCCCGAGGCGATGAACAGGATATGGTCGGTGTTCACAGCGCCATGCTTGGTCGAGACCGTCGTATCTGCTGCCGGAATTGCAGGGACGTCTGCCGATCCGGGTCGAGTTG
>JBCAXJ010000035.1:0-52054 GCA_038534135.1 Pseudomonadota bacterium | reverse complement strand
GGGTGGCAACGAACTGATGGCCTCGAACACCTATGTGCTCGAGGATCATGCCTGGCGCATCATGAACCACCAGGCCGCGGCAATGCCGGCGGCACGGGCCAACTGAGCACGTCTGGGTAAGATCAGCGCTGTCCGGGTTCCGCAAGACCGACGCGGGTCCAGCCCTGTTCTGGCGACCATGATCCCAGGTTTCGTGCGTCGCCCCGGTCCTGCGCGATCACGGCAACAGATTGGCTGTGATCGCCTGCCAGATCCGCCAGCATACGGTTCACACCGCGGCAGAGGAACGTATTGCACAACGTGGCCCGATCGGTCCGAGCCAGGACGCACCCCATCTTCGCCTGAAAGATGCAGCTGTCGGCAACCGTCTCGTCCGCGACATGACCCATGTAATAGGCAATGAAGTCGTCCGGCCCGGCCTCTGGATTGGCAAGGCGGTAGCGGCAGACTTCCTCCTTGCCGATGAATCCCCAGGACGGCCCGCCCGGTCGGCAACATCCGCCCTGGCAGGTCGCGCAGGCGGCATCGGCGACCTCGGGTTCCGGCAGTTCGGCATTCCGGCGTTGGGCGGGCCAACTCAGCGAATCCGGGTCCTCGATTGCAAACCCCTCCGCCGCGACCTGCTCCAGATGTGCCTTCAAGCCCGCCAGACGATCCTCCGACAGGGGGATCAACGCCCCACCGTTGAACGGAACCGCAGCGACGATCAGGTCATCGCGCGCGCGCCCGAACGCATCGGCCACCGCGTCCAGGTCAGCCGACAGTTCTTCGGCGAGCCTGAGGCGCAACTCCTCGTGGCGTTGTGCTTTCTGGTCAGCAACGGTGCGCGAAACCTCGGCGAGCCGTTGGCGTTCACAAGCCTGCGCGCCGCAGCTTTTCGTCGACACCGACTGATGCGGCGTCAGAACAGTGTCACACCAATTGCAGGTCGGCGCGCCAAACCGGGGAGGAACGCTCAAACGCCGGTCCCGCCGGGATTGCCGGGCGGCAGGCGGGTCAACGCGCTTTCGACGGCTTCATCGATGAAATGCTGATCCTTGCCACTTTCGGTGAATTCGGCCAGGTCCGCCTCTGAGCGCGGTGGGATCCACCCGTCCTCGTCCGTGAACGTGGCGACATGGGTGCCCGTGTTGTCCTCGGTTGCGACGATCACAGCCTTGGTCGCGCCCATTTCGCGATAACGTTGCAGAAGCTGTGTCTGAGGATTGCAGTGATAGCGATTGCAGACGTCGCCGCGTTCGGTCCGGTCCAACACGCATCCCATTGGCCCGTGATAGACGCAGGAAAACTCGACCGACACCTCCGGGAGCTTGCCCAGGTAGTGCGCCTTGATGTCCTCGGGCGCGGCATCCGGATGGCGCAGCCGGAACTGTTGGACATTGTTCAACGTCAGGAAAGCATTCCCGGGCCCACCCAGAATGCAGCATTTGCCCTGGCACGTGGCGCATGTCGCGTCGATCAGCGCTGGTTCCGGTGCTTCTTCCTTCTCGCGGCTGTCAAGATCGGCCACCGGATCGCCCTCGGCAAATGCTTTCTCGATGATCTCATCCAGGTGGGCAGCGAATGTCTCCAGTCGATCCTCTGGCAACGGCACCAGCGGACGCTCCTGCCGGGGCACCACACCAACCGCGATGGTATCGGGATCGGCGCCCAAACGTGCTGCCGCCGCGGCAATCTCGCGCCCGGCGTCCTGCACGGCGTCGCGCTGGCGGCCGACATAGGTCTGCCAGTTTCGCTGAAAGACACCGCGCGCCGCGGACTGCACGCGCTGCATCTCGCACTTCATCGATCCGCAAACACCCTTGGCCGCCTGTTGCGGCGTCAAGGGAGCCTCGCAGAACCGGCACGTCGGCTGTCCCGGATAGGCCGGGATCTTTGGCGGGGACGCGGCCCCCGCACCCCCTGCCTGATCCGACATTACTGGAAGTCTTCGGACGAGATGACGATTGGCTCCGGCGCCTTGCGCTCGCGCTCGACCCCGCCCATCACTGGCACCCGGCCGGTATCGGGGCTCCAGCCGACAACGCTGACGGGAAGCTGGTTGTGCCCAACCACAAACACGGTCTTGCCGTGGGTCGACTCCATCAGCTCTTCCTGCAGTGTCTTCAGCGACTTGCAGTAGAATGTGTGGCACTGATCGGACCGCTCCGAGCGTGGCATGTTGCAGCCGGTCGGGCTCTGGAAGACGCAGCCCTCGCCCATCACATCGTCCGGCAGCATCGACATGTAGTGCTCGACCACCTGCTCTTCGGTGCCGTCCGGATTGCGCTGGCGCCAGCGCTTGATGTCGTCGTCCTGCAAAAACGCGGCATCCCCGGCGTTCGCACAGCAGCCGCCGCGGCAGGCTGAGCAGGCTGTGTCCAGCACATCGTGCTGATCACGCTCTAGGTCTTCGCGGTAGGACAGATCGCGGTCGGGGATTTCCTCGGTGAAGGCCCGTGCTGCAATCCAGCGCAGATGCTTCTCGAGCGCCGCCTTGCGTTCCTCTTCCAGTGGTACCGGGCCAAACTCGTGGAATGGCAGCTTGCTGCGAACAAAATCGTCGCCCTCGGCGCCGATATCCTGCGCGGCTTTCTCGACCAGTGGTGCTGCGGCCGTGAAGAGCTTCTCGACCTTTTCGGCGTTTTCCTTGCGCTTGCGGTCGATCAGTTCCTGACCAACCCGCGCGATCATCTGCTCATGGCACTGCGGCTTGTCACAGATGCCGCTCGACAGACCCTGGTGTGCGGTCAGTTCGACCCCGCAGAACTCGCAATGGCGGCGATGGATCTTTTCCGCCGCGCGGGCGTACATCACGGCTCCGGGCTTGAACATGTCTTGGTCTCCTGAATGTCGGCGCCAGAACAGGATAACCCGGTTGCCGCCAGCAAATCTATCGTTTCAATCGGTGCGGGCAGCGATCAGCAACCCGCCCGAGAGAGTATAGGGAGCGTGAGCGGTCGCTTCAAATCTCATTCTGACATTTTTTCACTCTGTGGAGTATCTCTCGCGCGAAACTCGTCCGGAGCCTCGTCGCGTTCGTACATCCCGTAGTCCCGCATCACGGATGCAACACGCAGACGATAGTCCGCGAACATCTCGTGCCGCCCGGCATGCTGTGCCCGCGAATGATGCGCGTGACGCCGCCACGCGATCAGGGCGTCCTCATCGCGCCAGTAGCTGAGCGAGACGTACTTTCCCTCGGTCGTCAGGCTCTGGAAGCGCTCGACCGAAATGAACCCGTCGATGTCCTGCAGCATGGGTTTCAGATCAGCGGCCATGTCGAGATATGGGTCCAGTTTCCCGGCACGGGGTTCGACTTCGAAGATAACGGCAATCATGGGGTCTCCTTTGGCGCATGAGGGTCCGAGACGCAGCGCAGGAATATACGATCTTCGCGCCGGATGAACCGCTCGCGTTGGGCGAACGCATAATTGTGACGGCCGAGGTCCGACTCCGCCAGGCGCGCGCGATAGCGTTCATAATCCGCAAGCGAAGGCAGCGTGTAGACACCGTACGCCGTCGTCGCGGAACCTTCGTGCGGCCCGAAATAGCCGATCAGATCGGCACCGGCTGCCGGGATCGCCTGGCCCCAGACGCGGGCATACTCGGCAAAGGCGTCGCGCTGGTAGGGGTCGATCTCGTATCGAATGAAGCATGTGATGCTCATGCCTGTCCTCCATGATTTGATGTGTGCCGAATCATAACGGTTGTCGGTGCGTAGATGTTTTGGTACAGACCGAACTATGAAGGACGGACCGGATATTGCGCGCATTGCCAGCCTGATCGGTGATCCGGCGCGGGCGAACATGTTGTCGGCGCTGATGGGCGGCAAGGCTTTGACCGCAACCGAATTGGCGTCCGAGGCCGGTGTCACGGCTGCAACGGCCTCTGGTCATCTGAGCAAACTGGGCGATGGTGGCTTGGTGCGCGTAAACCAGCAAGGCCGACATCGCTATTTCAGCCTTACCGGGCCGGAAGTCGCACAAACACTCGAATCGCTGATGGGTCTGGCGCAGCACGCGGGTGCCGTCCGGGTGCGGACAGGTCCGCGCGATCCCGCCTTGAGACATGCGCGGATCTGCTACGATCATCTGGCCGGAGATCTGGGCGTGACGCTCTATGAAGGCCTGTTGTCGTCCGGTGCGATTGCCGAGGCGGGCGAAGAGGTTTCCCTGACGCCACCGGGCCGCGAAAAGCTCTCCGACTTCGGCATCGATTTTGGAGCTCTGGACACCGGGCGACGAAAGCTCTGCCGGTCCTGCTTGGATTGGTCCGTGCGGCGCAGTCATCTTGCCGGTGCCGTCGGCGCCGCAATCTGGCAGCAGGTCCAGGACAAGGGCTGGGCGCAGCGCGTCGAAAACAGCCGGATCGTCGCCTTTTCTCCGCAGGGCGAGTCGGAATTCCGGCGTCTGTTCCAGTCCTGATCGCGACCGCAGCTCTCTGCCCGAAAAACATATCTCGCTGAATCAAAGACTTATGCGTCTGCGGTAGAGCTTTCTCCAAGAATCTCGATAATGTCTATTGTAAACTTCAATATGAGTGCTAAATCTACATCCATCGGCGGCAGGCAATGTCCCTCATGCGCCCCCGCCAAGTACGTTTAGAGGCCAGGCCCACTCCCCCTTAGGGCTTGGCTTCTTTTAACCCGGCGTCCTCGCGACCACGTTCCCCTCCTTGAGGTCAAGAGGACGCCGGAATTTTTTCACCCGCCAACGCTGTCGAAACTGGTCCCGCCATAGGTCTGTTCGACTGGCTGAATCTCGATGCACGATACGTTCACATGCGCAGGCGCACGGACGGCGAAGAGAACGGCATCCCCGACATCCTTTGGCGACAATTGGCGAATTCCGGTCGCTTTCGCAGCCTTTGCCCGGACGCGATCGGCAACCGCCACGTCATAAAACTCCGAGCTTACGCGGCCCGGGCGGATATCCGTGACCCGAACGCCGGTGCCGCGCAGTTCCAGCCGCAGGTTCTCGGTGAGCAAACGGATCGCAGCCTTGCTGCCACCATAGACTGAGGACGGAGAGGGGTAGAGCGCCGCGACCGACCCGATCGTCACGATGTGGCCACGGCCCCGGGCGATCATTCCCGGCAGCATGCATCGGATCAGGTCCAGCGTAGCCAGGACATTGGTGTCGATGGTCTGACGTAGATCCTCGATCGCAGTTCGCGCTGTCCCTTCGAACCCGGCGCCACGCCCGGCGTTGCAGATCAGCACATCCGGTGAAACCTGCTGCGCCAAGGCATCGATCTCAGCGCCATCTGTCAGATCACAGGTGTGAACCTCGCAGCCCGTACGGCTGGACAGCTCCGAAAGCCGGTCGGCGCGCCGCGCCACGCCGTGTACGCCGTATCCAGCAACCGCCAGAGTCTCGGCGACTCCTGCGCCGATCCCGCTGGACGCGCCGGTGACCAGCGCGACCGGACGATCGGTCATTCCTTCCAGTCCAACGGGTCGAACTGAGTCGCGCCAAAGGTCTGCTCTGTCGGTTGAAGCTCGATCATCGACACATTCACATGCGGAGGAGCCTCGACCGCATACCGGATCGCCCCCGCAATGTCGTCCGGTCCCATCTCGCGGATCGGCGGCGCGGTCGCAACGGTTCCCGAGTTTGTCCCCTGCGGCACGGCAACCTGGAAGAACTCGGTCGACACCCGGCCGGGATTGATCTCGGTCACGCGAATGCCGGTTCCCCGCAATTCGAGCCGCAGGTTTTGGCTGATCAGATGCACAGCACCTTTCGACCCGCCATAAACGGTCGAATTGATCGGATAGAGCCCGGCGACCGATCCCAGGTTCACCACGTGCCCGCGTCCGCGGGCGATCATCCCCGGCAGCACCAGACGGCAGATGTCCAGCAATGCCGTAACGTTGGTCCCGATCGTCTTCTCCAGATCCTCCCGGCTGGCGTTCACCAGCCCGGTGATCCCGGCGCCCAGCCCTGCATTGTTCACCAGCACGTCCGGCGCCAGATCCGCAACGGCAGCTTCCAGACTTGGTCCGTCGCGCACATCCGCCACAACCGGATGACAGCCGGTCTCGGCCGCCAGCGCCTCCAGCCGATCCGCACGGCGCGCCATCGCCCACACCTCAAGCCCGGCGTCACGCAAAGCGTGCACAGTCGCTGCTCCGATCCCTGATGACGCCCCCGTCACCAAAGCGGATTTCATTGCTTCACCGGCCATCATCGGCCTCCCTGTTCACGGCACGATAGCCGTGCTCGGCATCGAATGTCGCCGCTGCCACGGCTTTGTTCTGAGGTGCCGCCAGCAACACGGCTGCCTTGTCCCCCGCGGCGGCCCCCTGGGCCAGCAAATTCTGCCCCCGGCAGACGAAGCTGTTGCAAAGCTGCGAGCGCATCTCGCGCGGCAGGGTGCAGCCATAGATCCCGTGGAACACGCAGGACATCACGCAGGTTTCTTCGGGCATCAGTGCTTCATACGCCGCCTTGATATCCTCGCGCGTCGCACCCGGATTGCGGATACGGAACCTCTGGATGTCCTCGACCTCCAGGAACGCATTGTTCGGTCCGCCGTTCAGACAGCACTGCCCCTTGCACAGGATGCAGGCGGCATCCATCAGCGGCCCCTGTTCGGCATCCTCCCGGTCCTGGCGGACGACACCGGGTTCTTCGCGGAAGGCGAAATCCATCAGTTTGTCGAGCTGTTCCCAGAAGCGCCGCTTCTGCTTCGGTGTGGTCGGCAAGAGCGGACGGTTCTGGTAGGGCACGATCGAGACGGTGAGATCACTGCGATCTTCGCCCAATTGCGCAGAGCCTGCCGCAATCAGGTCCTCTGCCGCTCCGGCGACGTCTCGCTCCCACCCGTTCAGGCGTGGCGGATCTGAACCCTCATTGGCCATTTCGCATTGCTCCCGGCAAACGTGCGATGAAGGTTACATTAGTGAAACGCCATCTCAAGACTTCTGGTCGGTGCGAAGCCCGCAGATCCTCAATCCGTTGAAAGTCAGTTCCGCATTGGCCGGCGCGTCCGCCAGGGACTTTTCCACCTCGTCACGAAGACACTTCAGGTCGTCCTTGCGCAACACGATTCCGGCGTTTCCGGTTGCGGCTGACGGAGTCGTCAGAGCCGCCGACGGCACGGGACCGATCGCGGTGTCCGGTTGTGTCCTGTCACTTTCCACGCACGCGGACGTGCAGATGCAGGCAAGGGCTACGACTGCAAATCGCATTCTCTGTCCTCCTGGACAAATCGGGGATTACGAACGACCTCTGCCAGAACCCGATTGAGTTTCGCGTTGTCGACAGATGCGAAAGACGCAAGCGCGTCCCGAAACGCTGGTTGAAGCGCGACGCGTCGGCATCCCATCCAAACGCGGCCAATAACCCCGTCGTTCCCAACGGACCCGGACCCCAACGCGTCCAGGCCGGTCATGGCCTCTCTCAACCAAGCCGGATCGATCCCGATGTCCCCGCCATAGGCGATCAGATACGAAAAATAGGCACGTTGAAACGCCGGAACCGAACCATAGATCGTCCGTGTCGCTTCCGCAAAGTCACGTATCCGGCGGATGCGGTCTCTTGCCAGAACATGATCGAGCCGACCGATGGTGTGGAGTTGATCGACAGCCGAGGCGGCGAGACGATCACCCAACTCGACCGGCGCGGTTCCGATCGGAATCCCTCGTTGATCTCCAAACCCCAGCCGCATGGCCCTGTCGCGCAGAAACGGATGCATGTGGCTTCCGGTGTTCAGAAGATGAAACGCGGATACCAGCTCTGCCGGATCGTATCCGGCCTTCTGGCCAAGCCTGAATGCTATTGCATCCATCTCGCTCTCGAGCGCCAGAAACGCCTGCAAAGCGTCGCTGCGCCTTGCGCCAAAGACAGAATTCAGTCCAGATGGTGCAGCTTTGAGAACATCGCTGCAAATGATGCCGTTCGCTGTCGCGACGACTCCCCAGATTGCCAATGCGATCGGATTCGCCGCCTCAACCGTGGCCCGTGGTGGAAGGAAGCCATCTCTCGAACAGTCCGTTCGGCTGCGCGTGTTCGTCAGGCCGTCGTTTGTTCGGTCCGTGAGGCTTCGGACGAGTTCCGCTTTTCGGATTACCGACCGCTTGTCCTGCGAAATGTCGAGCTTTTTAGCCTCCAGGTGCGCAAGCTCATGCGCAAGGATCATGAAGAGTTGCGCGTCGTTTGCCCTCAACACAGTGCCCGTTGTGACATATGCCTTCGCCCCGCCATTCGAGTAGGCTTGCGGACTGTCATGCCGCAGGACGCGCAGATAGAGTTTCCGGTCCGGATCTGCGGTGTCAACAACCTGCGAGAAGATCTCCAGCGCCCGGTCATGGGCCGGACCATCAAGAACGGGGCTACCAAAGATCTCGAGAATCGCGTTGTCTATGTCGCTGTGCAGGCTCGAAGTTTCCTGCAGCGCCTTGGATGGCGCGCATCCCCAGAGCACCGCTGCGAATGCTGAAAGAACAACGAGATTTGAAACTCTCAACATATCGATCCCAGGTCCGTCACTCCGTCAGGAACACGCGTTCCGTCACTGCCAGATAATTCTGATCCCCGTGTTCGGCTCTCGTCTGTTCGATCCACCCTTTCAGCAGCGTCGCCGCCTCGATCTCTGGTGAAAGCAGGTTCTCCGCAATCGGTCGCGCGCAAAGCCCAAGCTCGACACAGTGTGCCACGCTGTCGAGATACCCGAAGAACACATAGAAGTTCTGGAGCGTTTCGGCATCGGGGGACGGCAAGCATTCGTCAACCGCACGCAAGCACCCTCCGACCGATTGCGTTGCCGCGATGACCTCTGAATTCAGACGTTTGTCCAACATGGCCAGCGTGTTCGTTTCAACGTATTGGCGGCTGTTGGCGATGTACGTCAGTATCGAAATGCCGAACGCCGATGCGGAAAGAACCAGACCGAGCAGGGCAATCCATGTTGCAATCTTCAATCGTCTGAGCGCCACGGGTAACTCCCGGCGTAGCGGCGTCTGAAATCAGCCTTGTGGCTAATTGTACACCTTGGCGCTTGCGCCTCAAAGCAGAACGGTAGAGCCGCCAATTCGAGTGTGGTGGCTGAGGCGTTGAAGGCCAAGTTGCCACCGGAGGCACCGACATCAGCAGGGCTTCGATGTTGCGGTCGGTCTCCAGCCCGAACTTGGTGCCACCGTCGCAAACCAGATTGAACCCGGCATAGCGACCGCGCCGGAAGAGTCGATGCTCGCAGCCCTCGTCGGTCCAGAGTTCGTCCACGCGCTTCTCGGCAATCGGGATAATAGCATCAAGGAACGCTCCCCCGACGTCTCGATTGAAGCCAAAGTCTCGTATCCAGTTGCCAGCGCAGCGGTCGTTACAGCAAGTGCCACCAACGCTCCGGGTACGGGCTGGTCGGCAAAATCGCGCGGTTCTGAAAGGGTACGATCGAGAGGGTGAAGTCGCCCCGATCTTCGCCCAATTGCGCAGAGCCCGCCACAATCAGGTGCTCTGCCGCTCTGGCGACGTCTCGCCCTCAACCGTTCGGGCGTGGGGCTTCGGGCGCATGGCGATCATAATCCAAATTTCCCAATAGAAATAGCGGCTTGATCTGGTCGAAAGATGTGGCTTGGTCCAAGACTGCGCCCGCGTCACGACCAAAGATTCCTCTTGTCAAACAGCGCTCGGGCGCGCGCCACAATCGGCCAATCACTTTGGTTGAATTGTAAAAGATTAGCCAGATTGCCGCTGCATTTTACATGAAAAACGATGCAATTATCTAGGAGGGGAAAATGCCTGATATCGCAGCCGTCAACGGCGCAGACACGAACTATCCGACGAATGGGCTGGGCCTGGGAAGCGGTTTAACATTCACGATCAACACGCCGTTCTCCACGCTGACCATCGATGACAACGATGCCACTTTCAACGGCGACACCGGAACCAACGAAACGCCTGATGATCCGGGGCAGACGGTCAACATTGGCGGCACGGACGTCGCGGCCATCTATGAATACACCTTCACCGCGACCGATGGCACGACGACCTATGAGTTCGCGATCATTGATGTCGATCTGAACAACGACGGCAATGTCGGCAATGGCACGGTCGGCGGGGCCGATCCCGGCGAGCAGGTCGCGTTCATCGCGGTCATCGGTCCGAACATCCCGGACGTTCCGCCAGGAGGGCTGGACCTGACGATCGTTGGCGTCGTCACCGAGAACTCGCAACGCCCATTCTCGGATTTCATTTGTTTTGCGTCCGGGACCTTGATCGAAACAGAAAACGGGCCGTTGCCCGTGGAGGACCTGCGCCCCGGAGATCTCATCCGCACGGGTGACAACGGTTGCAAGAAGCTGAAATGGATCGGCATGCGGGATGTCGCGGCGTCGGGATCGATGACGCCGGTCAGGATCGAGCGCGGCGCGCTGGGGAACACGCGCGATCTTGTCGTCTCTCCGCAGCATCGCATCCTTCTGGGCAATGCCATGGCCGAGCTTCTGTTCGGCGCTGCCGAAATTCTCGTGCCGGCCAAGGCCCTTGTTGGCAAGGTGCCGAATGTCAGGTTCGACGACAGCTACTGGACTGTCCGATACTGCCACCTGTTGTTCGATCAGCACGAGTTGGTGTGGTCCGAAGGCATTCTGACGGAGAGTTTCCATCCCGGAAAACACTCGATGGAGGTGCTGGGACAAGAAACGCGGGACGAGATCCTGACGATCTTCCCGGAACTGGTGGACACGATCTCGACCTACCCGTCGGCGCGTGCCTCGGTCAAACCGTGGGAGGCAAGCGTGTTCCTGGACCGCTCCCTATCGAAAGGGTTCGAACTGGATGTGACCTGGCGCCACTGAGGTTCAGGGACAGGGATCACGGCCAGGTCGCCACCGGTGGCATCGACATCAGCACGGCCTCAATGTTGTGTCCCGTCTCCAGCCCGAACTTGGTGCCGCGATCCCAGACCAGGTTGAACTCGGCATAGCGGCCGCGCCGGAACAGTTGGTGTTCGCGGTCCTCATCGGTCCAGTCCTCGTCCATCCGTTTCTCGGCGATCGGGACCCAGGCATCCAGGAACGCGCGCCCGACATCCTGGGTGAAGCCAAAGTCGGCCTCCCAGTCGCCAGTGCAAAGATCGTCATAGAAGATCCCGCCGACGCCGCGTGCCTCGTGCCGGTGGCGGATCAGGAAGTAGTCGTCGGCCCAGGCCTTGAACTTCGGGTAGTAGTCCGCGTGGTGTTTGGCGCACGCGTCCTCGAGCACCTTGTGGAAGAACGCCGTGTCCTCGTCGACAGGCTGCATCGGGTTGAGGTCCGAGCCGCCACCGAACCACCACGCGCCCGTCGTCCAGAACATCCGTGTGTTCATGTGCACCGCCGGCACCTTGGGCGAGCGCATATGCGCCACCAGCGAGATGCCCGAGGCCCAGAAGCGCGGATCCTCGATCAAGCCCGGAATCTCGTGGCGCGCTGTCAGCGACTTCTGCGCCCGCTCACCCAGCGTTCCGTAAACCGCCGAGACATTGACACCGACCTTCTCGAAGCAACGCCCGCCGCGCATCACCGACATGACGCCGCCGCCCTGATCGCCTTCGCCCTCTCCCGCACGCCGGGTCTCGGATCGCTCGAACCGCCCGGGCGGAAGATCAGCATGAGGACCGGTGACCTGCTTGTCTTCCAGCCCCTCAAAGGCCGCACAGATCTGGTCGCGTAACGCCGAGAACCAGGCGGCTGCACGGTCTTTCTGCTCGGTCATCTCGGTCATCGGGTCCGCTCCTGTCATCGTCTCGCGAGCGCCGTCTGACGCGGTCATGCTCATATTCGCGGGTGGCAGAACCCCGCATCCAAGTCAATATTGCCTGACGCGCAGCATGTGGCAGGAATGCATCCCTTCCCGCGTGAGTTGCAGCGTCATCGTCCTGTCACTTCCACTCTGCGGAAGATTCGGCTACGCACCAACCACGAGACAGGAGAACTCGATGGTGTGCTTGATTTACTGCAGTCGACTTAGCTGACGCGACCCCAGCGTCCCTAATCGAATAACCGTTTGGCCGCGTGACGGCCCGGTTACTCGTACGCAGTTTTCGCCACCGCATCCTGTTGGGCCACCCCCAGAATGTGTTCCTGACATCGCTACGATGGAAACACGACCATGTTTCGTACCTTTGAAAACCTTGTTGATCCCTTCGCGCCACATGCTGGCGGAACCCCGCCGCGCAGGCTCTGGGCGTTCTACCGCTCGCACCTGTCGTCGATGCGTCGCTACATTCCGTGGATCGCGCTGACCGGTCTGATCGCCGCCCTGATGGAAAGCGGTCTGATCTTCTATTCAGGCCGTCTGATCGACCTGATGACCGAAGCCGGGCCGCGCGCGTTCTGGGCCGAGCATCATGTCGAGGTCATCGCCGCGGCACTGCTCATCCTGATTGCGCGTCCCTTGGCGATCGCGCTGAACCACCTGTTTCTGGAACAGACGCTGGCCTCGAACATGCAGGAACAGGTTCGCTGGCGTGCGCACACCCACATGCTGGGCCAGTCGATGGGCTTCTTCCAGTCCGACTTTGCCGGTCGGCTGTCTAACCGCGTCATGCAGACCGGCCCGGCAATTGAGGACTCGACCTACATGGCGTTCGAGGGCCTCTGGTATGCCGGAACCTACGCGCTGGGGGCCGCTCTGGTGCTGGGTCAGATTTCGGTCTGGCTGGCGCTGCCGCTGATCCTGTGGCTGATGATCTACGGGCTCTATGTCCGCAACGTCGCGCTGCGCGTGTCCTCGGCGTCCGAAAAATGGTCCGATGCGCGCTCGATGGTGACCGGCCGCGTGGTCGATGCCTATGCCAATATCGAGACGGTGAAGCTGTTCGCCCAGGACGGGCGCGAGGAAGCCTATGTGCTGTCCGCGATGAAGCGGCTGCGCCTGCGGTTCCAGCGGTTCCTGCGCCTGATGACCGAACTGTCGCTGGGTCTGACGGCAATCAACGGGCTGCTGCTGATCGGTGTGTTGACGCCTGCGATCATGCTTTGGCAAAATGGCGTCGTGACGATCGGCGAGGTCGCAGCGGCCTCGGCGCTGTGTATCCGTCTGAACGGCATGTCCGGTTGGATCATGTGGGTCGTCATCCGCTTGTTCGAGCATTTCGGCGTGATCAACGAGGGTCTGCGTTCGATCGCGGTCGACCATGACGTCGTCGATGACCCGAACGCGGGAACGCTTCGCATCACCCAGGCCAGCATCCGCTTCGAGGCCCTGCACCATCACTACGGCAAGGGTTTCGGCGGGCTGGACGGTGTCACGCTCGAAATCGAAGGTGGCGAGAAGGTCGGTCTTGTCGGGCGTTCCGGCGCGGGCAAGTCCAGCCTCGTCAACCTGCTGATGCGGTTCCGCGATACCGAACGGGGACGCATCCTGATCGACGGGCAGGACATCGCGCACGTCACACAGGACAGCTTGCGCGCGCAGATCGGGATGGTGACGCAGGACAGCTCGCTGCTGCACCGCTCGATCCGGGCGAACATCCTGTACGGCAAGCCGGACGCGACCGAGGCCGAGATGGTTCAGGCCGCCAACCGGGCCGAGGCGCACGATTTCATCCTTGGGCTCTCCGATCCGACCGGCAACACGGGCTACAACGCCCAGGTCGGCGAACGGGGCGTCAAGCTCTCGGGCGGACAGCGTCAGCGGATCGCGCTGGCGCGGGTGATCCTGAAGGACGCGCCGATCCTGGTGCTGGACGAGGCAACGTCAGCCTTGGATTCCGAAGTCGAGGCCGCCATCCAGGACACGCTCTACGGCGTCATGCAGGGCAAGACGGTGATCGCCATCGCCCACCGGCTGTCCACCATCCGCCGGATGGACCGGATCGTCGTCATGGACCAGGGCCGGATTGTCGAGATGGGCGCGCACGACACGCTCCTTGCAAAGGGTGGCCTGTACGCCAATCTCTGGAACAGGCAGTCCGGCGGCATGATCGGCATTGCGGCGGCGGAGTGATCCGCCGCCTTCAAGACTCAAATCAGGATCGGCATGGCCCAATCCTGAGCAACCGGACAGACCGATGTATCGCTACTTCGAACGCCTGATCGATCCCTACGCGCCCTACGACGAGCGGGCCGAGTTCCCGAACCGGCTGGTGCCGTTTTACCTGAACATGCTTTGGCCGGCGCGCAAGCTGATCGCCGTCTCGATGACGCTTGGGTTCATCTTCGCTGTGATAGAGGTCATGCTGATCCAGTACGGCGCCAATCTGATCGACATGCTGACGACGGTCGAGACGGACCAGCTCTGGTCGACCTACCGCACCGAACTGATAATCATGATCATCGTGGCGCTGCTGATCCGGCCCGTCACCGCGATCGCCGATGCGTTCATCATGAACCAGGGCTACTATCCCTCGGTCGCCTCGCTCGTGCGCTGGCGGACACACCGCAAACTGCTGCGCCAGTCGGTCGGCTTCTTCTCGGACGACTTCGCCGGGCGGCTCGCCAACAAGCAGCTCCAGCTCGCGCCCGCGCTGAACGACAGCGTCTACATGCTGACCAATGCGCTCTGGTACGCTCTGATCTTCGTGATCGGCGGCGCCGCGATCCTGGCCGAGGTCGATATCCGCCTGCTGATCCCGTTCGCGACCTGGTTCGCCATCTACATCGTCATCGCGATCTGGTTTGTGCCGCGCATCACAGATGCCGGGATGCGGATGGCCGAGGCCCGTTCGGTCCTCGCGGGCCGGATCGTCGACAGCTACACCAACATCCAGACCGTCAAACTGTTCGCCCATGCCGACTCCGAGGAAGAATATTCCCGCGAGGCGCTCGAAGACTTCCGCCACGAGTTCGAGGTGGTGAACCGCATTCACACACGGCTCGAGATCGTGATGTCGGCGCTCTCGACCGTTCTGATTGGCTCGGTCGTCGGCTATGCGGTCTGGCTCTGGACCCAGGATGCCGTAACAGTCGGCACCGTCGCCGCTGCTGTGGCACTTGTCATGCGGATGCTCGGCCTCGTCGAGTGGATCATGTGGAACATGACCTCGCTGTTCCAGAACATCGGCACCGTGCAGGAGGGGATGGAGACCGTCAGCCAGCCGCTCCGCCTGATGGATGCGCCCGAGGCGCTGCCGCTGGCTTTCAAAGGCGGCGAGATCAGCTTCGACAGCGTCACCCACCAGTACGGCAAGAAAGCCGGTGGGGTCCGTGACGTCGATCTGGTGATCGCACCCGGTGAGCGTGTCGGTCTGGTCGGGCGCTCCGGCGCAGGCAAGTCGACACTGGTCAACCTCGCGTTGCGGTTCTTCGATCCGGATCAGGGCCGCGTGCTGATCGACGGGCAAAGCCTTTCCGACTGCACGCAGGAAAGCGTGCGCGCTCAGATCTCGATGGTCACCCAGGACACAGCGCTGCTCCATCGCTCGATCGCCGACAACATCCGCTACGGTCGGCCCGACGCGACGATGGACCAGATCTGGGAGGCCGCGCGCAAGGTTTCGGCAGACGGCTTTATCCCAGACCTGCAAGACCATGACGGGAGAACCGGGATGGAGGCCCATGTCGGCGAGCGTGGTGTGCGCCTGTCCGGCGGCCAGCGTCAGCGGATCGCGCTCGCACGGGCAGTCTTGAAGGACGCACCGATGCTGATCCTGGACGAGGCAACCTCGGCCCTGGACTCCGAGGTCGAGGCCGAAATCCAGTCCGCCCTCTACGACTTCATGTCCGGCAAGACCGTGATTGCCATCGCCCACCGCCTCTCGACGATCCAGCGGATGGACCGCATCGTCGTGATGGACGAAGGCCGCGTCGTCGAGCAGGGCACCCACGACGTGCTGCTTGCCAAAGGCGGGCTCTACGCCACGTTCTGGAACAGGCAGTCGGGCGGCATGATCGGGATCGCGGCCGGGGAATAATGATCTGCTTCAAGGCCGGGAAATCCGGTTAATGTAGAATTACGTGACTTTCTTCACGACCGGTTTCACGCCGCAAGGCGGCGGAATCCGGATCTCAGAAATCGTCGCGAGATTGCCCGGCGGGCGCCCGCCCGCGGCTTTGAAAGGACCCGGATGAAACGCTTCGAGCGCCTGATCGACCCCTTTGTTCCAGCGGATGGACCACCGCCGCAGACGCTGTGGGCGTTTGGGCGTTGGGCACTGAAGGGCGCCGAAGTCCCGTTGTTTCTGCTGCTTCTGGTCTCGCTGGCGACCGGTGCGACCGAGGCGGCGACCGCCTGGCTGGTCGGCTGGGTGGTCGACCTTGTGGCGACCGAACCGGCCGAGGGCTTCTTTGACCGAAACTGGCCTCAACTGCTTGCGATTGCTGGATTCTTTTTGCTGTTGCGTCCAGTGCTGATGAGCATCACGGCTGCCTTTAACTCGCGTGCTTTCATGCCGAGCGTCTGGACAATGACGCTG
Source organism: Pseudomonadota bacterium (assembly GCA_038534135.1). GTDB lineage: Bacteria > Pseudomonadota > Alphaproteobacteria > Rhodobacterales > Rhodobacteraceae > Thermohalobaculum. The sequence continues at coordinate 35,731 of JBCAXJ010000035.1, read as the reverse complement.
TGGCGCCTGCACGCGCACGTGCTCGGCCACTCGATGAAATACTTCGAGGACGACTTCGCCGGGCGCCTGGCACAGAAGGAAACGCAGTCCTCGATTGCGCTGGCAGACGCGGTGCAGGAGACGATCCACGCTGTGCTGTTCGGTCTCTCGACGGTGATCGCGGCACTGATCCTGTTGCAAAGCACCGACTGGCGGCTGGCGCTCGCACTGGCGCTGTGGATGGCGGCCTATGTTGGTCTCGTTTGGTATTTTCTGCCAAAGATCAGACGGTTATCGCGCGAGCGCGCCGATGCGCGGTCTGCCGTCTCTGGCCAGCTCGTCGACAGTCTTGGCCACATGACGACGGTCAAACTCTTCGCGCATGCGGGCCGTGAGCACGCTGCCGCCGAGCACTCGATCAGCCGGTATCGCGAGAAAGCCTTCGCCTTTGGCCGGATCGCCTGGATGTTCCGTACGGGTCTGGCGGTGTTGGGCGGCATCCTGCCCGTCGCATTGATTTCATTGGCGATTTTCCTCTGGCAGCAAGGCTCGGCAACCCCGGGCACCATCGCGCTGGCGGGCCTGATCTCGACCCGGATCGCGCAGATGTCGGGCTGGATCAGCTTCACGGCGATGGGAATCTTCGCAAATATCGGTGTGACCGAGGACGGCATCCGCACGCTGACACCGTCGCACGAGGTGACCGATGCCCCGGGCGCGAGCGATCCGCCACCGCTGACAGGCCGCATCCGGTTCGATGACGTGATGTTCCGCTATGGCCGTGAGACCGGCGGGATCGGGCCGTTCGCGCTGGACATCGCGCCGGGAGAGCGGGTCGCGCTGGTCGGCCATTCCGGCGCGGGCAAGTCCACGGTCGTCTCGCTACTGGCGCGGTTGTATGACCCGGAGGGCGGGCGGATCCTGTTGGACGATCATGACGTCGCCAGGCTGACCCAGGACGGGCTGCGCCGCCAGATCTCGATCGTCACCCAGGATACGGCGATGTTCAACCGGCCCGCGTTGGAAAACATCCTGTATGGCAACCCGGACGCGGGCGAAGAGGCTGCCTTTGCCGCCGCCCGCCAGGCACAAGCACATGAATTCATTCAGGAATTACGTGATTACCGGGACCGCGAGGGCTATGCGGCGCATCTGGGGGAACGGGGCGTCAAGCTGTCCGGCGGTCAGCGCCAGCGCATCGCATTGGCCCGCGCTATTCTGAAGGATGCGCCAATCCTGGTCTTGGACGAGGCAACCTCGGCGCTTGACTCGGAGTCCGAGGCGGCGATCCAGACCGCGCTGCAGGAGCTGATGGTCGGCAAGACCGTGATCGCCGTGGCGCACCGGTTGTCGACCATCAGCCACATGGATCGGATCATCGTGATGGATGGCGGCGTCATCGCCGAGCAGGGCAGCCACGACGAACTTTTGACGCGTGGCGGGCTTTATGCCGGATTCTGGAACCGTCAGACCGGTGGAATGATCGGCGTGCAAACGGCGGCGGAGTAACCAATTTGCTCTCGCACGGTTGCTAACCTATTGTTAAGAAACATGAATTCTTTCGTGGTATCGGAGTCGCTTTGTTCACGTTTCACCGGACATGCCGCAAACGAACCGGGAACACGTCACGCGCGCGTGACGCCATACTCACTCACCGCTCGGTGAACTTGAACTCGATCCGGCGGTTGCGGGCATTGTCTTGGGACGTCAAACCCTCGACGATCGGCTGGTACTCGCCGAAGCCGGTGGCCGCGAGACGGTTGGGCGGGATGCCCTCGATATCGATCATGTAGCGCACGACGGACAGCGCACGCGCCTGGCTGAGTTCCCAGTTGTCGCGATACCGGCCAGTCCCGGAGAGCGGCACGGGATCGGTATGTCCATCAACCCGCAGCACCCAGTTTAGGTCATCCGGCGCCGTGCTGGCAAGTTCGCGCACCACCTCGGCCAGTTTCGAAAGCTCTGTCTGACCTTCGGGTCCTAGGATGGCCGAGGCCGAGGAGAACAGGATCTCGGACTGGAACACGAAACGGTCACCGACAACCTGGATGCCTTCGCGCCCACCCAGAACGTCGCGCATCCGCCCGAAGAACTCGGACCGGAACCGCGACAGCTCGGAAACCTTCTGCGCCAGCGCCTGATTCAACTGGCTGCCAAGCTCCGCGATCTGGACCTGTGCGTCGCGGTCGCGTTCAGCCGACTCGTCGAGCAACGCCTGCAGGGTCCCAAGCTGTGTGTTCAACTCCTTCACCTGCGCCGTCAGCGCCGCGACCTTGCGCTGTTCGGCGACGGTCTGTTCCTGCGCCTGCGAGAGTTGCTGCTCGGCGACAGCGCGTAGGGCTGCTTCGCGATCGATCCGGTCCGCAGCCGCCAGCGCACTTGCCGAAAGTTGGCCGCGCGAGGCTTCGGCCGCGGCAAGCAGCGTGAGGGTTTCTTCAGCCTCCTTGCGGGCTTCATCGAGAGCCAGTGTCACGGCGTCGAGCTCGGTCTGGCTTTCGGCGAGCCGCTCTCGAAGCGCCTGTGCAGCGGCTGCGTCGGCAAGCTTCGCCTCTTCCGCCTCAGACAGCCGGGATGCCAGTTCGGCGGCGCGGTCGAGGGCCGCCTTCAGGTCAAACTGGAACTGATCGGCCTGAGCGGCTGCCGTCTCCTGAGCATCGGCCAGTTGCGCCCGTTCGGCTTCCAGACGCGCCAGTCTTTCCGCTTCCGTCTCACGCTCGGCCTCCAGCTTGGCAATTGTGGCCAGCGCCAAGGATTGCTCGGCCGTGAGGTTTTCGAACGCTTTCAGTCGTTCAGCGTTCTCGGCTTGAAGACGTTCGAGCGCGGTCTGACGTTTGGCCAGTTCCGCCTCCAGCGTGGCGCGCTCTTCCTCGGTCCGGGTTTGGTCCGCTTCCAGAACGGCCAAAGCCTGTTGGTCGGCGGCAAGGCTTGCCTTGAACGTCTCGACCAGCGCCAGGGCCGCCGCCTTGTCGGTGCCCAGCTGATCGATCAGCGCCTGGCGGTCGGCGATGTCCTGACGCAGGGCCGCGAGCGCCTCGGCGTCTTCCGCGCGGTCGGCTTCAAGCTGCGAGATCAGGGCAAGCGCTGCGGCCTTCTCGGTATCGAGCGCGTCGACATCGGCGAGGATGCCCGCGTTCTCCTGTTCAAGCCGTGCCACCATGGCCACTGCGGCGGCCCGTTCAGCGTCGATCGACCCGAGCCGCTCCAGTATCGCGGTGCGGTCTTCGCGAAGTTCGGCCAAGGCTGTCAGGGCTTCCGCCTGGGCGGCAGTGACGTTTCCAAGCTCGGCCAGAACGCGGTCGCGGTCTTCGGTCATGCCGGCCAGCGCGGTAAGGGCTTCTGTCTGCGCGGTCGTGAGATCAGCCAGCTCCGCAGTCAGCCGGTCGCGATCCGCCTCGGTCGTGGCCAGGGCGGCGAGCGCGCGGGTCTTTGCGTCGAGCTCTTCCTGTAGCCGCGCGTTCAGGCGGGTCTGCTCGGCTGCCGCCTCGGTCTTGTCGGCGTTGAGCGTGTCTATCAGTGCCAAGGCGCGGGCCTTGTCCGCCTCGAGCACACGGATATCGGAATCGCGGGCATCCCGATCGGCCTCGAGCCGCGTCACCAAGGCGTCCAATGCCTCGCGGCGGGCAGCGGCAAGGCGCGCTTCCTCGGCCTGTTGGTCGATCTCGCCGCGGGCGGCGGTCAGGGCGGTCTGCAGCGCAAGAGCCTGCTGCTGGCTGATCTCCAATTCCCCACCCAAACGGGCGACATCCTCGGCGCGCCCCGCGCGTTCGGCTTCAAGATCGGTCTGCAGCGCCGACGTCGTTGCGCGTTCCGTCTCGAACTGCTGGGTCATCGCGCCCAGTGCGGCGGTCAACCGGCCGATCTCGGCCCGTTCATCGGTGAGCGTCGAGCGCAGGGTGCCGACCTCGGATTCCAGCGCCGAGGTCCGGTTGCGTTCCAGCCCCAGGGCGTCCGCAAGCCCGGCGAGCTGGCTGTTCAACGCATCAATCTCGCTGCCTTGCGCCGTGATCTCCTGGCTCTTGGCCGCGACCTCGTTGTTCAGGTTCTCCAGCTCCTTGTCCTGGCCGGTGATCATCTCGCGCAACGAAAACTGGATGATCATGAAGATCGACAGGACGAACATCAGGATCAGCAGAAGGGCGGTCAGCGCGTCGACGAAACCCGGCCAGATCGACGCCGTGAACCGCTGTCCGCTGCGGCGGGTGAACGCCATCCTACTGCCCCGTCTCGCGGGTCCGCATGTCGATCATGTTGGTCAGAGCGCGCAGTTCGGCACGCAGGGCGGTCAGTGTCTCGTGCCGTCCGACCGCGACATCATCCGCCATCGCCCGCAACTGCTTATCCAGCGAGCGGATGTGGTTCCGGGATTCCGTGTCGAAACCGCCACCGACCGCGCCGCCGACCGCAGAACCGGCGGGCATCCGTTCGATCACTTCGGCCACGGCCTGCTGCGCGGCCGCAAGCTGGTTCTGACCCTGGTCGATGCGCTTCAATACCGTCAGCGTGGCATGATCGCGCCCGGCCTCGAGCTCGCGGGCATCCCGCATCTCGGAGACCAGTTGGGCAACCAACGTGCGTTCACGCTCGATCTCGGCGGCCATCTTGCCGACCACGTCAGCCGCTGCCGCAAGCCGTTCCTCGGCCTGGATCCGGGCTTCCTCGGCGCGTTCGGCGAAATCCGTGGTGCGTTCCAGACCTTCGTCGACGCGTTCGAGCAGGGCGATAAGCGCGCTTTCGGGGCCTTCGCCTTCGGACACCATGCCAAGCCGCGTGTAGGCGGAAAGATATTCCTCCAGCTCGCGATAGAACCGGTTCTGACCATGCCCGGCAAAGAGTTCCAGCAGGCCCACAACCAGCGACCCAGCCAGACCAACCAACGACGACGCAAAGGCCGTGCCCATCCCGCCAAGCTGGCTTTCCAGCCCGCTCATCAGGTTGTCGAAGATCGACACGTCCGATGTGTCGCCGTCCTGCGGGGCCAGCGATTTGATCGTATCGACCACGGCGGGAACGGTCAGGGACAGCCCCCAGAACGTGCCGAGCAGGCCCAGAAAAATCAGCAGGTTCGAGATATAGCGGGTGATGTCCCGGCTTTCCTCGAGCCGCTCCGAGATCGAGTCGAGGATCGACCGCGTGGCCGAGGTCGCCAGCCGCTTGCGCAGGCGCCCCTCGCGCTGGATCATCGACATCGATGTCACCAGCGATGGTGGCTGCACGAACTCGTGCCCGTGGAAACCGGATTGCAGGTTTCGCAGCCAGCGCACGGCCGAGATGATCTGAGCGATCTGCCAGAACGTGGCCAGCACGCCGACCACGAAGACAAAGCCGATGAATGCGTTCAGATAGACGTTGGCGAAGAAAATCGTCTGGATCTGCGCGGTCATAAAGAAACCGCCCACGCCGACAGCCGTCAGAGCGAGCAGCATCAGAACGATCTGCCGCGCTGGATAGGCGAATTGTTTCGTCGGCGCGTCGGAGAAACTCATGCCGTGCCCGGCCCCATCGTTTTGGCGAGATTAGGGTTTTGGAGATTGAAAACCAAGCAGATATACGCAGTTGCGGGATCCACCACGCAAGATATTCGCGCTGCTGCGGCCCGGCCTGCGCCTATTCCCCGCGCCGTGAAGGATCATGTTCTCGCTATGCGCGAGTGCTGTCGATCCCTAGTCGCCGCTGACGTTCCGGCTGAGCAGTCGATACGGATCCGACGGGGCGGCGATGACATTCCCGTGCGGCATCGGGTCGGTCGTCTCGGTCTTCTCGCCGATCGAGCCTACCAGACCACCGGCCTCGCGCACCAGAATGATCCCTGCGGCCATGTCCCAAGGCTTGAGCCCGCGTTCCCAGAAGCCATCGTAACGGCCCGCGGCGACATAGGCGAGATCGAGCGAGGCAGCCCCGAAACGGCGGATGCCCGCGCATTGCGGCATCAGCTTCGCGAGGTCTTTCACCATCTCGGCCATCGTTGTCATGGACCCGAAGGGGATGCCGGTGGCAAAGACCATTTCGGTCGGCTCCCGCCGGGCCGAGACGCGCAGGCGCCGGTCGTTCAGCCAGGCACCTTGTCCGGCCTCTGCCGTGAACATCTCGTCCTTGATCGGGTCATAGATCACACCGGCGACGATCTCGCTCTTGTGTTCCAGACCGATCGAGATCGCCCAGTGCGGCAGTCCGTGCAGAAAGTTCGTGGTCCCGTCGATCGGATCGACGATCCACCGCCGGGTCGGATCGTTGCCGTCCTGGGGCTCGCTTTCCTCGCCGAGCCAGCCATAGTTCGGTCGAGCTTCGGTCAGGTGGTCCCGGATGATCTGCTCTGCCTTGCGATCGGCCGCGGATACGAAATCTCCGACCCCTTTGATCGAGACCTGAAGGTTTTCGGCCTCGCCGAAATCACGCACCAGCCGCCGCGCAGCCTTGCGCGCAGCCTGGATCATGATGTTGAGATTGGCGGATCCGGCCATGATGTCTCCTTTGAGGAAGGTGCCCCTTCCCAACCCTCCGCCACAGGCGAGAGCGAACAGATCGCGCGGGACCCGTGCCCGCGCGCAGCACCCGGTGTCAGGCGCGCTCGACGTATTCGAACGTCTCGGTGCTGACCACCACGTCTGAATCCTGCTCGACAAACGGCGGGATCATGATGCGCACGCCGTTGTCCAGCACGGCCGGTTTGAACGAGTTCGCCGCCGTCTGGCCTTTGATCGCCGGTTCGGTCTCGACGATCTTGCAGGTCACGCGCTCGGGCAGTGCAGCACTCAACGCCTCTTCGTCATAGTATTCGATCTGCACGGTCATTCCGTCCTGCAGGAAGGGCCGCGCGTCGCCCAGGATATCGGCCGGCAGTTCGATCTGCTCGTAGCTTGCGGTATCCATGAACACCAGCATCCCGTCGTTCTCATATAGGAACTGCTGGTCCTTCTGTTCCAGGCGCACACGTTCGACCTTGTCCGCCGACCGGAAGCGTTCGTTCAGCTTGGAACCGTTGCGCAGGTTCTTCAGCTCGACCTGCGCGAAGGCGCCGCCTTTGCCCGGCTTGACATGATCGGTCTTCACCGCGACCCACAGGCCGCCGTTGTGCTCGATGATGTTCCCGCGGCGGATTTCGTTGCCGTTGATCTTGGCCATGGTTTTCCTCGTCGTGCAGCGTTGGCGCCGCCTATACTGCCCATGATCCGTCAGGCCAAGCGTATTCGGTGCCATCTGCCGGGCCACGCGCACTGCTGGATGGAAAATGCGGGTCGATCGCGCGGGACCGGGTTTACACGTGCAGGATGTACGTGAACTATGGGTCTGGGGAATTTGGGGAGTACCGGCATGTCACTGGACTGCTGCGGACCGGGCTATGCCTCGCCGCTCGAGGCGATGCAGGCGCCGCGCGAGAAACTGCTGTATACGATCGCGCTTTATGTCGGCACCGGCATCCAGAAGCCTGACTACCTCGCGACCATCGATGCCGACCCGGAAAGTTCAACCTATTCCCAGGTCATCCATCGCTGCGAGATGCCGGGGATCGGCGACGAGTTGCACCATATGGGGTGGAACGCCTGTTCGTCGTGCCATGGCGATGCCGCGATGGAGCGGCGCTATCTGATCGTGCCGGGCGTGCGCACCTCGAACATCCATATCATTGATACCGGCGAGGACGCGCGCGCGCCGCGCATCCATAAGGTCATTTCCGGCGACGAGATCAAATCGAAGACCGATCTGTCGGCGCCGCACACGGTGCATTGCCTGGGCTCTGACATCATCATCTCGATGCTCGGCGACGCCAAAGGCAACGCGCCCGGCGGCTACCTGCATCTGGACAAGGACTTCAACATTGTCGGGCGCTGGGAAAGCTCGATGGGCTCGATCAAGTTCGGCTACGACTTCTGGTACCAGCCACGTCACAACGTCATGGTTTCATCCGAATGGGCGGCGCCGAACACGTTCATGCCCGGATTCGACCTCGAGGAAGTCGGCCACCTGAAATACGGGCGCGAGATCCACTTGTGGGACTTCGAGAAGCGCGAGCCGCGCGAGACTTTCTACCTCGGCGAGGATGGTCTGGTCCCGCTGGAGGTACGCTTCCACCATGATCCGGCTTCGACCCATGGCTTCGTGGGTGCTGCCTTGAGCGCGAACATCATCCATTGGTGGCGGGACGACGCAGGCGCCTGGCAGTGGGAGAAGATCATCGATGTCGGGAACGAGCCGCATCCGGAATGGCCGATCCCGGTGCCGGGCGTGATCAGCGTCATCCTGCTGTCGATGGATGACCAGTTCCTTTACTTCTGCAACTGGCTGCACGGCGATATCCGGCAGTACGATATCTCGGACCCGCACAACCCGGTGATGACGGGGCAGGTCTGGATGGGCGGCTTGCTGGAAAAGGCACCGGAGGTGAACGGGCGGCGCATCACCGGCGGGCCGCAGATGATCCAGCTCTCGCTCGACGGGAAGCGGCTCTACGTGACGACTTCGCTGTTCTCGACCTGGGACAATCAGTTCTATCCGGACATCCGGCAGAATGGCGGCTGCATGGTGATGGTGAACTGTGACACCGAGAACGGGGGCATGCAGATCGACAGCGATTTTTTCGTGGATTTCGGCAAGGAACCGCACGGGCCCAGCCGGTGCCACGAAACCCGCTATCCGGGTGGAGACTGCACTTCGGACATCTGGTTGTAGCAAGCATCGCCTGTCCTGCCGCTGATCGAGCGAGGTGGCAGGCGGCAGAGGCAGTAAGCGTCGTTGTGTGTGCGCGGCAAAGCAGTGAGCGAGTTCAACCGTTGCGACCGGACCGGAGCATCCGGCGCTGGAATGGCGTATTCCTGCAAGGCACGGAGAGAGATGTGGGGAAACAGACTGAGAATGTCATCGATTTCATAACTGCTTGCGACACGGGACAAGGCTGGGCTGTCTGCGCGCAATACTGCGATGTCGACGCGAGCTTCTCGTCACAGTGCGATGAGCTGGCCTCGATGAACACGGTCTCGGAATACTGTGACTGGATGCGTGATCTGTTGAAGGCCATGCCGAATGCGACGTTCGAGTTGAAGTCGTTCGGGTACGACAGCGCGCGCAACAACGTGACCGTCTACTCGGTGTTTACGGGGACGCACACGCACGATGCGGGTCCTGTCGAACCGACCGGTAAGACCTTTGTCGCGGACTACGTCTATGCGATGGAGTTCATCGACGGCCGCATCAGGCACGTTACCAAGGTTTGGAACGCACCATGGACCTTGCGTGAACTCGGCTGGGACTGACAAACTGGACGCCGCGTGCGATCCAACGCCAAGACTTCGAGGGATACAATCATGAACGCACCGGTCTTCATGAACCATGACGTCGAGTACCCGCCGAGTTATCTCTCGACGATCCTGAAGGAGGTCAAGACGATCGCGATGGTCGGGGCCTCGGATGATCCGACCAAGTTCTCCTATGGGGTGCTGCGGGTTTTGCACGAAACCGGATACGACATGATCCCGGTCAATCCAAAGCTGGCTGGCGGCGAGATCCGGGGGCTTCCGGTGGTCGGTTCGCTGCAAGAGATCGATCGCCCGGTCGACATGGTTCAGGTCTTTCGGGACAAGTCAGCGCTTTACGGCGTGGCAGAGGAAGCCATCGCGATCGGTGCCAAGGTGCTTTGGGGCCAAATCGGAGTTGTCGACCCGGAGGCCGCCCTGCTGGCTGAGGCAGCGGGCCTGAAGGTGGTCATGGATCGCTGCCCGAAGATCGAACTGTTCCGCCCGTTCTGGAAGCCGCGTCTGGGTCAGGAGATCTGATCGTGACCGAGGGTGGCCATATCAACCCGGAGCGCGCGCAGTTCGACGCCTTCAAGGCTCTGCCGCGCGATACGCCCGTCAACATGCTGAACCTGGTGCGTGTGCGCGATCAGGCAGAATATCCGGACGGCCGTCAATCGACCGGGCGTGACGCCTACCAAGCCTACGGGCGGGAAAGTGCACCGGTCCTGGACCGTGTCGGAGGGTCGATCCTGTGGCGCGGCTCTTTCGAGACCGTGTTGATCGGGCCACCGCAGGAGCGTTGGGATTTCTGCTTCATTGCCCGGTACCCGACTGCCGGTGCTTTCCTGGCAATGGTCACAGACCCTGACTATCAGCAAGCCGTGGTCCACCGTACAGCAAGCGTTGCGGACAGCCGCCTGATCCGAATGGGAGAGCTGAGCGGCGGCCCGGGTTTTGCCGGATAGCAGCGCCGCGAGTTTCAGCCGCACCGCATGCGCTGGACAGCAGACGAACTGCTGGAGTAGGCAGCCGCGACCATGAGTATTCAAACATGCAGCGGCCCAGCCCTGGGATACACCCGAAGATGAACATGCTTTTCTGCGAGAAGCGCTGGGGGCGGTGTTTGTCATGATGGACCAGCTGAAACAGCGGCTTTCGGATCGCACTGCACGGATCGGTGTCATTGGCCTGGGGTATGTCGGTCTGCCGTTGATCCTCCGCCTCTCGGCTCAGGGTTTTCCGGTTGCCGGGTTCGACATCAACGAGACGCACATCGCCAAGCTGAAAGATGGCAACAGCCCGTTCACGCATATCCCGGATGTCGATGTGGCACGCCTTGCGGGTGCCGATACATGGCTGACGAGCGATTTCGCACAGGTCGCCCAGGTCGATGCCGTTTTGATCTGTCTGCCAACACCGCTCGACCAGTATCGTCAGCCCGACCTCAGCTACGTCACCCGCTCTATCGAGACGATTCAACCCTACCTGCATCCGCAGATGCTGATCAGCCTCGAGAGTACGACGTGGCCCGGCACCACCGACGAAGTTCTGCGGCCAATGGTCGAGGTCAACGGACTGACCATCGGCCGGGATATCGCACTGCTGTTCTCACCCGAGCGCGAAGATCCCGGGAACGAGAAGTTCGCATTGCACCAGATCCCCAAGGTCGTCGGCGGTGCCACGCCGGAATGTCTGGAAGCGGGTGAACTACTTTACGGCGCGATCGTCGACCAAGTCGTTCCGGTTTCCTCGACCCGTGCCGCAGAACTGACCAAGCTGCTCGAGAACATTCAACGCTCGATCAATATCGGCCTGATGAACGAGATGAAGATGATCGCCCAGGCGATGGACATCGATATCTTCGAGGTGATCGCGGCCGCGTCGACGAAACCTTTCGGCTTTACGCCGTTTTTTCCGGGACCCGGCCTTGGCGGGCACTGCATTCCGATAGATCCGTTCTACCTGACCTGGAAGGCAAAGGAATTCGGGATCAACACCCGGTTCATCGAGCTTGCCGGAGAGATCAATCGCGCGATGCCGTCACGCGTCGTCAATGCGCTTCAACTGCGCCTCTCCGATCACTTGGGCAAGGCACTGAACGGAGCCCGGGTGCTGGTTGCAGGTGTCGCCTATAAGAAGAATATCAACGACTTACGCGAAAGCCCGGCGCTTTACATTCTTGATCTTCTGATCGCGCGCGGTGCCGTGGTCGCCTACACTGACCCGTTCTGCCCCGAGATTCCGACGACGCGAGATCATCCGGGTTTGACCGGCATGGTTTCTGCCGACCCGGCGTCGGCCGATTGGGACGCCGTCGTGATCGTGACCGACCATGATGGGGTGGACTACGAGGATCTCGTCAAGCGCTCCGGATTGATCATCGATACACGCAACGTCTACGATGGCCCTGCGCGGGCCGCGTCCGGCAAGATCTTCGCCGCATAGCGGGCGGGCTCAGCCCTTTGGGTGACAATTCCGGTTTCCAGATCGTGCAAAGGGTTCGCAAGCCGATGTGCCGCGCGGCGCCCGTGCAGTTCTGATCCGGTGCGACGGTGTGGATGGGATGCGTTGTGCGCCCTAGCGCTCGCATTTGGCGGCACTTCTGGTCTTGCGCAAACACCAGGGTGACGTCCGCGGCCGATTGATTTGTGTCAACGACCGATAGATTTGGTTTGTCCATAAAGACCGGACAAGGAGGAAACTGCCATGCAGATCAACGACCTTGCCGTCTACTCACGCCAGTTGTTCGACGAATATGGGCCCAAGGCGATCGCCCTCGCGGCTGCACGCGCCAATGAAGCCGACGACGCCGGGCAGACTGAAGACGCCACGACATGGCGCAAGATCAAGAGCGCCTTGATCGAACTGCGCGGACCGCATCAGGGCTGACAGGTCCAGCGTCACGGGGCTGATCCGCCCAAGGAAAACGAGGACACCCGCATGAAGATTGTGCGTGCAATCGTGTTGTGCCTGACTGGCGCCCTGGTGCTGATGGCACCGGCCACGCTTGCCGGGCCATGGTCCTTGGATTGGCTGGATTCGGCACCCCAGGATACCGAGCGTTGGGATCGCGGAGAGATGGGTCCGCAACAGACGCTGCGCGCCACTCGGCAGGACACTGTCGTCGCCGGGCAGATCCCGCCGGTTTATCGAGGTGTCGAGAACCCGTTTGATCCGACAGTGCAGGTGCTGCTCGCCGGTCAGCAGATCTATGCCCGCGATTGCGCAGGATGCCATGGACAGCGCGGGTTTGGAGATGGCGATGCGGGCTATGCCTTGGATCCGTCGCCGGCACTGCTGGTCGTGCTCAACGACACGCCGACGGCGGCGGATGAGTATTTGATCTGGACGTTGTCCGATGGCGGCGAGCCTTTCGGGTCGGACATGCCCGCCTTCCGCGACCGTCTCAGCCTGGACGAGATGTGGCACGTCATCGCCTATATGCGGGCGGGTTTCCCGACCGAGATAGACTAGTGCGACGCCCCTCGCGGCGCTTTGGAACTAGGTGACGGATGGGTCTCGCCGTCTGGGCCGGGGTTCGGCCCGGCACCGTCGCTCATGGCGTTGCAAATCCCGGGAAGTCGAGTTCTCATCCGCAGATTCGCGGACCGGCCCAACGGACGCGGCGCACCGCGGGAACGACAGAGAGTGCCTCAGCTCCGGATCTAGCGATCGCTCTCCTGCCAGCGGGGGTTGATCCAGGGCTGGCGGTTCGAGCGTGGCAGCTTGCGGCCCAGGATGTGGTCCGAGGCTTTCTCGCCTGTCATGATGCTTGGCCCGTTCAGGTTACCGTTCGGGATTCGAGGGAAGATCGAGGAATCGGCGACACGCAGGTTCGCAACCCCAATGACCCGGCAGTCGGGATCGACAACTGCCATAGGATCGTCCGGCGCACCCATCTTGCATGTTCCGCAGGGGTGGTAGGCGCTTTCGACGTGCTCGCGGATAAACCTGTCCAACTCGTCATCGGTCTGGACGTCCTTGCCCGGCTGGATCTCCTTGCCCCGATACGGATCGAAGGCGGATTGTGCGAAGATTTCCCGCGTTAGCCGAATGCAGTGGCGGAAGTCTGCCCAATCCTGATCGGTGGACATGTAGTTGAACAGAATCTTCGGCGCGTCCTTCGGGTTGGACGATCGCAGCGTGACATGCCCACGGGACGGCGATCGCATCGGCCCGACATGGCCCTGCCAGCCATGACCCTCGGCGGCGGCCTGCCCGTCATAGCGCACGGCGATCGGCAGGAAGTGGTATTGGATGTCCGGGTACTCGACGCCCGGTTTCGATCGCAGGAAGGCCGCACTCTCGAACTGGTTAGACGCGCCGGGGCCCTTGCGGGTCAGCAGCCATTTCAGGCCGACCATGCCCTTGCCGAACAGGTTCCAGTGTTTGAACAGCGTGATCGGCTGGGTACAGGCCTGCTGGATGTAGAGCTCTAGGTGATCCTGCAGGTTCTGACCGACGCCGGGGCGGTCGGCGACAACATCAATGCCATGCTCGGCCAGATGCATTGCCGGGCCAATCCCCGACAGCATCAGCAGTTTCGGCGAGTTGATCGAGGACGCCGCGATGATCACTTCTTTGCTTGCCGTGACCGTTTCTACCTGGCCGCCGCGTTCAATCTCGACGCCGGTGGCACGGCCACGTTCAATGATGATCTTACGCGCGAAGCACTGGATCATGTCGAGGTTTGGGCGCTTCAGCGCCGGTTTCAGATAGGCGTTGGCAGCGGACCAGCGCTGACCGTTCTTGACGGTCATCTCCATCGGGCCGAAGCCTTCCTGTTTTTCGCCATTATAGTCGGCGGTCAGTTCAAATCCCGCCTGTCTCCCGGCCTCGACGAAGGCCTGATGCAAGGGGATCTCGCGCGTGCCGCGCGTGACGTTGAGCGGTCCGTCCTTGCCGCGCCAGTCGGGGTCGCCGCCATGGCCCGCATCATCCCAGCTCTCCATCCGGTCGAAATAGGGGGCAACATCGGCGTAAGCCCAACCGTCCGCGCCGCTTTCAGCCCAATGGTCATAATCCCGCGCGTGGCCACGGACATAGACCATTCCGTTGATCGAGGACGATCCGCCGACGACCTTGCCGCGTGGACAGGCCAATTGCCGCCCGCCCAGATGCGGTTCCGGTTCCGACCGATAACCCCAGTCATAGCGCGGCATGTTCATCGGAAAGCTCAGCGCGCCCGGCATCTGGATCAGCGGCCCCCAGTCCGTGCCGCCAAACTCCAGCACCAGAACGGAATGCCCGGCCTCGGACAGCCGCGCTGCCATGGCGGACCCGGCCGAGCCCGAGCCGATGATGACGTAGTCAGCTTGCACGGGTCCCGGCCATCAGGGTCTTGAGACGCTCGACGAGTTTTGGCTTGATCTGCCAGCACTCGATGAAGTTCGCGACATAGCTCAGCGCCTCGTCCTCGCTGCCGAGCGAGACGAACGAGCTCGACGGGTCGGCGGGCGCCTTCCCGGTCTTCAGGGTTCTCAGCAGCAGGTCCACGGCATGTTCGTTGCGCTCGGCGATCTCTGCCAGTATCCTCTTCGGCGCGCGCTTGGTGTTCTTGTCGAGTTCGATCATCAAACTGGTGAACATGATCTCGAGCGACCAGTCGTCCTCGTACAGGGCGATGATGGGCGCGCAGTCCTTGACGCGGCCATCGTCCAGCAGGACGCGCAACAGCAACATGCGAATGCCCTGATTGTCGCCGGGGTTCATGTCGAGCAACCGGCGATAGATCGCTTCGGCATCGGCGCGGTCACCGATCGCCTCGTGGGCCAGGCCCAGGATCTGCATGGCCCGCATGTACGGCCGGGTGCCGATGAACCCCCACCAATGCATGTCAGGATCATCGAGTATCGGCGCATACAGCCGGTCCCCGACGCGCACCGCCTCCCGCAGCAGCGCAACCTGTTCGGCATCGCTCTCCGCCTCGTGAGCGAGCAGGACATAGGCATCGATGCAGTCGGGATCGACGGTCAGGGCCTTCCGGGCGTGCTTTCTTCGGGTCGCCGGGGCTTTAGAGTTCCAGGCTTTTTCAACCCAGGGATCGCCAGGGCTCTCGATCGAGGGACCAAACGCGTCATCCACCAGCTTGGAGCGTCTCAGAGTCATCGGATCTATGTCATCCTCAAGGGTTCAAAACTCACCATGACGTGCTCGGCGAAGGCGGGACGCAGGGTGAGACGCTGGTAATATGCGTCAAGGCTCGGCGTCGCGATCTTGTCGAAGGTCAGCACATTGTAGCGATACAGCAGGTGGCCGGTCCAGAGGTCGGCGAAGGTGAAGTCCCCGCCCGCCAGCCACGGACCGTCTGCGATCCGCGCGTCCAGTGCAGCCATATGCGGTTTGATCGCCTCTGCGGCGGCCTGCACTGTATCGCCGCCCTCGCCCGCCGGGAATTTCAGCAGCGACCAGAAGATCGGCTGTGCCCACATCGGCGCGATTGTGGCCTTGACCAATTCGCACCAGACATCCAGTCGCGCGCGGTCCTCGAGTCTTTCTGGCCAGAACGGCGCCTGTCCGTATTTCTCGCACAGATACCGCGCGATCGCCCCGGACTCGAACATCACCAGATCCGCGCGTCCGTCGTCGAAGGTTTCGCGCATCACCGGGACGCGCCCCAGCGGGTGCATGGCGCGGTACTCCGGCGTGTCCGTACCGCCGTATTTATGACCATAGTCCAGACGTTCGTGCTCGAGACCAAGCTCTCCGATCGCCCACATTGGCAATTGCACGTTCGAGGATGTCGCCCGCCCGTAGATCGTGATCATTCTTCGCGCCTCCACACCGTTTTGCCGCCGGATAGCACTTCGGCGACTGCTCTGTCATCGCCCAGGATGATCAATGCAAAGAGCATTTCATCAATACTCTCGGCGCGTGCTGTTCGGGTGGCCAGCAGAGGCGCCGCGGATCGGTCGATCAGGGTCAGGTCCGCCTCGAGTCCCGGTGCGATGTTCCCAATGAGGTGCTCGTGATGCAGCGCGCGCGCCGAGCCTTGTGTTGCCAACCACCAGAGCTGCGCGGGTGTCAGGGTGTCACCGCGACGCCGGGCGACCTCGTAGGCGGCCTTCATCGTGTCGAACATCGAAAAAGACGTGCCGCCGCCGGTGTCGGTGGCCAATCCCGTACGGATGCCGCTTTCGTTCAATCCGAGAACGGAGCATTCGCCGGAACCGAGGAACTGGTTTGAGGTCGGGCAATGGGCGATGGAGGCACCATGGTCTTTGAGTGCGGCATGCTCCCGGTCAGTCAGATGGATGGCATGGCCGAACACGGCGCGCGCGCCTACGAGCCCGAAGCGTTCGTAAACTGCCAGATAATCCGCACAATCAGGGAACAGCTCTGCAATCCACGCGATCTCGCGGTTTTGTTCGGACAGATGCGTCTGCATCAGGCAATCCGGGTGCTCGGTCCAAAGAGCACCTGCCGCTTCGAGTTGCACGGGCGTCGACGTTGGCGCAAAGCGGGGCGTGACGGCGTAGGTGATCCTGTCGTGCGCGTGCCAACGATTGATCAGGGCCTTTGACTCGTCATAGCCGGATCGTGGCGTGTCGCGCAGATTTTCCGGCGCGTTGCGGTCCATCATCACCTTGCCGCCGATGGCCCGGATGCCTCGACGCGTTGCTCCGGTAAAGTAGGCGTCGACCGAGGCAGGATGGATCGTGCAGAAGCTTGCTGCCGTGGTGACGCCGTGGCGCAACTGTTCGTCGAAATAAGCTGTCGCGGCGCTTGCGGCGTAGTCGGGGTCTACGAAGCGGGCTTCCTCCGGGAAGGTGTAGCCGTTCAGCCAGTCGATCAGGTCCGCGCCCCAGGATGCGATGATGCCGATTTGTGGGTAGTGTACATGGGCATCGATGAAGCCCGGCGATATCAGGTGCGGTGTTCGGGTGAGCTTTGCGTCGGGATAACGCGGGAGAATGGCTTCCGCTGGCCCAAGCTCGCGGATCATCCCGTCATCGATCACGATCGCTGTGTCTGAATCATGGACCAGAGCCTCACGGTCGTGAAACGGATCGCCTGCCCAACGGATCGTCTCTCCGCGCAGGATCGTGATCATGCCGGCTCACGCAACTCGGCATCGCGCACCAGCAACTGGACAGCAACCGAGGCGGCAATGACCTCGGGGCGCTTGTCGCGCAGACCGGGCAGCCCGATCGGGCAGGTCAGTTGGGCGATTGCGTCCTGCGGGACGCCGCGCTCGGCCAACCTCCGTTCGAACAAGGTGCGCTTGGTGGCTGATCCGATCAGCCCGCAGAACCCGAAGTCACCGGCCAGAATGGCGGTGATGACTTCCAGATCGATGGCATGGGAGTGAGTCAGCACGAGGTGAAATGTCCCGGGCGGCGCTTCCTCGGCGACTGCTTCCGGAAGCGGCGTTATCAGAACGTCACCATCGGTCGGTGGCGTCTCCCGCGCATCGACCAGGGTGAGCCGGAATGGCAGCGGGGTTAATGCCCGCATGATCGCCTGCCCGACATGGCCAGCGCCGTAGATGATCACAAGGCGCTTGTCGGGATCGTGCGGAAAGCGCGGGCCGCCGGGCCAGAGGAATTCGCCGTCGAGCGCAACAAGCCCGATCTGCACCCGCATGTGCCCGCCACAGCATTGATCGAGATCCGGGCCGAGCGGAAACGTCAGATCGAGCGGAGGGCCATCTGATCCGAGCAGCTTGCGCGCCTCGCCGATCACAGTGTGCTCGACCGTCCCGCCCCCAATCGTGCCGATCGTACCACCGTCGAAGATCAGCAGGATCGTGCCGCTGTCGCGCGGCGACGAGCCTTTTGCTTCCGTCACGACGGCAGCGGCGACCCGATCATGCACCGCGACCGCGTTTTCGATTTCGTCTCGTGAGATCATGCCCGCAAGCGGGTGATGGCACCGAGGATCCGTTCGGGCGTCGCCGGTGCATCGAGGTCGGGATAGGCATCGCCGCAGAAGCTGATCGCATGGCTGATCGCCTGGTGGACCGAGTTCGCCAGCATCAGCGGCGGTTCCCCCACGGCTTTCGAGCGCTTGATCGTCAGCTCGCGGTTCATACCCTTTTCCCAAAGCCGGATGTTCATCACTGGGGGCCGGTCCGAGGCGGTGGGGATCTTGTAGGTCGACGGCGCGTGGGTGCGCAGCCGGCCCGCCTCGTCCCACCACAGTTCCTCCATCGTCAGCCAGCCCGCGCCTTGAACGAAACCGCCTTCGACCTGACCGAGATCGATCGCCGGATTGAGCGACTTGCCGACGTCATGCAGAATATCGACCCTGGTCAGGCGGTTTTCTCCGGTCAGGGTGTCGATCACGACCTCGGACACGGCAGCACCGTAGGCAAAGTAATAGAACGGACGGCCCCGGCCCTTCGCACGATCCCAGGAAATCTTGGGCGTGGCGTAGAAGCCGGTCGCGGACAGCGGCACCCGGGCGAGATACGCGGCCTTGGCCAATTCGTTGAACGTCATCTCTTGTGCGCCGAAGCGGACGCGGTTCGGCAGGAACTCGACCTGAGCCTCGGTCACGTTGTGGTTCTCGCACAGGAAGCGGATCAGCCGCCCCCGGATCTCGGCGCACGCGTTGTCCACCGCCATGCCGTTCATGTCCGAGCCCGACGATGCCGCCGTGGCCGAGGTGTTCGGCACCTTGTCCGTTCGTGTCGCAGTGATCTTCACCCGGTCGAGGTCGATGTTGAATGCGCTGGCGGCGACCTGGGCGACCTTGACGAACAGGCCCTGGCCCATCTCGATCCCGCCATGGTTCAGCATGACCGAGCCGTCCTGGTAGAGATGCACCAGCGCGCCCGCCTGGTTCAGGTGCGTGGTGGTGAAGGAAATACCGAAGCGCACGGGCGTCAGCGCGATGCCCTTTTTCAGAATCGGGTTGTCGGCGTTCCAGTCAGCAATGGCGGCGCGGCGGGCGGTGTAGGCTGACGTATCGACCAGTTCGTCGACAATCTCGTCGATCAAGCAGTCTTCGACAGTCATGTGGTATGGCGTGACCGCGCGGTCTCCCGTCCCGTCGGGCAGCGCGTAGAAATTGACCCGGCGGACCTCAAGCGGATCGCGGTTAAGTTGGTGGGCAATGTGATCGACAACACGCTCGGCGCCCAGCATCCCCTGCGGTCCACCAAAGCCCCGAAATGCGGTGTTCGAGCAGGTGTTGGTGCGCAGCCGATACGAAGTGATCTCGGCCGCAGGCAGGTAGTAGCAGTTGTCGGCGTGGAACATCGCCCGGTCCGCGATCGCGTGGGAGAGGTCCGTCGACCAGCCGCAGCGGATGTCCTGCCGGACGCGCAGGCCCAGGATGCGGCCGTCTGCATCGACGCCCGCGTCGTAGGTGACCCGGGCCTCGTGGCGTTTGCCCGTCAGGATCATGTCCTGATCGCGGTCGAGCCGGCACTTCGCCGGGCGTCCGGTATGGCGCGCGACGAGAGCCGCTGCACAGGCCATCAGGTTGCCCTGGGTCTCTTTCCCTCCGAAGCCACCGCCGATGCGCCGAACTTCGATGGTCACTGCATGGGCCGGGACGCCGAGCATATGGGCGACGAGAAGCTGGCATTCGGAGGGGTGCTGGTTCGACGAGATGACGTGCATGTCGCCGTCCTCGCCCGGTGTTGCGATGGCGATCTGGCCTTCGAGGTAGAATTGCTCCTGTCCGCCGATCTCGATCTGGCCCTGCACACGATGCGGTGCGGTCGCCAGCGCGGCGTCGATATCGCCGCGCGCCATGCGGTAAGGCTCGCCCAGCAAAGAATTCGCAGCAATCGCGTCGTCGATGGTCAGGAGTGGAGTTTCCTCGGTGTAGACCAGTTTCACCCTTTTGGCTGCGGTACGGGCCTGTTGCACGGTCTCAGCGGCGATGACGAACAGCGGCTGGCCGTGAAAGTGGATCTGGCCACGACGCGTTTCCGACCCTGCCAGCATCTCTTCGTCATGGATCACAGGGCCTGTGTTGTTTTCTCCTGGGATATCATCAGCGGTACCGATCCAGATGACGCCTGGCGCCTTGCGGATGTCTGACAGATCGAGTGGTGCGACGGTGCCGCAGGCGATGTCCGCGCCCACGATGTGGACATGTAACAGCGCCTTGGGTTCGGGCACATCGTCGGCATAGGCCGCCCGGCCTGCGACCTGTTTCTCGGCGCTGTCATGACGGCGCGGCGTGTGGACACCGTCCTTTGCCAGCTTCATGTCCTTGGTCAGGTCTCCGTCCATCAGGCGATCTCGGTGATGCGCGTCGCGGTTTCGGGCTCCGTCATCTCGAGAAAGTACCGCATCAGCAGGTTTTGTGCGACCTGCATCCGGTAGGCGGCGGAAGCGCGCATATCGGTCAGTGGCGCGAAATCCTCTGTCATCGCCCGCATGGCGGCTTCGATGGTCGCGCGAGTCCACGGCTGATCGATGAGGGCCGCTTCGGCGTGTGCGGCACGTTTCGGGATCCCGGCCATACCGCCAAAGGCAAGGCGGGCGGCGTGGACGTGGTCATCCACGATATCGATAATCATGCATCCCAGGATCGCCGTGATGTCTTGATCGAGGCGCTTCGAGACTTTGTAGCAGCGCAGCCGGGCCGGATCGTCCGGAATGGGCACGCGGATCGCTTCGACGAACTCTCCCGGTTTCCGATCCTGCTGTCCGTATTCGAGGAAGAAGTCGGAGAGCGGGATCGTGCGGCGGTCTGAGCCATGGCGCAGGACCAGTTCGGCGCCGAGTGCAATCAGGGCGGGTGGTGTGTCTCCGATCGGCGAGCCGTTGGCGATGTTGCCGCCGATGGTGCCTGCCGCACGGACCTGAGCGCCGCCGATCCGCCGGACCAACGTGCCAAAATCCGGCGCAAGGGCGGCGATGCGCGCCTCGGCCTGGGCATAGGTGACACCCGCTCCGATCTCGATCCTTCCATCCTGCTCGGTGATCTGCGTGAGGTCGGCAACCCGGCCGGTGTAGATCACCTTCTCGGGATCGAAACCGTGCTTGGTGACCCAAAGCCCGACATCAGTCGCGCCAGAGATGAGTGTCGCATCCGGATTCTGGGCGACGAGACCAGCAAGATCGTCACTCGTTTCAGGCGACCACCATCGCCGACCATCGCCCGTATAGTTCAAAGGAGTGACATCGATGCAGTTCGCAGGAACAGTCCACGCCGGTTGTGGGCCGTCGAATGCTTCCGATGCCGCATCCAGGATCGGCCCATACCCGGTGCAGCGGCAGAGGTTCCCGGCCAGCAGATCGCAGGTCCGGGCGGTATCGGGGCGCGCGCCGGTCTGGTACTCGGTCCAAAGGCTCATCACGAAGCCGGGTGTGCAGAAACCGCATTGCGAGCCATGGCCTTCCGCCATGGCCGCCTGAACCGGATGCAGGTCGCCTTCGGGACCCGAAATGCCTTCGACCGTCACCACCGAGCGTCCGTGCAGCATCCCGAGCATCTGAATGCAGGCACAGACCGGGCGCCATGTCTCGCCATCCAGGATCGCGACCGTGCAGGCGCCGCAATCGCCCTCGGCGCAACCTTCTTTCGAACCGGTCAGTGCACGGTCATAACGCAGCCAATTCAGCAGAGTGGTTGTGGGCGCGAGATCCCGGATCTTGACCTCTTCACCGTTCAGCAGGAAGCAGATGGTGTCTGACATCGCGATCTCTCAGCGCTCGGCCCGGAAGGGCTGCCCGATACAGGCGGGCGCGTTTGCCTTGGTCAAGCTAATGTCGCGGCTGATGATCACGAGCGCCACCACGGTCGCCAGGTATGGTGCCATGGCGAGGAATTGTGCGGGTATCGGCCAACCCCAGTTTTGGCCGTAGAATTGCAACTGTGTGACCGTGGCGAACAGGTAGGCTCCGGCAACGAGCCTCCAGGGTCGCCATGTTGCAAACACGACCAGCGCCAGTGCGATCCAGCCGCGCCCGTTGGTCATGTTCTCTCCCCATAACGGGGTGTAGGCCAGCGACAAGTACGCGCCGCCCAGCCCGGCCATGGCACCGCCGAAGATCGTTGCGGCATAGCGGATGCGGATGACGGGCAGGCCGAGCGCGTGGGCGCTGGTGTGACTGTCGCCGACAGCGCGCAGTTCCAGTCCTGCCCTCGACAGCGATAGGAACCATGCGACCGCCGCTGCCATGACCAATGCAAGATAGACCATGCCATCATGCGCGAACAGAACGCGGCCCAACATCGTGCTGTCGGACATCACCGGGATCGTGAGTTTCTGCAACGGCTCCAACGCTTCACCGACGAAGTTCTGGCCGATCAGCCCAGAGGCGCCGACCCCGAAGATCGTCAAAGCAAGCCCGGTGGCTGCCTGATTGGCCAACAGGCTGAGGGCTATGACGCAGAAGATCAGCGCCATAAGACCACCCGCGATGGCTCCCGTCATGATGGCCAGCATCGAGTTTCCGGTGCTCCAAGACACGGCGAAGGCCGCGACAGCCCCCATCAGCATCATGCCCTCGACCCCGAGGTTCAGAACACCCGAGCGCTCGGCGACCAGTTCTCCCATCCCGGCGAACAGAAACGGCGTTGCCGCGATCATCATCGAGATCAGGAAGGGTTCCATCAGGCGGCTCCCGCCGCGGCTGACGTCCAGCGGATGCGGTAGCGGATCAGCGTGTCGCAGGCGAGCAGGAAAAACAGCAGCATCCCTTGGAAGATACCGGTCACATTCTTGGGCAGTTTCAGCAGGATCTGCGCGTTCTCGCCGCCGATGTAACTGATGGCAAGGATCAGCGCGCCCAGAAGTGCGCCAGCGGGGTTCAGACGGCCAAGAAATGCGACGATGATCGCCGTAAAGCCATAACTGGCGGAGATCTCGGGCTGAAGCTTGCCGATTGTGGCGCTGACTTCGATAGCGCCAGCAAGCCCCGCCAAACCGCCGGACAGTAACAACACGAACCAGATCGTGCCCGATTGCGAAAACCCTGCAAAGGCACCGGCGCGCGGCGCGGCGCCAATCACCCGAACGCGGAAACCACGCAAGGTACGGGCCATCATCACGGCCAGGGCAACGGCGATGACGATCGCCAGGATCAGGCCCAGGTGCAGCCGCGTCCCCTGAACCAGAACCGGCAGCAGGTAGCTGTCGGTGAAGTCGGCAGAGACCGGGAAGCCAAACGAGGTGGGGCTTTTCCACGGGCCGCGCACGAGCCAGTCCAACAGAAGTGTCGCGACATAGGTCAGCATCAGGCTGACGAGGATCTCGTTCGCATTGAACCGTGTGCGCAGAAATGCCGGGATCGCGGCCCAGAGCAGCCCGCCGAAGGCGCCCGCCGCGAGATAAAGTGGCAATGTCAGCCATGGGCTGCCCTCTGGCCCATACAATGCGGCAGCTCCGCCAAAGATCGCTCCCAGCGTATACTGACCGGCGGCGCCAATATTCCAGACATTGGCCCGAAAGCAGATCGTCAGCCCGGCGCCGATCAGCGCCAGTGGAATGGCCTTCACCAGCACTTCCGAGGGCGTGTAGATCCACATCGCCCGCTCCTCGGGCCGGACCAGATAGAACCACAGTTCGTGAACCGGCTGGAAGAAATAGACGTAGAGCGCTTGAAGCGGCGGCTGACCCATCGCTGCCAGCATGATCCCGCCCGCGAAAAGCATCAGCCCGATGGCAACCACGGGTGACAGGACGGCGAGCAGGCGCGAGGGCTGCTCTCGGGGTTCGAGCAGGATCACGCCGCGTCCTCTGCCAGCGTTCCGCCCGCCATAAGAAGACCCACGGTTTCAGCTGTCATTTCCGCAGCCGGCTTCGCTGGCGATAGCGTTCCGTGATAGATCACAGCAATGCGGTCGCAGATTGCGAAGACTTCCTCCAGATCCTGGCTGATCACCAGAACCGCGGCACCGTCCCGCGCCAGATCGATCAGCGCCTGGCGGATCACGGCGGCGGCCCCGGCGTCGACGCCCCAGGTCGGCTGGCTGACGATCAAGACACCGGGCTTGCGCAAAATCTCTCGCCCGACGACGAACTTCTGAAGATTGCCGCCAGAAAGCGACCCTGCAGCGGGGTTTTCGTCGCCAGCGCGCACATCGAATGCTTCGCGAATGCGGCGAGTCCAGTCGGCGGCCTTGCCGAAATCGATCCAGCCGCCGCCCGCAACGCGTTCGGCGGTATGGTGGGCAAGGATAACGTTCTCGGA
The DNA here is from genome assembly GCA_038534135.1 of Pseudomonadota bacterium. Lineage (GTDB taxonomy): Bacteria > Pseudomonadota > Alphaproteobacteria > Rhodobacterales > Rhodobacteraceae > Thermohalobaculum. Next base: position 11,421 of record JBCAXJ010000035.1, on the reverse strand, counting down.
CAGCGTAAGGTCCGAGATTGCCGCATGACCGTTGCGTTCCTCTGGCACGAACGCGGCCCCTGCTGCTCGGCGATCCGTAGGCCCAGCGCGGCCGAGGGGCACTCCGTCGAAGCGAATGGTCCCGGGCGTTCCGGCCAGCCGTTCACCGGTTAGTGCATCCATCAGCTCGGGCTGGCCTTCGCCCGCAATCCCGGCAATTCCAACGATCTCGCCTGCGCGGACTTCCAGAGAAATCCGATCCAGCGCCGTGCCGAAATCTCCGACAGCGGGAAGCGTCAGATCTGTGATTTCCAGCCGCGCATCTCCGGGCTGCGTCGCGCCGTTCCGCGCCAAGTTCGCGATGTTGTCGCCGACCATCAGTTCGGCCATTTCGCGCGCCGAGCTCTTCCCGGGATCGCAATGGGCTACCAGTTTGCCATGGCGCAGGATCGTCGCCGTATCGCAGAGAGTTTTCACTTCCTCCAGTTTGTGGCTGATGTAGAGGATCGCGCAGCCGTCCTCGGCCAGTTTGTTAAGTGTCGAGAAAAGGACCTGGGTTTCCTGCGGCGTCAAAACCGAAGTCGGCTCGTCCATGATCAGAAGCTGCGGCGACTGCAAAAGGCAGCGGATGATCTCGACCCGCTGCTTCTCGCCGACCGAGAGTGTGTGGACCGCGCGTTCCGGATCGATCGCCAGACCGTATGCCTCGGACACCTCGGCGATGCTGTCGGACAGCCCGCGCATCGACTGCGGCGGCAGTGCTAGTGCTATGTTTTCGGCCACGTTGAGTGCTTCGAAGACCGAGAAGTGCTGAAACACCATGCCGATGCCCATTTCGCGTGCCGCGGCGGGCTTGGGGATCGTGACCTGCTGACCACGCCAGAAGAACCGTCCCGACGTCGGCTGCATCACGCCGTACATCATCTTGACCAGCGTCGATTTGCCGGCCCCGTTCTCACCCAGAAGCGCGTGTTTTTCTCCACGCTGAACGACGAGCGAGACTTTGTCATTCGCGGCGAACGTGCCGAATAGCTTCGAGACGTCTCTGGCCTCGAACAAGGCCGTCTGTCCCGCCGGTGTATCCATGCTTTCCCCACAGCCATCTTGCAGCGCAGCAAAACGTGCGCGTGCCGATGCTTTGTTGTCAAACAAAATGCTCATCAATCTGACCGGGCTGGCGTGGCCCCACTTTGCCGCGTATCCTGATGGTAAGATGAACGAGAAACGGGAATATGCGCATGATGCGGGCGGGTAGATGGGCTTCAGGTATGCTGTGTGGACTGCTCGCAATCGCGTTGTTTGCCGAACCTGCGCGCGCCGACACCGCGACCGAAATCGTCGCAAATGCCGGATGCCCGGACTGCAATCTTGACCGAGCATCACTGCGGGAGCTCTCTGTCGAAAAGGCAGACTTCACTGATGCGCGGATGATTGAAGCGGACCTCAAGTCATCGACTTTGCCGAATGCGATCTTCCACGATGCGCGGATGCAACGCGTCGAGATGGAGCAGTCGACGGCCACTGGAGCGGACTTCACCGGCGCGCGGATGCGGGATGCGGATCTAGAGAAGTCCGTTCTGACCGGATCCATTTTCCGGGACACGGACCTTAGGGATACCGATTTCGCCAATTCCGAGATCGACGGAGCCGACTTCACGAAAGCGGATCTTCGGGCGGCGTTCCTGCGCCGCGTTCGTGGCGCGCGGGTTGTGTTCGTCGATGCCAAGATGGACCGCGTGGACCTGGAGCGGGCAAGCCTGTCCGGTGCCGACTTCAGCAAGGCCCGGCTGAGCGGGGCGGATCTGGATCGCGCGGATCTGAGTCAAAGTACGCTGCGCAAGGCGGACTTGCGGAACGCCCGGCTCTCGAGCACCGACATGACCGGCGCGGATCTCCGCGATGCGGATCTGGATGACGCGCTGCTGCGTCGAACGCGGTTGGCGGGGGCCGACCTGTCGACAGCGCGCGGTCTCAATCAGGATCAGTTGGACATGGCCTGCGGCGACGCCGAAACACGTTTGCCGGATGGGCTGACGATCCCGATCTGCTCTTCCGAGTGACCCTTGGACCCTACTCTCGGATCGGCGCTGGTTCGGTGCGTCTGCGTACACGTTCACGGTGTGCGGTGTAGAGTGCTGCCGCAAAGATGATCCCTGCTCCGGCCCATGTCCAAAGGTCGATCAGTTCTCCGAACATTGCGAAACCGTAGAGGACGGCGAACGGCAGGCGCGCGAACTCCAGTGACATGACAACCGACGCATCAGCCGCGCGAAAGGCCCTTGTCAACGTTATGTGGCCAAGCATTCCGCAAAGGCCCATGACCGCGTAGACGCCCCAAGTCTCGAGGCTAATCGGCTGCCAGACGATCATCGCCGGGATCAGGGCGACCGGTGCCTGCAGGCAAAGTGCGATCAGAACCACCTTGTCCGGATCGTCCTTGCCGGTCAGGTTTTTCACCAACAGGCCTGCCATCGCCATGCCGAACGCAGCCGCGATGGCGAGCCACGTGCCGATGTCGAGATCATTGACGCCCGGGCGCAGGATGACGAGTGCTCCCAGCAGTCCGACCAGAGTGGCACTCCAACGCCGCCAGCCAGCAACCTCACGCAAAAGGAATACTGCCCCGACGGTGCCAAAAATCGGGGCGAGAAACCCGATTGCAGTCAGCTCGCCGACCGGGATGTAGCTGAGAGCGGCGAACCATGTCGTCATCCCGAACAGACCGACGAAAACGCGCAGGATATAGAGGTTTAGGTGTTGGGTTTGCAGCAGTTCAGTGCCACGGACCATGAGCAGCGGTGCAAAGGCCAATATCGCAAATGCCAGCCGCAGAAAAACGGTTTGAAAGGTCGGCACGCCCTCTAGCGCAACATAGCGACCAAGCGCGGCGACGCCCGCAAGCAGCGCGCAGGACAGGACCATCCAGAAGACGCCGCTGCCAGTTGAGGAGAGTCCGGTTGGTGCTGCCCGTTCCATAGCGACAACCTGAGGGATGCCGTCCCGCACCGCACTCTCTTTCTGGATCGCGTCTGGTCGTTGGCATCACCTATCGGCCTTCTGATGCTAGCCGGACATGCGACAACCCCGATTTGCGGGATTGCCGCCTTGACCCGCCCGGCGCTGGCGACTAAACCGCGCCGCGCGTGGGCCCGTAGCTCAGTTGGTAGAGCAACTGACTTTTAATCAGTGGGTCACAGGTTCGAATCCTGTCGGGCTCACCAATAAAATCAACAACTTATCGACATTCTTAGAATTTCGCATGTCTTCGGGTAAGCGGAGGGTAGGCATTGGATTGCTGATTTCCGCTTCTCGGTGTACGCTTTGGTCAAAAGAGGGAGGCGTGATGGGACACCATCTGATGCCCCGCTTGGGTCAATCGAAGCGTTGGCGCGAAGTTGTATCAAGTATCGCCAACGGTGAGTCGGTTGACCTGATCGCCGCGCGCACGGTTCATGCATCGGAAGCTGCTCTGAAGGCTGGAACATCCGACCCGCACTTCCATGCCGTTGTGTCGATGCTGGTCTCGTTACCGCTGGCCGCGCGCAGCCCGGAATTCTCAGAGAGCGCATCGGAGCTTGGCCTGGATCTTCCACCTGATCCGGACTTGCTCGATCTCTCAATCGCTGTCTCGTCGGCGCTGGATGGTCGAACAGCGGACAAGTCCGATTTCGGGGAGATGGCGCAGTTGTCCCTTGTTGAAAGCCTGACGGGCGCGGTCGAGGCGGACTTGCCATCGCTTTTTGACCCGGAGCCTGGCGCGGTGAGAACAGCGCTCGGTCGGATGGCCGGTGGAGATAGATTTGCAACTTTCGCCCAGGACTTCTTTGCGCGTCTGACACATCGCGTTCTGGACTATTACCTCGCGCGCGAAATGGCTGCCCACGTCGGACACGATGCGCGCTTTGCGACAGACGCCGAGCGTCGGGATTTCGATGCAGCACTCGCGCGCCACTGCCACGAGGCGGCGACGATCGTTCGGGATTACTCCGGCGGGTGGTACGGCAAGAATATCTGGCAGGGAGACGGTCCGACGCCCAGCAACATCCAGGGCTATGCCGGCTACGCTTTCACCAAGATCCGGAATGAACTCCGGAAACGTTTGGATGACGGCTGAGCTTCAGGTCTTCTGCCGGACGGCGACAGCTGGTGAACAGCGCGATGCGGTGTTTGTCGAGATTGATGGGAAAGCGCGTCGCCTTACCTTGCGGATCAGTCAACTCTCTAAACAGATCGCCCAAAGCGTCGATCCGATCCTCACCGATCTGCTGGAAGTCGCTGGCTACGTTTACGCAACCGATACCGTCGTGAGCCGTGGTGGCCTGACGCAAAGGCGGATGGGCGAAGACTGGCGGCGTAAATTTCACCTCTCGATACCGGTTCGGGAATTGGACATCTGGACCCGCGAGGACATCAAGGCGGCGCTTGAGGACGTGCTGTCCTTCGTCTCGGAGGACAACTGGCGGTTCACATTCCGCCAGGCCGAACTGGCGCCGGAGCCGAAGGAGTATTTGAATCTCGCCGAGACCGAGGAGACCGCGCCGACATCCGTGATGCTGTTCTCCGGTGGGTTGGATTCGTTCGCTGGTGCGCTTGATGAGGTTCTGTCCAGGGGAGAGCGTGTGGCGCTGGTCACGCATGGCTCCGGCACCAAGCTGGCGCCGATCCAGAAGAAGCTTGTCGCCTATCTGCGGCAGCAAACGAGTGCCCCCTCGGTCCAGCACATTCCAGTGACCGCGCAGGTTCGCGCCGGCGAGACAAAGGAAGAGACCCACCGAAGCCGTTCGTTCTTGTTCGCAGCGCTGGGTGTTGCAACAGCACGGTGTTTCGGGCTGGACCGGATACACTTCTTTGAGAACGGCGTCGTCAGCATGAACCTGCCGCTTGGAAGTCACGTCGTGGGCGCTCGGGCGACGCGTTCGACCCATCCGCAGACACTCGCCGGGTTCAGCAAGTTCTTCACTGCATTGCTGGGCAGCCCGATGAGTGTGGATAATCCGTTCTTCTGGAAGACCAAGGCGGAGGTCATCGACGTGCTGCGCCAGCACGAGGCGCAAGGCATGATTCGGCACACTTTTAGCTGCGCGCATGTCCGAGAAATCACCCGGCAGCACACGCATTGCGGCCGGTGCTCGCAATGTGTCGATCGTCGCCTGTCGATGCTTGCAGCCGGGCTTGCGCATGAGGACCCGGTCGTGGACTACAAGACCGATTTGCTGGCAGAGCCGATAACCGATACGCAAGATCGGGAACTAGCGCTTGCGTACGTTCGTGCCGCGCGGCGGTATCGCGAACTGGATGAACGGTCCTTTCTGGTAAACTTTCCGGAGGTGACACGCGCGATGGATGCGCTGGGCCAGGATCGCAAGGCAGGGTTGCAACGCCTTCTGGCGCTTCACAACCGGCACGGTACCGGGATCTCTGAAATTGTCGATGGTATGCTCGCTGATCGTCTAGCGCCAAAGGGCACTGCCACATTGGAGGATGACACGCTGCTGACGCTGATCGGGCAGGAACGCTTCGCTCCTCGGCAACCGTTGCTAATGGATACCCACGAACAGGTTCCGGTAGTTCATTCCAAACCGGATCTGATCGTTGTGAAACTGATCGACGCGCCGCGCGGAACGCGCGTTGAGATTGAAGGGCTCGGCGACTTCACAGGTGCGGCAGCTGAAGTCTTGATGACATTGGCTGAGCAATTCCTCGCCGCGCGCGGAGGCGGGCTTGCCCCGGAAGACCATCCTCTCATGAAGGGAGGCAAGCTCGCTGAGGCGTGGGATCTGGAATCGGAGGAAGGCGTCCGCAAGAGGATACAGTCGGTCCGAAGCTTGATTGCGAAGCGTGCCAAGTCAGCCGGGCAGAGCCCACCCGATCCCAAGGCGATTGTCGAGAATCTTCCCTGGCACGGATACAGGTTGAACCCCACTAACTGTGACGTCCGGCGCATTCACGACTGATCCACGTCGAGAGATCTTATGATCTCGCCCTGGCGGCCTGCTGGCACGGTCCCGTAGCTGCGGAGCGTTGTCATCACGTCCTCATGGCCGAGGTTCTGCGAAAATGCCTTCAATTGCTCGGGAGATCGGCAGACCCGCGATCCGAGTTCTGCGAGCATGTGGCGGACGGAATGGGCTGGATATGCCGGTAGACCTGCTGACTCGAAAGCACTCCGCCAGATGGTGCAGATCCGGACACCACTTGACCAGGGCTCGCGCGCAAGACCCTGAGGCCCCAGCCGCCGGTCATTCCCAAGGCCCACGAGCGTCTTCGGGAACAGCGGATCATGCGGACCGAAGAGATGGACATCCCGTAATTCAGCGACCCACGCGTCGAAGATCTCGCGTGCGCCTCCACCGACCGGCAGGAACCAGGTCGTGAAGACCTTGCCGAACTTCGTCTCGACGCCGGGCCCGCGGAAGTGGACGCAACCCGCCCTCAGATCGGTATTTCCGAGCGAGAGACTCGCCGCCGCGCCGTCGCGGCTGCCGGTGAGACCAAGAAAGGCGAAAACCGCCCGATTGCGGCGTTCAATTACGGTATCCGACGGCATCGTGTTCAGCACATGCCGCCATTGCTCGATGCTTGGATGCTCGCGCCAGTATGTCCCGCGCGCACTGTTGGCCGTGCGCTGAGAGGGAGAGAAGTATTCGGCGTCGCTGTGCCGAATGCGGGACTTGTAGCCCGGCTGGTCCGCCAGCCAAAGATGGAAACTGCGAAGTGCCCTTGAAGTGTGATCGACGCTGGCGGCGGAAAGGGCTTTGCCATGATCGCCCGGAGCCTCAAGATGACGTTTGAACCCGCGCGCCCAATCCGGATTGAAGCCCTTGAAGGATCGGTCGCCGAGCCAGTTTGAAAAACGGTCGATCGCCGCGGCTGCCTTGTCGACGCTTCCTTTCGCCTGACCTTTCGCTTCGGCCAGCCAGACAAGGTACTTTCGTTTGATCCGAAGGTTCTCGGCCCTGTTCTTTTTCATGGTTCTGCCTCGTTCAAGTTTAGGGGTGTTTTGGGACGGGTGTTTCATCCCCCTTTCTTCATTCCGCTGCTGTCGCGAGCGCCCCTTCAAAACTCGCCAGAAACCTGGGCAAGTCTGCCTGGTTGATCGCACGGTACACCTCGCGCTCGCAGACTGGGCAGAAACTTCGCAACCGGCCCATCGACGGCGTGTCAGGCTGATAATCCACCAGACCAAGGGCCGGCGATCGGGCTGCGCGACACGGCAGGCAGTAGAACTCGGTCTCTGACAGCGTGACCTGCCGGGCACGGTCGCGGTCGTCGAGAAAGCGCTTCAGATCATGTCCGTCGATCAGCCACGGTTTCTGATCTCGCGCGGCTGGAAGACCTTCCTCGGTGATCCACCGGCGAACCGTCCGGGCCGTGCGGCCCAACAGGACTGCCGCCTCGGCGGCGGTGTAAACCTCATGTTTGCGGACAAGGCGCGAGAGTTTGCGACGTGCCATGCGTTACACCTCGCAGGCCGGGAGCGGCCCCGCGGTCGACGCGTGAACGTGGGCGTTCTCCCACGTCTCGATGTCTTCCAACCTGTAAGCGACCCGGCCCCCGAGTTTCAGATATCGCGGCCCGACGCCGCGCCACCGCCACTGCTCCAGGGTCCTCGGCGACAGACCCCAACGGTCCGCCAGCGCCTTCTGATCCAGATGTGCCATATACTTCCATCCTATGCTCTGCGCCGCGTCCGACTACGCGGGGCTTCTGCAAGGAGAGATGACGCACGACAGCGCAGAAATATGTGTGCTCGCGGTAGGAAAATTGTGAGCGACGAGAACAAAAAACTCAGTTCTTTCAATGCTTCGAAGGTCAACGCATGACGAGGTGCGAGAAACATGTGACCGGCATCTGAGCTCGAATTCGGAACTGGCTCGGTGCTTGTCTACACGCAACTTTAACTACACTCGCACATGCCCGTAGGACGTGGCTTGGTCGAGGCGGCAGAATGTCTGGTACGACTGGAAATGACACCTTTTTTGGCGGCTCTGGCGCGGATGACGTCCAGTTCAATGATGGCGACGACCTCGTTTATGGCGGCGGCGGTGGCGACAAGCTCGAGGGCGAGGGCGACGACGATACGATCTATGGTGGCTCTGGCGAAGACGACATAAAGGGTGGCGAGGGCGACGACACAGTCTTCGGCGGCGACGATGATGACAAGATCGACGGACAGCAGGGCAACGACACGATCTTCGGCGGCGGCGGCGCTGACGAAATCAAGACGGATTCAGGCAATGATCTGGTCTACGCAGGCAGTGGCGCGGACATTGTCGACGCCAAGAACGGTTTCAATATCGTCTATGGTGGCGCAGGAAGTGATGCGATTGATCTCGGCTCGGGCGGCGGCATCATCTATGGCGGTGACGGCGACGAGGTTATCAAAGGCGGCAGCGGTAACATGTCGGCCTACGGTGGCGTCGGTAACGACGCGCTCGAAGGCGGTAGCGGTTCAGATCGCTTCGACGGCGGTACTGGCGATGATACGATCAAAACTGGCAGCGGCAGTGACGTAATTGCGTTCTACGACGGCGCCGGCAACGACGTCATCGAGGATTTTGACGAAACGCGCGATGCAATCGAGATTGGCTCGAAAGGCATCGACACCTTTGCCGACATCCAGGCACGGATGGTCAATCTGGGCGGCGACACGCAGGTCACGCTGGACGACGGCTCGGTCATTGTCATTCAAGGGCAAGAACCCGGCGACTTTTCATCATCGAATTTCATCATCGTTGCACCGCCGGTGTGTTTCACACCCGGAACGCTCATTGCTGTCCCGGGCGGCCAAGTGCCGGTCGAGGATCTGAAGGTCGGCGATCAGGTCATGACGTGCGATGCAGGCGCGCAACCGATCCTTTGGATCGGCAAAAGGGACATGGAGTTCAGATCGACCGAAACTCGGCACAAGCCGATCCAGATCAAGCAAGGGGCGCTGGGCAACGGTTTACCCAGAAGAACGTTTGCGGTTTCCCCGCTTCATCGCCTGCTTTTCTGGGGACCTCTGGTCGAAGATCTCTTCGGCGTGTCCGAAGCACTTGGCCTCTCCCGCGGATTGGTCGGATTGCCCGGGGTGCGGCAGATGTTGGGCAAGCGGAGCGTGACCTATGTCACGGTCCTCCTCCAGTCCCATCAAGTCATCTTCGCAGAAGGCTCCGGCGCCGAGAGCTTCTATCCCGGGCCGACCGCCCTTCAACACGTAACACCGGCTCAGCGTGGGGAGATCCTGGCTGCGCTTCCCGACCTCTCGGACGATCCCGAGACTGGATTTGGACCGCGCGCCCGCCGTATCCTCACCAAGCGAGAAACCGTGCGCTTGGTCGAAAAGATGAACGAGATTAGAGACATACCGGAGAAAACCGAACTACCCACGAACGTGGTCTGCATAAATCGGAAAGCCTATTTCGTGCACGATTAGAAGGTCAGGGGCTCTTTGACTTACAAGAATTCGTCTCGGCTCCGGAATCTATCTTTGATGAAGTCCATGAACAGCCGGATCCGACGTGTCTCGCGAAAGTCGGGATGCGTCAGGATCCACAACGGACGGCTCCACTCGTCGTCGCAATCGCAAACATGGACCAACTCGGGGAAACTTTTGGCCATGTACTTGGCAAGGCGACCGACGCCAAACCCAGACCTGACAAGTGGAATCATGCTGTCCAGGCCGTTGCACTCAGTGACTGTCTGCGCGAGCGGATAGTGCCTGATGAATTGCTCGCGGTCAGCTGCGGGATCGGCGGTGTTGACTTCGATGAACGGGATCGGAGTCGTCTGCGGCGCCGTGCGGATTTTATCTTCCCACTTACTCAGGAAGTCACGCGAAGCGTAGAACGCGAAGTGGGCTGTCGCGATCTTGAACCCCCAAAGGCCGCTTGAGGGGTTGTTCTGAGCCCGGATGACAACATCCAGTTCGCGCTCCTTGAAGTCCGCCAGTGTGTCTGTCGCGTTCAATTGAAAGTTGATGTTCGGGTAGAGTTCCGAGAATGCGCGGATCTCGTCTGAAAGCCCGAAGGCCAGAACCATGTGCGGAAAGGACAGCCTGATGACGCCTGACTCAGACCGGTCCGTTCCCTTTATCTTCAGGTTGACCGCCGTGATCTCGCGCTCCATGCGCTTGGCAACGGCAATCGCGGAATTTCCAGCATTCGTTGCAAAAAGTCCGTTGCTCAGCCGGTCAAACAGGCGCGCGCCAAAGTCATCTTCTGCGCGCTTCAACTGACGGCCAACGGTGGTGTGACTCACGCCAAGTCGACGGGCAGCGCCGATCAGGCTGCCTTCTCGCGCAACCGCCAGGATCACCCGGAACGCGTCCCAGTCCAACGTCATTACCAAGGCGTCGAATGCGCGTCCGTGCGGTTCGGAAACGCGGGACGATGCGGTGTCAAGACTGCGGGTCTCGCCTCGGGAAAGCCAACAGCCCACCAACTGTCATCATCAGCTTGAGTGCAGTGCCGTCGGTGACCGGACGCGTCAGCGAGGCCGGGCGCGGGCCCATCGCAGTCATTGGGTGGATGACACGTGTTCATCGCACGCAGAGGTCGATCTCTTCCATCGTGGACAGCGTGGCGCCACGAAGGATCAGCGTGTCCTCGCCAAGCGTATAGACGATGTCGTCGCCGACCTGCTCGCCGGCCGCCGTCAGAGCCTGATAGTCGAGGTTCTCGAACCCCTCGAGATCGAGAACATCATAGCTGAGCTCGAAATCCAGAATGTCCGTGACGCCGTCGCCCTTGCGGAACACGAAGATGTCGATCCCAGCGCCGCCCTCGAGCACATCGGTGCCCGTGCCGCCATCCAGCAGATCTTGGCCGAGACCGCCGCGCAGCAAGTCATCGCCCGCCCCGCCGTGCAAACCATCATCCCCGCCGCCGCCGTCAACCGTGTCGTTCCCGCCCATGGCGAAGATCCAGGAGTCCTCGGGACCATCCGTTAGGGTCTCGCCCTCGCTGGACCCCAGCAGGTGACCATCGCTGAAATGGATCAGTTCGACCAGGATATCGGGCGCGTCTTGCGCACCGAATTCCTGCTCGTAGTCAGCGACCTGCTGGAAGAATGGCTCCGTGTCTTCGACGAGCCGCGCCATGCGCTGTTGCTCGACATCCGTGACCCCCGCGTCGTTGTCGGGCGTGTCCTGTCCGGCGACGACGATGATGTCCTGGATGACGGACATGAAGCCGCCGATGTCCTCGGCATCGGAATCGATGTCGTCCGAGACATCTCCATCGACGTTCTGCGTGGTCAGGATCTTCCCGGACGCCTGGTCCGTGAACTTCACGCCGTAGCTGCCCGGCACCAGGTCGGTGAACTGGTAATTGCCGTCGGCATCGGTCTCGGTGAAGATGCCCAGGCCATTGCCGTCCGCGTCCAGCAGCTCGACCAGCACGCCCTGCAGGCCATTGCCCGGCCCGTCATTGTCCAGCCCATCCGCGTCGTCGTCGCAGA
>JBCAXJ010000034.1:0-52523 GCA_038534135.1 Pseudomonadota bacterium | reverse complement strand
CGACAGCGCCAACAACTGGAACGGTCCGAGCATCCCGGACGCCCGCGCCGAGGTCCTGTCCGCCGGGATCTCGATCAACGGTCTCGCTGTCCTGTGCCGAAGCTGCAGCGGACAACCGGTCAGCTATGATCTCGAGGCAGCGTTCCGCGAGTTCATCATCGGCGGGCCCGGTTCCTTCGTGATCACCGCCGAAAACTCCGAGACCTTCGCCGATGCAGTGCGGCGCAAGCTGATCCTCGAGATCGCGGGCACAATGCCGGACAGCTACGCGGGTCGTTGAAATTCGCCACGCCGGGAACCGTTCATCGCCACGGTCTGCGGACTGTCCCGGCCTTGAGCCGGGACCGCTGATGGGCCGTCCGAGCGGTCCCGGGTCAAGCCCGGGACATGCCGGAGCCAGGCGTCGACTGCGTAGCGGAGATCCTCAGTCCCGCGGGACCACCCGCAGACCCAGATCGCGCAACTGCTCGTTGGTCGGATCGGATGGTGCCTGCATCATCAGGTCCTCGGCGCGCTGGTTCATCGGGAACATGATGACCTCGCGAATGTTCAGCTCATCCGCCAACAGCATGACAATGCGGTCAATTCCGGCGGCACACCCACCGTGCGGCGGTGCCCCGTACCGGAACGCGTTCAGCATCCCGCCGAACCGGGTTTCGACTTCCTCCGGGCCATATCCGGCGATCTCGAACGCCTTGAACATGATCTCGGGCTTGTGGTTCCGGATAGCACCCGACACCAACTCGTAGCCGTTGCAGGCCAGATCATACTGGTAGCCGCGCACCGCGAGCGGATCGCCGTCCAGCGCCTCCAGCCCGCCTTGCGGCATCGAGAACGGGTTGTGTTCGAAATCGACCTTCCCGCTCTCGGCGTCTTTCTCGTACATCGGGAAATCGACAATCCAGGCAAACGCGAACCGATCCATGTCGGTCAGGCCCAACTCGTCGCCGATCACAACGCGGGCACGTCCGGCCACGCCCTCGAAGGTCGACGGCTTGCCGCCCAGGAAGAACGCCGCATCGCCGGTGCCGAGGCCAAGCTGCCGGCGGATCGCCTCGGTCCGCTCCGGCCCGATGTTCTTTGCCAGCGGTCCGGCAGCCTCCATACCGTCCGCGCCGTCGCGCCAGAAGATATAGCCCATGCCCGGCAGGCCTTCCTTCTGGGCAAAGCTGTTCATCCGGTCGCAGAACTTGCGGGAGCCGCCCGTCGGGGCCGGGATTGCGCGGATCTCATTGCCATCCTGCTCCAGCAGCGAGGCGAAGATCTTGAAGCCCGAGCCTTTGAAGTGTTCGCTCACCACCTGCATCTCGATCGGGTTGCGCAGGTCTGGCTTGTCGGTGCCGTACTTCAGTGCGGCGTCCTTATAGGAGATCTGCGGCCACTCGGACGGCGCGTCGACCTTGCGGCCGCCGCCGAACTCCTCGAACACGCCCGCAATCACCGGAGAGATCGTGTCGAACACGTCCTGCTGCTCGACAAAGCTCATTTCGACATCGAGCTGATAGAAATCGGTCGGCGAGCGGTCGGCCCGTGGGTCCTCGTCCCGGAAGCAGGGTGCGATCTGAAAATACTTGTCGAAGCCCGACACCATGATCAGCTGCTTGAACTGCTGCGGCGCCTGGGGCAAGGCGTAGAACTTGCCCGGATGCAGCCGCGACGGCACCAGGAAATCCCGCGCGCCTTCGGGCGACGAGGCCGTGATGATCGGCGTCTGGTACTCGGTGAACCCGATGTCCCACATGCGGTTGCGGATCGAGCGCACGACGTCCGAGCGCAGCTTCATGTTGGCGTGCAGACCCTCGCGCCGTAGATCCAGAAAGCGGTATTTCAGCCGCGTCTCTTCCGGGTAGTCCAGGTCGCCGAACACGGGCAGCGGCAGTTCCTCGGCCGCGCCCAGCACTTCCAGCCCGCGCACGAACACCTCGATCTCGCCCGTCGGGATCTTCTGGTTGACCAGATCCTCGGCCCGCGCCTTCACGTTGCCCTCGATCCGGATGCACCACTCGGACCGGACCTTCTCGACGTCGGCGAAGGCGGGCGAATCCGGGTCCGCCAGCACCTGCGTCATCCCGTAGTGATCGCGCAGGTCGATGAACAGTACGCCGCCATGATCCCGCACTCGGTGGACCCATCCGGCCAGGCGGACGGTCTGGCCGACATGGCTCGCGTTCAGGTCGGCACAGGTATGCGAGCGGTAAGCGTGCATGGAGGTCTCCGGTGAAACAGGATTGCCGGGCGCATAGAGCCGCTGTCAGGCCCGCTGTCAAGGGCCGCCTCTGGCCCGAAGCTCAGCCGCGCTGATGGTTCGAGATGAAGCGGAACCGGCGTTTCCAGGCGGGCAGGGGCGTGTCGCCCAGAAACTCGGGCGTTGTGACCTTGATGTTGGCGTACCACCGCTGGGTTATCCGCGTCGCAAAGGTGCGCGCGGTGAACTGACCGTAAAGATCGTACTCCGACATCGAGCCGACCTGCGCGACAGGCCGCTCCAGCAGATCCAGCAAAGCCTCGGACCATCGCTTGCCGTGCTGCGCCTCCAACTCCGTGTGCAGAGCACCCAGGAACGGCCCATGGAACATCATGCAATGCGCCACGAAGTTCGCGGGCCGCGCGGGCAGGGCACCAAGAGCCGCGCGGGTGAACCGGTGAAACGGGGCCTGATTGGCATCACCGTTGTACAGGATCTGCCGTCCGTCCTCGTCACAGAACACCACCCGGCGCAGCGGATAGGTATCGCTGTCCATCACCACGACGTCCTCGACCCCCAGGATCCTGGGGCAGTCGAGTTTGAGGAACTGCTGCCGGATCCAGCCGGACGCGCCCTCGAGCCGTGCGCCCAGCAGGTCCTTCAGGGGTGCGCTCTCGTCGATGAAATCGACCTCCAGCCGTGTGCAGAGGTCCCGGATCTCGGCGCGGTCGGGGGCGACGACCGCGATCTTCTCGATCGGGTGAGAGACCCTTTCGCGCATCAGCGGGATCGAGACCGACGCCCGATCGACATCCTTGGGTGCGACCGGGATCATCAACGAGACCGGATGATCCGACGCTGCGTCGTCCCGCGTGAACCGCGAGGTAATCTTGCGGTTCCAGTGCAGCGACAGCTTTTGGCGCGCAGTCTCAAACATGAAGGATCGTGTAAAGCGTGCCAGGCCCATGGTCCAGCGCCGCAGATTTCAGTCCCATTGGATCCGCTTTACAATCGACACTCGTGTCGTCACACAAGCGTTATTGACCAAAGGACTGATCATGCAAAAATTTTCGATAATCGCACTCGCGCTCTGTTTGTCTGCCTGTGCCGGAACGCCGATTACAAAAGTGCCGGTGGCCATCAGCGGCAGCAAGGCGGACGCGAACATCCGGCTGTCCTATGAAGAGGGCTTCCACGAAGATGTCACGGTGAACTGGGCCGAGGGCGAAGCGAACGCCTTGAAACGCTGCCAGGCGTGGGGGTACAGCCGGGTCGAATCCTTCGCTGGCGGCAGTCGGTCGTGCATCGAGCGGGGACGCGGGATCTTCAATGGCGTTCCGGTGGGACAATGCGCGAACTGGAAGCACGTAAAGGAATTCCAATGCGTGGATTGAGGCTTAGAGCCTCGTTCAGTTGACGGCACCGCTGTAGAAGAACTGACCCAGCCCCATCGTGAACACCAGGTTCCCGGCGATCGCATGCAACAGCCAGGCCAGCGGCATCGAGCGGTGGCGCAGATATGCCCAGCCCATCACGGCGCCGCCGACCGCGGTCATGCTGATCGTGATCCAGTTCATGTAGAACAGATGCCCGAAGCCAAAGACTGCGCCGTTGGCGATGATCAGCGCCCAGTGGCCCGGGAACAGGCTGGAGTACCGCTCGAAGAACAGCGACCGGTAGATCACCTCCTGCGGCCAGGCCGACAACAGCGGATAGGCAATGATCACGAAGATCCAAAGCTCGGGCCGGAACCGCGGGAAGATCAGGAACAGATCAGGGTTGATCGCGAAGACAAACGCCGTGCAGGTGACGCCGGTCAGCAGCGTAAAAGCCAGAATCAGGCGCCATTCGCTCAGGACCGGACCGGCAAGCAGCTTGCGGAACGACCAGCCCGGCGTGCGCCACAGCAGAAAGGCCGCAACGCCCGCCAAAGCCCAGACAGCACCGAAAAGCATCCGATTGGCCTGGATCAGCTCGAAGAACACCGCCATCAGCACGGGCACGCCGATGAACAGCGCCAGGAATTCCGTCCAAAGCTGACCTTTCGTGGCGTTGTGGCGCGCCGCGACGTCAGAGGGCGTGGTGTCGGTCGAGCTCATAGCGGGCACAAATGGGGCATGGTGGCAGGGGTTCAATGCAGCCGCAAAGATCTGCGGCCGGAGCCTGTGCCCCGGCCGCAGCCCTCAGCCGATTGGTGTGCTTTGCGCGATCCGCGCTCAGCCTTGTGTTGCAGGCGTGATCCGCAGCTCGACCCGGCGGTTCGCGGCGCGGCCTTCCGCTGTGTCGTTCGATGCGACCGGGGCGGTCTCACCCTGGCCGAATTGCGCCAGGCGCGCCTGGTTCACACCGCGGCCGCCGAGATAACTGGACACCGAGGATGCCCGGCGCTCGGACAGGCCCTGGTTGTATTCGGTCGAGCCCTGCGAGTCGGTGTGGCCGACCACGTCGATGTAGCTCTCCGGGTACTTGTTGAAGGTCGCCGCAACCTGATCCAGGGCGCTGAAGAACTGCGGTTTGATCTCGGACTTGCCGGTATCGAAGGTGATCTGGGAGGGCAGGTTGACCAAAAGCTGGTCGCCCTGACGCTCGACCTCGGCACCCGTTCCCGCCAGGCCTGCTTCAAGCTCACGCTGCTGCTGATCCAGGTATTGGCCAACGGCGGCTCCGGCGAGCAGACCGATACCCGCACCGACCAGCGCGTTACGGCGATCATTGCCACCGACCAGCGTGCCAGCCGCTGCACCGATGGCGGCACCGGCCACGGCGCCGATGGCGGTCTGCTGATTTTCGCTGACCGTCTGGCAGCCCACCAGTGCCAGCGATGCAGTTGCGGCGATAATCGTGTTTCTGATCATGGAATTGTTCCTGTCATTGTTCATTGCGGGCACCTTCTCGATCGATCGTGGCACATTCGTGCCGCGTGCGTGACCGATTTATGGATGCTTCCATGATTATTTACGCAGGAGCCGCCGCTTTCAGGCGCCGATCGCCGCGAAAATCGGCTCCCACTGCTTCTTCGCAGCAGCCAGTGCGGCGCGGTTGCGGTCGAAGATCGACAAGCCCTGGCTCGCCATCTCGCCGTAGATCGCGCGCTCGGTGATCCAGGTGAGCGCGTCATAGCCCTCGTGCTCCAGGAAGTTCTGCAGTTCCTGTGCTGCGCGCGATCGCAGCCGGATCCGGTTGGGCACGATGTGAATGCCGACTTTGCCCTTGCGCACGCGCTTGATCTCTTCGATGTCGGCCAGGAAGGCGTGGGTGGCGTTCTCATCGAACACGGACGCCTGCACGGGTGTCAGGACGGCCTTGGCCTTGGCGATCAACGCCTCGGCACGGGCCCCTTTCAGCGCGCCGGGCGCATCGATGATCAGCCAGTCCAGCTTCTTCGGCGCCTCGCCAATATCGCTCGACTTGCTCCAGTCGATCCCGCGGATCTGACTGACCGTCAATGGACGGCGGTTGAGCCACCCGATCGAGGATTGCTGCCGGTCGGCATCCGCGATCGCCACGCGTTCCCCGCGATTCGCCAGGGCCGACGCAAGCGTGACCGTCATCATCGTCTTGCCGACACCACCCTTGCGGTTGGCCACCAGAACCGTGCGCATGCTCATTCTTGTCTTCGCCCTCCCGGATGTTGGTACTTACTGTCGCCAAACGAATGGCACAAATTTAGCTATGATTGCACGCGACAGACACCAGAAACATCGCTAATACGCCCGCCATGAAAATCATCACCGAAACGGCCGAACTCGCCGAAATCTGTTCCGAGTTTTCCAAGGCCGAGTACATCACTGTCGATACCGAGTTCCTGCGAGAGCGCACCTACTGGTCGAAACTCTGCCTTGTTCAGATCGCGCGCCCGCGCTCGGGACGCCGCGATTCCGTCCTGATCGATCCGCTGGCCGAGGGCATTGATCTCGCCCCGCTCTTTGATCTGCTCTCGAACCCCGACGTGGTGAAAGTGTTTCACGCCGCCCGCCAGGACGTCGAGATCTTCTGGAACATGGGCAAGGTCATTCCCGCACCGATGTTCGACACCCAGGTTGCGGCCATGGTCTGCGGATACGGTGAACAGGTTGGCTACGAAACGCTGGTGCGCAAGGTCGCGAAAGAAGAAGTCGACAAGTCCTCGCGCTTCACCGACTGGTCGCGCCGGCCGCTCAGCGAGAAGCAGCTCAAATATGCACTGGCCGATGTCACGCATCTGCGCGTGATCTACGAAAAGCTCTCGGCGCGGATCGTCGAACAGGGGCGGGAACATTGGGTGGCCGAAGAGATGGCGATCCTGACGGACCCCGCGACATACGAGACCGACCCGACCGAGGCCTGGCGCCGCGTGAAAGCGCGATCGAACAGCCCAAAGTTTCTGGCCATCGTGCGCGAACTGGCCAAGTGGCGCGAAGAACTTGCCCAGGCACGCGACATCCCGCGTGGCCGCGTGATGAAGGACGATGCCCTCGTCGAACTGGCAACGGCCAAGCCCAGCACCGAGGAAGAATTCCACCGCCTTCGCCTGTTGCAACGCGAAATGCGGCGTCCCGAGATGCTCGAGGTCATTCTCGCCGCCGTCACGCGCGGTGCGACGTGCCCCGCAGCGGACCGTCCGACCCTGCCATCGCCGCCCCGGCGCAGCGAAGGTTCGGGCGCCATTGCGGACATGCTCAAGATCTTTCTGAAAGCGCGGGCCGACCAGATCGGGGTCGCAGCAAAACTGATCGCACCCGCGGCCGAGATCGAGGCGCTTGCCGGAGAGGAAGACCCGGATCTGCCGGTGCTGCATGGCTGGCGGGCCGAGGTTTACGGAAACGACGCACTCCGCGTGAAGCACGGCGAAGTCGGTCTCGTGGCGAAGCCGGGCGGCCTCAGGCTGGTCGAAATCGATCCAGACCAGCCGGAACTCTGACGCCGGTCAGAAATCCATCTGAACGCCGCCGCTCAGGGCAAGCACACGCAGTCCACTCGCCCCGCGCAGATCATCCAGCCTGATGGCCAGATCCGCCCGCATCGCGCGGGTCTGGGTCGTGCCCGGCGGCCTTTGAAAGCCCGGGGCAGGTTCCGAGGCGACGAAGTCGAATTCGATGTACCCGTCCAGTCCCGGCTCGCCATTGCGGCGTGGCCTGAGCAAGGGCAACGAATAGCCAAGCCCGGGGGCCGTTCCGAACGCCGTGACCAGAAACCCGTCGCGCGTTCGGCCGAGTTCAACCGATTTCACCGACGATATCGGAACCTTGATCTTTGCTTGCTCAAGACGGGCGAGCCGCTCAGCGCGTTGCGCCGAGCTTTCATCACCCCAGAGCGTGCCGATATCGTCAGCAAAGGTGCCGCTGCTCGATTCGGCCTCCGGCTCCTCGTCGCCTCCACAGGCCGACAACGTCAACGCCGCTGCCATCGCCACCGGTAAAACCCATCCGCCCCGCATTATCACTTCCCTTGCTGCTCCCCCGGCGTTTTTCAGTCTCTTATCCTGCGAACCCGCAAATTGGAATTTTTTTGCGGCACCGCATCGGGGTGTTCCGGGGCTAGACGCTGCTGTCCCGACACACTAGATCGGCGACAACGGAAAGGATCGCACATGGCAGCCGCTGAGTTCGACGAAATCGTTGAAAGCTTCGAGCTTTTCGACGACTGGGAGGATCGCTACCGCTATGTGATCGACCTCGGCAAGGACCTGCCCGTGCTCGACGAAAGCCGCAAGACGGACGCGACCAAGGTCGATGGCTGTGCCAGCCAGGTCTGGCTCGTTCCCGATCTGCGGGCCCAGGACGGGCAGGAGCGTCTGTTTTTCGAAGGCGACAGCGACGCGATGATCGTGCGTGGCCTGATCGCGGTGCTGATCTCGTTGATCTCCGGACGCTCGCTCGCCGAGATCCGCGCACTCGACATCCGTTCGGAACTCGCACGGCTGCAACTGGATCAAGCGCTCTCGTCCCAGCGATCCAACGGGTTGCGCGCCATGGTGACGCGGATCGAGGGCATTGCCGCAGCCGCCGACGCGGCGTAATCGCTTTGGAGACGTTTTGACCAAGGCCATTCTTGTTGACCAAGGCCATTCTTGACCAGCCATACTGCGTGGAACGAAACATGACCAATCGCCTTGTTGAACTGCTCTCGGAACGGGACTGGCTGTTGCTCGATGGTGCGACCGGGACGAACCTGTTTGCGATGGGTCTCGAAGCGGGCGATGCACCCGAGCTTTGGAACATCGACCAGCCCGAGAAGATCCACGCGCTGCACAACGGGTTTATCGGTGCCGGGTCCGACGTGATCCTTACGAACTCGTTCGGCGGCACGCGATACCGGCTGAAACTGCATGACGCGCAGAACCGGGTGCATGAACTGAATGTCGCCGCGGCGCAGATTGCGCGCACATGCGCCGACGCTGCCGGGCGTCCCGTGATCGTCGCCGGATCTGTCGGGCCAACGGGTGAGATCCTCGAACCTGTCGGGACCCTGTCGCACGATGACGCGGTCGCCGCATTCCGGGAGCAGATCGCGGGCCTGATGGACGGCGGCGTCGATGTCATCTGGGCCGAGACGATCTCGTCGGAGGAGGAATTCCGCGCTGTGGCCGAAGCGGCCGAGGCCGAGGATGCGCCACTCTGCGGCACGCTCAGTTTCGACACGGCGGGCCGGACGATGATGGGCGTAACCTCAAGCGGTTTCGCTGCCTTCGCGGGCGGGCTGACCCGGCCCCTGCATGCGCTTGGCGCGAACTGTGGAACGGGCGCGCCCGATCTTTTGCGCACGGTCGCCGGGATTACCGAGGCTGATCCGAATGCGACCGTGATCGCAAAGGCGAACGCCGGGATTCCGAAATATGTCGATGGCCGGATCGAGTATGACGGCACGCCAGATCTGATGGCGCGCTACGCCTGTCTTGCCCGTGGTCTTGGCGCCCGGCTGATCGGCGGCTGCTGTGGCACCAAGCCCGAGCATCTCGTCGCGATGCGCGCAGCGCTCGAAAGCTTTGTGCCGGGGACCCGCCCGGACCTCGAGACGATCCGCACCGAGATCGGAGAATTCTCGTCAGCCGATGATGGCGCCGGAGCCTCGGCCGAGACCGAGGAGAGGCCACGGGGCCGCCGGGGAAGGCGCCGCGGCTGAAATCATCGCGGCTATGCCCGCGGTCCGGCGCGCGGCTTCGATATCCGGTTAATGTAGAATTACGTGATTTTCGTCACGGGGTCTTTCACGCGCCTAATCACGTGGCATATCCAGAGAATTCCGGCCCGAGATCCTCACCGGTTCCTCAGGAGATACGCGATCAACGCGCCCGCCAGACCGCCGAACAGATGAGCCTCCCAAGAGATCGCCAAGCTGCCTTGCGGCACGGCGCCCCAGATGATGCTGCCATAGAACAAAAAGACAACGGCGGCGCCGATCAACGCCCGCGCGCTCCGCTCGATCAGCCCCAGCGCGATCACATAGCCAAACCAGCCGAACACCAGTCCGCTGGCGCCGACATGGATCGTGCCCGGACGCGCAAGCAGCCAGACAGCGAAACCGGATACAATGACGATGGCGATCGTCGCGATGCCAAACCGGTCGGGGGCCACGGCCAGGGCGACCCCGCCCAGGATGAACAGCGGGATCGTGTTCGCAGCGGCATGTCCGATGCCGCCATGCAGCAAGGGCATCGTCGCAATCCCGATCAGTCCGCCGGCATCGCGCGGCACCAGCCCCAGGCTGTGGTTCAGCGCGCGGCCCGTCAGATGGTTTACGACTTCAGCGACCCAGATCACGATGACCAGGATCAGGATGGGTCTGATCGTTCTGAGCATTTTCTTCTCGTGCCTCTCGGCTCCGCTTGCCAGCCGATTGCGGCGCGGTCAAGGAGAGCCCACAACGCCACAGCGTCGTGAACCGCGATGAATGTGCCGAATTTGTCGCACCGCGACCGTGTGAACCATTTTAACCGGAGTCTTTATGCTCTGGAATTTGCGTGAGCCGAAAAAGGGATGGCATCTCAATGTCTGACGAAGACGACGACATCGTTCTCAGCGAACTCGATGACGAGGAACTCGTGCAGCAGATGCACGACGATCTCTACGACGGTCTGAAAGAAGAGATCGAAGAGGGCGTCAACATCCTTCTGGGACGCGGATGGACGCCCTACGATGTTCTCACGAAGGCGCTGGTCGAGGGCATGCGGATCGTCGGTATCGATTTCCGCGACGGGATCCTGTTCGTGCCCGAAGTGCTGTTGGCTGCGAACGCGATGAAGTCCGGCATGGCGATCCTGCGCCCGCTGCTGGCCGAAACCGGCGCACCCAAGCTGGGCTGTATGGTCATCGGCACGGTGAAGGGCGACATCCACGATATCGGCAAGAACCTGGTTGCGATGATGATGGAGGGCGCAGGCTTCGACGTCCACAACATCGGGATCAACAACGCGGTCGAGGCGTATCTGGAAGCCATCGACGAACACAGCCCCGACATCGTCGGCATGTCCGCGCTGCTGACCACGACCATGCCCTACATGAAGGTCGTGATCGATGCGATGAAAGAGAAGGGCATCCGCGATGACCACGTCGTGCTCGTTGGCGGCGCGCCGCTGAACGAAGAGTTCGGCAAGGCCATCGGGGCAGACGCCTACTGCCGTGACGCGGCCGTCGCGGTCGAGACTGCCAAGGAGTTCATGGCGCGCAAGCACAACCAGATGGCCAGCGCGTGACGTGAACCAGTTGCCCGATGATCGCGCGCTGACAGACCGGGGCCTTGATGTCCCGGTCGCCGCCACGCCGGATCAGGTTCTGCTGATCGCCTGCGGGGCCTTGGCGCGCGAGATTATCGCGGTCCGCGATGCGAACGGCTGGGACCATCTGGCGATCACCTGTCTTCCGGCGAAGCTTCACAACGACCCCCAACACATCCCCCAGGCAGTCCGGGCCCGGGTTCGACAAGCGCGCGCCGACGGCTTCGAGAGCATTTTCGTTGTCTATGCCGATTGCGGAACCGGCGGTTTGCTGGACAAGGTCTGCGCGGAAGAAGGGGTCGAGCGCATTGCCGGACCGCACTGCTACAGCTTTTTCGACGGCAATGATGCGTTCGCTGCGCGCACGGATACCGGCGAGGAGATGACGGCGTTCTACCTGACGGACTTTCTTGCCAGGCAGTTCGATACTCTGATCTGGAAGGGGATGGGACTGGACCAGCATCCCGATCTGCTGCCCATGATCTTCGGGAACTACGAGAAGCTGATCTATCTGGCGCAGACCGAAGACCAGGTGCTCGAGGATCGCGCGCGGGCCGCGGCCGATAAGCTGGGGCTTGTCTACGAGCGCCGTCAGACCGGCTATGGCGATCTGACGACGTTTCTGCAGCGCACAGCCACCTGAGGGGCCGCGCCCTGGCCTCAGTCTTTCACAAGACGCAGGTGATCCCGTCCGGGCTTATCACTGCCGCGCTCGCTGCGTTCCCCGGCATTCAAGCCACCATCGATCGTCCGCAGGCGCGGCGTGGCGTCCGGCCGCTTTGATCCGTCGTTGAAGACGAAGGACGACTTCTCCTCGGCAAACCCATGAAGCGGGACCGGCGATGCGGCGTGCGGATCAGGCATGGTCGAGATGATTGTTTCGACCTTCATCTGCTCGATGCGGAAGCGTAGCGGTCCGCGACGGCGGCGCGTGCGCTGGCCGGTCAGCGGATGTAGACAGCCGATGACGCGATCGATCATGCCGAAATCGCTGCGCAGCGGTAGAAGGCTGATCTCCCAGACATCGCTGTCATCGACCGCATTGTGCAAACGGGCATATCCCGTGCCGGGGTCTTCCAGAACCTCTGAGACCAGCGCGGTAAAGCTTTCGCGTGATCCGGCGGCCATGATGGCGCGGGCATTCATGCCGCGCAGTTCCATCCCGAAAGAGTCGACGATTGCCGTGCCTGCCAGGCGGAACCGAATGTTGCCGCGGCCCAGGTTTTCCAGAATGAAAAGATTGCGCGCATCGCATTCCATGTCGCGCGGATCGATGTCCGAGCGCATCGGAGTCGTGCGGCCTGCGCGGATCTCGTTCCAGTAATTCTGAAGTGCGCGAAGCTCGCTGTGGATCATACCCTGCCTGCGTTCCATACGATACGAGTCGAATTCCAGAAAACCATCGCGCGTAAAGTCTTCGCCGTCCATCATCTTCGCCTTCCGATCAGTTGCGTGGCGCGCCATCGTGGCGGGCCGTTGCACACTGATCAGCAAGTCGCGTGCCAAGTTCTTCGGGGACTTTCCCTCGGGCCCGTGTTCAGGGTAACGCACTTGCCGAGGGAGAGTGTTAACCGACCGTTACTTTTTCGCCCGGTCCCGCACTGCTGAGGAGCCCGCCATGATCGATCTGAAGACCAGCGGATTGCTGGTTGTGCTCTCCTCGCCCTCGGGGGCGGGGAAGTCGACACTCAGCCGCCAGCTGTTGGCGAGCGACCCCAGATTCCGCCTGTCGATTTCGGCGACGACCCGTCCGGCGCGCCCCGGAGAGACCGAGGGAACGGACTATTTTTTCGTTTCCTTGCAAGAGTTTGAACGGCTGATCTCGGATGGTGAGATGCTCGAGCATGCCGATGTGTTCGGCAATCGCTATGGCACGCCCCGGACGCCGGTGCAGGAAGCGCTCGATGCCGGACAGGATGTTCTCTTCGACGTCGATTGGCAGGGGGCACAGCAGCTCCGCGCGTCACCGCTGGGCCATGCGGTCGTCCAGATCTTCGTTCTTCCGCCGTCGATCGCGGCCCTCGACACGCGTTTGCGCGAACGGGCACAGGACAGCGATGCCGTGATTGCCGGGCGCATGGCCAAGGCCAAGTCCGAGATCAGCCATTGGGCGGAATACGATTATGTTCTGATTAATGACGACATCAGTCTCTGCTATTCCCAATTGGAGACAATCGTCGCGGCCGAAAGGTTAAGACGCGTTCGTCAAACCGGCCTCGGATCCTTCGTTGCCGGCCTGAATTCTGAGTTCGACAGCCGCTAGGAGACGATTATGCCGCTTTACAGGTTGGGTGAGCACGCCCCCAAAGTGCCCGAGGAAGGCACCTATTGGATCGCTCCTGGTGCGCAGGTGATCGGTCGGGTCATCTTGGCGGAACAGGTCAGCATCTGGTTCAACGCCGTCCTGCGAGGCGACAACGAGGCGATCACGATTGGCCAGGGTTCGAATGTCCAGGATGGCGCGGTCTTCCACACCGATCCCGGGTTTCCGCTGACGATCGGCGCGGACGTGACGGTCGGCCATATGGCCTTGCTGCACGGCTGCACGATCGGCGATGGCACGCTGGTCGGCATGGGTGCGATGGTCATGAACGGCGCGAAGGTGGGGCGGAACTGCCTGATCGGCGCAAACGCCCTGGTCACCGAAGGCAAGGAAATCCCTGACGGCTCGATGGTCCTTGGTCAGCCCGGAAAGATTGTCAAGACGCTCGATGATGCTGCGATTGCCGGACTAGGTCGTGCAACGGAGTCCTACAAGATCCGACAGGTTCAGTTCCGCGACAGTCTTTCTGAGGTCTGAGGGGCTCCAGCCCACACCGCCAGGCAGACGGGATCATGCATCGGCCTCGCTCAAGTTCGCGATATGACGGGCCAGGATCCCGGCAACGTCCCCGCAGCGCGCACCCAGCCGGGAGACCGGGCCTGCCACGGTGACAGCCATCCGCCTGTTCTCGATAACGAGTGGCAGGGCGATGGCTGCAAGATCGGCGTCATACTCGTGCAGGCTCTGGAACCATCCGCGCTGCGAAGATGCGATGATCTCCTGTTCGACCGCGTCGGGAGAGGTCAGTGCCCCTTCGCCGTACTGGACATAACGGATTGCGGACAACGTGCGCCGGCGCTCGGCCTCGGAGAGCCGCGAAAGCAACGCGCGGCCCGATGCGCCTGCATGGATCGGCACCCGCATTCCGACCCGCGCCGCATAACGCAGCGGTGTTTCGGGCTCGATCACGTTGACATAGATCGCGTGCCTGCCACCCGGCACGGCAATGATTGCGGTTTCTCCGGTTTCGTCCGCCAGTGCCGCCAGCATGGCCGCCAGCTTCGCGTCGATCGGGTCCGCGCCGACGAGCGCCCGGGCCGTCTCGAACCACCGCCGGGTCGGGTAGTAGCCGCCACGCCGGGCAGGCTCGTGCATGTAGCCGCGCTCGACCAGTGTGCTCAGAATGTTATAGGTTGAAGACCTCGGCCAGCCGAAATGCGACTGGATCTCGGCCAGGCTGGCCGGAGTGCCGCGCTCTGCAAAGAACTCGATCACCGAAAGCGCGTTTTCGATCTGCCGGACGGTCATCGGATGGTCGTTCTCGCGTTGGATCAGCCGGGTGATAATCGCCCGTTGGTGTCTGGACTGCCTCATTATATCGTCGTATACTTGGACATACAAGTCACATATATGGACATTAGACTAGCCAAGCTGCGGGAGAGCGCCGAGATGAACATTCAGACTGCTGATTTCACGGAATCCCCGAAAGATCTGTCCGACTGGGTGGCCCCGGACTGCCATGGTCTGAATTTCTTCGAGATCGATCAAAGCCTGCGGGATCTGCTGACGATCTATCTGCCGGACGATCTGCGCGAACACCTGACACCGCATTTCGACCGTCTCGGCGAACTGGCGGGCGATCAGATCGATGACTGGGCTCGTATGGCGGACAAGCACGATCCGATCCTGCATCACCGGACGCCGCGCGGACGGCTCGAAGACTGGATCGAATTCCACCCGGCCTACCGCAACATGGAAGATGTGGCGCTGGGCGAGTTCGGCTTTGCGTGCATGGTCCACAAGCCTGTGCTTGGCTGGGACACGCCGCTGCCGCACACGGCGAAGTTTGTTTTCCAGTACCTGTTCGGCCAATCGGAGTTCGCCCAGCTTTGTCCGATCTCGGCCACCGAGACGACGGCGACGATGATCAAGCTCTATGGCAGTCAGGATGTTCAGGACCGTTTCCTGCCCGGCTTGCTCAGCCAGGACACCAAGACGATGCTGAAGGGTGCTCAGTTCATGACCGAGCGGACCGGAGGGTCGGACGTCTCGAACATCGAACTGGAAGCGCGGTGGGAGGATGGGGCCTGGCGGCTCTATGGTGAGAAGTGGTTCTGTTCCTGCGCAGACGGTGACGTGGCCCTGCTGCTGGCAAGGCCGCAGGGCGCACCCGCCGACAACAAGGGGCTTGGTCTGTTCGCGCTGCCCCGGCGGCTGGACGATGGAAGCCGCAACAGCTACCGGATCGTGCGGCTGAAAGACAAGCTCGGGTCGCGGTCTATGGCGTCTGGAGAAATCGTCTTCGAAGGTGCCATGGCGCACGCGCTGGGCGATTACGGACCGCGCGAGAACGATGGACTGAAAAAGATGATGACTCAGGTGTCGTTGTCGCGGCTGTCGCACGGTGCGCGCGCGGCCTCGATGATGCGGCGGTGCCTGAACGAAGCGATGATGGTCGCTCGCAACCGGCGCGCCTTTCGCGAGACGATCATCGACAAGCCGCTGCTGCGCCGCCAAATCATGAAACTGATGGTCCCGACCGAGCAGGCGCTGTCGATGACGCTGTATCTGGGCAACCAGATCACCGCCGCCGAAGCGGGCGACGAGAAAGCCGACCGGCTGGCCCGTATCCTGACACCCGCCCACAAGTACCGCACGGCCCGTGACAACATTCGTGTTGCCACCGGCGCGATGGAGGTGCGCGGCGGCAACGGCTATATTGAGGACTGGGTGAACGCGAAGCTCGTCCGCGACGCGCATCTCGGCGTGTTGTGGGAGGGGACATCGAACATCAATGCGCTCGACATCACGACGCGGGCCGTTGCCAAGGTCGGCGCACACAAGGATCTCGAATCCGATCTTCTCGACCAGATCGAAGGCGCCGTTCATCTGCCCGGACAGTACAAAGGGCAGCTTGCCAACACGGTGCAACTTGCGGTGGCCCTGGCTGACGAGGTCGGCTTGTCCGGCAATCAGACCTTGTCCCGCAAGGCATCGAGTGCGATTTACAACGCCGCCACGGCGACCCTTCTGGCGACAGAGGGTGCGACGCTGGGTGCGCGTGGCGGGGATGCACGGCGCCTGCTGCTCTCGAGGATGGTTCTGGATCACCGGTTGAAACCGCAGGATCCGCTGAGCGTGGGCGAAGGCGCCTTCGACGCACGCGCGACGGACCTATTGCTGTCAGACGCGCTGGTCTCGCTGGACAATGCCTCAGCGGCGCTGACGCTCTAATGGTCAGGAGACCGTTGGACGGGATCCGGGTGCTTGATCTCACCCGGATCATCTCGGGGCCATATTGCACGCGCCTTCTGGCCGATTGCGGTGCCGAGGTCATCAAGGTCGAGCCCGTCGGCGGCGAGCATATGCGCCAGAAACAGCCGATGCGCGAGGGTCACAGCACCTATTTCGGGCATCTCAACGCGGGCAAGAAATCCGTTACGATCGACTTCCGGGATCCAGCAGATCTCGCGCGCATCCGAGCCCTCGCCAAGACTTGCGATATTGCCGTCGAAAACTTTCGACCTGGCGTGGTGACGGAACTCGGGCTCGATTACCCGTCGCTGTCGCAAGTGCGACCGGACATCATTTACTCCTCGATCTCGGGGTTCGGTCAGCACGGCCCGCGCGCGACGTCTCCCGCTTATGCGCCGATCCTGCATGCGCTGTCGGGTCATGATCTTGCGGCCCAGACCTATGACGGAGCCTTGGGCCCGGCAAAGAGTGGCATCTGGTACGCCGACATCATGGGGGGCGCCTATGCGTTCGCGGCGATCCAAACGGCGCTGGTCGGACGGCTCCGCCACGGCACGGGCCAGTTCATTGACGTCTCGCTTCTGGACACGATGATCAATCTGCTCGTGCTCGAAGTGCAGGAGGCCCAGACGCCAAGCGCCTTTTCACGGTGGCTGGCCACGCCCGTGCAGGCAGTGGACGGTTGCGCTATGGCGATCCCGATCACTGGGCGCAATTTCGAGCGGCTTGCCGACGCGATGGACCGGCCCGCGTTGAAGGATGATCCGCGTTTCAACACCCAGCTTGCGCGCGAGGAAAACTGGCAGGCATTGATGAGTGAGATCGAGATCTGGACAAAGTCCCGCCCGGCGGTCGAGGTCGAGGCTCATCTGATGTCCGCTGGCGTCCCGTGTTCGCGCTATCAGACCGTGGCACAGGCAATCGATGATCCTCAGATCGCAGCGCGGGGGCTGATGTCACCGGTTGCCGCAGGTGAAGACAGCTATCGCGTGCCTGGACCTCCGTTTCTCTTTGCGGACACGCCGCTGTGCGTTGGGCCAGACGTGCCCGCGACCGGCGCCGATACCGAGGCTGTTCTAGGCGCTCTGCAAACGTCGCAGGCGGCGGGGTAGGGCGTTTCTAATCCCTGCACCATCGGAGCGGTTGGCGGGCGCCGTCTACCTCCCCCAGAACCAAACACAGCATGGAAGACTGATGCCGCGACGCATCGGCTCATGCCCACCACATCACGATCTCTGATCCCTGCCGTCCGCGCCGCATGACTGCTTGCAATTGCTGCGCTTCGGACGGACTGTCTCCGAAACGGCGGTGACGCGAGAGGGAGAGAAGCAATGACATACAAGTGGCAAAAAACCGTGCAGCCCGACCCGGCAAACCTGGATGCGGTGGTGCTGTTGAACCGTACCGTCTATGGCGGGGAATTCTACCTCGAGAACAGTTTTCGGGCGGACTACGACCCCTCGATCGATCCGGCTGCGGAAGGCGATGACAATCTGCGTTTCGCGCTGAATGTCTACGACCAATACGACACGTATCTGGAGCCGTTCGGCTATCAGGTCCTTGGCGCTGATGATCTTGGCTTCGATCCGTCACAAAGTGTTGCCGGTGCCACTTCGGCAGATGATCTGAATGTGTTCTACCGGGGCGGACTGTTCCGCAACACCTATCAGGAGTTGGCGGATGGTACGTTGGTGAACGTGCCCGACGCAGGCGCGGTCGCGTTGACGACGCTGAACGATAACAACACGGGCAAGACCCTGAATCTGGTGTTGCGCGGTACGGACGCAGATTTCGGGTCCGATGGCGAGGCAGGCACCGGCCCGGGCCAGGTCCGCTATTACGGACAGCTCCAGGCGCTGATCGACAAGATTTTCGAGTATGTGTCCGACCCGGCGAATGACGTCACCGAGGTGATCGTTTCGGGGCAGAGTCTCGGCGGCACGGCGGCTGATCTGTTCACGCTCTATGACGGTGCCCGGTTCGACGCACTGAACGATGTGGATCTGTCGGTGATCTCGATCTCGTCTGCCGGGATCGATCCCGAGACGCTCACCTTGAAGACGGATTTTGACCCGGCGATTGTCGATCTCTCGGGCACTACCCCGACGATCGCCGCGCCTGACTATTATACCCAGTTCACCCACGATCAGGATTTTGTCTACTTCCCGGAACGCTATGATTTCGCCCAGCATGATGCGGCGGGGCCGTTGATCCCGGCGGTTTTCACAGCAGGGGCGCTGGCAGGTCTGACCGATGCGATCCATATCGGCGGCGACATCGACAATGACGCGTTGATCGAAGTCGAAACCCCATTGGTGCCGGTCTATGAGTTGACCGCAGGGTTCGCGTCCTTCTTCCTCCCGCCGCACTACATGGATCTTTATGAGTTGAACGGGCGCAATCTGGCCGAAGCGCTCGATGCCGCCGGACGCTCGGACTTCGACCGGTTCATCGCGCTGAACGGACAGAACTTTGCGACCGAGAACGTCGAGAGCAACAACACCGTCAACGGTTGGGCGTTGCCGGTCGACGACAGCTTCGACGTCAGCGGTGAAACCGGCGACGTGATGATCCTTGGCCTGGGTGGCGACGACACGGTCACGCTGGGGCTGGGCAACGATTTCTATTTCGGTGGCGAGGGGTCTGACACGGTTGATCTGTCCGCATCGACCAAGGGCGTTGTCGTCCACCTCAGCGTCGGAATGGTCTTCAGCCGGGGCCATGTGACCGGGCGTGACGAACTGCTGAGCGTCGAGAACGTGATCGGCTCGGACGGCCGGGATCTGCTGTTTGGGGACGACCTCGACAACATCCTGGAAGGTGCCGGCGGCCGGGACAAGATCTTCGGCGGCAAGGGCGACGATGTCGTCTCGGGCGGCGCCGGGCGCGACATCCTGAAGGGCGGCAAAGGGAACGACACGCTGATCGGCGGTGAAGGCAAAGACTTCATGTTCGGCGACAAGGGGAACGATACCTTCGAATTTGATCTGGGCCACGGTGACGACCGCATCTTGGGGTTCCGGTCTGGCGAGGACGTCCTTGACCTGTCGGATCTTGGGTTTGGTGGCCTTGGCGATGTTCAGGACGCAGCCTATCAGCGCGGAAGATCTACGATCATAGAGACGTCCGAGACCGACAGCATCAGACTGGACGGTGTACGCCTGCGGGAGCTCGAAGCGGACGATTTCATCTTCGCCGTGGCCTGATCCAGCGCTTGTGGCGGCGCTCTCGAACTTGGATCGCCGCCAAACAACCAATCATGCGGTCGGTCTTCAACAGCACGCTCGCGCTTTCGTCTTGATTGAACGGACCATCGGTTCCGCGCGCATGTTGCTGGCTTAACATACCCGCAAGCGCAGCGCCGCCCGATCGCTATGCGAAAATGCGCATCAGGCAGTCTGACAGCGCCGACTGCGAGATCGGCTTGGTCAACACGGGCAGGTTTTCCAGATGCGGCGGGATCGAGATCTGATCGCCGTAGCCCGTTGCAAGGACCACACGCACCCCGCGCGCGGCAAGCTCCGTCGCGACGACCTCGCTCGTCCGTCCCTGGCCCAGATTGATGTCCAGAAACGCCAGCACCGGATCTCCCGTGCGCAGAAAGTCCATCGCGTCCTCGGCGCGCGCAAACAGTTCCGTGTTCGGGAAGCCAAGTTGCTCGAGCTCCGAGGACAGATCCGTGGCAATCATGAAATTGTCTTCCAGGATCAGCACCAGTCCGTTCCTCACCGCGTCTGGTATGGGCTTGGTCTGACAAACTGGATCGGACGGCCTGCCGGGGCGCTCATCGCCCGCATGGTCCAGAAGATGCGCCGGAAGCCACAGGTTCGCGCACAAACCCGTGCGTTCGAACTCCAGCGTTGAACGGCCATCCATCTCGTAAGGCAGCGCTTGCCGGATCAAAGTCGTTCCGAAGCCCCGGCGATGCGGCTGTTTGACCTCCGGGCCGTCCGTCTCGACCCAATCCAGCGTTGCCCCCGCGCTATCGTGATGCGTGTGGATGTCGATCTTGCCTCTGTCATTCGAGAGTGCACCGTACTTGACGGCGTTCGTCATCAACTCATGAATGACAAGCGCGAATATCGGCGCCTGGTCAGCGCGCACGCTGAAGTCCTCGCCCCGATGCACGACGCGCTCGTCGCTGTCTGCGAATGCCTTCGACTCAAGGGCGATGATCTTACGAACCGACACTGCGGACAACGCGACGCCAGAGCCAAGATCATGTGCTGCGGCCAGCGCGTGAATGCGGGCTTCCAGGGCCTGGCTGTAACTGTCCAAAGAACCGCCTTCGCGGCGTGCTCCCTGCGAGACAGACTTCACCAGCGCGAGGATGTTGCGGACCCGGTGGTTCAACTCCTCGATCATGAGTTGCTGATGGCGTCGGTGCCTGTTCATGAACGCCTGGCGTTCCGCGGCGCTGAGCAAAGGAAAAAGGTGTTCAGTCAGATGCTTGTCCTGTGGCGACCAGGGCTCACACCGATCCTCGGCCTGCTCCAGATACCGCGTGAAACTTCCACGCGGCTGCAGGCGCTTGTTGCCATCGACCGTCTCGACCACCTTGGTCGGATTGCCGGCCCAGGCGACGTGTCGGATCACCGAACGCCGGTAGACAAGCAACCCACGATCGTTGGAGTGTCCGACCGCAAGCACACCGGCCACATCGTTGGCGTGGTCGGCGAAGTCGGGCAGGCTCTCGGCAATAGAGTTGATCGCGAGGGCACCGTCCTCGGAGGAACGAGCCGTGTCGACAAGTTGGTCGAGCAGCACCGTCGCGGGTTTCAGACCATGACTGAAAGACTGTGAGCCCGACGTGATCGTTATGCCGTCGACACTCAGATCTTCCAGGATGGACGGTCCGATTTTGTCGAGCATATCTGCGACATTCGTCCCGCGTTCCAGATCCGCTTGAAGATCGCTCTGCAGCTTATCCAGGCGTTGAGACAACGCGAGCGTGCGTCGATCGCGCAGCAAACCCAGTTTCAGGCAGAACACTGGAAGGACCCCTGTGGTCAGAATCTGCCGGATCTCTGTCGGGGCGATCTTCGGACGTCCGTGATGAAATGTAATCATGCCCCAAAGCTTGCCATCCAGCACCACGGACAAGGTCATGGACGCCGCAAGGCCCATGTTCCTGAGGTACTGCATATGAATCTGTGAAATGCCCCGTAATTGAGCAAAGGTCATGTCGAGCGGTGGCGCTTGCGGGCTGTCGACAAGGATTCTGACGGGGTCCTGATCGACGTTGCCGATCAGCCGCAGTTGAATCCGGCTCATGATCGCACGGGCTTGTGCAGGAATATCCCAATGGGGAAATCGCAGGCCCATCAAAGAGTTGAGCGACGGTTTCCGGGCCTCGGCAAGGATCTCGCCGTTCCATTCCTCATCGAACTTGTAGGCCATGACACGATCGAACCCGGTCAGGTGGCGCAACAAGCGCATCGTGAGATCGAGGAGTGTCGCTTCATCTTCGCAGCCCTGGATCTGGTTCACCAGGAAGGTTTGCTCGCGCAGCATCTCCGGGGTGATCGTTGGCCCCTCGGCACCGTCTTCGATCTCGACAACGAAGGTTTCACCACCTTTCGAGACGTGCACGGCATAACCGGTTCCGCGATGTGTCCAATGACCGGCAAAGTAACGCCGATCAGCGAAATCGCGCAGGGACGCGATGTTCTGGATCGCGTGCCAGACATCGGGGGACAGCAGATCGCGCAAGTGGCTACCGAACAGTGCTGACGGTTCTCGAGCAAAGAAATCCGCGCAATTCTCGCTGATATACTGCACCTGGCCGGTCGCGATGTCGGCTCCCAGAAGGAGCCCGAACGGTTGAATGATGCCGGGAACGTGGGCTGGTTCGCTGGCGCAGCCGTCAAGCGCCTCGCTGACCTCTTCATCGGTCAGCGGACGGCTCATGCGATCTTCCGGCGAAGATCTCCCCTGAAGGATCCAAGTTGCTCGAACGCCGCGAATGCACCTTCTTGTACCATGTCAGGATCGTGGTCGACGGCGTTCAGGGCGTCGAAGAAGCGTTTCAGGCGGCCGGACGTGACGTAGTCTCGACCGATCATCAGGTATCTGGTCGGCCAATCCGGCCCCAAGGCTCCCGCCTTCAGAAGAACGGCAGCCCCCAGGCTCGAGCCGTTCAGCACATACCCGACGCCCCACGCGAAACCTTCATCGATGTCTTCAACGGCCAGGGCGCGCGACGGCGCGGCATTCAGATCTTCGGTCAATCCAGCAACGCGCCGATGTTCCTCGATGACATCTTCCGGATCGCCGCGCCTCAGAGCAGCGAGAGCACCCAACCGCCGGTGAACGAACAACAGTGCCGACAAAAAATCCAGATAGGTCTGCCGGGACGCGAACCCACCCGCCGGTGTCCAGATCGCCTCGATTTCGTCATGCAGGGCACGGGTGACGTCCCGCAATCCCGAGCGTAGATCGGAACTGGCAATGCCATTCAGCGCGAGGTGATCCATTGAGACGTCGTCCAGCCTGTCGAAAGTTGATCATCTACCACTCGTTGACATAAGATACACGTGTAAGGAGAGCACAATTGTGTGTCAACTTTGTCAGACGTTAAGCGAACGAGACGCCGATGGCCGATATCTTAGTCCTCGAAGACGATCCGGAAACCGCCTTTGACTTGCGAACACTGCTCGAGGACCACGGACATGACGTGCGTTGGTTGCGTGGTGCCTCGGCTGCACTTGCATCGCTCGAAGAAACTCCCGCAGATCTCGTGATTGCCGACATCTATATTTACCGAGATGGCCGGGTCACACAGGACGGCGGAATAAGCTTGATTGCGGCCATGCGCATGTCGCGCGGTTACAACGGAACGCCGCGGCTCGACGAAATCCCGGTGATCGCGATCTCTGGCGCGGGGAAACACCCTGGGAACAAGCACATTCTGGATGTCGCAATGAGCGTCGGCGCCAAGCACTCACTACCCAAGCCTGTCGATCATAAAGCGCTTCTGAGCCTGACCGCTGACTTGTTGCCCATCGGCCAAGACCGTCAAACAGCGCATTAGCGCTAGGTTTGACATGCGCTTTAGACGAGTGCCGGATCCACCAGCCATGCTCACATGCCAATGCAGGCTGGAGCGTTTGGCATCGCACAAGGTGTGGAGATCTGGCGGTGGAGACAGTCCGGCGCGAATCGGCCTCTGCATCGTTCGGCGGCGGAAACAGGGAAGATAAAGGGAAACTGGCACTCTGGAGCAGCGAACTTGTAGCAACTGCCCTGAGAGAATAAGGAGTTTCAGAGCATTAGGGGCGGTTTCGCTGTTTTTGAAGAACAGGGAATTGGTTTTGCTGAACACGGAGAACCGATCAAGGAAACAGGGTATCAGTGCGCGTTATCAGGGTTTACGGGTTGAGCGCCGGAATGTCGGAGGCGACGGCATCTCGTCGGTGTTGTCCACGATCAGTAAGGTCATGGCGTGACCCTTCTGCTGGGCGAGGGTCTGGTATGCGAGCGCTATACCATCTGGCCGACGCAACCAATCAGCAGGATCAGTGGTTGTCAGCTCGCCCACCTAACCAACCTCGTCTCCGACAATAACAACGGGACCGCCGGGCTCTACCCCAAGCAGCGGGAACCCGTCGTTCTTGACCGCGTAGCGCACACGCCCATGCTGAGTGAACACCATTGCCAAAGGCGCCTCGCACTTCTCGATGAAGCGCCGTGCCGCAGCCTCGCGGCTAACGTCAAGCTCATCAGCCATCTCCAGGACGAACTCCATGCACGGCTGGTCTTCGAGATATCGGGTAAGCAGGTATTCTGGCACCAGTACCTCGATCGCAAAACGGTTGGCCTGCCACTCTTGACGTTCGTCGCGGGTCATTCCGGGCTTCGGCAGGTGGCTCCGAATCCGAATATCTTTGCTCGCACAAGGGAACCCTTGCTGCCCCAGTGGACGATTGTGCGTATGGAGCAGGTGGCATAGCTCATGCGCGATCGTGAACCGCCGACGGCGTAGACCCGGACGCCGGTTGACCAGAATAGACCCCGCAGTCTTGTCAGGCGTCGTCAGCAAAGCGCCTTCGACGTTGTCGAGAGGCTCGTCTCTGATCTCACAGTCGTCGAGTTCATAGGCGATCCCTTCGACATCGATCGGACCGTGCAACGAGCCCAACTGACGATGGAACGCACGGGCCATGTCAACCACATCAGGGCCTGCCAACTCGATCTCCATCCGATCGCGCCGTACTTCGACGGCCGTCGAGCCATCCGTACGTGATGCCCGGCTCTTCAGGAGAGAGGCCATCATGTCGCTCAGGATCTTGCGCTCGTGTTCGTCGAGAATTTGCGCCTGCCGAAACATGCCCTGAAGCTCCGGGTCGGCATCCGAATCGGCAAGGTCTTCCCCAACCAACCAGGCCACCGACACGCCATAGTGGTCCGCAATTTTCGTGACCACGTTGATGGCCGGGTTCGTGGCCTTGCCGCGCTCGATCTGCCAAATGTGGGCCTTGGACACGCCGACCGCGTCGGCAAGCTCCTGGAAAGATTGCATTGCGGGGTAAAATGGGGGATAAACATAACTCCGCCATAAACTAACATACTGAGATATATAGAAGAAGTCCAATGAACTGGCGGAGAGGGTGGGATTCGAACCCACGGAACCTCGCGGTTCAACGGTTTTCAAGACCGCCGCAATCGACCACTCTGCCACCTCTCCGCGCGACAGCGGCATACTCATTCGCCTGCGCAAAGAAAAGCACGAAAACCACAGCCATACATGATGTGCGGCCAAAATTGATCACTCT
The DNA here is from genome assembly GCA_038534135.1 of Pseudomonadota bacterium. Taxonomy (GTDB): domain Bacteria; phylum Pseudomonadota; class Alphaproteobacteria; order Rhodobacterales; family Rhodobacteraceae; genus Thermohalobaculum. The sequence goes on along the minus strand of JBCAXJ010000034.1, from coordinate 27,354 downwards.
CTGGTCTTGCGGCTCGCTTCAAGCTATCCATCACCGCGATGGCAGGTATTGACGGGCGCTGCATGTCCAGCGACGGCAAACTCAATGAAACTGAGTTTCTGACGACGCGCGAGGTTGCGGAATTGCTGCGCGTCAAGGAGCGCAAGGTCTATGATCTTGCAGCGGCTGGCGAGATCCCGCACCGGCGCATTACCGGTAAGCTTCTGTTCCCGCGCGCTGAGCTGACGGCATGGATCGATGGGACTGGCCCTGGCGCCATCCGGACCGCGCGTCCACCTGTCATCGCGGGCTCTCACGATCCGCTACTGGACTGGGCAGTCCGGGAGTCCGCGTGTGCACTGGCGATGCTGGTCAACGGCAGCCGTGACGGCCTTGACAGCTTTGCGGCGGGTCAGGCTGCGGCGGCGGGACTGCACGTACCGGATGATGAAGGCTGGAATGTCCGGTCTGTTGCGGCCCTGGACCTCCGGGATGCGGTGCTGGTGACCTGGGCCTCGCGGCAGCGGGGCTTGCTCGTGTCACGCGACGCCTCAAGTCAGATCACTGGGATCAATGATCTGCGCGGACGACGCGTCATCCTGCGCCAACCGTCCGCCGGGGCATCGGCGTTGTTCGACATCCTGCTCTCTAGAGCTGGCCTTTCGCCCGAGGATCTGAAGCCTTCGCCCGCTCTCGCGCGGACGGAAAGCGATGCAGCGGCGGCCGTTGCGGCAGGCGAGGCCGATGCGGCTCTGGGGATTGAAGCGATGGCGAGCCGCTACGGGCTGCCCTTTCGACCGCTTTTGCAGGAGAATTTCGACCTGCTCATCGACCGCCACGCCTATTTCACACCGCCGATCCAGACGCTCCTGCGCTTTGCACGGACCGAACCGTTCTTGGCCAAAGCTGATGCGATGGGTGGATATGACGTGAGCGATCTGGGCACCGTGCGTTGGTTGTCGCCCTGATCACCATCACTCGGCATTCGGGAAAAACAGTTTCTGGCCGTCGATTGTGTAGGCGGCAATGCCTGCCTGACCCTGGGGCGACAGGATCCAGTCCACGAAGGCTTGAGCCTCCCCGGCCTTCACACTCGGGTGGCGGGCTGGGTTCACGGCGATGATACCGTACTGATTGAACAGCCTGGCATCGCCTTCCAACAGAATTCGGTGATCTCCCTTGTTGCCGAAGGCGATCCAGGTGGCCCGATCGGTCATCACATAGGCGCCCATGCCGATCCCGATGTTCAGGGTCGCCCCCATGCCCGAGCCTGTTTCGCGATACCAGGTTCCCGACGCTGACACGGCGTCAATGCCAGTTGCTTGCCACAATCGCAGCTCCGCCTTGTGGGTTCCGCTGTCATCCCCGCGCGACACGAAAGGAACGCGTGCCTCGGCGATCTTCTCAAAAGCCAGTGTAGCGTCTTTCACTCCCGCCACACCCGCCGGGTCGTCCGGCGGGCCGACGATGACGAAATCGTTGTACATCACGTTGTGACGGGCGATGCCATGTCCCTCGGCCACGAAGCGCTCCTCGGCAGGTTTTGCGTGCACCAGCAGCACGTCGCCGTCGCCGTTTGCCGCATTGCGGATCGCCTGGCCGGTGCCAACGGCAACGACACGGACCGCGATCCCCGTCGCGTCCTGGAACTTCGGCAGCAGATGATCGAACAGGCCGGAGTTTTGCGTGGACGTGGTCGACTGAAGGATGATGAAGCGGTCTTCGGCGTGGGCGGACACTGCCATGCATGCGCTCAGAACCAAGGACGACAGCACGAGTCTCAGCATCGGGTCCTCTCCATCGCTACAGACCCTTGGATCCGCTGGCGGCCAGGCGCAGATCGCCCGAGAGCCAGGCCTGAGCTTCCGGCGATTGCGGCGTCGTCAGAACGTCGCTCGCACGGCCCTGCTCGGCGATGCGCCCGGCATCCAGGAAGATCACGTCATCGCCCACGCGCCGGGCCTGTCCCGCGTCATGCGTGACCAGCACGATCGTGACGCCCGAGGCCTTTGCCTCGGCGATCTGCGCCTCGATCGCCAGGGTCGAGGCCGGGTCCAGGCTGGCCGTCGGCTCGTCCAGGAACAACAGTTCCGGGCCCGTGGACAGCGCGCGCGCCACAGCAAGGCGCTGCTGCTCTCCGATCGACAGGCGGCGTGCCGGGCGGTCCCCGGCATGGGACAGCTTGGCGGCATCCAGCGCCGCGCGCTCACGTGCGACCCGGTCGCCCTTGCCAATCCCGCGCACGCGAAGGGCGAAGCGCAGGTTCCCAAGGACCGAACGGCGCAGCAACACCGGGCGTTGAAACACCATCGCCTGGCGTTTCCTCGTGCCCGCGTTCAACGCTGCGCCATGCCACAGGATCTGCCCGCGCGTCGGTGCCAGAAGCCCGTGCAGCAACCGGATCAGAACGCTCTTTCCGGCCCCGTTGGCGCCCATGATAACCGTGCTGCGCCCGGCGCGGATCTCCAGATCCAGCGGACCCAGATGGGTTTTGCGCCCCGTGCCATAGCGCAGACCACGCGCGGACATCACCGGCTCGGCGGCGGGGCTCAGATCGCTCATGCCCTCTGCCAGGTCACGCATAGGCCGCCCGAACCGCGGACGCCCTCAGCGCCATGGCCGCAGCATTCACGGCGAACGCCAGCACCAGCAGCACCATGCCCAGCGCGAGAGCCAGTTCCAGATTTCCCTTCGAGGTTTCCAGCGCAATCGCGGTGGTCATGACGCGCGTCACGTGGTTGATGTTCCCGCCGACAATGATGACGGCGCCAACCTCGGCGACCGCGCGGCCGAATCCGGCCAGCACGACCGTCAACAAGCTGTAACGCGCATCCCACAGGAGTGCCGTCATCCGGTCCATGCGCCCGACCCCCAGCGAGGCGAACTGTTCTGCATATTCGCCGTGCAGGTCCTCGACCACCTGACGCGTCAGCGCCGCGATGATCGGCGTCACAAGCACGGTCTGCGCGATGATCATCGCCGTCGGCGTATAAAGCAGTTGCAGCGGTCCCAGCGGTCCGGACGATGAGAGGCTCAGGTACACCAGCAGTCCGATCACGACCGGGGGCAGACCCATCAGTGCGTTCAACGCGACAATCAGAACCGGGCGCCCCGGGAAGCGGAAAGCCCCCGCGACAGCGCCAAGCGGCAGGCCTATCAGGCAGCCGAAAACGACCGCTGTCAGGGTCACGCGCAGGGACAGTCCGATGATCTCGACCAGAGCGGGATCCCACGCCAAGACCAAGCGCGCCGCCTCGGCCAGACTGCCCCAGAACGTGCTCATCGATGCGTTTCCTCCGATTGTTGGGAAGAAATGCATAGAAATGCAGTCAGATCCACCGAAAACTGAACGGATCAGCGCTCGCCGCCGATATCCTCGGGCGCGATCGACAGCGTCTTGACGATGGCAAAGACGGCACCGCCTTCGGACAGGTCCAGCATCTCGGCCGATCGCTTGGTGATCCGAGCCAGCACGCGCCCGGCGCCGGTCGACAAAGAGACGATGGCCCCAGGACCGCCACCCTCACGAATGCTCTCGACTGTCGCCGGGATCACGTTCAGGGCGGACAGGCCCACCGGCCTTTCGCGGGCAAGGATCACGTCCTGCGCGGGAATGCGGATGCGGATACGGGCCGACACGGGGTAGGGCACGCGCGGCAACAGCAACGGAATGCCCGCGGCATCCAGTTCGGACAATCCGTCCGGATGGTGCGCCGCGACAGTAACCTCGAGCACGGCACCCGCATTTCGCACGCCCAGCGGCATCACCATCGGATCGCCCAGCACCTCGGCGGCTGTCCCCTGGCGGCTGACGCGCCCGTCCTCCAGCGCCACCACCGTCGTCGCCAGCCGGGCAACCTCGGACCCGGAATGGCTGACATAGAGGATCGGGACCGAAATCTCGTCGCGCAGCCGCTCGAAATAGGGCAGGATCTCGGCCTTGCGGGGCTCGTCCAGCGAGGCAAGCGGTTCATCCGCCAGGATCAGCCGCGGCGCTGCCAGCAGGGCGCGGCCGATGGCGACACGCTGGCGTTCACCGCCCGAAAGATGACCCGGGCGACGGCCGAGCAACCGCCCAAGGCCCAGCATCTCGACGATCCGGTCCATATCCTCATGCCGCGCCGCGCGCGGTGCAAACCAACGGCCATAAAGCAAGTTGCGCCGCACGGTCAGGTGCGGGAACAGCCGCGCGTCCTGGAAGATGTAGCCGATGCGGCGGCGGTGTGGCGGCGGGTTCAGGCCGGTCTCGGTGTTCAGCAGGATCTCGCCATCAAGTTCGATCCGGCCATGATCCGGTGTCAGAAGCCCCGCGACCGCGTTGACGATGGTCGACTTGCCCGAGCCCGAGCGCCCGAACAGGATCGTGACCCCGCGCGGCGCCTCGAACGCGGCATCGACCGAGAACGCGTCGAAGGCGTGGCGCAGGCGGACCGACAGGCTCATGCGCCGGACACCCGACGCGCGACCCGGACCGAAATCCACTCGGACGCCAACAGGGCCGCCATGGCGATGACGATCGCGATGGCGACCAGCCGCAGCGCCGATGTCTCACCGCCGGGAACCTGCAGGAAGGCATAGATCGCCGATGGTACGGTCTGGGTCTGGCCGGGGATGTTCGACACGAACGTGATCGTCGCACCGAACTCGCCCATCGCCTTGGCGAAGGCCAGGACCGCGCCTGCCAGGACACCCGGCAGGATCAGCGGCAAGGTGACGGTGACGAATACCCAGATCCGCGACGCCCCCAGCGTGGCGGCTGCCTGTTCCAGCTTTGGATCGACGGCGTCCAATGACAGACGGATTGCACGGACCATCAGCGGGAACGCCATGACGGCGGCGGCCAGTGCTGCGCCGGTCCAGCGGAACGCGAACACGATCCCGACCTCCTGCAACGCGCCGCCCAGCCAACCGCGTGTCCCGAACGCCAGCAAAAGCAGATACCCCGTCACCACGGGTGGCATGATCAGCGGCAGGTGAACCAAGCCGTTCAGCAGCGGTTTGCCCGGAAAACTCCAGCGAGCCAGGGCGTACGCTGCAAGAATGCCGAAGGGCAAACTCGCCAGCGTTGCCCACAACGCGACCTTCAGCGACAGCGCTACGGCCTGCCATTCTTCGGGACCGAGCCAATCCATCCGGGTTATGCCTCTGGCACGCGGAAACCGTGCGTCCGAAACACCGCGCGCGCCTCGGCGCTTCGCAGAAAGCCAAGAAGATCCGTGACGCTGGTGGTTGCCCGGTCCTTGACCGCGGCGGCCGGGTAGATGATCGGAGCATGCGTGCCTGACGAGAACTGTCCAATCACCCGCACCCGGCGCTCGGCCACCGCGTCAGTGGCGTACACAATGCCAAACGGCGCCTCGCCCGTGGCCACCAGCGCCAGTGCTGTCCGGACATTGTCCGTCTGCGCGACCCGCGCCGCGATGTCGTCCCAAAGGCCCAGGCTGGTCAGAGCCTCCTTGCCGTAGATGCCCGCAGGCACGGCATCGACCAACGCCATGGCGAGACGCCCACCGCCAAGCAGCGCCAAAAGATCCAGATCCGGCGCAATCCGCACGTCTTGCGTGGCCGGATCGTGCGCGATCAGCACCAGATCGTTGCTGACCAGCGCGGTGCGCGTCGAGGGCTCGATCAGGTTCTGCGCCTCGAGGGCATCCATCCAGTCCGTGCTCGCCGAGATAAAGACATCCGCGGGTGCACCGAACTCGATCTGGCGCGCCAATGCGGACGATCCTGCAAACGACAGGGCGATGGGCGTACCGCTCCGCGCGCTGTGCAATGCTGTGATCTGCTCCAGCGCTGTCTTCAGACTGGCGGCGGCGAAGACAAGCACCGAGCGTGCAGATGCCCGGGCCATGCCAGTCCCCGACAAAACCGTACCAAGTGCTGCGCCCGCAAGGATCAAGCCATCGCGGCGGGTGATCGCTCGGGCCTCGACGGCGTTCTGTGGGATCGCTTTGCTCACAGCCCAGGTTATCGCGAACGCCAAGCGGTTGGCGCAAGTGCCAGTTTGCGCACAGGGGCATATGCAGGGGCAGGGAGCAGCGCCCCCCACCCGGATGTCTCGTCCTCAGGCCGCGAGTCCGTCGATCCCCGCCTCGGCGTTCTTCAGGGCCGCGTCGGCGTCGACCATCTGGCGGTCAGCGCTCACGACCGTGACATCGTCGATACCGACGAAGCCCAGGGCGTGGCGCAGATAGGGCGTGGCAAAGTCGATCCCGCTGTCGACTTCTGTGCCGCCCGAGGCGGCGACGATGATCGCGCGCTTGCCGTCCAGCAGACCGACCGGGCCGGTTTCGGTATACTTGAACGTCTCGCGCGCGCGGGCGATCATGTCGATCCACGCCTTCAGCGCCGCCGGAATGCCGAAATTGTAGATCGGCATCCCGATCACCAGCACGTCTGCGGCCCTGAGCTCGGCGACCAGCGAATCGGACAAGGCCAGTGTTGCCTTCTGGGCATCGGTGCGCTCGGCAGGGTCGGTGAAGTTCGCGTTGATCCAATCCTCGCTGACAAACGGGATGCCGTCAGCCAGATCGCGCGTCACAACATGTGCGGGCGCCAGCTTGTCGATCACCCGATCGGTCAGCGTCCGGGTGGTCGACCCTGCCGACCGCATCGATCCGTCAACGCGCAGAACCTGTGTCATGATTGTCTCCGTGGGTTGCTGTCATATCGTTGACGGGGAAGATATTGTTGCCGCGCACGGAAAAAATATGGCATTAAGCAAACCTCTTTTCCGCAAATCAGCATAATGAGCGGACATGGACCGGTTCGAGGATCTCAAGGCATTCGTCCAGGTGGTCGAAAGCGGCAGCCTGACCCGCGCCGCCGAAGTGCTTCAGGTGGCGACCTCCGCTGTCAGTCGTCGCATCAAGGACCTGGAAGGGCGGCTCGGCACGCAACTGCTTCAACGCACGACGCGTCAGATGCGGCTGACGGCCAGCGGCGAGACCTTCCAGCGGCGCGCCGTGGAAATTCTCCAGGCCCTGGAAGAAGCCGAGGCTGAAGCCGGAGATCAGTCCCGCGCGCTCAGCGGCACCCTGCGCATCGCAGCGCCGCTGTCCTTCGGGCACTCGCACCTCGCGCCGATCCTGATCGATTTCGCGACCGAACATCCCGATCTGGAACTGGACATCGACCTCTCGGACCGGATGGTCGATCTGATCAGCGAGGGGCTCGATCTGGCGGTTCGCATCGGCAACCTGCGCGATTCCAGCCTGATCGCCCGGCGGTTGGCCGAAGTGCGCACCGTGATCTGCGCCTCCCCGGACTTCCTCAAACGACATGGGCGACCGGAAACACCGGAAGACCTCAAAGACCTTCCCTTCCTGGTCTACACCGGCTCTGAACGCGGAGAGACGCTGCCCTTCGAACGCGCGGATGGCAGTGCTGGCACTGTCACGATGCGCCCGGTCCTGCGGTCGAACAATGGTGACCTGTTGTGCGATGCCGCGATCGCCGGGCTTGGCCTCGCGCTCGAGCCCAGCTTCATCATTCACCGATCGGTCGAGCAGGGTACCCTGATCCCCGTGCTGACCGACGTGACTTGGCCGTCGGTGACGATCCACATCATCTATCCGCAGACGCGCCACCTCTCGGCACGCGCGCGGGCCTTCATCGACTACGCACGCGCCCGGATCGGCTCAAAACCGGATTGGGAAGGATTCCTGGATACGTGACCGCGCACCGTTCAACTGTCGGGAGCTTTCGGCCGCTGGAAACGTGACCCGTCGCGGCTGTCGATGCCCTTGAACCGGTCTCCGCGGTCCTGGGCGGAGTTGAAGCGCGGGCGCACGGTCGCACCAGATGCCGCGCCATCGCCAGCCGCATCGAACCCGTCCTCGTACCAATCCAACACGGTCGTGATCCAGTCGCGCGGATAGCCGTGCCCGCCGCCGTGCACCAGAAAGTCCAGCGAGGATCCCGGTGCACATCCGCGCCACGTCGCCCGCGCATAAGGCCCAAGCCGCCCGGCATCTTCGGGACCGCTGCGGCAACGGTTCGTGCGCCCAAGCAGCGCCAGCCCTTCGGAGATATCCGCGTTGATCAGGCTCTTCCCCGACCTGCGTTCGCCCCGAATGGGAACGATGTCGTCTCTCCGGCCATGGGTCTGCAGGAACCGAACCGGATTGCTGCACCGGGACGGTAGCTCTCCACCATGGCTCGCGCCGTGAATGGCATACGCCCGCGCCATGCGCGGCGTGTGGCAGGCAATGTCCCAGAGAAACAGGCCACCATGCGATTGTCCGACGAACACCAGATTGCCGCGATCGATGTTGAACCGCCGCGTCGCATCGTCCAGCACGCGCCCGACAAAGGCGACATCATCGCGCCCGGTGCGATAGCGGGGGTGCCGCAGGTTCCAGCCACCACCACTGTACCGGCTGCCATCCTTCGAGCTGAACGTCATGCTCAGCGCGGCGGGCACCAGCAGCGCATAGCCGCGTTCGACGATTTGATCCTGAAACCGCTTGCTCTCGACATAGCGGTCCGATTTGCCGCCCGAGCCATAGAAATAGACCAGCGTCGGATACGGGCCGCCCGTGCCCGGCGTACGGATCCGGTAATGCCCGTCCTGCACGGCGCAGGGATCGAACTGAGCATTATAGCTGCACGCGGCACGGGCCGCGTCCGGCGCGGCGGCGCACAGGACCAGCGCGGCACAGATTGCAGTCACAACACGACGCATAGGGAACTCCCTGACCGTTATTCACTCACAAACTTGGGCTTCTTGAACCGGGACGTGTCGCGGGAGCCTACGCCTTGGAAGCGGGCGGTGCCTCCGCCAGAGGCCCCTGGCGACGCGCTCCGCCCTTTTTCGAACCAGTCCACGACAACCGAATACCAGCTCAGCGGGATCGTGTGCCCGCCATTGTGCGTCAGCAGTTCGACCGACGCGCCCGGGATGCAGCCGCCCCAACGCTCAAGGGTGAATTCGCGCAGACGCTCCGGCGACGCACGGTTCACGCAGCCGCCAGCCTTGGCGATCTTTCCCAGGGCTTGATCAAGCGGCGTCATCCGCGCGCCCCCGGACTTCCAGGCCTTGTCCGGGGCCAGCGGGACCACCTGGTCCGCGCGCCCGTGGGTGTGCAGCAGGCGCACGCCCTTCCGGCAACGGTTTGGCATCGCGCCCAGATAGCCAGCGGCGATGGGTGCGTAAGCCGCTGCAAGCTCGGGGTTGTGGCAGGCGATCTCCCACGCCAGGAACCCGCCATTCGACATCCCCGCGATCAGCACACGGTCGCGATCGATCCGATGCCGCAAGGCGGCGTCGGCCAGAACCTCGGCAACAAAGGCTGTATCATCGCGCTTCTTGCGCGCGCGGCTGTTGCGCAGAAACCAACCCGAGTCGACCAACCCGCCGACATAGCGCTTGTCTAGTCCGGCGGGCACGATCACGGCATAGCCCCGGTCGACAAAGGACCGCACAAAGCCGTCCCAAGCCAGCGTTCGCGCCGAGTTCCCGGTCGAGCCGTAAAGATACAGCACCGTCGGATGCGGGCCGGGGCCATCCGGTGTGCGGATGCGGTAATGCCCGTTGCGGGTTTCGCACGGGATCTCTTGTCCGCCGATCTCGCAATTCGCCAGCGCGGGCGGAGCCACCATTAGCGTGGTCAGCATCACTGCAAACCCTGCCATGACCTGCAACGCGAAACCGGTCCTGAAACGTCTCATCATACACCTGCGCGAAATCTCAACCGCCGATGCAATCATGCGGAGGCTTCGCGCCGGGTCAAGCGCGGAAAACGTCTATCGCGCGTCCGAGCGGTCCCTGACATAGCGGCCAGGGGCGTCCTCGATCGTGCCGAGCGTCGCGCCGGGTTCGCGCGCGAACACCTTCGCATCGGATTGCTTGGCCAGCCACTTGTCCCAATCCGGCCACCACGATCCTGCGGTTTCCTTGGCGCCTTCGTGCCATGTCTCGACATCGGCCTGCTTGATGCCCGCGCGGGTCCAGTACTGGTACTTGCCCAGCGAGGGCGGGTTCACGACCCCCGCGATATGGCCCGAGCCGGACAGCACGAACTTCTGCTTGGTCGAGCCCACCAGCTTGGCGGCGCGGTAGGCGGACGCCGCCGGCGCGATGTGATCCTCGATCGCTGCGACGTGGTAGCAGGGCAGCTTGACCTCTTTCATGTCCAGCGTCTCGCCCAGCAAGGTCAGCTCACCCTTGGCCAGCATGTCCTTGTTGTAAAACGTGTCGAGATAGAACGTGTGCACCCGGCCGGGCATGCAGGTGGAATCCGAATTCCAATAGAGCAGGTCGAACGGAAAGTTGTCCTTGCCCATCAGGTAGTTGTTCACGACGAACGACCAGATCAGGTCATTGGCCCGCAGCGAGTTGAAGGCACCGAACATGTTCTCGGCAGCCAGGTATCCGTGTTCCTCGGCGGCCTGGTTGACGGTGTCGAGCACCTCGTCATCGACGAAAGCCTGCAATTCACCGGCATCCGAAAAGTCCAGCTGCCCGGTAAAGAACGTGGCCGACTTTATCCGGTTGTCACCCTGCTTGGCCATCCAAGCCAGGACCGTCGCCAGCAGCGTCGCACCGATGCAGTACCCAACGACGTTCGTGTTCTTCTGGCCCGTTTCCTCCAGCACCTTGTCCAGCGCCGTCAGGATCCCGTCTTTCATGTAGGTTTCCCAGGTCTCTTCCCGATGCGCGTCGCTCGGGTTCACCCAGGACAGCACGAACACCGTGTGGCCTTGCCCGACCAGCCAGCGGATCATCGACTTCTGTTCGTTCAGGTCGAGGATGTAGAACTTGTTGATCCATGGCGGACAGATCAGCAGCGGTGTCTCATAAACCTCGTCAGTCGTCGGCGTGTACTGGATCAGCTGGAACAGCCGGTTCTCGAAGACCACCTTACCAGGCGTGACCGCCATGTTGCGGCCGACCTCGAACGCGTCCATGTCGGTCTGGCGGATCAGCAGATTGCCCTGTCCGCGATCCATGTCGCGCACCAGGTTTTCCAGACCACGGGCCAGGTTCTCGCCCTCTTCCTCGATGGTCGTGCGGATGACGGCGGGATTGGTGCCCGGAAAGTTCGTTGGCGACATCGCCTGAATGAAGTTGCGCACCAGCAGGTTCAGCTTCTTACGTTCCTGCGGGTCCAGCCCTTCGGCGTTATCGACCTCGTCCTTCAGCCAGCGCGCATTCAGCAGGTAGGCCTGCTTGAGGTAGTCGAAATACGGGTTGTCGCTCCAGTCCGGATCCTTGAAGCGCTTGTCACCCCGATCGGGCGAGATCGCGGGCTGGACTTTCTCGCCGGTCATCGACTGGATCGTGCGTGTCCAGAGGTCGATCTGGTCCGCCCAGTAGCGCGCCGTCGCGTCGAACGCCTTTTGCGGATGCTCCATATAGCCGTTGGCGATTTTCGACATGGCCGGAACGGCATTCAGTGGATCGGGCTTCAACCGTTTGCCCGCACTTTCGACCGACCGGTCGAGCGATCCGGCCCACAGCCTGCTGGAGCGTTCCAGAAGAATGCCTATGCGCTCGGCCAATGCCGCGGTCTTGATCGGATCCGCCATGTCGTCTCCTCCTCGCCTCAATGGGCTGGCGCTTATTCCGGTGCCGGAGTATGGTCCGTGCGACGCTAGCACAGCTTTTCCGAACGGGCGACGCCTTGACTTTCAGATCTCACAAGAAGCGCCTATGTTGCACTGCACAAATCGTCGCGGTTGCTGCAGCATGGGCGCTGTCCGGCTGTGGCACGGTGGGACTTTTCGGGGCTTACGATCTGCCGCCATCGCCCGGGTTGGCGGATGCCGAATGGCCACGTCTGATCGACACGCCGGACGCGCCCGCGGTTGGCGAGTTCACGGCAAGCGTGCCGGATCCGGCGACGGGAGAGCGCACCCAGACGGATCTCGCGGTCGCCTCCGCCTTTGCCGAGGAACGCAGGGTCGAGCTTTTGGCTCCGGTGATCTCGGCCGAGGAGAAGGCGGCACTCGGGATCGCGCAGGAAGCAGGCGGTGCCGCGCGGGAAGACAACGAGCGGCGTCTCGCCGAGGAAGCCCGCCAGGCACAAAGCACGAATTAGCACCCGGGATCGGACAGTTTTCGGTGCGACGGGTGTCGGGTCAGATCGGCGCCGATATCCGGTTAATGTAGAATTACATGATTTTCGTCACGCCCGGAATCACCTTTCGTCACACCAGGAATCACATCGGCTGCCCGCGGCGAACATGACATTCTCACCCGGCAGCAAGGCAGGTGCGCCATGCCACCTCAGCCAGCGATCTAGTAGCTGAAATCAGCGAAGACGCGGGTCACATCGCCGTTCCAGTCCGCCTCGTAGTGCCTCAGCAATTCGTCGGCAGCCGTCTCGCCGCGATCGACCGTATCGTGCAGCGCGTTCAGGAAATGCCGCTCGTCCGGCACCATCCCGCCCGCACCTTCGCGGGCCCGGGCACGCAGGCCCTGATCCGAGATCGCAAGCACATCGCGGGCGAGGTCCTGCATGGATCGTCCGCGCAGTTCGGCACGCAGACCCAGCACCGAGGCATCGACCCGCAACTGCTCGCGTTCTTCCGCCGTCCAGTCCTTGCAAAGATCCCAGGCGGCATCCAGTGCGCCCTGATCGTAAAGCAGCCCGACCCAAAGCGCTGGCAACGCGCACAGCCGCCGCCACGGCCCGCCATCGGCGCCGCGCATCTCGATGAACTTCTTGATCCGTGCTTCCGGAAAGATCGTTGTCAGATGGTCAGCCCAGTCGCTGAGCGTCGGAACCTCGCCCGGCAGGGCCGGCAGCTTGCCGTCCAGGAAATAGCGGAACGACTGCCCAAGCGCGTCGATGTACTGGCCGTCGCGATAAACGAAGTACATCGGCACATCGAGCGCGTAGTCGACCCAGCGCTCAAAGCCCATGCCGTCCTCGAACACCCAGGGCAGCATGCCCGTGCGGTCGGCGTCCAGATCGCGCCAGATGCGCGAGCGCCAGGAAAGGTGGCCGTTCGGTTTGCCATCGAAGAACGGCGAGTTGGCGAACAGCGCCGTCGCGACCGGCTGCAAGGCCAGTGCCACGCGCAGCTTCTGCACCATGTCGGCTTCCGAGGCGAAATCCAGGTTCACCTGCACCGTACAGGTCCGGTACATCATCTGGGTGCCATGGGTGCCGACTTCGCCCATATAGCGGGTCATCAGCTTGTAACGCCCCTTGGGCATCATCGGCATGTCTTCGTGGGACCAGTGCGGCGCGGCACCCAGCCCGATGAAACGCACCCCGATCTCGTCGGCGATCGACTTGACCTCGGCCAGATGTGAGTTCACCTCGTCGCAGGTCTCGTGGATCGTCTCGAGCGGCGCGCCAGAGAGTTCCAGTTGCCCGCCCGGCTCCAGAGAGACATTGGCGCCGTTCTTCGTGAGCCCGATGATATTGCCGCCTTCCTCCAGCGGCGCCCACCCATAGCGGTCGCGCAAGCCCTCGAGCACCGCCTTGATCGAGCGTTCGCCAGCATAGGGCAGGGCCTTCAGCGTGTCCTTGCAGTATCCGAATTTCTCGTGCTCGGTCCCGATCCGCCAGTCGTCCTTGGGCTTGCAGCCCGACGCCAGATATTCGGCCAGATCATCGCGGCTCTCGATCGGGCCACCGCCCTGTTGGGGAATAGACATGGGTGCCTCCTGCCCGAATGCTCCGGGGGTGCTAATGGCACGCGCGGCGGCGCGCAATACTTCCGACGGATTTGCCCCTTAAGTCCGTTCTAGCCAGCAAACGAACCTTGCCCGTATTGTCGCAGGCTGCTTGGGAGCATGACTATGATCAATCAAAAACCCGCCATTCGCGTTGCCGTGATCGTGTTGGCGGCCTCATTGGCCGTGACGGGATGCGCGCGCCAGATCTCTCCGGACGTGCACACCGGGCGGGATGCGGGCGAAACCCTGCGCACCTACGAAGGCGTGATCGAGAATGTCCGGATCGTTCAGATCGAGGAGAACGACACGCTTGAGCGCAACAAGACGGGCCAGATCTTGGGCGGGCTTGCGGGCGGTGTTGCCGGTGCCCGCTTCGGCGATGGTCTGGGTCGTGCCCTGGCGATCGCGGGTGGTGCGATTGCCGGTGCCGTCGTCGGATCATTGGTCGAAAAGGAAGTCAAAAGCCAGCAGGCCGCCGAGTACATCGTGCGCACGCAATCGGGCGAGCTTGTGACGCTGGTGCAGGGGCCTGAGCCCTTGCTGGCAATTGGGCAGCAGGTCTTCGTGCAGGAAAGCCGGCGCGGTCGTGGGCGGATCATTCCAGCCACGTGACACCGGGTTCGCGTCGGCGGCCGGTCAGTTGCAGGATTCGTTCGCAGCCCAGTGTTCTGCCAAAGCCAAAATCGTGTCGGGGATCATGCGTCGGTCACGTGGCCGCGTCAGCCGGACGGCCTTTGTGGACTCGCACAGTCTGGACAGCATCTGGAAGTAGTGCGCATCGAGGCCGAGCGGCGCAATAAACTCGCGCCGATAGAGGTTGTCGCTGATCGCCTTCAACGCCTTGATCCCGTCAACCGGGTCGATCGCGATGTGATCGCCGATCTCCAGCACGATGATCTCCCGCAGACGGCTGGGCTCGTGAACGATGGGCGTCTGGTTCGGCACATAATACTTGCCGTACCGGTCGCTGATCGTCTCGAGCGCCGCAGCGCTCTGCTCCAGATCCGCCAGAGTATCCGACCACAGCTTGAAAAGCCGTGCGCCGGGCCAGCCGACAAACCCTTGCGCTGTCTCTGACAAGGGAAGCGTATCATCCGTGAGGATCGCATAGCCCGCTCGCGCGAGGTGTGCGGCGAGTGTTGACTTGCCCGCGCCGCTTGGCCCGACGATGGCGCTCATGCCGCCGGGTCGCAGAAGCGTGGCGGCGTGCAGAACGAGCTGACGCCGCTGATAGAACAACGTGCCCAGCGCAGATCCGGCGATGTAGAGCCGCAGCAGGCCCGCTTCGACATCTGGTCGCGGGGCGACGGCGATCCGGCCGGTACTCTCGACGAAGAAATCGCCCACCCGCTCGATACTCAGCAGGGCACCGCCGTCAAGCGCGCGCAAGAAATCTCCGGATCCGGGCAGGTTTGGTGCCAGATCTTCCCGCATGCGACGCGGATCATCGCTTGTTTCGATCGTGGCATCCGCGGGGCCGGGTTCACAAGGATGGAACTCGGGCATTTCGATGTCCGAGCAGATTACCAGACCGAATGCGCGATACCAGAACTCTGCGTTCATTCCGCTTCAGTTCCGTGAAGATGCAGGTACCACGCCAGCCTCAGGACGTGCAGATGGTAGAGCTCGTAAGTCGTCACCTGTTCCCCACGCGCGGTGTGTTCCTCGATCCACGCAAGGATCTCGTCGGGTTCACGGATTTGCTGGACATAAGCCGCGACCCCGTCGATGTCCACGAACCGTTGGACCAGCGCACTCTGGCGCATTGCGTGCAAGCCATTGATGATATCTGCCTTTGCCAGTGACTGCCTCAGCGTTTCGTGTGGCAGGGGGCTCATCTTGACCGTGTTCAGCCGCAGTTCATCAGGCAGGATGCCCTTCATGGCGCGGCGGAAGATCGCCCGGTTTCCATCAGAGTCCTTCAGCAGAACCGAAGGGATCGTGACCGCGAAACGCAGCAGATCCAGGTCCAGCATCGGGAATGCATACTGCACGCCGTGCCGGGCGCCGCGCTGCACGAAGGTCTCCAGCCTCTCCGGCAGGTACCAATGCTCTAACCAGCCGCGGCGCTCGCGCCGACTGTCCGCAAGGGTCGGGCGCCCTGGCAGATGCTGCATCGCCTCTCTGCTGGCGGGCGGGACCATCGCTTGAATGTCAGTCAGCCAGCTTGCGGTCTCTCTGGTGTGGCGGGATCGTATCAAGTCTCGCACCGGCAGGGGGAGGCTCTCGCTCAGGATCGCCGAGCGGACGATGGAAAGCACGCTGGCACCGCTGCGCCGTGATCGTGTCCGCAGTGCGCTGATCAACGCGCCCCACTGGCCTGACCAGAACAGCTCGGCAAGGTTCCCGTGCGAGCGCCAGGTGACGACCTCGTCGCCGCCCCAGCCCGACAGCATGACCTGCGCGCCGTGGCGGGCGGCGATCGAAAGCGCCTGTTCTTCCAGATCTTTAGGGCTGAAGGTCAGAAGCGTGTCCGGATCCAGGGTCGTGAGGTGCTCGATGGGCGCGGCGGCGGTTACGCCGTGGATGGACAGGTTTGGTTCCGCGCCCTCGAGGCACGCGGCCCGGTCAAGTTCATCGATTGCTTTCACGCCGGACGCATCCGCAAGCTCGTGATATCCGACGCCAACGAATGGGCGGGCTTTAACGGCGAGCGCCCGCGCGGCGAACACCGCAACCGAGGACGAGTCAAGGCCCGCGCTGACATGACCTGCAACAGGACCCGTGTCTGGCAAACGTCTGCGAACCGCCTGATCGAAAAATCGGCGCAGTTCCTCGGCAATCTCATCCGGGTCGGTACGCGCTGACATCAGGCGACCCAGCGGCAGGCGCCAGTAGCGGCGCGTGCGTGACATACCCACTTTCGTGACGCGCAAAGCATGGCCCGCGAGCACGCTGCGGATCTGCTGGAAGTAGGTTCGTTCGCCAGGGGCGCAGACCGCCACCGGAAAGGTTCGAAGGACTTCAGCGTCCAGCACGCGCTCGGCCAGTCCGGTTTGCAGCAGGGCCTGTGGAAGTGACGCAAACGCACAAAACTGACCCGGTTTGATGACGTATTGTAGGGGCCGTACGCCCAGATGATCGCGGATCAACAACAGCTCTGATCCTGTCCAGTGAGCGATCGCGAAGTCGCCCTGCAAGTCCGCGACTGCCCTGAGCCTGTCGCGCGAAATCAGCGCCGAGAGGTCCGAAAGGACGGGCGTCCTGTCCCCATAGAGAACCATGTCCGCAGCGATGGCAGCGCCATCGCCTGACTGTGCCGAGGATCTGTCATGGGCTGCGTAGGCCTCGCCGATCCTTATGACACCGGCTGCAAATGGGCCGTCCGAACATACCGCAGTCGTGGTCGGAAGGCTACGCGGTGCCATCGCCTCCAGCATCTCACGGACTGTGCGTTCGCTCACGTGCGCTCCATCCAGGCGCAGGATCCCCGCGATCAGCGCTGTCATGCCAGATAACTGCTCAGCAGCGCGCACCAGCGCCCGTCGCCCGCGGGCGCCTGCCGTGCCAACTGGAAGAAATACGGCGCCAAGGTCGTGTTCGCCTCCAGGATCACCGGACCCTCCGGTGAGGAGACGATGTCCCAACCGATCAGTGGGGCCTGATCTGGGATCTGTCGGTGCAGAGACATCAGACCATCTTGGCACGCCTGCCAATCGGGTATGGCAAGATCATCGAAGACCGGGTCATCCGTCAGATCGGGAAAGATGTGCGGTCTAGGTTTCCGTGGCACAAGGCACCCGGTGTCTGGATCGATCAAGCGGAACGGGCCGCTATGGGTCATCCACTGACCCGCGCGCGGCTTCTGAAGCATTGCTTCGATCACCTCAACCGTGCCGCCCGGCCAACGCCCCGTCACAATCCGTGCAACTGGCGGTCCGTTCTCCACCAAGCGTGACAGCGCAGTATGGGCCGGGATCAGCTTCTGAACGATCAGAGTGCCCTGATTGCTCGCTGATCGAACACGCAGTGTTTCGGCGAGTTCTTTTGGACAGACGGCAGCCCGCATGTCTCCTGTGGCGTAGCCTCCGTCGGTGTATCTCCACAGTACGCAGCCACGCCCTTGCGCGGCACGGATCGGTTTGGCGACAAGATCGGTCGATGGAGGCATTCCAGCGTCAAACGGTTTCAGGGTCGTCCCTGACGAAAAAACCGCCAAGGACGATGCAACAGGCAGACGCCCGTTCTCGAGGCAGAACTCCGCAAGCCGGACTTTATCACCGCACAGATCCGAGACGCTCCGCGACATCAAATGGCCCGATACCAAAGATGCCTCGCGCGTGAAAAGCCATTGATCAACACCCGAGACCGACATTTGGTGCACACCAAATGCAGCACATTCTGCGGGTGCGGCGTTGTGACGGAGGGCTACGTGCCAGAGACGCCAGACCGGCTTCTTCAGGAGCGCCTCGGCATTCGAGGCAAGGATCAGGCGCCTGGCCTCGGTGCGGCTCCGGATCGGCCAGAGAAAGATCGCCGCCAGTCCCGCAAGGGGTCTGATCGGGCGTGGCCATGTCTTCCAAACAAGCCGTCTGCCGAGACGCCGGAGCTTTTGTGCCGCTTGGGAACTCCTGCGATCCGGCAGATGCCACGGGAACCCCTCGGCGCCGAGATACCAGAACCTGTCCCGTAAACGACGCAGCCAAGCGCGCGTGGTCACGCGGGCTTTCCAAGACTGGCCAGAAGAATTCTGGGTTTGCCCCAAACGCGATAGCGCAGGACGCCCGCCTTTTGCCGCCATCCCTGGGCAAGGACCAGTGTCATTGCGTAGAATTTCATGCGTTGTCCGAGGCTGGTCGGAACCGCGGAGTCCGAGGCAATTTCCTCGAGACATCTCGCAACAAGCCAGGGTGACGCCACGGGCTTCCATTCGGTCGGCGCTCCCAGCACATAGTGCGACAGATCCAAAGCCAGCGCCAAGGCGCGCCCGACGCCAAGCCGCCGCGCCTCTTCCAAGTCCTGTGCCAGCAGATCCGGATCTCGCCGACCAGCAGTCTCGGCGATGTCATGCAACCACTTCAGACGGCTCCAGCGATGGAGCGATCCGTGGACCGCCAGATAGATCAAGTTCGCCTGATCGCTCGGAACCAAGTACGCGCCCGCGCTCGATGTGAAGATCTGGTGTTCGTTTGGATTTGCGAGCACGTCGGGCCATCCAGAAAACTGGTGGCTGCGCCAGTGCATTTCGATGGAAAGACCCATCTCTTGATGGAGCAAAGAGAGGTTGTTCAGTTCCTTGGCGACGACGTCCGTTGACGCGTCGAGAAAGCGGTCCGGAAGCCGCTCGTCAGCCACATAACCAAGACCTTGCAGAACTTCCATGGCACGAGATCGCGCGTCCGTGGGTATGAGGAGATCGAGATCCTTGGCCTGACGCGCCGATGGTGCCCCGAACAGCTGTTCGGCAAGCAACCAGCCTTTGAGATAGGTTGGCTTGATCCCGACATCTCGCAATGCCGCATCGATCCTGCGCGTCTCGGATACGTAACGAAGCACATCCATCGCGTTTCGCTGGATCGCTTGATTGAATCTCTCTTGGAAGTTTTCTGGCGGGGCTGCGAGAGCTAGAGCCTCGGCGATGTTTGGCGCGATCCGGTGCCGGTCAAGCACCAACACGAAGAATGCATCCCAGTCAGATTGGCGCATTTCCCCGGAGAGATGTTTGATCTGGGTTTCGTCTTTTGCAAGCAAGGCACATGCAAGGCGCAGGATCAGCGGCCATCGCGAAACTTGGCGATGGTTCACGAAAAAACGCCCAGAACGACGTAGGAGTCGAGGTTTCGTGCCTGACCGTTGACGACCCGATCGCCGGTCTTGATCCAGGCATGCGCCGTCATTTCGTCTTCGTAGATCGGTTCAGAACTGGTTTCTGCCACGTTGGCGGCACCCGCCCGTTCTGGCAGCACACCAAGAATGACCGTCGACGGAATATGCCTGCGGCGCAGCATTCGGCGCACCGCCAAGACCTGTTGCAGACACACCGCCCGAAAGGGCATCACTCTGGCGGTTGCGGCCACCACGTGTCCGATCAAGGCGGCCCTCTCTTGATGGCAGGGCTGCGCTTGGATTGGTCGACCCTCGAGTTGCCCCATCAGGCGCGTGAAATGACGGGCCGAGCCCAACGTGTTCAGCCGCGCACTCGCGAGCTCGAATGCTGCTTCCAACGATAGAAGTTTGCGGGAGAGCGGTGCTTTGAGAAACCTCCACGCACCTGTCCTGGCGAGCACGTCAGTGCTCCACGACCAGGCCGTTGTCGAGCAGCTCTCTGACGAACGACAGAACCTGCGCTTGGCATGTTTCCCGGTCGATATCGTATTCGTGCAAGAGTTCGTCGATGACCGCTCGAACTGCTTTGGGATGCTCTAGGAGTTCCCACACCCGATTAGCCGAAGCGTCGATCGAGTAATACTTGCCCTGGTCGACGCTCATCATCATCGTCTGAGTGCCCACACGCGTCTCGACGTGTTCGGTCCCACGTCCGACCACGGTATCAAGTGTCAGTTTTGGCATTGTCATTCCGCTTAAAGACGCGGTGATCGTATCTGAAATGATCTAAAGTTTCTACTTCACCGAAGCCGATCCAGCGCGGCTCCGGATATCAATTTATGACGGACCCACAGTTCCGAGGCTCCCGAAATCCGGGATCTCCTGTGAGAATGTTGAAGCTTTTCCAGCGGTCGTCGCAATATTTACACTTTTCAATACCGGCTCCGACCACGCTGCGCGTGCGGTTGTATCGTCCATATTTACCCCGATCTCACAGTAACCTGCGCCTGCAACATAGTCTGCAAGCCGCTGAACAAGCAAGTTCTTTCATGCCAAAGCGCGATATCCCGTAGGCGTTTCAAGGTTTAAGCGAAAGTACAGCGACTTCTGCATCCCTAGATTGCAATCATGTCCTATGTCGGGAAACGCCGGACACATTATGCCTTTGTTTGACGCGCCGTTGGGAACAGATTGGACGCGTCTTCGACGCGAAGGAGAAATGCGATGCCAGATTCGCCGCTGCGCGGTCTGCTCTTCGACAAAGATGGTACGCTGTTTGACTTCACCGCCAGTTGGGCGGCTGTTGTCGAAGAAACTCTGGCGGCTGTTTCGAGATCGGACGCCGAGGCAGACATGATGGCGCGCGAGGTTGGATACGAGCGCGCCGATCGGACATTCGTCCCGGGCTCCCCGATCGTTGCGAGTTCGGTGGACGAGTTCTCGGCGATCTGGGCGCGGACACGGACCGATCTTGGAACCGCCAGGATCGAGGCATTGGCAAACTCCATCGTTGAAAAAGCGGTGGCAGCAGGAAACCTTGTTGCCGCCGTCCCTGATCTCGCCGGATTTCTTGCGGGCTTGAGAGCGTCTGGATACTTTCTTGGTGTTGCGACCCACGACTCGGAAGGTGCCACGGTCGATCAGCTGAGCCGATACAACGCGCTCGACCTGTTCGACTTTATCGCCGGGTACGATAGCGGGCATGGCCTGAAGCCCGGCCCTGGAATGATGCACGCCTTCTGCACTGCGACCGGGTTGCGCCCTGCTGAATGCGCGATGATCGGCGACAGCACGCACGATCTTGGCGTGAAGGCATCGTCGAACGCAGCGCTCGCCATCGGCGTGCTCACAGGACCGGCGCAGCGGGAAGATCTGTTGCCCCATGCAGATCATGTCATCGACTCGATCGCATCCCTGCCCGAACTGCTGTCCGCACACGCAGTCGCTGCGCGCGAAGTCTGACGCACGACATTTTTCCGACATTCGGTGACGCTTCGGGGTGGGAATAGTTGCGCGCGTTCGCCGCAGTGTTGAATCCGGATCCAAGAGGAGCGCGCGATATGAACGAGGCATCTCCCCGGCGGCGGCGCGGCGGCGGCAGGTCCGGCAATATCAGGCGCGGCGGTGCGGCGATCGATCAGGTCGACTGGCACATCCCCCGGATCTCGGACAAGCCGACAGAACCACTGACGGAAGAGGGCGTGGAGGCGGTCCACAACGCTGCCATGCGGATTCTAGAAGAGATCGGCATCGATTTCCTGCACGAAGGCGCGCGCGAGCGCCTGAAAGAGGCAGGCGCCGATGTGATCGATGGCGAAGAGCGGGTCCGGATGGACCGCGATATGGTTATGAAACTCGTCGCCAAGGCACCGGCAGAGTTCACACTGACACCGCGCAATCCGGAACGCCAGGTGACGGTCGGTGGAAATCACCAGCTTTATGTGAACGTGTCATCGCCGCCCTCGTGTTCGGACCTCGATCGGGGTCGCCGCCCGGGTGACCGGCAAAGCTTCCAAGAGCTCATCAAGCTGTCGCAGTACTTCAACTGTATCCATATGGTCGGTGGGTATCCGGTCGAGCCGGTCGACATCCACCCCTCGATCCGGCACCTCGACTGCATTCACGACAAGCTGCTGCTGACCGACAAGGTCATCCACACCTACTCGCTGGGCGTCGAGCGGGTCGAAGACACGATGGAGATGATCCGCATAGGTGGCGGCCTTACTCACGAGGAGTTCGAAGCCACTCCGCGGATGTACACGAACATCAATTCCACCTCACCGCTGAAGCACGACTGGCCGATGCTGGACGGTGCCATGCGTCTGGCCGAGCGCGGTCAGATGGTGACGGTAACGCCGTTCACGCTGTCCGGTGCTATGGCACCCGTGACCCTTGCAGGCGCCATTGCGCAACAAACGGCGGAAGCGCTGGCGGCAATCGCGCTGCTGCAACATGTCAAACCGGGGTGTCCCGTGGTGATGGGCTCGTTCACATCGAACGTCGACATGAAGTCTGGCGCACCCGCTTTCGGCACCCCGGAATACATGCGGGCGACACAGATGTCCGGACAGATGGCGCGCCGCTACAACCTGCCACTCCGATCCTCGAACGCCTGCGCCGCCAATGCACCCGATTCGCAAGCGGCCTGGGAGTCGGCTTTCTCCCTTTGGGCGTGCGTGTCGTCACGCACGAACATCGTCTACCATTCGGCAGGGTGGCTCGAGGGTGGCCTTTGTGCATCCTACGAAAAGTTCGTGATGGATTGCGAGACGCTGCAGCAGATCGCGCGCTACATGCAGCCGGTCTCGGTGACCGAAGATGACCTCGCCGTCGATGCCATCGCCGAGGTCGACGCGATGCCCGAGGCTCAAAGGCATTTTCTCGGCGCCCAGCACACGATGGAGCGTTACGAGACAGCGTTCTACAAGCCGTTCCTGTCGAACTGGGACAACTACCAATCGTGGGAGAATGCAGGCGCCCAGCAAACGCCCGAGCGTGCGAACAAGATCTGGAAACAGATCCTGGCCGAGTTCGAGGCGCCCGCGATGGACCCAGCGATCGCCGAAGAGCTTTCGGCTTTCGTTGAACGCCGCAAGGCCGAAGGTGGCGCCCCGACGGATTTCTAGGTATTTTACGTCACGTTAGTTCGTTCGCGTCGTATTTGGACGCGACGTTGGCGTTTTGGCGTGCCACGTGCCGCGCCGAATAAATGCGCGAGGGAAGTATGAATTCATTTGATGCGGGCCGCGTGCCGCCGATGAGCGTTGGGGCCGGGCGGCTGATTGATGTGGCCGGAATTGCCGAGGATCTGGGTGGAGGCCCGGTTCTTGTGGTTGCCGACAAGGTGTTGGCGGAGCTTGGCGTCACATCACGTTCGGAGCTGGCGTTGGCCGAATCCGGGCTGACCGTCGAGATCGCCGCCGACGTGGCCGGCGAACCCAAGGATGCCATGGTCGATGCGCTGGCCGAACGCGCGCGTGCGGTGGACGCTGGCGTGATCGTTGGCCTGGGCGGTGGCGCTGCCATGGATGCGGCCAAGCTGGTCGCGGCAATCGCAAGGGCCGAGCGCCCGGCACGGCACTACGCGCTTTGTGCCAACGGGTATCCGTCGGACCGCATCCCGGCAATTGCAATTCCGACCACTGCGGGAACCGGGTCCGAAGTGACACGGACCTCGGTCGTCTCCAGCGCCGAGGGCAACAAGTACTGGTACTGGGGCGAAGAACTGATGTTCTCCCATGCAGTACTCGATCCGGAGCTGACGGCCTCGCTTCCGCCTCACATCACCGCGTGGACCGGGATGGACGCGGTTGCCCATGCGTTGGAGGCGACAACGTCACGCAAATCGAATGCCGTGGCACAAGTTTTCGGGTTACAGGCATTGGAACTGCTGGCCGAATTCCTCCCCAAGGCGGTCGCCGATGGCGCTGATGTTGACGTGCGGGGCAAGGTGCTCTGGGCCTCGACGCTGGCTGGGCTCGCGCTCCACAACTGCAACACGCATATGGGGCACAACATCTCGCACGCTCTGGGTTCTCTGGCGCCCGTGCACCATGGCTTGGCGACGGCGCTTGCGTTGGAGGTCACGCTTCCCGAACTCGTCTCCCGCCCGGAGGGACGCGAAAACTACGCGCGCGCTGCGGCGGCGCTGGGCAGTTCAGGATACGCAGCATCGCTGCCCGAGGCCTTCTCGAAGCTGATGCGCGCTTGCGGGATCGGCTACGAGCTTCCCAGCGTTTGCGCGTCGGTACGTGTCCATGAACTCGCGACGCACATGAAGAACGACTACAACATCGGCATGGCGCAGAATGCTGCATGCCAGGTATCCAATGACATGCTCGATCAGTTCGCGGAGGCGATCTTGGACCTGCCGCGCGCTGCGGAGAAAGCTGCATGAAAATCGGATTTATCGGCCTCGGCAATGTCGGGGCCAAGCTGGCCGGGTCGCTTCTGCGCAACGGGCATGACTTGACGGTGCGCGATCTGGACGAGGCGTCGGCCCAAGGCTTTCTGGACGGTGACGCCGCATGGGGTGCGAGCCCAGCAGAAATGGCGCGCGACTGTGATCTGATCATCACGTGCCTGCCGTCGCCGGCAATCTCGGCCGCGGTCCTGGAAGCCGAGGATGGCATTCTCGCCGGGCTCACGGCAGGCACGATCTGGGCCGAGATGTCCACGACGGACGAAAGCGAAGTCCGGCGCCTGGGCGAGAAAGTCCTGGCTGCGGGCGGAGAGCCTGTCGATTGCCCGGTATCCGGTGGATGTCACCGCGCGGCGACGGGCAACATCTCGATCTTTGCTGGGTGCGAGCGTGCAACGTTCGAGCGGATGCTGCCGATCCTGACAACAATGGGCCGGCGCATCCTGCACACCGGCCCATTAGGCTCTGCATCGGTCCTGAAAGTGGTCACGAACTACCTCGCGACGGCAAACCTGATCAGCTGTGCGGAAGCGCTTGTCGTCTCGAAAGCCGCCGGGATGGACTTGAACACGGCATTTGAGGCGATTCGGATCTCGTCGGGCAATTCCTTCGTGCACGAAACCGAAAGCCAGGTGATCCTGAACGGCTCGCGCGATATCTCGTTCACAATGGATCTGGTCGCGAAGGATATCGGCCTCTTCCAGGCCGTTGCTGACCGCGCCGGGGTGCCGCTGGAACTGAACCCGAAGATGATCGAGATCTTTCAGAATGGCATCGGGCGGTACGGCCCGCGCGAACTGAGCCCGAACATCATCCGGCGCCTCGAGGATGCCACGGGTCTCGACATCACGGCCCCCGGGTTCCCGCCGGAAATGCAGGATGATGAACCCGAAGAAGCGGGCTACGAGGTCATTCCGCCGCGCGGATAGCGCGTTGCAGGAGTTTCTTCATGCATTGCGCATTACCATGCCATGATGGACTTCATCGTGGGGGCTCGCTTTGCGCGACGCTGACTGGCATCTATACGATCACGTCGCGCACCCGGTGTTTGTGCTCTCGCTGGATGACGCGGGTGTCCCGCGTTATGCGTGGTTCAACAAGTTCGCGTCCAATGTGATCGGTCTGAGCGCTGAGGACGTGATCGGAAAGACAGCCCGCGATCTGTACTCCGGGCGTCTCGGCGAGGTCGCCTTCCAACATCATGCCGAGGCGTTTCGGTCCGGCATGCCGCGAAGCTACGAACTCTCTCTGCCGATCGCGTCCAACCACCAAAGAATCTGTACGACGCTGGAGCCCTATCGCGACGCGCGTGGTCAGGTGACGCATTTCATCGGCAGTTCGCAAGACGTCACCGGTGGCGACATCGTGCGCGAGATCGAGGCCGATCTCGACTCAATGACCCGCGAGATGGAGGATTTCGTCAGTCTCGCAGCCCATGATCTGCGATCTCCGATCACGCAGATACACGCCATCGCGGATCTGTTGCGAGAGGACTTCGAGGATCTTGGCGACGGCAAGCTCGACCTGATCGACCTGCTCGAAGACGTCGGCGCAAAGGCTATGGAGCTGATCTCGGACGTGCTTTCGCACGCGCAAGCGACTTCGACGCGGCAACAGTTGATCGATTTCGATCTGAGGGTGTTGTGTTTTGACGTTCTCACCATGCTGGACCCGCTCCAGAAATGTGTCTGTCACGTCGAGGAGACGTGGCTCAGCGGCGATCGGAATGCCACGCAGATCATCTTACGCAACCTGATCGACAATGCTCTGAAACACGCCCGTCCGAACGACGAGGGACCCAAGGCCGCCGAAGGGTCGGCGCGGGTCGAACTACGGATCGAGGCTACGACCGGCGTGGAGGGCATGGTTAATGTCCAGATCCGCGACAGTGGCGCTGGTTTCAGCGGCTCAACCCTGACGTTTCTGGGCGGTGGCGACTTCAAACCTGAAAGCGGGTTTGGGCTTCTCGGCATTCGCAGGCTCATTCGCTCGCGGGGTGGATCATTGACCGCGATGAATGCCGGAACCGGGCAGGGGGCCATTGTCGCTTTTTCTCTGCCTGGACGACTCCTTGATGGCGAGATCCGCCGCGCTGCCAGCGCTTGATCAGAAGTCGATACTTGCCAATCTCAGCAAGGTGTTTTTTCGCTCTGGCGGCTTCTCACCTCACCAGCACGAACTAGGTTTTTCATCGAACTGACCTGGAGGCTGCCATGAGCTGGAATCCCGCACTCGATCCACACTGCCCGACCGGTGACGAAGTCGATCTGGTCGACACATTGATCATTCCGCGCGCCCGCGATCTGGGTGGGTTCGAAGTGCGGCGCGCTTTGCCTGCACCGAAGCGTCAGATGGTCGGCCCGTTCATTTTCTTCGATCAGATGGGACCTGCCGAATTCCTGCCGACGCGCGGGCTGGACGTGCGCCCGCATCCCCATATCGGCCTGGCGACGATCAGTTATCTCTACCGTGGCCGGATGCATCACCGCGACTCGCTTGGGACCGACCAGTGGATCGAGCCAGGTGCCGTGAACTGGATGGTCGCCGGGAACGGCATCACGCATTCCGAGCGCACGGATGACGCGACGCAGGTCGATCCGATGCCATTCTTCGGGATCCAAACCTGGGTGGCCTTGCCCGATGCCGCCGAAGAGACAGCGCCGCTGTTCGAGCATGTGCCCGAGCCGCAATTGCCCGTGATCGAGGGAGAGGGCAAACATGTCCGGTTGATCCTGGGAAGCGCTTATGGCGAGACGGCGCCGGTCCGGACGTTCTCCAATATGTTCTATGCCGATGTCGTTCTCGAGGCCGGGACGGCATTCCCGCTGCCAGATGATCACGAGGATCGTGGCATCTACGTGATCGAAGGGCAGGTCGAGATCGGATCGGACACCTTCGAGCCGGGCCAGATGATGGTCTTCCGTCCGGGTGACAAGATCACGGTCAAGGCGCTCACGGGCGCGCGCCTGATGGTGCTGGGCGGCGAGACGTTGAACGGCCCGCGTTACATCTGGTGGAACTTCGTCGCCTCGTCACGAGAAAAGATCGA